>JANJXG010000033.1 GCA_024709145.1 Bacteroidales bacterium | reverse complement strand
CCTGTGCCAAACAGTGTTCCGGCACCGGGCAGACCACGCAACATTCTCGACGACCCGTTTGTGGTAAGATCAAACCGTGAGCAGGTCTCTGGCGAAATCCTCTTTACCTTCGACCCTACTCCCGGCACCTGGATGTATAACTGGGACAGTGATGTGGCCGAGGATGCCGGTTTTGCCATCAGCGCCGGTCTGGTGTACCGCCACCTTCCAACCACACAAGATGCTGCCATAGGCATTCTGCCCGATGGCCGAACCACTTTTGCTTTTCCCGGCGCTCCACCGGCTCAAGACCTTTGGGAAGTGCACGCCCGAATCGTTTCGAAACCAGCCAAAGATTTCGGTCTGATCGCAAACCTCTACACAGGTGATGCTCAGGCCAATGGAAGCGATGCGCGTTTGATTAAAAGAATGGGTTTGGATCTGAGGATGATCTACAAAAAGGTCAGGGTCAACAGTTTTGTCAGGGTCAACGACTGGGGGCCTTATGACTACCATCGCGACTTCAACCTTACATTTCCATTGCAGCTGATGGCCGATCTTTCAACCACTCTTGCAAAGCCAGGCTGGCTCGATCTGCCCGAAACACGTATCGGTATCAGGGGAACATACCGAACCCTCGACCAATATTCGCCCCGTTACGCCCCTGTGATTGTGACCGGACCGGGAGGCATTCAGGTGCCTGACCCAACAGCCATCGGCTACGACAATGGAAACGAATGGGAAATCAGAACCTACATTCACATTAACATCGGTAATTAAAAATAAATAGGATGAAAACACATTTTATAAAACTGTTGCATTATGTCCCGATGGGACTCCTTGTTTTGCTGTTCTTAAGTTGTGAACGCGATCTTGAAGACCTGAAACCGGCTGAATTTGCATCAAATCCCGAAATTTTTATCGACGGCTTCAGTGCCGGGCTGAACTATGCTGCCTTTGGTGCTTCGGTGCCCACAGCTTTTGACCTCGATAAAGCAGTCTCCTACAACAATACAGCTGCTTCCATGCGATTTGAAGTTCCGGATGCCGGCGACCCGAGAGGTGCCTATGCCGGTGGAAGCTTTTTTACCGAAGTTCCGTGCGACTTATCTCCATACAACGCCCTTACTTTTTGGGCTAAGGCAACACAAGCTGCTGATATCGATGTTGTTGGTTTTGGAAACGATCTTGGCGAGTCGAAATTTCAGGTTACCATTCTTGGCCTTGCAGTGAATACCAACTGGAAAAAATACATCATCCCCATTCCTGATCCATCAAAATTAACAGCCGAACGTGGCATGTTTTTCTATTCCGAAGGCCCTGAAGACGAAAAAGGCTATACCTTCTGGATCGATGAACTGAAATTCGAAAATCTGGGAACCATCGCTCACAAACAGTTTTCCATTTTAAACGGGGAAGAAAATGTTGAAACTGCCTTTGTTGGTGTTACTAAAAGCATCAGCGGTTTATCAGCTTCAGTGAATTTGCCTGACGGCGTCAACCAAAAAGTATTTGCAGCTTCGGCGTATTTTACCTTTCAATCGAGTGATCCCTCAATAGCAACCGTTGATGCTGCCGGACAAGTGGCGGTTGTCGGCGGACCTGGTACTGCTGCAATTACAGCCAAGGTTGGCAGTGAAGAAGCTCAAGGTTCGCTAACCCTTGAGTCGATGGGTAATTTTGAACAAGCTCCTGTACCTGATAAAGCCCCCGAAGATGTAATTTCACTGTTTAGTGATACCTACAGCAATGTGCCTGTGAATTATTACAATGGATACTGGGCTCCATATCAAACAACACTTTCGGCTGATTTTGAAGTAAATGGCGATCACATTTTGCATTATACCGACTTTAATTTTGTGGGTGTTGAATTCAGTTCGCCAACAGTGGATGCCACCGCCATGACGCATTTGTACATGGATATCTATCTTCCAAACGCCTTACCTTCGAATGCGCAGTTTAAAATCGAGCTGGTCAATCAAGGTGCTGCTGCCTCGGCTGTTTATTCAAAGACGATTACTACCGATCAGGCTCAGCAATGGATTAGCATCGACATTCCTTTTGCCGATTTCAACGGCCTTACAGGAACAGACAAGTTGTTTCAGATCATTTTTGTGAATGAAAATGGGGCCATGTCAAGTTTTTATGCCGACAATATTTTCTTTTACGACGATGGCACACCGCCACCACCGCTGACAGAGCCTGATGTGCCTGCCCCGACTCCCACAGTGGCTGCAGTCAATGTTACTTCGGTTTACAGCGATGCCTATACGGCCATTGCGGGTACTGACTTTTATCCAAATTGGGGCCAGGCTACACAAGTCACCGAAGTTGAGATTCAGGGCAACAAAATGCTGAAGTATGCAGGCTTGAATTATCAGGGCATTCAGCTGGCAGGAGGCCAAAATGTGTCTGCTATGACGCACCTTCACCTCGATTTCTGGACAGCCAATTCCACCGCGCTCAATGTGTTCATTATCAGCACAGGCCCGGTTGAAACCGGCATCGCACTCAGTGTACCAACAACAGGCTGGGTTTCGATTGATATTCCATTGTCACAGTTTGCCCCGGTCAACCTGAACGATGTCATACAGTTTAAGTTCGACGGCAATGGCGATATTTATCTGGACAACATTTATTTCCGTAAATAATAACGTACAAGATGAAAACAAAGAATATAACTTTCAAGCTGACATTTTTTGCGGCATGGCTGCTGACAATCAGTTTTTTCGGCTGCAAGCCCGACGATTTTCAAAAACTTGACGAACGCAACTGGAGTCTCGTTTGGAGCGACGAATTCGATGCTGCCGCCGGCACTTTACCCGATGCTGCCAAATGGGCCTTCGATCTTGGCACAGGCGAAGGAGGCTGGGGAAATGCGGAGCTGCAGAACTATATCAACAATCCCGAAAACATCTCCCTTGATGGCGAGGGAAATCTTGTGATCACCGCGCTACGAAATGGAAACGGCTTCACTTCGGCAAGGATTAAAACGCAGGGGCTTTTTGCTCAAAAATATGGCCGTTTCGAAGCCCGGCTCATTACTCCTTACGGTCCCGGTTTGTGGCCCGCCTTCTGGATGCTCGGCGAAAACATACTCACTTCACCCTGGCCTCAATGTGGTGAAATTGACATCATGGAGCTGCGCGGACAAGAACCTCATATCATCAGCGGAACAATCCATGGGCCCGGCTATTCAGGCGGAAACCCGATCACAAAACAATATGCACTTGTCAACAACAGGTTCGATGCTGATTATCATATCTATGCTGTGGAATGGGATGAGAACAAGATTGACTTCTTTGTGGATGATTTCCTCTATCAGCGCATCGAACGGAACGATCCTCCCGGCGAGTGGGTTTATGATCAGCCCTTTTTTATGATTCTGAATGTGGCTGTTGGCGGCAATTATGTTGGATTTCCAACTTCCGAAACGCCTTTCCCGCAGAAAATGGTGGTCGATTATGTAAGGGTTTACAAGGAAGTGAAGTAAGCGTCCATCTGCAAAAAAGAACTTAACCTTTAATTAAAACTATGAACGAGGCGTATTCGGCAAACAATGTTGCCAGGCAGGGAAAAAAAGTGGCTATGGAAGTGATCATGCATGAGAACGAAAGCTATTTCAGAATAGCAAATTATGATGTCATGCGACCCTTTTTTATGAGTGTGGTGAGTGATTCCAATCATTGGATGTTTATTTCGAGCAATGGCGGTCTCACGGCAGGAAGGAAAAACCCCGAATACGCCTTGTTTCCATACTATACTGAGGATAAACTGACAGAGTTTGCAGGTATAACAGGTAGTAAGTCAATCTTTTGGATTAAAAAAGATAACAGCGACCCGGTTTTGTGGGAGCCTTTTTCCGAACACTGTATCCCTGGCCACAACCTCAGCCGCAACCTCTGCAAGAGCGTTCACGGAAACAAAATTTTGTTCGAAGAAATCAACCACGAGCTAGAGTTGGTGTTTCGTTACCAATGGAGCAATTCGAAAAAGTTTGGATTTGTAAGAAAGGCTCAACTCATCAATTTGAGCAGGAATGCTTATCAAATAAATCTGGTTGATGGCATACAGAATATCATGCCTTATGGTGTTCCGAGCTTTTTGCAACAAACAACCAGCAACCTGGTTGATGCCTACAAACGCAGTGAACTTGACCCCCAATCAAGCATTGGCATTTTTGCACTGAGCGCCATCATCGTCGACAAAGCAGAGCCCAGCGAAGCACTGAAAGCCAACATCGCCTGGTCATTGGGAGTCAGCAATCCGCAATACCTTTTGTCGTCGTGTCAGCTTAAAAATTTCAGAAACGGACTTTCCTTGAAACCCGAGACCGATGTGAAAGGTGAAAAAGGGGCTTATTTTATCTATACTGACCTAAGCCTGGACGCAGAATCGGAAAGAAGCTGGCAGATCATTGCTAATGCCAACCAGACTCAGGCTGATATCATTCGATTGAGCCGCGAAATCGTTTTGAACAACATTACCCGTGAAACCTTGCAGGCTGATATTGATGACGGCACCGAAAACCTGATCAAACTTGTTGGCGCCGCCGACGGATTGCAGTGTACCTCGGATCAATTGAATGATACACGTCATTTCTCCAATGTGCTTTTCAACATCATGCGCGGAGGCACCTTCGACAACAACTACCTCATCGAAAAGAGCGATTTCAGGCACTATCTGCAAAAAGCCAACAAGGCAATTGTCGGCAGGAATCAGTTCATTTTAAGTCAGTTACCTGAAGTATTTCAGCTGCATTCACTGAAAACTCTTTTAATCAATTGCGACGATGCCGATTTCATACGCCTGGCACTTGAGTACCTACCGTTGAAATTCAGCCGTCGTCATGGTGATCCAAGTCGTCCGTGGAATTATTTTTCAATCAATACGCAAAACGAGACAGATGGCTCTAAAATCCTTGACTACGAAGGAAACTGGCGCGACCTGTTTCAAAACTGGGAGGCACTTGCTCATTCCTATCCGGAGTTCATCAGCGGCATGATACTCAAATTCATGAATGCCACCACCTTTGATGGATACAACCCGTATCGTGTGACCAAAGATGGTTTTGATTGGGAAACAATAGAGCCAGATAATCCATGGTCCTACATCGGCTACTGGGGCGACCACCAGATTATCTACCTGCAAAAGTTTCTCGAAATAGCTGAGCGCTATGCTCCGGGCAGCTTGCGCGAATGGTTCGCAAAAGATGTATTCGTTTATGCCGCTGTGCCTTACATCATCAAACCGTACGAAGAGATTCTGAAAAACCCAAAAGATACGATCGCCTTTGATCACAAATGGGATCATGCCATCCGTCAGAAGCGGGAAACAACTGGTGCCGACGGCGCCTTGCTTACAACAGCTGACGGTAATCTTTACCATGTCAATTTCATGGAGAAAATATTGGCAACCGTATTGGCCAAACTCTCCAATTTCATCCCTGGTGCAGGCATCTGGATGAACACCCAACGACCTGAATGGAACGATGCCAACAATGCATTAGTAGGGAACGGGGTGTCGATGGTGACTTTGAATTACCTGTACCGTTTTCTGAAGTTTCTCGATCAGCTGATCGTTCATTCTGCTGAAACAAGTTTCAGGATATCCGAAGAACTGGCCGACTTTTATCATAGCATGCGTGATACCATACTCGAAAACAGCCACTTACTTTCGGAAGATATGAATGATTTTGACCGGAAACGACTTCTCGACAGCTTCGGAAAAGCTGCTTCGGCATTCAGGCAACATATTTATGTGAATGGATTTAGTGGAAAAAAACGCGACATCTCATGTGAGGGACTGAAACAGTTTACATCGGTCAGCCTTGATTTCATGGCCCGTTCCATCAGCGCTAACCAAAGACCTGACAAACTCTTTCATGCCTATAACCTGATCACAATCGAAGAAGACAGGGCTACAATCAGCCATCTGAGCGAAATGCTCGAAGGACAGGTGTCCGTGCTGAGTAGTGGTATGCTCAGCAGCCATGAAGCGCTCGAAGTGATGGATGCCCTTAAAAACTCCAGTCTTTTCCGTGCTGATCAATATTCGTATATCCTCTATCCAAACAAGGAGTTACCCGGATTTTTACAAAAAAACAACATCCCCGACGATGCAATAGCCTCATCAAAACTCCTCCGGGCCTTGCTGGCAAAAGGCGATCGCACCATCATTGAAAAAGACGTGCTGGGGGGCTGTCATTTCAATGGTGACTTCAGAAATTTGCGCGACCTCGTTTATGCCATTGGTAAACTACCGGATGATTACAACGACCTCATCCAGACGGAAAGACAGCTCTTAATGGAAATATTTGAGAAAGTGTTCAACCACAAGGCTTTTACAGGTCGTTCCGGGACATTCTATTCGTACGAAGGCCTGGGCTCCATCTATTGGCACATGGTTTCAAAACTTCATTTGGCCGTTCAGGAATGCTGTCTCAAAGCCATTGATGATAAGGCCGGAGAGGATGTTATCGGCAGAATGCTTGAGCATTATTACGAGATTGACGCAGGCATTGGCGTTCACAAATCACCGGAGCTATATGGCGCCTTTCCCACCGATCCCTATTCCCACACGCCTTTTCATCGTGGAGCTCAGCAGCCGGGCATGACTGGTCAGGTGAAGGAAGATATCCTTGTTCATCACAGCGAAATGGGTGTTTTTGTAACTGGTGGCCGCCTGCATTTTAACCCGGCCCTTCTGCGCAGGCAAGCTTTTCTGAAAGAGTCGCAAAATTTCAGTTACCTTACTGTGGAAGGAAACAAACGGCAGAAAAAACTTGAACCGGGTCAGCTTGCCTTCACTGTATGTCAGTGTCTGGTGATTTATACCTTGTCAGAATCCAACGGAATGACAATCTGTTACAACGATGGCAACTGGGTTAATCTGATTGATCATCAGGCTGATGCAGCTGTAAGCAACGAAATTTTCAGCCGCAAAGGCACCATCGACCGCATTGAAGTTTTCGTTAATCAAAACACATTGCGATGAAAAAACAGTCAACGTCTTACCAAAGAAACTGGCGAAACTTGGTCCGACTGCTTGCAGTAATGATTGCCTTCGTGATGCTGTCGAGCTGTTCGCAGCTGCCAAAATCGAATGACCCAACAGCTGCTGAACTACTCGGCAACCCGGAGGTTCAGGCAATCTGCTATGGTGGCTACCGCGAAAATACCCGAGCTGTGCAGCCAACTTTGATTCAGGTGAAAGAAGATATGAAAATTCTTTCAGCCATGGGGATTAAACTTCTGCGCACTTACAATGTGTTTTACGATGAAGCCTCTACGGTGCTGAAAGCCATCAGTGAGTTGAAAAAAGAAGATCCGGCCTTTGAGATGTATGTCATGCTGGGAGCCTGGATTGACTGCAAAAACGCCTGGACCGATTTGCCCGAACGAATCCGAAACATCGAGAGTGAAGCCAACAGTGCTGAAATTGAACGTGCTGTGAAACTGGCACTGCAATATCCGGAAATTGTAAAGATCATCGCGGTTGGCAACGAGGCCATGGTGCATTGGGCCTGGAACTATTATGTTGAACCGGCTATCATCCTCAAATGGGTTAACCACTTGCAACAGCTTAAGCAGCAAGGTGTTTTACCACAGACGTTGTGGATTACCAGCTCCGATAATTTTGCATCGTGGGGTGGCGGAGGAAGTGAATATCACACAGCCGACCTCAATAGTCTGATTCGGGCAGTGGATTATGTTTCGGTTCATACCTACCCGATGCACGACACCCATTACAACCCCGATTTCTGGTTTGTGGCCGAAGCCGACAGCTTAAAGAGCGATGCTCAAAAAATGGAAGAAGCCATACTGCGGGCACGCGACTATGCCAGGACTCAATATGAAAAGGTCTGCCAATATGTTCATCAAATCGACTCCATCAAGCCTGTGCATATCGGCGAAACAGGCTGGGCATCTTTTTCAGATGGTTTTTACGGACCGGAAGGATCAAAAGCAGTGGATGAATACAAAGCCGGGCTGTATTACCGCCTCACGCGCGAATGGACAGATCAGGCAGGGATCAGTTGCTTCTATTTTGAGGCTTTCGATGAGCCCTGGAAAGATGCTGCCAATCCCAATGGTTCCGAAAATCATTTTGGGTTAATAAACTTGCAGGGACAGATAAAATTTGCGCTATGGGAGAAAGCTGATGCCGGCGCCTTTAAAGGCCTTATAAGGGACGGTAATACGTTGGTAAAAACGTATGATGGCGATATTAATGCACTTATGTTAAATGCATTAGTTCCACCATTGAAAAGTCAGATACGCCAAGCCGATGACAAATAATCCCAGCCATATCATGAACAATAAACCACTGATACCCATTGCCATGATACCTTTCATATTCCTTTTGGTTGCATGTACCAAACCTACCGAACTACAGGTGGAAGTGTTTGAAACATCTGCAAGTGGCCATCAACTTACCCGGCTCACAGCCTGGCCATCAACCGAAAGCAGAATTAATATGGAGCTTATACCAGAAGAGAAATATCAAACCATCACCGGTTTCGGCGGTTCTTTTACTGAAGCCACGGCCTATCTGCTCAACCGGTTAGGAAAAGAAAACCGGCAAAAAATCGTAGAGGCCTATTTTGGCGAAACAGGCGCGCGATATTCGCTTACGCGAACACATATGAACTCCAGCGATTTTTCGTTGGGCAACTACTCCTTTGCCCCTTTTGAAGACGACCGGTTGCTCAGACATTTTTCAGTTGATGAAGACCGCGACGACATCATTCCCTTGATCAAAGAGGCCATGGCGGTTTCAAAAGATGGTTTCAAAATCATTGCTTCTCCCTGGACAGCACCTCCCTGGATGAAAGACAACAAAGATTGGCGGGGAGGGAAACTCCTCCCAACTTATTACGATACCTGGGCACTTTTTTTCTTAAAATACCTTGAAGCCTATGCTGCGGAAGGGATCAAAATATGGGGTTTTACGGTTGAAAACGAGCCGCTTGGAAACGATAGTAACTGGGAAAGCATGCATTTTAGCCCTGAAGAAATGTCATTCTTTGTGAAAAACCATCTTGGTCCGCTCTTGCGCCAAAACCGTCAAGAGGTTAAAATTCTGGGTTTCGACCAAAACAGGGGCGAAGAATTGCAAAAATGGGTCGATGTCATGTTTAGTGACGAGGAATCAGCTGATTTTTTCGATGGCACAGCCATGCACTGGTATGCCAGCACCTTTGATTACTTCCCGGAGTCACTGCAATATGCGAATAAAAAAGCCCCCGGAAAGCATCTGATCAACACCGAAGCCTGCATCGATGCGCAGGTGCCACGCTGGTACGACGATGCCTGGTACTGGTCGAAAGAAGCCAAAGACTGGGGCTGGGACTGGGCTCCCGATTCGCAAAAACACCTCCATCCCAAATATGTACCTGTTTTTCGTTACGCCCGCGACATCATTGGCTGCCTCAACAATTGGGTGGATGGATGGATCGACTGGAATATGGTGCTCGACCGGCAGGGTGGACCTAACTGGGCCAAAAACTGGTGTGCTGCTCCCGTAATTGTTGATCCTGAAAATGACAATGTGTATTTTACACCACTCTATTACACCCTCGCTCATTTCAGCAGATTCATCAGGCCGGGAGCTGTCAGGGTCGGCCTCTCGTTTTCGCACGAAAGTCTCATGGCAACAGCTGTTCAAAACCCCGATGGTAGCCTGGCCGTTGTCGTATTTAACCCGGATGAAAATCCTTTCGGCATCCGGCTATCTCTGAACGGATCGGTTTGCGACCTCAGCATCAGCGCAAAAGCCATCCAAACAATCATCCTGCCAGCACAGAAACTCAATGAATTTTAATACCATGTTTCATCAAAACCCATAGAAATGACAACAGTTTCAACAGCTTCAAGAGACAGAGTTCCATTGCTGCAGAAAGCAGCCTTTGGGGCAGGCCATTTGGTCAACAATTTATTGCCGGGTTCGCTTGGCGTGTTTTCGTTTTTCCTGCTCACGGCCTTCGGTATGGATCCTTTCCTTGCTGGTTTGCTGGGAGGATTACCACGCTTTTTCGACGCCCTTACCGACCCCATTATGGGTTATATTTCGGATAACACCAAGTCGAGATACGGACGCAGAAAACCTTACATCCTGATTGGAGCCATACTGAGCGGTGTTTTATTTGCCGTGCTTTGGCAACTTAACCCTGAAAACACTCAAATGTATAACTTCTGGTATTTTTTGATTTTTTCAATGGTCTACCTCATCGGCAATACCATGTTTTCGACTCCTTTGATCGGGCTGGGCTATGAAATGACTTTCGATTATAAGGAGCGTACCCGCCTGATGGGATTTTCTCAAACAATCGGTCAGATCGCCTGGATGATCGTGCCCTGGTTTTGGGTTCTCATTGCCAACCCCAACATTTTTGAAACACAGGCCGTTGGGGTCAGACAACTTTCGATCATCGTGGGTGTAGTCTGCATGCTTTTGGGTATTGCCCCGGCATTGATGTGCAAGGAGATTGATCAAACCAACCTTACCAACCGCGACGAGCTTACCCTAAAAAACATTGCCAACAATTTCAAAAGTCTAATGCATAATATGGTGCTCATTTTCAAGAATATAACTTTTGTGAGGCTTTGTGCCGCAACCTTTCTTGTTTTTAACGGCTTTCAAATGGTGGCTTCGTTCAGCTACTTCATCATTGTGTTTTATATGTTTCAGGGCGACTATGGTGCTGCCGGCACCTGGCCTGCATGGTTTTCAACAATCAGCGCCATGTCAACTGCCTTTATCATCATCCCTGTGGTAACCTGGATGTCAAATAAACTTGGCAAACGCAAGGCTTTCATTATATCTACTGTCCTGTCAATTGTTGGTTATGGATTAAAATGGTGGGGCTTCGATCCGGGCAATCCCTGGATGTTGTTTATGCCTGTGCCTTTGATGGTTTTTGGTATCGGGGGTTTGTTTACGCTGATGATGAGCATGACAGCAGATGTATGCGACCTTGACGAACTGAACAACGGCATGCCCCGAAAAGAGGCAACTTTCGGAGCCATCTACTGGTGGATGGTAAAACTCGGTCAGGGCCTGGCACTGGTGTTGGGTGGTCTTGTTCTCAAACTCGTTGGCTTCGATCAGAATCTGGCACTGCAATCAGCCGACACCATCGTGAATCTGAGGCTGGCTGACATCTTTATTCCCGCTACAACAGCTGGCTTGGCCATCCTTGTGATGTGGAAGTACGACCTCACAGAAGCCAAAGCAAAAGCCATTAAAGATGAACTGGTGCTTCGAAGGGGTGAGCTATAAAAGTATTAAAAAATTGTAATCGAATCATTTACACTAATTCAGAATATTAAAACTATGTCGTTCAGAATAGAGAATTACCTAAGTTACAAACATACCGGAAGCGTGCTGAAAGAGCAGTTTCTTGAGGGCAAATCGGAAAAAGACCTCGAAAGCTTGTTTGTTGAAATCCTGTACGGTGGCATTCATGGTATTTGCTTCAGTCTTTATGAAGAAGGACAGAAGCCGGGCGACGTCATTCCTGAAGCCCAGATCAGGCGACGCTTAAACATCCTTAGAAAATACACAGGCTGGGTGAGGTCGTTCTCATGCATTGAGGGCAACGAACTGATTCCTGTCATTGCCAAAGAGATGGGTTTAAAAACCCTTGTCGGTGCCTGGATAAGCAAGGATGAGGAAAAAAATCAGAAAGAAATTGAAGGACTTATCAGGCTTGCAAAAGATGGTTACATCGACATTGCCGCCGTTGGTAACGAAGTGCTATACCGAAAGGATCTAAGCGAAGAGCAGCTGATCGACCGGATTAAATTGGTGAAAGCTGCCATCCCTGATATCCCCGTGGGATATGTGGATGCTTATTACGAGTTCTCAAAACGACCAGCTGTCACCGAGGTTTGTGATGTGATTCTTTCCAATTGCTATCCTTTCTGGGAGGGAACAGACTTTGATTACTCACTCGCACACATGCAAATGATGTACCGGCAGGCAGCTTCAGCTGCGTCTGGAAAACGGGTAATTATTACCGAAACCGGCTGGCCAAGCAAAGGAGAAAGCCTTGGAAAAGCCGCTCCATCATATCTGAATGCACTCAGATACTTCATCAACACCCAGTTATGGGCACTGGATGAAGGCATCGATGTCTTTTATTTTTCCTCGTTTGATGAATCATGGAAAGTTGGGGCCGAAGGTGTGGTGGGGGCTTACTGGGGGTTGTGGGACAGTAAGGAAAAACTCAAATATGGCAATGGATACCTTTAAACAGTTAAACATCAGTAAGGGTCGTGCCATCTGCTATTCA
>JANJXG010000014.1 GCA_024709145.1 Bacteroidales bacterium | reverse complement strand
GAGAGGGTAGATCGCGCAATGGGAAGGTCGTCGGCAATATCGCCGCTGTAGCAGCAGCTTTGTTGGGAGAGCAACTCCACAATCATCACCCGCGCAGGGTGGCCCAGGGCTTTGGCAAAACGTGCCATTTTCTGATGGTTTTCGGAGTAAACAAGTAATTCTGTGGTCATATTTCGTATTTCGTAAAATTACGAAACAAAAGTAATTATTTTGTCATTGAATCTCCTTTTCTTATTGAATTTTTTTCGATTGTAAACTTTGAGCTATCAAAATCATAAGCACACCCAAAATTCCAATCAGTCAATTTCGGCATTTAGCGCTAACAACATTCTATGTATGTGCTTTATCACCATTGATTTATGTTCAAAAAAATTGTGCCGGTTTTGTGATAACAGGCGCACCGTGCTATTCATTTTTGCGGGGTGGAGGCATCGCAAGCAATGTTCATGCCACGAAAGGTTTCGAAATCGGATTTTATACTGACATCAGAATCAATCAGTTTTTTCAGTTCATACTTGTATTTCCTTTGATCGAAAGGAAAGTTTGTTCCTAATGAATGGAAAGGTCTCACTAACCCGGAAGAAGAAAATCTTCAATTGAATTATGATTACCTGAGGGTGCCACTGGTTTTCAGAGCAGTATTTTTTTTTGAACCGGATCAAATAAATCTCAATTTCGATGCTTGTATGGAAAGCAAACCTGACATTTTTTGCTGATGTTCAATCGATGAAGGAGATACTACCAAAACAAAGCTGACTTACCCAGGATAAATCCCTTTTTGCTTTCAACAACCGTTGTAAAAAGGCATGAAAGCCAAAACGAATTGCATTGTGAAACACCACCTTAATTTAGTTTAATTTTGCGGCCTTTTAATCTTCTTTGTCATGAAGAGTCATTCGAAGGACTATTTGTCGAAACTCAGTTTCGCTGGTGTAATTGTCACACTTGGAATTATTTATGGCGATATAGGAACCTCTCCGCTTTATGTGTTGAAGGCAATTTTGGGATCAGCGACCGAAGTAAACGAGTTGTTAATCCTGGGGTCTTTGTCAAGCATTTTCTGGACGCTGACACTGCAAACCACTGTCAAATATGTTATCATCACCCTCAGGGCCGACAACAAAGGTGAAGGGGGTATTTTTTCGTTGTTTACCCTTTTGCGAAAAGACTATCGTTGGCTGAGCACCTTTGCTATCATCGGTGGAAGTACCTTGCTGGCGGATGGCATCATTACACCTTCTATCACCGTTACATCTGCTGTGGAAGGATTGAGTCTTTACAACCCCACCATTCCGGTCATTCCAATCGTGCTGATTATCATCACCGGGTTGTTCTTTGTACAACAGTTTGGTACTTCGGCTGTCGGAAAGGCATTCGGGCCGATTATGTTTTTGTGGTTCTTGATGCTTGGAACTTTGGGAATGGGACATGTACTCCTTAATCCTTCTGTCTTTAAGGCTTTGAACCCGGTTTATGCCGTACGTCTGCTGGCCGAATATCCAGGAGGTATTTTATTGTTGGGTGCTGTTTTCCTGGCAACTACCGGTGCCGAAGCCTTGTATACCGACCTTGGTCATTGTGGAATCAAGAATATCCGGACGAGCTGGATATTTGTCAAATCGATGCTGATAATTAATTATCTGGGTCAGGGTGCCTGGGTACTTGAGCATTTGGATGAGATACAGGCGACCACCAATCCATTCTATAACATCATGCCACAATGGTTCCTTCCGGTAGGAATTATCATGGCAACTACTGCAGCGGTTGTTGCCAGCCAGGCACTTATTACAGGTTCCTTTACGCTGATCAGCGAAGCCATTTCGCTGAATTTCTGGCCTAAAATACAGATCAAATATCCTTCGATTGCCAAAGGACAGATGTATATTCCCGCCATCAACTGGATACTTTATGTTTCCTGTATCCTGGTGATTCTCATCTTCCGGAGCTCTGAAAATATGGAGGCAGCCTACGGACTTTCAATCACATTCACCATGCTGATGACGACAGTATTGATGATATTTTACCTGAAATCAAAAAAGATTTCCTTCTTTTTAATCGGTTTGTTCATCGTGGTTTATGTTACCATCGAAGGAGCTTTTCTCATTGCAAATCTGAATAAGTTCTCACATGGTGGCTGGTTTACTGTCCTTGCTGCTTCAGTGATTGCATTTATAATGCTGATGATGTACAGAGGGCGGCAAATCAGAAACAGGTTTATGTCATTTCTTGCCATCAAAGACTATCTGCCCATCATCAACAGTCTTAGTATGGACGAAACGGTGCCCAAATATGCCAGCCAGCTTGTTTATACTACCCACGCCGACAGGATGACTGATATTGAGGAAAAGACAATTTACAGCATTTTAAAACGACAACCCAAGCGAGCCGATGTGTATTGGTTTCTGCATGTAGATATTCTTGACGAGCCCAATACCTTGGAATACAAAGTAACTGAGTTGTATGACAAACGGGTTTACCGCGTTGATTTTTTTCTGGGTTTTAAGGTTCAACCGCGCATTGCAGACTATTTTAACCAGGTATTGCATTCCATGAACGAAGAAGGACGCATCGATCTGATCAGTCAATATCCATCACTTCGTCAATACCGCATTCCTGCTGATTTTCGTTTTGTACACCTTGACAGAAGGGTCAATAAGTCGAATGACCTGCCTTTGGTTGAGCGGTTTACGCTAAATATGTACTACCTTTTTAAACGAATTGGAATTGGAGATGTCAAAGCCTATGGGCTCGATATCACGATGGTAACCGTTGAAATGATTCCGCTGTCTATCCCGGTCAGGTCAAAGTATCAGGCCATTAAACCCTATTGTGAACCATTGGAACAGCAACAGCCATGAAGAATTTCGGGTTCGCTGATGCCTTAGAAATTTTTTTAAAAATATTTGGTCACTTTTAAAAAAGTTTTAATTTTGCACCCTCAATCGGGTTAACACTCCTCCTTAGCTCAGTTGGTTAGAGCATCTGACTGTTAATCAGAGGGTCTCTGGTTCAAGTCCAGAAGGGGGAGCAAAAAGAGAGGCTAAAAAATAGTCTCTCTTTTTTAATGTCTTGCTGTAATCTCAAAGAAAAAAGGCAGCTCCCGGGAGTTGCCTTTTCTTTTTGGGGATGTTTTTAAGTTTGTCTTTTTGGCCCCCTTGTTTTGTTAGGCGTGACATTCATTATTTATGCCTCGCCATCCTACATAAAAACTTAATTTCTTGATTCAGTATCCGATACCAATTACAATTTATAGGCAATACCGATGTTGAGGTAGGCAATACCTGTTCCCAGTTCAGCCATTGCAGCAAAATTGTCATTGAAATAATAACGTCCGCCAACGTAGGCATTAAACACACCTTCGCTGCCTGAAGCAGAGTAACCAACCTGAACAGTTCCAATGTCTTTTACTGATACAACGTTGTATCCCAGCATAACTCCGGCATAGGTGTCAAGCTTATCAACAAGCGGATAATGGAAAGAACCGCGGGCACCAATAATGAAGTTGGTGTATTTCCAACCCCATACGCCACCACCCCAGTCCGACTCCCATTTGGCAGAGGCATAGCCAACATATCCGCCGATTCCAATCGAACCAACTTCAAGTACATCATCAACGATGCCATATTCGAACGACAAAGAAACAGGTGGCATTTTGCTGGTGTATCCCGAACCTGAATACAATCCGGATAACAGGCCAATACCAAGGTTTGCTACTTTATCGCCTTTCCCGAAGGTGCTTTCCTGAGCTTGTAATAAGCCGACGGCAAAAAAGCTAATCATTAGAACAGCAAGAATTTTTTTCATAAATACTCAATTTTTTTGGTTAATAGATTATGTTTGTTAAGCAAAATTAAAGGGCTCCTTAGGGATTTCCTAATAAAATCAACCTATTTTTAAATCTGATTTTTTCGGCTGCCTTTAATTATTTGAATGATAATCAAGTATCAAAAAAAATATAATTTATTTTTGATTATTTCAATCAAAGACAATGACATTCAGCTCATATGATTGGTGAATTTAGGTGGTTTTTCAATTTTCCTTTCTACCTTGATACGTTTTTATAGATTGCGCTTCAGTTCACCTCCGGGTTGAAAAAGCTTTCATTTTTTGAGCCGCTGTTTGATATTCCGAACTAATGCGTATTTTTATCCTTTCAAAACTAAATCTGACTCATGAGGATTTCTGTCTTCTTTGGTTTCCTGTTTTTCAACCTGTTGTTTATCAACATGAAACTCCATTCTCAACAGCTCCAACGAAGCTCGGTCAGTGATTTCAGTATCACCATTACCTTTGCCGAACCTCCTGCCACGATGCCAGTGGTCACGAAGACACCGCTTAAATACAACAAAGATTTTGCATTGATTTTGCAAATGGACGATGGCAATCCCGCTGTGCATGATCAGGTGATGCCTTATTTTAAAGGTCAGCAGGGAAATCCGGGCTTGTTTTTTACTGAAGCCAATCCCCAAAACAACCAACCCTTTAAAATGGATGCTGTTCAGTATTCATTCAATGGACTGGGAAATGACATTCACAATTACGTAAACGGCTATCTTCATTGGGACAACCTGATCAATTTGTGGGCCGGTGAGTTTGGTATTGTCAATCATGGCTTAACAGATCCACCGCTGACCGATTTTGAGTTGGATGTCAGACGCAACCTGAGTTATACAAAACGTAAAACCCTCAGCGGCACAATACCGGGCGGTTATGACATGAATGTTTATGTGATTCCCAACAATACCGTGAGTCAGATTCCTTTTGCAAAACAACATCACCTTGCAGTTTATCACGATGGAATCAACAGTATCGAAAACCCGGTGCGGGTTGAATCACTCCCGGCGATTCAGGGAATAGAGATTTCAAGGGCAAGTATTACAGCCAATCTGTTTCAGCAGGTTCAAACCATTGCCAGCCAAAGCGGACCGGATAACCACCTTATTGCCACATTTTTTAACCACGGATTTGGTGGAGTCGACATCACTTTTGACCAATTCAAAAGCCAGATGAATCAAATTGCTGCTGCCTATGGTAAGGATGGACTGGATAACATTTGGTCGGCCTCATCTTCCGAAGTATTTGAATACCTCCGGATAAAAGAATTAGTCACTGTAAACACCAACCTCGAAGGAAATGTATTGACAATCACCCTGTCAGGCCAGAATATCCCCGAGAATTTCAGGTATTATGCTGTGACACTCACAATTGAAGGCACCTCAAACATCGTTAACATGGTGGTTCAGGAGCCCGACCAGATGTCGACCTATTTGTATAGCCAAAACAAAGCCCTGCTCAATCTTAAATGGAACGGACGCGTTGTCGGTGATGCCCTGCAGCGTGCAACAGCAGCGGTGGTGATTGCCGAGAACGCACCTATCCCGGCCAACGGTCTTGTTGCCATGGATTATGTTCAGATGTTACCCGATGGTGAACCAAAGGAAGCCTTACGCGACAGACTCTGTGCACTTCCGGGCCTCGCTTACGAACAAGGATTCTGCCGGAATATCGCCTTTTTAGGGAATGATACAACCATTTGTCAGGGAGATAGCCTTAGGCTCACAGCGCCTCAGGCTGACAGTTATCTGTGGAGCAACGGACTGACAACGCAGAGTATCACGCTCATTCTGGATGAAACCACCGAAGTGTGGGCTGCAGCCACAACCAATGGTTTTGTTGTGTCTGATACCCTGCTCGTTGGAGTTCTTGCTTTGCCTGAAGTTCAGGTTGTACCTGCTCAAGCGGTGATTGATCCTGGAACAGAACTCGAGTTAACAGCAAGTGGAGCGGTAAGTTATTTATGGTCAGAAGGTAGCACTACCCAAACGATCACTGTCAAACCGATGCAATCTGCAATCTATTGGGTTGAAGGCACGGATGTAAACGGGTGTTCGGCAAGAGACACCACCACGATTGAAGTGGTATTTAATACAACGATCGATTTTCTGCATTCACCAGTCTGTTTGGGCGATACCAGTTTTCTGATTGCCGCGATCGAAAGCAATGATTCCGTTTTGGTGAAGGAATGGGATTTAGTTGGTAACGGATTGTTTGAAGACGGAACCGGTGACACGCTGAAATTTGTAGCCACAGAGGCGGGAGAGAAGCTGATCGGACTGCGCATCAAAACACTGAGTGGTGCGCTGCACACCAAGTACAATACCGTTATTATTGCTGATTTTCCTATAGCTGCGTTCAGCACGGAATCGTATTGTTTTGAGCAGCCAACACTTTTTTCAGATGAATCGGTGGTAAGCATTGGCACAACCGAATCGTGGTTTTGGGAGGTTGGCGATGGCAATGAGTTTGGAGAGCGCTCATTCACTTATACATATGATCAGCCTGGGGTTTATGAGGTGGTAATGATCGTGACTTCATCCTACGGATGCTCAGATACAGCCCGCGCAGAAATCAACATCAGTGTGCCACCGGTGATTGACCTTACATTATCAGACGGGACCATTGTCATGGATGGACAAACAAACAATATGTCTGCCGGAAGCAGCCTTACCTATCAGGTTCAAAGTCAGTATGACAGCATTTTTTGGGTCGGGACAATCACAACCCCGACATTCAGGGTGATTAATGCAGGAAGTTTTTATGTGGATGTTTATGTAAACGGATGCAGTGCAAGAAAGCACTTTTCGGTCACAGTCAGTGGCAATCCCGTCACACCAACGGATGGTTATATGAATCTGCTCACACCCAACGGCGATGGTTTTAACGATTTGTGGATCGTAAAAGACCTTGATGCCATTTCACCGGCAAGGGTTGCTGTGTATACACGCGGCGGTTCGCTGGTTTATCAAAACAATGATTACAAGAATGATTGGAATGCCTATTATGAAGGTAACCCGTTACCTGAAGGCACCTATTATTACGTCATTGAAACAGCTGGTGGCAAAGTGATCAAAGGACCCTTAAGCATTATCAGGTGATGAGGAAATTGCAGTTCATATTTATTATCTTGGCCATGCTGGTTTTGAATGATTTAGCAGGCCAGCAATTTCCTTTGTCGTCTCATTACCTCGTCAATCCCAACGCTTTAAACCCGGCCTTTGCCGGGGCTTTCAACAGGTCGGAACTGTTTCTTAATTTCCGACGCGATTGGTCGGCAATTGAAGGCAGCCCGCGAACTGTTAGAATTAACGGTAATTTGCGGGTTTATGACAAGATGTACCTCGGGGGGGATGTTTATACTGACTTTGCAGATATTTTTTACAGGCTCAGGGCCGGCCTCAGCTATACCTACCGCCTGGAGGTTGGTGATCAGCAGCATTTGAGTTTTGGCCTTTCCGGGCATTTTTACCAGAGTGTCATTCGTCTGGATCAGGCAAATGTTGACCTGGACGACCCTTTACTGAAAGATCTGGACAGATTGTTTAATTCAAATTTCAACGCTGCTTTTGGCCTGGTTTACAGCAACCGCGATTTTTTTGCTGCCTTTGGAATGCCCGTGATGTTTCGCACCAAAGAAGCCTATGAGAACCAGAGTAGCGGTAATTTCTCCTTCGAAAGGGCCTATGATTTTTATCTTACCAACAGCTTCAGCCTGAGTCCGGAATGGAAATTTCAGCCTGGTTTGCTAATCAGAAAAACGGTAAATCAACCGGTGATTTTCGATCTTTCGACACTTTTTACTTACCAAAAACAATTTTGGCTTGGTGCCCTATACCGAAATACCTCACTTTTTGGCCTCACCGCCGGTGTGCGGGTTTTGAATGGGATGGTACTTAACTACACTTTTGAGGCAGGTGTGGGAGGAATTCATCGCTTTGCCGGAAATACACATGAGTTTACAATCGGCTTCAGCAAAATGCAGGATGATACACGATTCCACCGGCGAAGCAATTCCGGTCGTGAGCGTGTTGACCTCCGTCAGAAAACTGACAAGGAAGACATAAAAGCTGAAAAAAGGAAAGAAGCAAAAGCCAGAAAATCAAAAGCGAAATCAAAGAGGGTTATTAAAGCACCTGCTCTTAAAGACCTAAAGTATGCCCCGTATGAGAAATTCTGAAAAATGAATGGCATATGACTCACTTCAACAACACATATCATTTAGTCCTCATCTGGCTTAGCGTGCTGCTTGGCGTAGCAACGGTTAACCTATCAGGGCAAGAAGCGGCACCGCCGGGGGTTCAGTATATCATGGTGAGTTTCAACACAGCACCTGCAAACGTAAGTGTTACAAAAAGTGTCTTGCGTTACAACAAGGATTTTGCTGTTAGTTTTCATACTGATGATGGTTTTCAGGATGTATATACGGTTGGATTTCAATTTTTTACAGGAATCAATGAGGGTGGCAACAATTTTCCGGGTCTTTTCTATACAGATGGTTGTGGCAACGATATCTCTTTTAAACTCAGCAGCTCAATCTTTTCTTACAGCGGTTACAACGACGAAGACATGCACCAACCCGGTAATGGCTATGGGACTGTAACCTGGCCTCAGATGGCCACCATGTATCTCAACGGTTGCAGCATCAATAACCACGGCTTCACTTCCGACGCATTTACCGAACCCGACTATATGCACTATACCATCCGACGCAACGAAAGTTTTATCAGAAGAAGGTTGCTGAATACCATTGATGGTGGTGTGAAAACACGGATTTTTGTCAATCCCAATGGAGCGACACCCTATACAGATGTTGCTTTTGCGGCTGGTTACAGATCAGTTTTACGCATGGGTGCCTGGGGAGTGATTCCGAATGAAGGCCTTGATATCGGGACTTTCACCAGCTGGGATCAAAACCTCGAACTTAACAGGGTATTGGCAGAATCAGTTAATTTGCAGCAAATGGTTGATCAATATGCTGATGCTGCTGTCAATGGCAGCCACTATTGGATGCCTGTTTTTACACACCGCATTGTTGAAGACTATCCGCAAGCCAGTTTTTTCAACGACTTCAATCACATTGCCAATACCTACGGAAAAAATGGAACCGACAAAGTGTGGATGGCAACCGAGGAAGAAATCATCGACTATCAAATCGTCAGGCAACTTACAAGCATCAATTATGGCTTAACAGGCAACACCTTGCTCATTACCCTCAACGGAGAGATCCCCACCAGCCTGCGCCACCATGCCCTCAGCCTTGTTGTTGAAGCCGATGTCAGCATCAGTACGATCAACATCATCGGGGGAACGGGCAACAGCTACAACGGAATTGGTACCAACTCATCTCTCATCAACCTGAACTGGAATGGCAGTGTTGCTGATAATCTTTTCGAATTGGCAGAAACCAATGTAACCTATGCCGAGCAGAATCCGACTGAATACAACGGGCTCATTGCCATGGATTATGTGCTGATGTTGCCTGCAGGACCAGAAAAGGAGGCCTTTAAAACACGTTTATGTGCCCTCAGCGGGATCGATTATGAACCTGGTTTTTGTGCCAGTTGCGAAGTTGATCTGGGAATGGATCTGAGTGTTTGCTCCGGAAATTGTGTTTCTATTCAGGCTCCTGACATTGCAGGAAATACTTATATGTGGAGTACTGGTGAAACAACTTCATCCATCGTTTATTGCCCTGAAACCAGCGGAGAGCTTACGCTTACGGTGACGGATGCCAATAATTGCATAGCAACCGACACAGTGATTGTGGAGGTGCTCCCGACATTGTTTTTTGATTTAGGTGAAGATTTGGGTGCATGTCCTGATACTCCGGTTGTTATTCCGGGGCCTGATGACCCGGCATACCTGTATCAATGGTTTCAGGATGGTGCCCCTCTGCAGGAAAATAGTTCAGTTCTCAACATGATTGCCACTGATACCACCCTGATTCGGCTCGACATTACGCTGCCCAACGGTTGCGTTGCCTCTGACTCACTGTTTATCAATGTATGGGATAAACCCATCGTTTCCATTGAACCCGGTGCGGCAGGATTGTGTCTGGGTGAAAGTTTAACACTCACAGGATCAGCTATTAATGCAGTGTCTTACGAATGGTACAATGGCAGCAATGCAACGAGCATTACTTTTGAACCGCTTGAAGCCGGTGTCTTCAAGCCCTGGTTCAGAGCTGTGAACGGATTTGGCTGTGCTGCCACTGATACAAGTACAATAGAAGCATATGTGTTACCTGATTTTAACTTATCAGCTATCGGGTCAACCGCTGTCTGCGCCGGTGATTCAATCACACTTCAGGTTGAAATTTCGCCTGTTGCCGAGGTGACAACGCTTGTATGGAACGGCACAATCACTGTTCCAACCAACGGGCAGACGCTGATCACAAAAACTTTTGCCGTTAATACAGGAACAACGTTTTCGGTAAAAGCTGTTAGCAGCAATGGATGCGAAAAGTTAAAAGAAATTGCCATTGCAGCAACTCCTCTACCGGTTATGACCATCAGCAATGACACAGGAACCTGTGCCGGTTTTCCGGTTGAGCTCACCGCAAACGGAGGTATAAGCTGTCAGTGGTATGAAGGTTCCAACTTGATTGGAAATACCTATACCATTCAGGTTGAACCACTTAGTACTACCTATTTCAGGGCTGTTGTAACAGCTTCAGCACCCTTGTTCTGCACCTCTGAAGACTCAGTCTTGGTTACAGTCAATTTACAGCCCGAAATCCAGATTCAGGCAAGTCAAACAGAAGTTTGTCATGGATCCACCGTGATTCTGACGGCTTCCGGAGCTCACAGTTATCAGTGGAGCACGGGTGAAACCGGCCAGCAGATCTTTGTTACGCCTGATGAAAGTTATTCCTATGGCGTGACAGGCACAAGTCTGGAAGGTTGTGTCGGACAGGCAGAAATCACCGTTGACGTTTTGCCTGTACCGGAGGTCAGCATGGACGGACTGTTAACGGTATATTGCGAAAACGACAATCCAAGTCTCATTACAGCCATTCCGGAAGGAGGCTTTTTCAGCGGGTCGCCACTGGACGATGGTTATTTTAATCCGGGCAGTGCGGGCGCGGGATTGCATACAATTTATTATCAGGTAACAGCCGTAAATGGGTGCGTTGGCATCGACTCCCTGCAAACACATGTCATTGCTTTTGATCAAAGCATCGAGCTTGGTGATGACGTGTCGCTTTGTCCTCATGAAAGTGTGGTGCTTGATGCCGGCGAAGGTTTCGAAACCTATTACTGGTCAACAGGCCATAGTTCACGACAAATTGAAATTAGCGGAAGCAGTTACCTTCCCGGTACCAGCCGCACGATCTCGGTGGTAGCCTTGTCAGGGGGTTGTGTAGCTGCCGATGCCATAGAACTCAGCGTGAGAAGCGATTGCTATATTGGTTTAAATGATCAAACCTTCAATCCAATGGTTACGATCGTTCCTAACCCTTCAAAAGGATGGTGTGAACTCAAAACCCCATACGATTTGAAAGTTGTTTCGATGAAACTTGTTGATGCAGAAGGAAAAATAATTTGGTCCTCATCTGAAATGCTAACAATTAAAGCAACTGACGGGTTTAGGTTTTCATTTCAATATTTGACGGCAGGGCTTTATTTTCTCCACATCACTAATCAGGATTTGACAATTGTAACCAAACTTGTGATTCAATAGCATTTCAAGAATCTATTTTATTTCATATTCACCTTTCCATCATCCACCAAATGAAGCTTCGTAAAAGGTGATAATTTCAATAATTGACTTATTGATTTTCATTTACAATTTTATTTGGTTCAAATACCTATCTTTGTTAATGTTTGACGACATTTTTGCCGGTAAAATTTTGGAAATTGTGAAAGAGACATTACTTTTACGGATTAATTAACCATTGAAGGCCAGGGTATGAAATTATTAATCAAACCGTTGGTGTTGTTTTTGTGTGTAATGATATCAGCATCGGTTGATGTTTATGCACTTACATCCCGCGTAACAGCTGAAAGCAGTGACTTCATTGTACAAGCACCGTCAGGTAGATCCGATGGATTTCTTGGGTCTGATGTCACCATTTGTAAGGATGATACGGTCAGGCTCGAGGCTCCGCTGGCTTTAAGTTATGTGTGGAATACCGGACAAACAACCCGATTCATTCAAGTAAATCCTGCAGCAACGAGTATATTTTGGGTGCGGATAATGAACCTGCAGGGGCAGATAGAAAGTGATACTATCACCGTAAATGTGAACCCACTTCCTGTTGTTATAATTCAACCCGCTTATACTGAATTACTTCCGGGGGAGGCTGTCCTGTTATCAGCCTCAGGAGCTTCAACATATACCTGGTCAACAGGAGAAACTGCAGCACAGCTTTTTGTAGAACCAAATTTACCTGAGAATCACTACATCGTAACCGGAACAACTTTAGCCGGATGCAGCTCAACAGCAACGGCACAGGTTGATGTAAAATATTCAACCACAGCCTCCTTTACCTATTCACCTTCCTGCATTGGTGATTCAACACATTTCACCGCAAAGATTCTTACCAACGATACCATTCAACTGATTGAATGGGATTTGGATGGAGATTTGATTTTTGATGACGGGCAGGGAAATGAAGCTGTCTTTCTGTTGGAACAAGCCGGTGAATGGCTTGCCGGTATCAAAGTAAGCACCAAATACAGTTCTGTGGCACACATTGTTTACCTGCCTGTAATAATTGGTGATGTACCTGTTGTAAACTTTTCCTATGGAACTACCTGCCTCCAGTCAGAAGTTTCATTCGAAGGCCGGGCAACTCTTTCGTTTGGCGAAATTGAGCAGTGGTCCTGGGATTTTGGGCAGGGTGACGTTGCCACGACACCCGATCCAAAGATTACATACAGCCAGTCAGGACAGTATGTTGTTGAGTTAAATGTTGTCACCACCTCCGGATGTGAGGCTGGCGTTTCGCGCACCCTAACCATTTCGCCCAAACCAACACTCACAGTTGGTTTAGCCGATGGGAGTCCAATCAATCAACTGCCGCTTGTGATGTATCGAAACGATACTATATTATTGAAAGCCAACGGTATATACGATAGTATCATTTGGAATCAACAAGTTAAGAACAGCTTGCTTCAGGTAGTGAGACCTGGAAATTATTCTGCCGTGTCTTACCGCAATGGCTGCAGCAGTCAGCAAGTCACTGTGGGTGTGGTGATGAGTGAGTTTCCCTATGACCCCAACCTGAAAATTCAAAACTTCCTTACACCCAATGGCGATGGCTACAATGATGTTTGGGAAATCAGTATGCTCAATGCACTCCGACCAGCCAAAGTGCGAATATACACCAGATCAGGATTGACAGTGCTTGACACAGGTGATTATCAAAACGACTGGAAAGGACAATACAACAACAACCCGCTTCCCGAAGGCTCTTACTTCTACATCATCGAAGGTGTAGGTGGTGAGGTTTTTAAAGGCACCATAACCCTGATGAGATGAAGAAGTATAAAATACTTGGTTTGCTGGGCCTGTTTTTCTTTTTAGCAGGTAAAATGGCTGTTAGTCAGCAGTTTCCGTTGACCGATCATTATCTGATGAATCCCTATTCGCTTAGTCCTGCCTCCGCCGGAAGCAAGGAAAAAGGTGCTTTTTTCTTCAATTACCGAAAAGATTGGCTAAGCTTTGGTCAAAGTCCCGAAACCATCCGGTTCAACACCCACTTCTATATCGGAAACAGTATGTATCTTGGTGCAGAGGCTTTTATGGATGAGGTGGATATCTTTCAACGATTTAAAGGTTCACTTAGTTATACCTACCGATTGCAAATGGCCGATGAGCAATACCTTCACTTTGGTTTGTGGGGCAGCGTTTATCAAAATACCATCAACATCGACGAAATCTACGGAAATCCTGACGACCCGCTGATTCGGAATCTTGACCAGCTCAGCAAGATGACCTACAATACAGGTTTTGGACTCATCTATTACAACAGGAATTTTGAGGTTGGGCTCGGAATGCCTACATTGCTTCGCACCAAAGATGCCTACCTGGAACAAAGTCAGGGGAATTTTGCTTTTGAACAAGAGTTTCAGTTTCACATTGGCAACACATTCGATCTCAGTTCCGAAGTGCAGCTTCAGCCCTATGTTGTGATCAGGCGAACCTCGAACCAGCCGACAATTGTGGATGTTTCGGCAAGCTTTATTTTTGGTAAACGATTCTGGGTCAGCGGTATGTACCGCAACAGTCAGGTGGTTGCCCTGGGAGTTGGCGGCGAATTATTCAGCACCATGAACCTGCATTACACCTATGAGCTGGGCCTGGGTGGCATCCATTATGATGGTGGCGGCACACATGAAATCACGCTTGGCTTTAAGTTCGGAAAAAATGACTTCGATGATGTGAAAGAATACAAACAACCACGAAAGAAACAAAAAAACCGCAATTATATGTTACACGATTATCAGCAGATGTACGAACAAAAATACAGGAGGGACTAAGGCATGAAACAGATATACAAAATTTCATTAAAACTGGCTTTAGGCCTTTTGCTTCTGGCCTTTGGTGCTGGTAAAGTAAGTGGGCAGAATGCGAATTTTAATGCTGACCTTACCAATGTTTGCATGGGGGTTACTGTGACATTTACTGATGCATCTTCCAGCACAACCGGGACAGTTACATACTTATGGGACTTTGGTGCCGATGCCAACCCATCAACAGCCGCAACCGTTGGCCCTCATACTGTAACCTATAGCACAGC
>JANJXG010000005.1 GCA_024709145.1 Bacteroidales bacterium | reverse complement strand
ATCGCCGGCTTTTTCCATTTCCCTATCGTGGCCTCCCTGCTCGTGATTCTGGCTATCCTCGTCATCGCGGTTGCCGTCAGCCTGCTCTATCCGCCAAAGGAAGCGGGGAAGGGGTGATGGGTGACGAGTAACGGTGACGAGTGACGGGTTTTGGGTGATAGGTGACGGAATGTGCATTGATGATGTGTCACTTAAGCTAAGTTAAAGCTTTGTGGAAGCATTTCCTTTTTATGATGAAATGCTTTAAAATGAGTCATAGAAGTGTACAAAATCCCTACCTTTATCGCAGGAGGATGACCACCGTTGGAGATTGGGTTTGGTTCAACAGCGGTCGTTGCAAACGACAAAGCTACACCATTAGAAAAAATTTGACTAAAATGATTAAGAAGTATTTGGTTTTAATATGCATGACTATTTCAGTGATATTAATTGTCTTAGCTGCATTGGCCTATCCGGGAGGGTCGTTGCTTGATAAAAATTCCGTGGGTTTTGGCTGGTCAAAAAATTTTATTAGCAATTTGTTTGAAGCAAAAGCAATAAATGGCTTAGATAACCCTGGAAGGATTTGGGCAATTCTTGGAATGGCATTCCAATCGGTTGGTTATGGTGTGTTTTTTATAAATATGTCGAAAAAGATTGCATTAAAAGTATGGGTTAATGTTTTAAAATATATAGGATTTGCCAACATTTTTTTAATTTTCTTAATTGCAACGCCCTACCACGACCTGGGAACAATTTCAATTGTGTTAACCTTGATTGGTCTGTTTATAATTACTTTCTTTATCCTAAAGTCAAAACTACATTTACTTAAATTTTTCTGCATAATCAGTTTATTGACGTATTACTGTTTCTTTTTCCTCTATAGCTTTAGTTATTTAGAATTGGCCTTTATAATGCAGAAAGTATATTCTATCAGTTCTATACTATTAGTTTTAGGACTGGAATACTTCACAAAATATGAAGACTTTGCGCCTATTCAATCCGGAGAAGAGAAAAAAGCAACGAACCGCTGACGAGGGATTGCCAATAGCAGGGGAAGAGTGATGCGTGATGGGTGATGCTTTTCACTTCACTTTGACTCGTCCTGAAATTTGTTTACAGTTCTTGGGTTAATTTATTAATATTTGACACATGTGTTATTAATAATGGGTAATGCCGCGTTGGAGTTTTGTTGGGTTAAAACGGAGGGGCTCGATGCCCCGACCGTTTTATTAACAATGGTATAAAGCTTTGCCATCGTTTTGTTGGGTAGATCAAAGATATGATAGTTTATTCCACACATACCAGATTTTTTTGTTTGTAATAATTTTTCCATTTTCTCTCTAATGTAACAGTCTGATAATGTGCTAACTCAGGCGTTAAAAATTCAATACTGCTATGCGGTCTGTCTATATTGTAGGTGTGAATGATGCTTGTGAGCGCTTGGTTGATTTCATCATCGTTTTTAAAAACCATTTGGTTCAACCATTCATCCTTGAGAATACCATTAACCCTTTCAGCAATAGCATTCTCCAATGGATCACCATTTTCAGTCATACTGATTTGAAAATGATGTTTATTCAAGATACTTACATATTCTTCACTACAATACTGAACACCTCTGTCAGAATGATGATAGACGCCCTTGCTTCCTTTAGGTAATTGCTTAAGAGCCATTTTCAATGCCTTTACACTGTGCTTTGCTTCCAGGGTCTGACCTAATGACCAGCCAACAATTTTTCTGGAGTAAGCATCTGTAATCAATGAAAGATAGGAAAAACTTTGTGCATTTTGGATATATGTGATATCGCTAACCCATAATTGATGTGCCTTTGATGGAACATAGTCAGCAATCAGATTAGGGTATTTTCTCAGCCAATGTTTGCTGAATGTAGTATAGACGTGCTTTTTTCGTTTACGAATAAGCAGTCCATTTTCTCTGAGAAAATCAAAGAAAGTATCCCTTCCGATAAATAGCTCATCTGGAAGTTGAGGCTGAATCTTAAGCATGAGTTTTCGCCCTCCGATTCGAGGCATTTTCTTGCGCTCTTTTTGTATCATCTGCAAAACGATCTCATCCTTTAAAACTTCTTTGTAATTATATTTAACACGCTGATAATAAGCTTGTCTGCTTTTGCCAAACAGTTCGCATAAAGTGTCCATATCGCTATGTACTTCTTCATCGCGCAGCATGGTTACTGTTTGGCTCCAGACTTTTTTCTGATAGAAATTTTCAACTCTTTCTCAGCAATATCAATCATAGTAGTGAGCGCTCTTGTGCGAAGTTTTTCATGTTCTAATTCCTTTTCCAAGATTTTTAACTTCTGCTCTAACTCAAGCTCTTGCTTACTTTTAATGCTTTCTTTTGTCATTTGACTAGCAATTTTTACTTGGTCTTCTGTTGGATAACTCAGACCAAATTTACGCATCCAATTCAATATACAGGAACTACCGCGGATACCATGCTTCTTCATGAGATCAGTAACGCCTAGGTCCGTTTGAAGATACTCCTGGACAACTTTCAATTTAAACTCGTCCGTAAAATGATTTACTTTTCTTTTCATAATCCTGTTCTTAGTTTACTTTTTGTGTAAACCTATTTCAGGACAAGACAGGCTCGCATCGCGAAACTCGTCACCCTTCACCCTTCACCCTTCACCCATCACCCATCACCCTTCCCGCTTTTTTCTTTTCGATGCAGAAATTGCAGTTGATCAATGTATAACGCTCATGGTTTTCGTCACTTTACCATTCCCGGATTTGAGCGAATAAAAGTAAAATCCGGAACTAAACTGACTGATATTCAGCTGAAGTTGATGTCGGCCTGCTGCCATCCGCTTGTTTTCTGTATATAATACCCGACCTGTAACATCACTGATTTGCAGTTCAGTTTCATTCTCTTTTTCAAGTTCCAGAATTATAGTTGTAAAGTCAAAGGCAGGATTAGGATAATTCTGGCTTATCGAAAACCCCTTTGAAGAAGACGATTCATCCATACCAACAATTTCACCGGTTGTAAATTGAAAAACACTGCTCCACATACCATGCCCACCTTCCGGACCAAATGCCCTCACTCTCCAGAAAAAGTTTGTAAATGAGCTTAGGTTGAATATGTTGATATTATTATTAACTATATTTTGCTCATTCACAACTATATTGCTAAACCCGGCATCAGTGGCAATCTGAAGTTCGTATTTGGATGTTAGTTGTTGAGCACCTGTTTCGTCCCACCAGAAATACGTTGGTCCACCAAGATTGGTTTGTCCATTCCAGGGTGCTTTAGGGACAGGTCCGAGATGCATGCCATCCTGAGAGCTTTTAATAAAAAACCCATATACATCATGTCCACCTGTAAAAATAATACCTCCATCACTACATTTGCCTGTCATTTTCATCCAATAGTTATATCCATGCTGCACCCATATTGTTTCGCCGGATAAATTTATTTTCATGAGTCTACCTTGTGCGCTTGTTGAAGATCTGTCCAAATAGATGAGAAAATTACCATTGGTGCTGGCCTCAATTTTATAAGCTGTTGCCTGAGCATAGGTGGTGTTTTCAAATTTTCGTGTCCATACGGTATCACCATCGGCATTTAAACGCATAACGAGTGCTGGTCCAAAAAAAGCACCCTTATTTGTAATGCTTCCGCAAATAATACAACCACCGTCTTCCAGAGCA
>JANJXG010000117.1 GCA_024709145.1 Bacteroidales bacterium | reverse complement strand
ATACTTTTCCGGCTTCTGAATTGTCGCACCTGATCATCGACCTGGAGCACCGTGATGAGGTAGTTGAATCATGGATTGAGCTGGTAAGCGACACGGAAATCAGGGGGATGCGACGCTCTACAAATTGGGCAAAAGACATGGTTTGGTATTTTCACATGGTTTTTTCCAAACCCTTTACAAGTATGGGGATCGCTCAAAACGACAGCCTTTTGGGAAAAGTTTTAAAAGCAGAAGGAAAAAACATCAAAGCTTTTGTTGGTTTTCAAACCACTGAAGGTGAATCTGTTGAAGTAAAAGTTGGTCTTTCTGCCGTTGATGCTGAAGGTGCAAGAAACAATCTTTTGCAGGAAATTCCCGCCTGGGGTTTCGAAAAAGTAAGGCTGGAGGCTGCGGATGCCTGGAATAAAGCCGTTTCAGTTATCAGGGTGAAAGGCGGATCTGAACATCAGCTCAGAGTATTTTATACTGCCATGTATCATGCTATGCTTCAACCAAATACTTTTATGGATGTTGACAGGCGCTATCGTGGAATCGACCGAGGTGTTCATCTGGCCAATGGTTTTACCAATTACACTGTTTTCAGCCTGTGGGACACCTATCGTGCCTGGCATCCGCTCATGACCATCATTGATCAGAAAAGAACGCTTGATTTCATTCGAACGATGCTGAGTATTCATGAGAAAACTGGCATATTACCGGTGTGGGAGCTAGCCGGGAATGAAACTTTTTGTATGATCGGAAATCATGCAATTCCGGTAATTACAGATGCATGGATGAAAGGAATTCAGGATTTTAATGGTCATAAAGCCTTGAATGCCATGATAGAGAGTGCCGAAAGACCGCAGTTTGGTCTGGATATCTTCAGGGAGTATGGCTATATTCCGGGGGATAAAGAGCATGAATCGGTGTCAAAATCGCTCGAATACGGATACAACGACTGGTGCATTGCCACAATGGCTGATGATTTGGGCATTGACAGCCTGAGTCAGGTGTATTACAGGGGATCGCAGTCGTATAAGAATTACTTCGACCATGAAACAGGTTTTATGCGTCCAAGGCTGAACGGTGGGTTTATAAAACCCTTTGATCCAACAGTGGTTGATTGGCATTTTACCGAGGCCAACTCATGGCAATATAGCTTTTATGTTCCGCATGATGTGAGCGGTTTGGCCCGCCTTCATGGTGGAAAAGATCAATTGGCTTCGAAAATCGACCAGCTTTTCTCAACAGCTGTTGAAGTTGGAGGCCGCGATATGAAAGATATTACCGGTTTGATTGGTCAGTATGCTCATGGTAACGAACCAAGCCATCACATGGCATATCTTTATAATTATCTAGGCCAATCCTGGAAAACCCAAGAGAAAGTCCATTATATCATGAATCATTTTTACACAGATGAGGCGGATGGGTTGATAGGAAACGAAGACTGCGGGCAAATGTCGGCATGGTTTATTTTCAGCGCTATGGGCTTTTATCCGGTTTGTCCCGGTTCTACTGATTATGCTCTGGGAACACCTTTTTTTGATGAAATTTCCATCCGGCTCGAAAACGGCAAAACATTCAGCATCATGGCTGAAAATCTTTCCAAAGAGAATTTCTACATTCAATCGGCTAAGCTGAACGGGCAAGAATACCATTTAAACTACCTTCAACATGATGACATCATGCAAGGTGGGTCACTTCAACTTGTTATGGGTAACAGCCCAAACAAAAACCGGGACAGTGAACAGAAGTACCTGATTCAGACAGCAGTTGGAAAGGACTATATTCTGCCGGTACCTGTTATTGATGTTGCTTCCAAAAGGATTAAGACTGAAGCAGAGGTTGTTATGATAAGTCAGGACTCAGCAGCAGTCATTTATTATACCCTTGATGGGAGTGTGCCCAACGGGCAGTCGATTGAATACAGCGGGCCTTTCAGGCTTGATAAATCTGCCATGATCAGAGCGTTGGCTTATACTCCCGCATTAGGTTACAGCAAAATTGCTGAAGCTGAAATTGTTAAAATAAACTCAGATTATTCTTCAAAACTCACCTATCCTTTTCATCCAAATTATTCTGGAGGAGGAGATGATGCGCTGATCGACGGAATCAGAGGAGCAGCCAATTGGCGGCTTGGTGGCTGGCAGGGATTTCAGGGAACCGATCTTGAATTGACGGTTGATCTAGGTAAACAAAAGTATGTCAAAGGTTTCGCAATGGGGTTCCTGCAAGATGTGCGTTCCTGGATCTGGATGCCTTCGGAATTGATTTATGAAACTTCCAATGACGGAAAAGTTTTTACTCAGCGCGGCAGCCTTTTTCCGAACGTTTCACCTACTGATGAGGGAATAATCATCAAGGATTTAGAGGGTAGGATCGGCCATGAAACCAGGTTTATCAGGGTGAGAGCGCGCAATTTCGGAACCATCCCTTCCTGGCATTTGGGTGCTGGTGGGGCTGCTTACATCTTCAGTGATGAAATGATAATCCACTAAAGATTAAACAATTACTCATTAATATGATCAGTGAATGAGTTAAAAATGATCGATAGGAAAAACGAATGATTGACTTAAAAATCATCGTCATTTTGTAAGGACTCCTGCGTTGTTCCCGGTGTGTCGGATTCAACACAGTTGAAGTCGAGAAAAACATCTGTTGAAGGTGATTCAAAGTCGTCTTTTGGAAAGTTAAGCACAGGATCGTTGTAAATTTTTTGCATGTAAATAGCCCAGATAGGAAGCGCCATATTCGCACCTTGCCCCAGTTTGATCGTTCTGAAATGTACACTGCGATCTTCGGCTCCTGTCCAGACACCTGTGGTTAGCTGCGGAGTTAAACCCATAAACCAGCCATCGCTTTGATTTTGAGTGGTCCCTGTTTTTCCTGCGATGGGATTTCTCAAGTCATATTTCGACCGCAACCTCACACCGGTTCCACTCTCAACCACACCTTTCATCAATTGAATCATTTTGAATGCTGTTACTTCATCGAGGGCTTCGCTTTGCTCCGGCACAAAACGTTCGATAAGGTTGCCATGCTTATCTTCGATGCGTGTTAGAAAATAAGGCTTGATAAATACACCCTGATTGGAAAAAGTATTCATTGCTCCAACCATTTCAGAGAGTGTTATCTCGGGTGTTCCCAGTGCGATGGCAGGCACTGGGTCGATTGGTGAAACGACACCCATTTTTCTGGCCATTTGAATTACAGATTCTGGTGGAAATCTTTTTATCAAATATGCAGATATCCAGTTATTTGAATTAGCGAGTGCCCATTTCAGCGTCACTTCCTGTCCAATCCTTTCATCGCTCGAATTTTTAGGCTCCCAAAACGTTCCGTCCCACAACTGAACACTGTAGGAGATGTTTGGTACTTTATAGCACGGGGTATATTCGCCCTCCTGCATAGCCAGGGTGTAAAGAAATGGCTTGAAAGTTGAACCTACCTGACGCCTTGCCTGTGTGGCATGATCATATTTAAAATACCTGTAGTCAATTCCGCCAACATATGCCCTCACCTGACCCGATTTGACATCAACGGACATCAAACTCGACTGCAGGTAAAATTTGTAATAGCGGATTGAGTCCATGGGTGTCATAATGGTATCAACTGGCCCCTTCCAGGAAAAAACACGCATCCGGATGGGAGTCCTGAATGAAAGGGCTATGGAATCAGCAGAAGCACCCGCTCTTTTGAGATAACGGTATCTCTCTGACCTGCGCATCGCCTGATCCATGATTTTATCAACCTCATTTTTTATATCTTCAGGTGGGAAGACAAAAGGAGCATGGGGCTGATTTTTCCAGTGTTTGAAAAAAGCAGGCTGCAATTCACCTCCCAAATGTTCACGCACAGCCTCTTCGGCATATTGCTGCATTCTCGCATTGATGGTGGTGTATATTTTTAAGCCATCTTTGTAAATGTCATAAGGTTTTCCATCAGCTTTTGTGTGGGAGGCCGCCCAGGCTTTGAGCTCGGCTCTTAGAAACTCCCTGAAATAGGTTGCCGAACCACTGTTGTGATCCAGTAGTCCAAAATTGGACATGTCGAGTGGGATGCTGCTCACACTGTCGCAAACTTCCTGACTTATAAAACCATATTCGGCCATCTTTTTTAAAACAAGATTTCTGCGTAACAGAGCCCTTTCAGGATTTCTAACCGGGCTGTACCAGGTAGGTGCATTCACAACGCCTGCCATCAGGGCTGCTTCTTCCAATCTAAGTTCATCTGGTGATTTTCCAAAAAAAGTAAGTGCCGCTGATTTAATGCCAAATGCCTGACTTCCAAAAGGTACCGTGTTTAAATACATGGCCATTATTTCTTCTTTCGAGTAGTTGCGTTCGAGCCTCGAAGCCGTAACCCATTCCTTGAACTTCCGCAAAACCAACTGAGGAACATTGAGATTTTCGTCTCGTGGGAAGAGATTTTTGGCAAGCTGCTGTGTAAGCGTGCTGCCTCCTCCTTTTCTGTTGCCTGTCAACACACCCCAGGCAACACGCCCAAGCGCTTTAAAGTCAATACCCGAATGTTCGGTAAAGCGTATGTCTTCGATGGCAAGCAAGGCGTTGACAAGGTCGGGCGGTAATTCGTTGAAATGGATATTCGACCTGTTTTCGATGTGAAATGTTCCCAAAACCACCCCGTCATCAGAGTAAATTTCAGAAGCCAAATTGGTGTCAGGATTTTCAAGCTCCTCGAAACCAGGCATGTCACCGAACCAACCATTGGCTAGTCCAAAAAAGAATACAGCTACTGCTATCAGGCTTGCAACAAAGAATACCCAAAAAATCCTGATAAGATTTGCGCTGCCATTCTGCGTGTTCTTTTTACCGGTCATGGAGTTTGATTTTATTGCTTAACGCCGATTTTGTTCAATTCGTATGCCAACATCTGTAATCCCTTCAAGGACCTCATCGCGCATAGCTTGCTCAATATCAATTGTATAGGTGCCTTTCAGCGGAAACCGGAGTGAGGGGTTAAGCAAAATGAGATTTGTTTTAAGTCTGCCATTGCCATTACCTGTCCATTTTCCTGATGGGTCAGCAATGATACACTCCAGTGTATCACGGGTAATATTACCATTAGGAAATTGTGTTTCCATAAACAAGTAAAGGTTGCTGTAGCGATAATCGATATTGTGCCTCAGATGCAGATAAAAAAGGTAGTTATTGGTGCTGTCGGGGACTTCAAAAATAAACCGTTCTTTTGATGTACGATCCCATCCTGCCGAAGCAATGGCATGAACATCATCATAGAGATATTTTTTTCCGCAAGCGCTTAATCCTGAAATGATTATCAACAACACAAAAACTTTGTGCATCAGCTGTTGCTTTCCGGTGAAATGCCTGAGCATCATGACCTGTTTTTCTTGTTTTTTTTCGGTTTATCAAACCTGTTAAGATCTCCTTCGAGAATGCTGCTGCTAACTTCAGAAACCTGCTGTTCCTTCATGAATGCAAAATCTTCCAACTTTTCAGGATATTGATTTTTACTGTTTAGGGCAGCAATTTCCTTTACTTTGTCTATGGGAATGGCCAAAAGATTGGCGCGATCGTTGGTATAGGCGTACCACATCAAGCCTTTGAAGACATCGCTTTTTTGATGAACGGCATCACCTTTGCGTGTTTTCAGTACTGTTCTGTCGTCAGGAAATGCCTTGATAGCGTCAGCATACGAATCATATTCGTAGTTAAGACAGCATTTAAGTTTTCCACAAAGACCAGCAAGTTTTTGAGGGTTGGGCGATAATTGCTGAACACGGGCAACAGTTGTTGAAACCGACTGAAATTCAGCCATCCATGAGGAGCAGCACAATTCACGGCCGCAGGAACCGATACCACCAAGTTTAGCAGATTCTTGCCGCATGCCTATCTGTCTCATTTCAACCCTGATACGAAACTCTTCAGCCATTCGTTTAATGAGCTCTCTAAAATCTACGCGATCATCGGCAGTATAATAAAAGATGGCTTTGGTTTTATCGCCCTGAAACTGTACATCGTTGAGTTTCATTTCCAGCTTAAGATCGTAAATCAACTCACGCGTTTTGCGCAACGCAGCTTCTTCCTGTTCGATCGAGCTAACCCACTTCTCAATATCGGAAAGCTTGGCATGACGGTAAATTTTCCGCATTTCTTCAACTGAAGCTTTGTAGTTTTTGCGCTCCATTTGCCGACTGACAATTTCACCTGTCAGCGTAACAATGCCGATGTCGTGCCCGGCTGCAGCTTCCACAGCTACAATTTCACCTTCTTTGAGCTCAAGATCATCAGTATAAGTGAAAAAGTCTTTGTGATCGTTTTTAAATCTGACCTCAGCCAGATTCATTTTTTTGCTTTCTGAAGGATTTTCAAAATCTTTGAGCCAGTTTGTTACATCGAGTTTGCAACACTGGTGCTGGTATATTTTGTCCTTTGGGTTATATACACGGGGGGCGCGGCAGCAACCTCTTTTGAGGTAGGTTTCACTGCTATTGCCCTTCAAGTCTTCATTCATTTTGTGAGATATATGTTGTTATGTCAGATATGGTGCAAAATTAAACATTTTATTCCAGCCTTTTTCATGGTTTTATTCTGAGTAACTTTATCATTTTCAAGCTAGTATCCATAAATAGAATTTGCGGATGGGCATTTCTTTCTATTTGTCTGATTCCTTCTTCCATCAACTCAGCCATTTGAAGCATATTACCGGAATTGACAAATGGCGAGAATTTTGAAGTAAATTCCAGCTCCTCACCGGGTAGTCTGACCAATGACTGCAGGTGATGATTATTTAAAATGCTGTTTCTGAAAAGCTGGAGACCATAAGCAAGAAAAGATTTTTGTTTTTCACGGCCAATACCAGCGATCATCGCGCAAAAGTCGATCAATTCAGGCACATTGCCCTTGAAGCACAGTCGCATCCACTGTTGATACTGGTGAAAATGAAATTTTTCATCCTCAGCATTTTCATACAGTCTGAGGGCCTCAAGCCAGTCGCCATGAGCCATCATGGCAATGTGTTTGAGATCAGCCGTTCGAAGCTGATAATAATCAGCCATTGCTGCAAGCAGGGCCTCATCGGCAATACGCGGAACCTTAACCTGAAAAGTCCTGGATTTTACTGTGGTAAGAATCTGATCCGATTCTTCGGCAATGAGGATAAAAAGGGTGTTTTCGGGGGGTTCTTCGAGTAACTTAAGTAGCTTGTTGGCCGCACTAATATGTAGTTTTTCCACCATCCAGAAAATTATAATTTTATATTTTCCTTCGTAGGCTTTAAAACTTAATTTTCGGATAACTTCAGCCGCATCCCGGGCAAAAATCGTCCCTTGTTTATTTTCAACACCCAGGAAATCATACCATTGATTAAGCCCAACATAAGCTTTTCCTTCGCGTACAAACTGGCGCCATTCTTCAGCAAAAAGTTTTGATTCGGGATCTTTTTTAACTTTTTTAGTGGTAGTGGTTGGATACACAAAGTGTATGTCGGGATGGATTAATCTGGCTGATTTCACACAAGATGGACAAACGCCACAGCTGTCGTCTCCGAGCCGGCCCGTGCAATTCAGAAATTGAGCATAAGCCAATGCCAACGCCAGCTTCCCGCTTCCCGAAGGCCCAAGAAACATCTGAGCATGACTCACCCGCCCATCTTTGGCAGATTGAATCAATCTCGACTTAACATCTGTCTGACCGATTACTTCACTGAATTTCATCCAAAACTTTTTGGGCTTCAAAGGTAGTGTTTTTGCCTTTCAGGAGTAATCCAAACGAGGCAAAACAAAAAAGCCGGGACCAGGGGCCCGGCTTTGCAAGCTGTTGAGACCAATTATTACTTCATCCTGCGAAATTTATAGGTCTCTTCACCCATGATATCTTCCAGCCATTCGTAGGTGCCATCGCTGTAAACTACGGCAATCATCGGGTAAGTTTCGTCGTATTCAGGATCAGTATACAATTTAAACTGTAAATCTCCAATTTTTGCATTTAGCACTGTCTGAATGAGTTGCATCGAAAGCTGTGTGTTGAGAAATGTCAAGTCGTAGTTTCCGCCGTTCTCTTCAATTTCACTGATGTGATTGTTAATTGCTGCATAATTCATCCATCCATCCACCTTGAGTGGTGCAACGGCATAATATCCCTGAACTTTTTCAACATCGCCCATGTCTGAAGTGTAAGTTACGTCGAGATCGTAACCCATCATTTCCGTAGAGTTTTCTTTAAGAGAAAGCATTGTGCTGTAATTGACTCCTGTGCCCGACATGCTCATTGTAAAGGAATAAGGTGCAGCTGTCACACTGGCACTGATAGCCTGTGGATTACCATTTTCAGTGTATGAAGCAGTGTAAGAGGCGGTCATAACTGTTGATCCATCAATTTTTTGACTTACCGATGCGTTAGTCGGTAAATACTCTTCGTAAGTTTCGGTAATCCAGGTTTGCGTCCATTCATCCCAGTAGGAGTCAGTGTATGTAATGACCTGGTATTGAAGGTTATCTGCTGTAAATTCAGCATTATTGTTTTGTGCAGCCATCGCGTTTTCATCGGCAGGATAGGACACTTTCAGCATGTTTGTACTTGCTTCAACCAAATCAAAAGCCTCGGTTGTGAAATTAAACTGATAGACTCCATAGTCTCCGATTTCTTTTCCGCTTTTTCCTGTTGGTCTGAAGGCATCTTTCACGAGCTTAAGATGCTGTTTTCCGATGTTAAAAATCATTCCATGGACTTTCGATTTCCACGATTCATTGTCGATCAGTTGCATCATAAAATCCATTGAAGTAAACGCTGGAATGTTCATCACATCCGTCATCTGGGTGTTAATTTCCTGAGTAGCGCTTCTAACTTCAACTTTGGCTTCGGTGGGGTTAAGATTTTTGGTGGTTTCATCTTCTTTATCCTTGTTGCAGCCGGTCATGAAGACAGTTCCGGCGATAAGGAACAGTAAAAAATACTTTTTCATGGCAATTTGGTTTTTAAATGAGTTTATTTTTTAAACAAAGATACAATCTGAAGCCTGTTAGTTGCAAGGTACGACCTGTGTTTTTTACTTATTCTTTGAATAATGATTGGTTTGATGTTAAAATTGTGCAAAAAAATGAAGGTGTGCGCTGAAAGTTATTGCTTATTTTTGCTCTGCTTCACAGATATTGAATTTTTCAATGCATTACCGATCTTGTTTTTTTATTGCGATAATACTGGCAGTTTTCCTTCAGGCCTGTGTTACTGATCACACGTCAGACATGACTGTTGTGTCCGTAACGCATGAGGTGTGGGCTGTTGACGGGATTGATGAACTTTTACCGGGTGATATCCTTGTCAGACCAAATCTGAACTTATTGCCTGGAACAGCACCTGTTGCCAATGGAATGAATTTCGGACATGCAGCTTTGGTCGTTCGCGGATATAAACACGCCAATCCCGACAGTCTTCTTGCAGGTGCTCTCATCATTGAGTCAATCGCCAAAGATGTGCCTGTCGAATTTCAGGTAAGGCAAATTGCAGCCCTGGCACATCACAAATTGGATGCCTTCAATAATGTAAACTTTGACAACACCAAGGCGGGAAACCGTTTTCGGCTCAGGCTCAATCTGCCGCAGATTCAACTTGATTCTGTCATTCAATTTGCAGTCAAGCAGCAGGGTGACCAATCTTCCTGGAACGCTGCCAAACGTTTGCCGGCTGACTACCAACAGCCTGGTAACGAAAGTTGGGCTGATAATAGTAATTGGTATTGCTCTTTGCTGGTTTGGCAATCGGTGTTGGCGGCCACAGGCATCGACCTCGACCCTAATGGTGGTTATATGGTTTATCCCAACGACTTGATTAGCTCCCCTTATTTCTTCAACAACGGTGGTCATACAGGAAGAGCCAAATTCTAAAACAGTAAAAGTGTTTGGTAACATTTTTTGCGCTGTCAACACATTTTTTGCACCTTTGCAACGTTAATAAGCCAGCATTCCCTATAAAGGTCTATATGTCAGATAGCATTGTCATCATTCCCACTTACAACGAGAAAGAAAACATTGAAAGTATTATCCGAACTGTTTTCAATCTTCAGAAAGAATTTCATGTTCTGATTGTTGAGGACAACAGTCCTGATGGAACAGCCGGCATCGTGAAATCCCTGATGAAAGAGTTCCCGACGAAACTTTTCATTGAAGAACGTAAAGGGAAATTAGGTCTTGGTACAGCTTATATCCACGGTTTCAGGTGGGCTTTGCAACGGCATTACGAACATATCTTCGAAATGGATGCAGATTTTTCGCACAATCCTGCCGATTTGGAAAGATTATACATGGCTACATCTGCCGAAGGGGCTGATGTGGCAGTTGGCTCCCGCTATATAACCGGTGTGAATGTTGTTAATTGGCCGATGGGCAGGGTACTGATGTCGTATTATGCTTCCGCGTATGTGAGACTTGTGACCCGCATGAAAATAAGGGATACCACTGCGGGTTTTGTCTGTTACAGACGTAAAGTGTTGGAATCCATTCGACTGGATAGAGTTAAGTTTGTTGGCTATGCCTTTCAGATCGAAATGAAGTATACGGCCTGGCGTCTTGGTTTTCTGATTAAGGAAGTGCCGATCATTTTCACCGACAGAACGCAGGGAACAAGTAAAATGAATAAAAAAATTTTTAAAGAAGCTATTTTCGGAGTGATCAATCTTCGCTGGCGTGGCCTCGTTGGCGCTATCAGACCGATAGGAAAATAAACCGCCTAATCCTCACACAATGACACGTAACTACCTCATTCAAAACGCTTCCATCGTCAATGAGGGTAGCATTTATCAAGCTGATGTTGCAATTAGTGATGGTTTTATCAAAGCAATTATAAAAAGCGGAAGTCCTGTGGCATCCCAATACAGCCATTTTCGTGTTATCGATGCAAGGGGATTGTATCTTTTACCCGGTGTCATTGATGATCAGGTGCATTTCAGGGAGCCTGGACTCACACACAAGGGCAATATTTATTCAGAAAGCAGGGCTGCGGTCGCCGGAGGTATCACCAGCTTTATGGAAATGCCCAACACCTTGCCAAGTACGTTGACCAACGTCTTGCTTGAAGAAAAGTATGAAATCGCCGCGCGTCATTCATTGGCAAATTACTCTTTCTATCTTGGTGCCTCCAACCACAACCTTGAGGAGATTAAACGCGTTGATTCTTCAAGAGTTTGTGGAATTAAAGTTTTTATGGGTTCGAGTACCGGGAATATGTTGGTGGATGACCGCCACACACTCGAAGGCATTTTTGCCGAAGCACCTTGCCTTGTGGCAGTGCATTGTGAGCATGAACCTACAGTTCGTGAAAACCTGAGCCGTTACAGGACTGCTACTACAGACCAAATTATCGGTGCTGATATTCATCCTCTGATTCGCTCTGCCGAAGCATGCTATAAATCATCAGCTCAGGCAGTTGAACTGGCAAATCGTTATCAAACACGACTTCATATTCTTCATCTTTCCACTGCTGTGGAAATGAAGCTGTTTGACCATCAACGGCCTTTAAGTGAAAAGAAAATTACGGCCGAAGTTTGCGTTCATCATCTGTGGTTTAACAGTGATGATTATGCAATAAAAGGTAATTTTATTAAATGGAATCCAGCCATAAAAACAGCTAATGACCAACAGGCACTTTGGGAAGCCCTTCTGTCAGGCCGGCTTGATGTGGTGGCAACCGATCACGCACCGCATACCTATGAGGAAAAATCCAGGCCTTATTTTGACAGCCCTTCAGGAGGGCCACTCGTGCAACATGCATTGCCTGCCATGCTCGATTTTTTCCATGAAGGACGAATCAGCCTGCCAGCCATCGTCGAAAAAATGTGTCATAACCCGGCAATAGCCTTCCAGATCGGCAGTAGAGGGTTTATCAGAGAAGGTTATTATGCTGATCTTGTTCTTGTTGATCTGAATAAACCCAATTTGGTGGATGCTGACTCCATCCGGTATAAATGTGGTTGGTCGCCATTTGAAGGTCATGTATTCCGGTCGGCTGTAACACATACCTTTGTTAATGGTCACCTGGCTTACGAAAATGGTGAAATTCATGACGATCAGTCCGGTATGCGCCTGTTGTTTAACAGATAGATTAAAGAATTTTCATCTTGTAGCCATCAATAAAAAAGAGGCTGTCCGCATTTTAGACAGCCTCTTTTATTATTGATTAAGATCGGAGCTTATGCACCCAAAGTGGCAACCATCACAGCCTTAATGGTATGCAGTCTGTTTTCTGCTTCATCAAAAACGAGTGAAGCCGGAGATTCAAAAACTTCGTCGTTAACTTCCATCGCTTCAACGCCAAATTTCTGATAAATCTGTTCTCCGATCGTTGTTTCACGGTTGTGGAATGCTGGCAGACAATGCAGAAATTTCACGTTTGGATTGCCAGTTTTTTTGAGCATAGCTCCGTTAACCTGATATGGCAACATCAGTTTGATGCGTTCTTCCCAAACATGATCGGGTTCGCCCATCGACACCCAAACATCAGTATATAGGAAGTCTACTCCTTTCACACCCTCGTCAACACTTTCAGTAAGGGTAATCTTTGCACCTGTTTCTTTCGCAATTTCAAGGCAGGTAGAAACGAGCGCCTCTTCAGGCCAGTTTTGTTTGGGAGCAACAGCTCTGAAATCCATACCCATCTTGGCAGCACCCACCATCAGCGAATTACCCATATTGTTGCGGGCATCACCGCAATAAGCAAAGGCAACCTGATGCAATGGTTTGTCGCTGTGCTCCATCATAGTGAGGAAATCTGCCAGAATTTGTGTTGGATGAAACTCGTTTGTAAGACCATTCCACACAGGGACACCGGCATAGTTACCCAGTTCCTCCACAATACTTTGACCATAACCACGGTATTCAATTCCGTCATACATACGACCCAGGACCCGGGCAGTGTCCTTCATCGATTCTTTTTTGCCGATCTGCGACCCGGAAGGTCCGAGGTAAGTTACATTGGCACCCTGATCATAAGCTGCAACTTCGAAGGCACAACGTGTACGTGTAGAATCTTTTTCGAAAATTAATGCAATATTTTTTCCTTTGAGCCGCTGTTGCTCAGTTCCGGCATATTTTGCCTTCTTCAGCTCGAGCGATAAATCAAGTAGAAATTTGATTTCCTGTGGACTAAAATCCAGCAACTTTAAAAAATTACGGTTTCTCAGATTGAATGCCATAACATTATGTGATTAATGTGTGAATGAATTGATTTCGGTCTGTGTAATGATTGGCAAAGGTATCAATTTTTGTGAATATTTTCACAAAATCCCCATTTTTTGAATCAAAACCATGGCTGAGCAGTTAATAATGAACGATTACGGACATTCTGTAACTGCATTCAAATGATTATATTTGATGAGTGAAAATCAGGATTTATGAAAACGAAAATGATCTTATTTATTTCGGGATGTTTTTTTTTGGTATTTGTCCAAAACATCACTGGGCAAGAAATGGAAAACCAATCGATTGCTGAATATATCTGGCCTTCTGATACCGTTGTTGCCCAAAAGCTACGACAATGGAAGGACTGGAAATTTGGCCTCATTATTCACTGGGGACCATACAGCGAGTGGGGGGTTGTCGAGAGCTGGAGCCTATGCCCTGAAGACGAGCCCTGGTGTGAACGTAAAGGGCCTTTTAGCGATGATTATAACGCCTACAAACTTGCTTATGAAAATATCTATAGCAGCTTTTATCCCGATCAGTTTAATCCTGAGGGCTGGGCAGCTGCCGCCAAAAACGCAGGCATCCGTTATGTTGTTTTTACAACTAAACACCACGACGGTTTTTGTATGTTCGACAGCAAACAAACAGAATATCGCATAACCTCAGCTGAAAGCAGGTTTTCTTCTCATCCAAAGAGTGATGTTACAAAAGCTGTATTTGACGCTTTTCGCAGTGAAGGGCTGGCAATCGGTGCTTATTTCAGTAAGCCTGATTGGCATCATAAGGATTATTGGTGGCCAAGGTTTCCACCCAAAGACCGGAACGTTAACTATGACCCTGAAAAGTACCCTGAAAAATGGGAGCGCTTCAAACAATTTACCTTCAGTCAAATCAGGGAGCTGATGGAGAACTACGGTAAAGTGGATATTCTATGGCTGGATGGTGGCTGGGTGAGGCCTGCAAATTCGCTAACGGCTGAAACATTACCCTGGATTGGAAAATATGGTTGGATACAAGATATTAATATGCAATCAATTGCAGCTATGGCAAGAAAAAATCAACCCGGTATCCTGATTGTTGACCGAACGGTTCATGGCGAATTTGAAAATTATCGTACACCTGAGCAGCAAATTCCGGTCGATGTTCCGGCTTATCCCTGGGAAAGCTGCATCACTTTAGGTGATAGCTGGTACAGCACCGGGCCTGATGAAAATTATAAAAGTGTGGAATGGGTGATTCATACGCTTGTAAAAATTGTTGCCAGGGGAGGTAATCTGCTTTTGGGTATTGGTCCGGACAAAACTGGTGATTTTGTTCCTGAAGTCTACAAAAGATTGAAGCAAGTTGGTGAATGGATGCAAATCAATGGGAAGGCAATTTACGAAACTAAACCGATGTTTCCTTATAACATTGATTCATGGTACTTTACACAGTCGAACGATGGAAAAAAATGGTATGCCATTCATTTAAACAATCAACAAATCACAGAACTTAATGAACTTACCCTGCCTGAAGGACTGGTGAAAAAGGGCATTTCAGCTTTCTGTATGGCTACAAAGGAAAAGGTGAAAATAGAAGAAAAGTCTGGTAGACAATACATTAAGATGACCAAAGGAATGCACAGCAGCAGCCACTCTTCGCAAGCATTGGTTTTCGAATTTTCTCAATAAGGGCGGTAGGGTACGATTTTCACGTTAAGTACTGATTTTACCAAGAGCATCAAATCTTCCAGATTTTCATCCGTGCCGTCGTGATATTGAATGAAAATGTTTAATCTGTCCTTGCCGGAAGGGCGTTTTAAAATTAATTCACCCAACGAAACACCATCTTGTGAATATAGCCAGACTTTGCTTTTTCTGTTCCATTGGTTGAAAAAATCATTGGCACTTGATTGAGAAAAGTCGTAGGCCGACCTTAGTTCCATAATCAAAGGAAATGCTTCCAGGCGTAAATGTTTTTCATTGTAGGTCAATGTATTATGTTCGCTGATTTTCACATCTGACTTCATGACAGCTGCTACCACTTCCTTTCTGTCCCGCTTGATCCAGGCATCCGTTTGCAGTGTTGCCTGTTTATGGTTGTGAAAAGTAGTGGTTAAATTCATCTTGAAATCATAACCAGCAAGGGTGATCTCGGCAGTTGCGGAGGCCGGAAAACCATAAGCTATATCAGATTTGACTTTAACTTTGACTAATTCATGTTCCTGTTTCATGATCGTGGCGTTTAGCCGGGTAGGAAACATCAATCCCAAAGCGGTTGGTTGCTCAGTATAATCATAAATTCTGCAGCATAGCCACTGACCTTCAGTGTTTTGAAACATAAGCTGTAGCTTCGAGCTATCTTGTGGGGCTTGATTTTCGACCCAAAGTTGATTTTGTTCGTCAAAAGAAAAACTGCCACATGCAACTTCGAGGCTATAGCCTCTGTTTCCGGAAGAATCGACCGTATTTGAATAGATCAGGGGTAATGGAGCAGATGGTAGATTCAGCAAACGGGAGAGGGCCTGCATCCCATCGGATCGGGCGATCCTTCGGCTATGTTGCATCAACTCAGCATCAAAAGCCCTGAGATATTTTTGAGCCTCAGGCTTGTCGGCTTTTCTAACGCAGGAGGAAATAAATACCAATGAGGTGAAAACCAGCAACTTGAAAACCGTACTGGTTAAATACAGCCCATTTCCCATAAGTCAAAATCTTAATTCGGCAAATATACTAAAACGAAAACGAGCTGAGTAGCAAGAAGTTATTTTTTAAGGAAACCTCTTTGCTCCATGGATAGTAGAATGAGCGAAACAATCTCTTTATCAGAAATTCTTTGATTGTTAACAATTAGATCGAAAAAATCCTGACGGAGTTCTTTTCCACTAAATAACATGTATAGTTTATTTCTTTTTTGGTCAGTTTCCTTCACAAAATTGGCAGCTTCATGTTCGCTGATCTCCATTTGCTGGCTAATACTTTTGACACGCCATGGCAGTGGAGCCATCAGTCGGACGTGGATTCCCCCGGCCATGCCAGAAGTTATGATAGCACCAGCACGTCCAATGATAATGTTGTGACCATTTGCTGCAACCTGGCTAATAAAATTTTTTAATGTATTTTGAACATTTTGGTAACTTTTGTACCTGTGTTCGCCAAAAGCCAGCAGGATTTCTTCAAGGTGGTTTTTCTCGTGGGCGTTGAGAATATGTTTCACCTGCAAAGGGTTGATATCAAGTTCTTTGGCTGCGTCAAGAATTAATTCTTTTGATATAACCGGCCATTTTTTAGCTGTTAGACGATAAATTTCCTGCTGTAGTTGATTGGCAATTGACCGACTGTGACAGCCTGTTTCACGCGAGATGGTAATAAATGGACGAATTGTTGACTGCCCTGATTCGTGTTTTTGATCACGATCATTCAGGTATTGGACAAGATCTATTGACATGGTTGTAAAATTTAAGTTAAATATACAGCATCTTTTGACAAAAAGCAATTGATTTTTTTCATTTTTTGCCGTATTTTAGTAGTGCTTAATGGTTAAAATCTCAAGGTTATGACAACAGATTATATGTGTCCCATTTGTAATGGACATCTGCTGGTTGACAGCCACCTGATTCTTTCAATTAAACATGCCAACCAAACTGGTATGTTGTTACTTATGAACCCCGAAGCCGGCAATTATCAGACTATTTACCATCCTTCGCAGCAACTGATTGAAGGTGAGAAATATGAGTTTCACTGCCCGATTTGTCATGGTAAGTTGCATTCGGAACTCAACGATAACCTCGTAATGGTGCAAATGCGTGATGAAACGGGAAAACTCTTTGAGCTCCATTTCTCAAAAATTGCCGGTCAGCGAAGTACCTACAAAATCATGGGTAAGGAGGTTCAGACTTTTGGTATAGATGCCCCTCACTACCTTGATTTCTTAAATCTGATAGATATTTCCTGATTATGAGCGATGATGGTTAGTCGATTTTTCGGTGAAGAAAATCGAGTATGAGCCGGATACCAATGCCTGTTCCGCCAAAACCCCGGTAGCTGTCGCGTTTTTCCAGGTAGGCTGTACCTGCAATGTCGAGATGAATAAAAGGATAATCAGTGAAATGCTCAAGAAATTTTGCTGCTGTGATCATTCCTGCTTCCGCTCCGCCAATGTTTTTCAAATCAGCAATTTCCGATTTTAATTGTTCTTTATATTCATCCCACATGGGAAATGCTGCAAGGCGCTCATGAACGTATAAACCGGACTTTGTTAATTGTTCAAAATCCTTGTCTGCTTTCACCTGCATAGCTACAATACCCTGACTTCCAATGGCTCTGGTGGCGGCACCGGTTAATGTTGCAAATGTAATCACCAGTTCAGGATCAAATTTTTTGGCATAAGTCAAAGCATCGGCCAGCAAAAGCCTTCCTTCAGCATCGGTGTTCAACACTTCAACTGTTGTGCCATCAAACATCGTGATCACATCGCCCGGAACATAGGCATTGCCATCCACCCTGTTGTCAGTAGCCGGAACTAAGGCTATCAGGTGAACTGGCAATTGCATTCGTGCTGCAGCTGCCAACACAGCCGATGCGGTGGCACTTCCCGACATATCACACTTCATGGTATCCATCGAATTGGCCGGCTTCAGGCTCATGCCGCCGGTGTCGTATACAACACCTTTTCCGACCAGTACAATGGGTTTGTTGCTGACAGGTAAATCGGGCTTCCACTCAAGTATTGTGAAAGTAGGCGGATCAATACTCCCTCTGTTCACAGCAAGCAAGCCACCCATTTTCAACGCCTCAATTTTCTTTTTATTAAATATTTCTGCTTTACCACCAGCTTTTTTCACTTCCTGGCTGATTTGTTCAGCCAGATCCTCTGCATTGAGGGAGTTTAAGGGCTCGTTCACAAGATTGCGTGCCCACATCACAGCTTCAGTTGTAATCTTTAGCCGATCGAGTCTTTTCTCATCCAGGGTTTCGGGCATGAGCTGCAGTTTCCTGAAAGCGTTCAGTTTGTCTTCAGCATCTTTTCGGTATTTCAGGAATTGATAATTTCCCAGTATCATACCTTCAATAAATGCCTCATTTTCATTTTCATTCTTCTCTATACCTGACAGCACAGCCTCGCTGCAGCCATTTTGATTCAAAAAACTGAGTATGGCGAATCCCTGGCGTCTTCTGTTTTCCAAAACGATGGGCTGTTCTTGATGGTCCTTTGAAAATGCAAGAATCGTCCAATAAGGAAACCGTGGAATTGCAACCCAATCCTTTTTTAATTTATCGCGCTGAGCAGAAATATAATTAATTTCTTCCGGGCTAAAGGTCAGTTGATTAAGGTCGTATTTTGCATTTAACAAAACGATTTGATTGCCTGATGAAGTTGTGGTAAAGTCAATTTGAATGTGCATTTTGTGAAAGTTGAATCGCTTGCAAAGGTAATAAAAGCCAGCGTGTAGGGTTGTCTACTGATGAAATTAGGCCAAGTCAATGTTCATCACCAATATGGCTGCCATAGAAATTATCCAAAGACTACGGCCATGATTTTGTCTGTTGCACCGATTTGATTACCAACGTATAGACGACATACTTCTGATGCTTTCAAACGAAAACCAGGTTCGTGAATGAATTTCCTGATCATTTCATTCAATTTATTTGTGGAGTTTACTTCAAACGCTCCTCCCAGCTTAATCAGGTCAACAGCTTCAGCGAAACGGTGGTAGTTTGGCCCAAACATCACCGGGCAACCATAAGCCACAGCCTCCTGGATGTTGTGGATGGCATGCCCAAAACCTCCGCCTATCCAGGCAAAATCTGCATAACGGTAGATGCTCGAAAGCAAACCTATGTTATCGATAATGAGTATGTTGTAATCTTTTTGTTCGTTAAAATCAGAATACCTGATGCTTTCGGATTTGAGGCTTTGACTGATCTCAGCCAGATGTTTTCCTGAAATGTCGTGAGGTGCAATAACCACAGCATGGGTTTTGGGAAGCAGTCCCAAAGACTCAATGAGGATTTTTTCATCGGAAGGCCATGAACTACCGATCACAAACAACCGTCGTCCTCGGGCAAAAGCTTCAATTTTTGGCAAAGGCATCGCTTGCCGGCTTAATCTGTAAACACGATCAAAACGGGTGTCGCCTGTAACTGTATACTGTTTTATACCAAGAGATTCAATTAATTTGGCTGAATTTTCATCCTGAACGAAAAAATGATTTACATGCTTAAGTTGTTGACTGAACCAACCTCCGTACCAACGAAAAAACATATGATTTTGTCTGAATTTAGCCGAAACAAAATAGGTGGGAATCCGGCGTTTTCTCAACTCGTTCAAATAATTGAACCAAAATTCGTATTTGATGAAAAATGCCATTTCAATGTGAAAGGAATCGAGTAAATGCCTTGCCTTCGAAGGGGTGTCAGCAGGCAGGTATATAACTTTGGAGGCAAGCTCATAGTTTTTTCTGATCTCATAACCTGAAGGAGAAAAGAAACTGAGTAGAATTTTCTTTTCAGGCCAATGTTTTTTAATGGCTTCAATCAGTGGCCGGCCTTGCTCAAATTCACCGAGTGAAGCAGCATGAAACCAGATATAAGCAGCATTGTTATTCGCCGGAAAAGTCTGATTTTTTCGTCCTTCAACCCACTGGGCTGCTTTGTCATTGAAAGCAGCTGCAAATCTGATGGCTAATGTATATAGCAGTATCCCAATAGTATAGAGACTTCTAAATAGCATATTAATAGTAATAATACTTTTGGGGAGCCCTTTGGTAGGCTGGTATCATCCAGTTTAATCTGATGCCATAGTAATGATCTGTGTAGCTGTTTGGATCACCCCGCATCAGGTCGAATTGATAATCCCGCAAGCTCTTGGTAAATGCCTGAATGAATTCGAAACCAACACTAAAGTTTAGGACACGGGAGTTGCTCATGAACATGTATCCTGCTTCGGCAGAGTGGGCAAAGCCACCACGCAAGCGGTCGTAGCCTTTGGCATAGTCACCCATAATTTGCGGAGCAGAACCAAACTGAGTTTCAATTCGGATTCGATGAGCCAGATATCCTAAACCTGCGGAAATATAAATTCCTGAATTAGGGTTTGGGCCCGCGACGGCAAACAATTTTGATATTTTAGCCTGAATGTGATAGCCTCTTTCAAAGAGGCTGAGGCTGGTGTATGTCCCGTTTCCATCGATTATTTCGCCTGCCGGAGTGCTGATATTTGCCAAAAGGCTCTCGCGACCTTTTACCTTATCGCCAAAGATAAATCCGGCCTGAGCGCTCCAGAGCCAGTTTTTATTGGTTTTATAACTCAGCACAGCACCTAAAGATGAATTCACACCAAATTGCGCGGAGAGGTCCTTGCCCGGAAACTGCAGTCCGTAGCTGGCCTGGAAGAGAAAGCTGGAGATCACTGTATCACTTACCTGACGCTGAGCCCACAGGCTGTGAACAGGAGCAAGTAAAGCAACAAGGAATAAAAAAAACCGTTTGACCGACATGAATCCAAGTTTTTCCTGACCGGTAGGTTCCGGTCAGGATTTTTGTGGAGCTGGAGGGAGTCGAACCCTCGTCCAAACAAGGAACCCCCATGCTTTCTACATGCTTATGATGTTATTGGTTTTCGTACAGGGCAAGGAAACAACCATCCTGAACCTTGTCTTATCTTCTGTTTTTAACTTTGGTGTCGAAGCGCCGCCAAAGCTGTCCCAAATTTGATTAGCACCCCGTTCTCAGGCCGGTATCGGGCATTTCCACCTGCGGGATGTCTCGTCCCCCCACCTTGTGAAGGGATGAAGCTTGATCTACTAAACTTCGATTAAGCAGCGAGAGCGTAAGTTGTTTCGCCAATTGTTGTTCGCGATCAAGATTTACGAGCGTCATCGCAAGGCTCGGCATGCTTACATGAACATTCATCTTGCTGTCAAAACCGGTCAGCCCCGTTTTAATCACAAGTTATCTTCAACACAAAACGTGCCGAAAATGGGGGCAAAGATACGTTAAATATCCCTTAAGAGTGGCGTGGAATGAAGGTAAATTTTAAGACTGGCAGCCTCAGTCATTTAATGGACGGGCATAACGTAACACATCTTCCTTGTCAATGGTGTTTCCAGCCAAAATCACCAGTCTTTCGGTAGCATTGTGAAGCTCGCGGATGTTTCCCGTCCAGCGGTATTGTTGCATTTCATGCATGGCTTCGGCGGTGATTACCGGCAAAGCTTTGCCCATGTTTTGACAAATTTGCCCAACAAAATGGTTGACGAGCAGCGGAATGTCGACTTTGCGGTCGCGCAGCGGAGGCACTTCGATTACGATCACACTGATGCGGTGGTAAAGGTCTTCACGAAATTGGCCTTTCTCAATCTCTTCTCTGAGGTTCTTGTTGGTAGCTGCCAAAATGCGAACATCCACAGCGATGTCTTTTTCACCGCCGACCCTTGTGATTTTGTTTTCTTGTAAAGCTCTCAGCACCTTGGCCTGGGCCGAAAGGCTCATATCACCGATTTCATCAAGGAAAAGGGTGCCACCATGAGCCAGCTCAAAGTCACCCTTGCGTTGCTTGATGGCTGATGTGAATGAACCTTTTTCGTGCCCAAAAAGCTGGCTTTCTATGAGTTCTGATGGAATAGCAGCACAATTGACTTCGATGAAAGGAGCAAAATTCCGTTGGCTTAATTCATGGAGTTGACGGGCTACAAGTTCTTTTCCGGTTCCATTTTCACCCGTTATCAAAACCCTTGCGCCGGTGGGAGCAACTTTCCCTATCATCGTTCGGATTTCGCTCATCAATGGTGATTCGCCGATCATTTCAAATTGCTTGCTCACAACCTTCCGAAGCGCTTTGGTCTCAGTAAGTAATTTTGATTTGTCAAGAGCGTTTTTGATGGTAATCAGCAATCTGTTCAGATCAGGCGGTTTGGAAATATAGTCGTAAGCCCCTTTTTTGATTGCTTCCACAGCTGTTTCGATATTTCCGTGACCGGAAATCATAATTACCGGTGTGTCGGTGGATTGTTTTATCGCAGACAGCAATTCAATTCCATCCATTTCAGGCATTTTGATGTCACACAGAATCACGTCATACTCTTGTTCTGCCAGGCGCGCCAGAGCTTCCATACCGGTTGAAGCATCGTCAACCTTATATTTTTCATATTCAAGAATCTCGCGGAGTGTTCGTCTGATACTCGCTTCATCATCAATAACAAGCAATCGGGCCATAACCTAAAAATTTAAGTCAAAGGTAGTAATTCCACTTCAGCTGGCTGCAACAATGCTAAAAATGCCTATTTTTGAAGGTAAATGTGATGCATGCGAAACTTGATTTTTATCTGGACGATACTTGTTATCAGTTTTCATACAGGTAGTTATGCACAGCAACCTTCGGTAAGAAATCCGGCTGGAAGCCAGTATTGCTGGCCTTGGACCGGAGGTTTTGATGCCTGCCAGTTTGGTGAGATAGATCTGGATGAAGATAACAAAATGGACCTGCTGGTTTTCGACCGGAGAGGCAACCGGTTATCCGCGTTTCTCAACAGGGGTGAAATTAACGAGATAAATTTTGAGTTTGCACCGCAGTTGACCGGGCTTTTCCCTGAGTTATTCGAATGGGCTGTCTTTATTGATTATGATTTCGATGGGTTAACTGACATTTTCACCTATTCGCCTGGTTGGGCCGGGATCAGGGTTTTCAGAAATCAGGGTGGTAGTCCGCCTCAATTCAAATTGGTTGTATATCCCTATCTCACCTCTTTTCAGGGAGGAGGCTATGTAAATATCCTTGCCACCAATGCCGATTATCCGGCCATTTATGATGTTGATGGTGATGGCGATCTTGATATGTTAAATTTCTGGGCTTTGGGCACTTTCATTGAATTACACCTCAACCAATCCATTGAGAAGTATGGGCATGCTGACTCACTTGATTTTGTTAAATCAGATTTTTGTTGGGGCAGGGTTGCTGAAAATGAAGAGAATAACCTGTTGTATCTTGATTCATGCTTATTTGATAAACCTGCAATAGCAGCCATTGACGGCAACCGTCACCGGGGAGCCACCATGCTGATGGAGGATTTTGATGCCAACGGGCTGCCTGATCTTCTGCTTGCCGATGTTGATTATCCCGGATTAACTTTGCTGAAGAACGGCGGAAGTGTTCAAACAGCTGTCATTGTTGAGCAAGACACGGCTTTTCCTTCAGGTGATGTTCCGGTGCATTTATTTTCAATGCCTGTTGCCAATTTTGCCGATGTGAACAACGACGGATTGCACGATCTGCTTGTTTCACCTTTTGATCCAAACCCTGAAGTGAGCGAAAACAGCCAAAGCATCTGGCTTTATCTTCGCGAACCGGTTGTTGGCCCTGCCTCCTACAGATTGGAAACAAAAAGTTTTCTGCAGGAGCAATCCATCGACCTGGGTTCAGGTGCATATCCTGTTGTGGTGGACCTTGATCAGGATGGTCATACTGACCTTGTATGTGGTAATTATGGGAAGTATATACGTTCGTGGTACACGGCCAACACCTTGCACAGCGAATACAAGTCGGGTATTCATTTTTTCAGGACGATTTTTCGGGAGGGTGTCAGACAACTCGAAATCGTCAATCAGGACCTGGCTGGTTTGTCAAGTCTGGGCTTACTCGGTTTGTTTCCGGCATTCAGCGACCTGAACAGTGACGGATTTATGGATATGCTTGTTGGAAATGAACTTGGCACTTTGTTTTATGTGACACAAAATGAAGATCATAACTGGAATTTAATCACCACAGCCTTTCAAGATATCGATGTGGGGGAATGGAGCACACCTCAGCTGTTTGACGTTGATGAAGATGGTGTCACCGATTTGTTGATTGGGAGCAAGAATGGTAAAATCAGCTATTATAAAGGAAGAATATTCAATGGATTCATTGAATTCGACTTTGTGACTGACTTCTTTGGCGGTGTCAATGTGACTGATTTTTCACTATCTTACGATGGATTCAGCGTGCCGTGTTTTTTTACAGACAAGCAGGGTCAAATCAGACTCGTAACAGGTTCAGAACAGGGGAAACTATTTCTTTTCGATCAGATCAGTGATAATCTGACGGGAAACTTTCGGGAGGTAAATGATTGGCAATTAATCATTGGAACGCAACATCAACAAATTGATCCTGGTATGCGGAGTGCTGCAGGTGTGGGTAATCTTCTTGACAATGAAGCGCTTCAGTTGATTGTTGGGAATTTCAGTGGAGGATTAAACCTGATGAACGCCGATTTGGCTGTTAGTCCTGGACAAGTAGAACACTTGGATAGCAGTCTTCAACTGAGTCCGAATCCTTTTCAGGAAAAAGTGGAAATCACCTGGGGCGCGGACCTGCCTGAGTTGTTGAATCTTGCGTTGATTGATTTTCAGGGACGTGTTGTTGAAGAGACGACAATCAGGCAAGGCACGTTAAACCTGGGTCATTTAGTAAGGGGAATTTACTTGATGAAGGTTAGTTCTCAAGGAAAATATGTAACAAGAAAAATGATAAAAATCTAAAAAATTGGTTGCTGTTGTTTTAATAAAACGTTGGAAATAAATGTTTTAATATTTATAAATAAAATTTCAATTTCCTGGTTTTATAATTAATCACAACTTTGAATCGGTGCAGGATATCGCCACCAAGAACGCCGTCAATTTCTGGTAGAGCCAGCTGTTGATATGATTCATGCACATGTGAAAGGTCTATTACAGTTGCCTGGTAATCATTGATTTGTAAGTCGCTAAGGGTGATGTTGTTAATATGCGCAAGATAACTTGGCATTGAGTTGGTTCCCAAGCCTGTTGACAGCATTCCGTTGCCTTTAAGTTTTTGGTTTTTGATAAATTTCAGGATGCCATGATTATCAAAAACAGAACGGGAAGCACCTGTATCGATCAAAAAATTTGCTTCCAGTTCATTCATTTTTCCTTTGACCATAATATGAAACCCATCCTTCTCGATTTCAAGAATTATAAACGGAACCTGAATAATTCTCATACTGTCAGAAATTTGGTTTCAAGGCATATTTGTTATAGAAATCCTCGATAATTTTAACAGCTTCTTCAGCCGTATCCACCAAAGTAAAGATGTCGAGATCTTCGGCCAGAATGTTATGTTCTTCAAGCATTCGCTCTCTGATCCAGGTAACCAGGCCGTTCCAATATTTTTTTCCGACGAGGACGATTGGAAACTTGACCAGTTTTTGCGTCTGAATTAATGTGATGGCTTCAAAAAGTTCGTCCATTGTACCAAAGCCTCCGGGCAACACAATGTAACCTTGTGAATAACGCATAAACATCACTTTCCGAACAAAGAAGTAGTCAAATTCGATGTATTTATCGGGATCGATAAATGGGTTTGGATGCTGCTCAAAAGGGAGGTCGATGTTGATGCCAACGCTTTTACCTCCGGCAAAATGAGCGCCCTTGTTGCCTGCCTCCATGATACCAGGACCACCACCGGTGATGATGCCAAAACCTTTTTTGGTTAAAAGATAGGCAATCTCTTCGGTCAATCTGTAGTAAGGATGATTTGACTTTGTACGAGCAGAGCCAAAAATGGCTACACAAGGCCCGATGCGGGCAAGCTTTTCAAAGCCATCAACGAATTCGGCCATGATTTTAAATACACTCCACGAATCGTGGGTCTTGATTTCATTCCAGGTTTTGGGTTTGAAAGCCTTCCGTATTTGTTTTTCTTCTTCTGAATCCATCGTTAGCTGTTCGTTTCTTTGTCACTGAAATATTTCATAAACTGAACCCTTTCAAATACTCCCGGATCGGCATAACTGGTCTGGCTGAGCTTGCCTTTGAAATCTGTAATCGTCTCAAATCCATGTTGTTCCATCCACTCACGCAATTCATTGTGCATGATACCCACAAATCCAATTCCATGTCTGTAAAGGGCACTTGCCACCTGCACTGTATCAGCACCTGCAAGCAACAGCTTAACAACTGCTTTTCCATCAGCCACGCCTGTCGAAGCTGACAAATCACAATTTAGTCTTCCGGAAAGCATCGAAATCCAGCGGAGGGGCATTGATATTTCACCGGGATAGCTTAAGACATTTGATGGGGTGACTTCAAGGGTATCAATATTGAAATCAGGGCTGTAAAATCGGTTGAACAATACCAAACCTTTGATTCCTGAATGTGAAAGATCAAACACAAATTGTCCAAGGTTTGAAAAATAATAACTGATTTTAAGCACAATTGGGATGCTGATGCGTTTCTTAACCTGTTTGACAATTTCAAAGTAAATCTTTTCGTTTTCTTCACTGGCCCGATGCAAACTTGAAGGCAAAACAAAGATGTTAAGCTCCAAAGCATCGGCGCCGGCACGCTGGATTTCATCGGCAAAACTCATCCATTCGTAGGCTGATTTGCAATTGATTGACGCAATGACAGGGATGCTCAGTTTTTCTTTGGCATCTTTGATCAGTTGAAGGTATTTCCCAAGGTTTTCCTGCCTGATCCGCACATCAAGATAGTCGAGAAACTCTTCCCTGCCTGTGTTGCCAACCTCATCGCGCAGTGCCTTATCGTATTCATGGGTAATTTCTTCCTCAAAAACAGACTTTAAAACAACAGCCCCAACACCTTGCTGTTCAAGTTGTTGAAGTTTTTTTACGCTATCGGTAAAGCCGGAACTTCCTGCGATAATCGGGCTTTTTAATTTGAGCCCTAAATAGGTGCATGATAGGTCAGTCATAGGTTTTGATGCTTCTAAATGGATTTTTTAAACCTTTCAATTCAAGGCACTAAATTAGTCGATCTCTTGAAGTGAGCAAATACTTTTTTCACAAAGATACAAAGCCGTTTTTAACCTGATTCAACAATGAAAACAGCTCTTTGTTTCATGAAAAATCATCCCTGCATATCTTTTTTAGCAGGCCTTTTTTGTGGAGTAAAGTACTTTTTATTGCTTAGTACGCCACGTGCCATAGGAGATTCAAGCCGTATCATACTTTACAATCAAGCATTAAGTTACAGTCATACAGGTCTTAACATAATTAGTCGATGAAAATTTCACTTACAAACAACCAGGACGCTTTACCCGCACCCGGATGGTCTTTGGGCAGTGGTCCGTAATTTTGAAGCTTAATCCTGACAAAACGCGCCTTGGCATCGCCTTCCCAATTGACCTCAATTATTTGTCTTCCATCCTTGAGTGGTTTGTCAATGATGGTTTTACCTGCGTCTGCATAGGTTACGCCATCAACCGAAGTTTCAATAGTTGCAGATGAAGGTTCCATGATCCATGCGCTGCTGTTGTGGAGGGTAATAACAGAAATTTTACTGATTTTTTCAGAACTTTGAAGATCGATCAAAGCCTCCATATTGTCTCCCGAAAAGCCAAGCCATTCTTCATCCTGATGATTCACAGTGCCACTGATGCCGTTAAGTAAGGCAGTATTTCCTTTGTGTGCATAACGTTCGTTGGGTGCAGGAGTCAGCTTGATTTTTGCGCCGTTAGTTTTCCCAAGGAAAAAGGTTTTGGTGATGACTGCACCTTGCCTCATTCCATTTGAAAAGCTTGCAGCTTTGACGGTAGCAGTTTCGCTGAGTATAAACGGTCCTGTATACAGGAGCGATTCGTCAACCGGTTCAGTTCCATCGAGGGTGTAGCGTATAGATGAAGTTTGTAACTCGGTTGAAAAGATAATCTCCAGTGATTTGCCAGGTGCAGGTTTAGCATTGATTTTCACTTGATAGGCACTTTTCGATGCATTTAATCCCCGGGCCTCATAGCGTTGAAATTGAGCTGGCATCCGATAGACAAAGCTTTCCCAGTTTCGTGATGACCTGGGCGACCAAAGCACCTCTGCAATGGCTGCCAGACGCGGAAAAGCCATGTATTCAAGCTGCTCTGGTACAGGCATATATTCTGTCCAGTGATTGGCCTGAGCACCTAATACGAATTTCGCCTCGTTTTCTGTCAGTTCAGCAGGAACTGGTTCATAAGCATAGACTTTTGACAAAGGGGTGTATCCACCTATTGCCAATGGTTCAACTGACGGATCTCCTTGATAGTGATCGAAATAGCAATGTGATCCGGGTGTCATGATCACGTTGTGACCCATTTTTGCGGCAGCTATTCCGCCTTCCTCTCCCCGCCAGGACATGACAGTTGCATTGGGTGCAAGGCCACCTTCAAGAATTTCATCCCAACCAATGAGTTTACGTCCGTGTGCATTCAGGAAGGCTTCAATACGGTGAATGAAATAGCTTTGTAGCTCATGCTCATCTTTAAGTCCTTCATCTTTAATGCGTTGTTGGCACTTGTCACATTTCTTCCATTCGGTTTTGTCAGCTTCATCGCCACCGATATGAATGTAAGATGAAGGAAAGATTTCCATGACTTCGGTCAGCACATCTTCCAGAAAGTTGAATGTTTCCTCTTTTCCGGCGCAATAAATATGTGTGATAGGCCAGACACCGCCAGGAGGAACGCCCAGATTTTCTCCAGTGCAAGATAATTCTGGATAGGCCGCAAGCACCGACATCACATGAGCCGGCATTTCTATCTCAGGAATAACGGTGATATTTCGTTCAGCGGCATAAGCTACCAGACTGCTGATTTCTTCCTGAGTGTAATAACCACCATAAGTTGTTTTTGCACCTGCCTTGCTTAATGAACGATCATTCCAGTGTTTGTCAGATTTATCTTCACGCCAGGCTCCCACATCGGTAAGCTTGGGGTATTTTTTTATTTCAATCCGCCATCCCTGATCGTCAACCAAATGCCAGTGAAACACATTCATTTTATGCCTTTCGAGTTCATCTATCATTTTGTAAATCTGCGACATTGGCATGAAATGCCTTGATACATCCAGGTGCATTCCCCTGTACGAAAACCGGGGAAAATCAACTATTGTGGCGCAGCTAATCTTCGCATCGGTGGCAGCATCCAGCAATTGCCCGATTGTCTGCAATCCATAACGGATTCCGGAAGGTGCGTTGGCACTAATAACCACATGCGAGGTCAGAATTTCAAGCTGATATCCTTCCATTCCCAATTCATGGTTATAAGGTTGATTCAATGAAAGCACAACAGAATGCTCCACAGCGCCATTCTTATGTGCCAGGGTTTCGATTTGAAGCGCTTTCAGCGCAGACCATGAAGTTGCCGATGCATCTGCCATTGATTTTAGTAATGGGCTATCATACAGTATCTTAGTCTTGTTACTAAACTGGAAACTACCCTCTTTTATACTCACATGGGCAGGGTAGGGGATCAACGGAAGCTGTGCAGTTAATTGCAAAGCAATGAATAATAAAACAATAATAATTATCAGGTCTTTTTTCATAATGAAGGTGGGAATTTTATAAATAATTTTCAATCTTAAATGTCCAGGCTGAACAACTTTTCATCTCGCTGAATTTGATTCCAGAGATGTCGATTTTAAGTTTGTTTTCTTCGTAAGTCCAGGGGAGGTATCCGTCGCGACCGATCAAAGAAATTTTTGTTTCAGTTTGAGGAACAGTTAGTTGGAGTTCAAGAAATTGTTCTGGCCATTCAAAAGTAATGGCATAAAGATTGCCTTTGTTGGCTGTAAAAGCAATGTGTTGACGCATGGAGGTGTATTCAGCATTTAATCCGTTTCCTGTGGTTAGAAGGCTGTCGGAAAACAAGTTTTGCCGGGCGATGATTTGCCGTTCAAATGAATTGCCTTCCCAAGAAAGGGAGACTGAAGCATTTTGATGTTTTTCGTGGTATTCAACTTTGATAGGGTAGAATTTGTCTGCAAGGATGTTGACTTTTCCATCTTTTTTTGTTGACTGAACATTACGCATGGCTTCAGAATTCTTTTCCTCGGCCGATGTTTCCCATTGATCAAGCAAAAGTTTCCCATCCAGATAAACACGAACACCGTCATCGGCACTTACCGAAAAAGTGACTTCTTCAGAAATATCAGTTTTTAAGAAACCAGTCCAGGTGGCTGTAAAACCGTCTTCAACAACCGGATATCCCGGTGTGTTGCGAACCCAGTCAAAATCAATCCGGGGGTCAATTCGCTTTAAACTGACCAATTTTTCCTGTCCGGTAATCTTGTGTGCGGATGCACCCTGTATTGCTTCTTGATTGATATTGATCCATTTACCTAAGTCACGTAACCTTTCCTGCTGCAGTAGTGGAATTTGTCCATCGGCTCCGGGGCCCACATTGATGATCAATCCACCTCCGTTGGCCACAGTTCTGACGAAAAGGTGTATAAGATCTGTTGATGACATATAAGCCGAAAGTTTCTCGTTTCTGTTTAAGCCAAACGACCTGCCCAAACCCCTGACTTCAGCCCAGGGGCGATCGGTTTTCAATCCGCCTGAACTGTACTCCGGTGTCAGAAACCCGATATCGGCACCATGTCCCCATCGGTCATTGACGATAGCATTTTCACCCACCAGGTCGTAATACCAGCCAATAAGCTCTTGGGCATGCCATTGCTCAGCGCTGTTAAACCATTCTCCATCAGTGAATAAAAGTTCGGGACGATAGGTTCCGACAAGCTCCTTGAATTGGGGTATCATGTGCTGCGTAACATAATTGCCTATTGAATCAGGAGGGTCGGAATACCAGGCATGTAATGGATGATCCCATTCGGGAAGGGAATAGTAAAGCCCGAATTTCAATCCTTTTTCGCGCACCGAAGTTGCCAGCTCTCCAACCAGATCGCGATTCGGACCAACCTCAACACTATTCCAACCGGGTGCATATTTACTTGGCCACAGGCAATAACCATCATGATGTTTGGAAACCAAAACGATGTAACCGGCACCTGACTGTTTGAATATTTCAGCCCACTCGTCGGAATCGAATAGCTCTGCTTTAAACAAGGGTGCAAAATCGCGGTAAGTAAAATTTTCGCCATAGTTTTTCTTCATGAAGTCGGTACGCAAGGCATTACCGGTTTGCAAGCCCCTCAAAAACCACTCTCCGTATGATTCCGCACCTCCGTAGGCAGGTACTGAATATACGCCCCAGTGAATAAACACTCCCAGTTTGGCTTCGGAAAACCATTCGGGATAGGGTCGTTGACGGAGCGAATCCCAGTCAGCGGTTGCATATTGAGCCAAAAGCCTGACAGATGAGACTGACAGCATAAGTAGCAAACAAATTCCGGGAAGTATTTTTTTTGGTTTTAAAACCATGATATAGAATATTTTACGAATTCCTGTTAAAAAACATAATACGAGTCAGTTCAAGGGTAAAAATAATCAATAATGACATTACATTTTATATTTATTTCTTACTGAGTTGCTTGATTTCGTTCGAAAATTGACTTGAACTTGAATCGTTCTTTTACCTTTGTTGTATTCATTCTTTATAATCCGACAAAAGAAAAATGAGCCAGAAACAACGTTTAATATCCCTGGATGCGCTGCGGGGTTTTACAATTGCAGCCATGATTTTGGTCAACAATCCAGGGAGCTGGGAGCATGTCTACGCACCGCTCCTTCATAAAGCATGGAATGGGTTGACCCCGACTGACCTTATCTTTCCGTTTTTTATTTTTATTGTTGGTGTTTCTGCTGTTTTGTCCTTTTCGGGAAAAAATAAGACCAGGCAAGAAAGAAAACTCCTGGTTAAGAAAGTATTGTGGAGATCAGTAAAGATTTTCGCTGTAGGATTGTTCCTGAATCTTTATCCATCCTTTCAATTTGATGAAGTACGTATTGCTGGTGTTCTTCAACGCATTGCCTTGGTTTACTTATTGATAGGTCTTATTTATTTGTTTCTAAACAAAAGGCAAATCGTGTTTTTCTCAGCATTTATTTTGCTTGGCTATTGGGTGGTGATGCGGTTTATACCCACACCTGGATTCAGCAGTGCGATGTTTGAGCCGGGGGTCAATATGGCTGCCTGGGTTGATAGCTGGCTTTTACCGGGGAGAATGTGGAACGGCAACTGGGATCCTGAAGGATTGCTCAGCACCTTGCCCGCTGTTGCAACAGGCCTGGGAGGCATGATGACCGGTTTTTTGCTCATGAGCCAACAGCCTGTGATAAACAGGATTGCCAGACTTTTTGTTTATGCCTTTGCTGCATGTGTGTTGGGAGTGGTGTGGGGGTGGTTTTTTCCAATCAACAAGAACCTCTGGACAAGTTCGTATGTGCTGGTTACCGGCGGCCTTGCAGCCATGACCCTTGCGGCTTCAATATATCTTATTGATGTGAAAGGGTATAAGAAATTAGTCCAACCCTTTGTAATTTTTGGATCCAATGCCATCACGGCTTATGTGTTAGCCGGCCTACTGAGTTATTTGATTTACGGTGTACGTTTTGGCAATGCTCCGCTTTCGGCTTCTTTAATGCAGTTCTTGCAAGCTTTGGGCGTAAATCCAAAGCTGTCAAGTATGTTGGTGGCTTTGCTGTTTATTGGTTTGATTTATTTTCCTGTTTACATACTTTACCGGAAGAAAGTTTTTATTCGTTTATAAATTAGCTTTGATTCATTAACTGATAAACTGTCGGATGACTTTGAATAAGTCGCTGCGATGCAAGGGTTTGGTAATGTATTCATTGCAGCCGGCTTTCAATGCTTTTTCACGGTCGCCTGCTAAGGCGTATGCCGTTTGGGCAATGATGGGGATTGAATCATTAAATTTCCTGATTTCTGCAGCAGTCTCAAAACCATTCATTACCGGCATTTTCAAGTCAAGTAAAATCAGTCGGATGCTTGGTTCTGTTTTGATAAGCTGAATGGTTTCGTTCCCGTTTCGGGCATGGAAAATGCTGATGTTTTCTCGTTGAAGCATTTTCTCTATCAGCATCACGCTCACCTCATCATCGTCGGCAACCAATACCGTTGATTCAGGAAGACCTGCAGGTTTCAAATCCGGACGGCTATAAGTTGATGTCTTCGTAATGACAGGAATATAAGGGATCGAAAAACTGAATTTGGATCCAACGCCCGGTGTCGACTCGACCCAAATTTTACCCTGAAGCATTTCAACATAAGCTTTAACAATTGACAAACCAAGTCCTGATCCTTCGTGTGGTCGGGTGATATTCAAATCAGCCTGAACAAAGCGATCAAAAATGGCATCGAGACGGTCAGGCGGAATGCCCATGCCAGAGTCGCTGACAACAAAAACCAACTTCCCGTCTTCAATGTAATTGCCAAAATCAACGCTGCCGTTAAAGGTAAATTTCATTGCATTGTTGAGTAAATTACTCAAAATGGATTCGAGTTTATGCTTGTCAGATTGAATAACAGCTGCAGGTCCGGTAAGGTGTTGTCCGAGCTTGAGAAGGATGCCTTTTTCGAGTGCAGTCCGTTTAAAGAAATCAAGGTAGTAGATCAAAACGTCGTGGGTATTCACTTCCGAAGGTCTTAATTTTTCCTGACCAGCTTCTATTTTAGAAATCTCAATGATGTCATTGATTGTATTTAAAAGTCTTTTACCACTCTTTTCAACAATTTGGATATAGCGGATTTTGTCAGTTTCAGAAAGTCTGGGATCTTTCAGAAGATCGACGAAACCCAGAATACCGTTCATAGGTGTCCTGATTTCGTGTGACATATTTTGAAGAAAGGCGGTTTTAAGCCTGTCGGCTTCTTCGGCTTTTTCTTTGGCGTTGAGTAAAAACTGCTCATTTTTAAGTCTTTGTTCCACGTTAACAATCATTTGAGCATAGACGTGAAGAAGTTGCAACTCATGACCGGCAAACTGTTTTGGATATCTGACGGAATCGAAACCAATAAATCCGAGACATTTTTCCTGTCGCATCAAAGGGATTGTAAGCAAACTCTGGATATCCTGTGCCATTAGCAGGTCGCGGAGCATGCCTTCCTCCATGTTCTTAGTTGACGGAATCTGAACGTGAAGCCCTTTCATATGCTGCTTGACCTGATTCTCAAAACCTGCGAATGGAATTTCAGGATAAACATCTTTATAGGGCTCTATGCCAAGGCGGCACCATTCTTTAACATAGAATCCAACCTCTTTATCATAATCATATTCAAAGATGTATGATCTGTCAGCACCAACAAAATCACCAATTAAAGCCAATGATTTATTGATGCCATTTTCCAGTTCATTTAAAGGCAGGTTGATAAAATCAGAGGAAAGCCCAACGAGAATTTTTCTCAATTCGGCCTGGTAAATGAGTTGCTTTTCGGCATTGGTCTTTTCAGTGATGTCTCGGCCGTAGAATGAAGCTCCTGTCACAACATCTTCAATAACAATAGGCTGCATTGCTACTTCGACATAAACACGGTTGTTCCCGATTTCGATTTCATCAATAAATGTGAATCGCTCGTTGCGAAAAACCCTGTCGTAGCGTGATTTCCACAAGGGTCTCAAAAAGTGAGGCAGCGCCTCGATGATGTTGTCGCCGATTTCAAGTTTTTTACCAAAAGAATGAAAGAAAGCATTGGCAAATACCTCATTCACATAATTGATTTCATAATTTGTGTTGATGGCCCATATACTATCGAGCGAGTTTTCGATGATGGCCTTAAAGTTGGCTCTTTGCCTGATAATTTCGAGCCGGGCCATTTTTTGTTCCGTAATGTCAACAGCAACACCTTCGAGCCAGCCCTTTTCAGGAAAAAGACGAGCAGAGAAGCTGATCCAGAAAATTGATTTGTCTCGTCTGTAAAACCGGGCTTCAAAATTCTGTACCGAACCATTCTGTTGAATCTCTTCCAGCATTTTTTCTCGGGTTCCGGCATCTACATAGTTTTCTGAAGTTTTGTATTCCTTTGTAAAGTCCTCAACGTTTTCATAACCGCACATCAAGGCTAATTGATCGTTGCAGGTTATGATGCTTCCATCAAGGGTGCTGTTTCTGAATAAGCCAACCTGCGCATTCTGGAAAAGATTCCTAAAAGTTGCTTCGCTTTCCCTAATTTTAATTTCGGCCAGTTTGCGGTGTGTAATATCCTGATCCAACGAATAAAGAACAGCCTCTTTTCCTGGAAGCTCAACAAATGAATGGCTTGTAAGCACCACAATCTGACTTCCGTCTTTTCGTTGAAGCACCATTTCATTTTCTGCAACCGGATGCTTAAGCGCGAACATTTGTTCGATTTCCCGCTCAACAGCTTCCCGAAGGTGTGGCGGAATAATCAGATCGCATATATGTTTTCCGATGGCCTCATCCTGAGTGTAGCCATAAAACCGGGATGATGCATTGTTCCAATAAAGCACAACACCATTTTTGTCAAGCCCCTGTACAGCAACACTTGGTATCTCCATAAAGAGTTTTTGCAATCGCTTTTCACTTTCTTTCAGGCTTTGTTCATCTTCTTTTTGTTCCTCTTCACTCGAAATAGCGTAGCCAATCAGCCTGAAAAAATCCAGGTCACTGGCATTGGGTGTGAAGTTGTATTGGTAAACAACGCACAGTGAACCAACGTTTTGGCTTTGAGATTTTACGGGTACACCAACATAAGAGATCAGATTGAAATTGGCAACATTCGGATCGCTTTGAAGATAGGGGGTAAGGTTCAGGTTGTTAAGCACTATCACCTGATCGGTTTTTTGTCTGATTACATCGAAACAGATATGTCCGGTGGGTTGATCCACAGGAACGAAACCTTCAGGTGTATTCCACTGACCGAGCGAAACCAGCATGCCATCTTGCAGACGATTGTAAAGCGCACAGGCGGCTCCAAATTCTTCGCCTGCCAGAGCAACCAGACTGTTGATGTTTTTATCGCGGTCGGTGCTGAATCCAAGCATGCATTGCGTAAGTTTTGAAAGCCGTTCTTCGACTGTTTTGCGCGCCGTGATTTCGGTTGCAATCACACAGCAGGCTGTTATTTCGTTGCGTGCATTTCGCAAAGGAAACCTGTTGGTCAGGAAACTCCGGCGGCTGCGATTGGTAATGTGCACGTATTCAGCCTCAATTGTTTCACCTTGCATCACTTTGTTGAAGTCAGCAACTTCTTGATTGGTAGTGGCAAAATTCGAAAACAGCTGTTCGGCGCTTTTACCCAGAGCTTCGCTTCGGCTGATTCCGGTAACCTCTTCCCATTTTTTGTTGACGAGCTCCATGTTACCCAAGCGATTAACAACATAAACCATGGAGGTATTGTTTTCGATCAGACTTCCGAGAAAACGAGTTTTTTCAATCAGTTGCTCTTCTGTTTGCCTCATTGGGGTCAGGTCGCGTGCTGCAGCGATGATGACTGCCTGATCAAAATAGGTGCTTCTGCTAAGCAGGATTTCAACCTGAAAGCTGTTGAAATGACGCTGTCCTAAAAACTCAAACCGTGATTCATTACCGGTTTCGTAAGTTGATTTCAACAGTGTTTGAATCTCGTTATGAATGGGCTTTTCAGGGGAAGCAAGCGTTGGGATCATTTTGCCGGTCAGCTCTTCTTTGTCTTGTTCAAACATTTTTTCCGCTGCCGGATTGCAATTCAGAATCACTCCTTCTCGATCTAGAATGAGAATGGCATCGGAAAGGGCATTAAACATCTCAAAATACGACTGCCTGGATTGGATCAACTGTCGCTCCATGTTCTTTGTAGCTGAAATATCCCTGGTAATTCCGAGAATTCCATAAGCTTTTCCTTCCTCATCGCGCAGAAAGGTGATGTGCATGGCGATATCAATCAGCGATCCGTCTTTTTTATATTGCTGAGCTTCAATCACTCGCGAACGTTGCTTGTCGGCGTTCGGATTGTTTTCCAGGCCAAGTTCCTCTTCGAGCAATTGTTCAAACAGCTTAACCGAACTTTCGGGGTGCTTTTCCAGCAACGACTTTGTAATATGCTCTTCGACACTTTCTCCTGCCAGTCGGGCAATCATCGGACTCACATAAGTAAGATTCAGATGCAGATCGGCAGTAAAAACCACATCAGAAATATGCTCAGTCATGAACTGAAATTTCGATTCATTGAGCTGATTGTCTTGCTGATTGATTTTTTCACCAGAGAGTTCGTAGGATTTGAGTCTTTTCTGAGCTTCACCAAGTTTGGCAATCAATGCTTCGTAGCTCAGTTGATCATTGTTGTTCATGGCGGATGTTTTTTTCAGAGTTCAGTTGAAAGTACAGGGAGGGTAAAAGAAAAAGTGCTTCCGCTCCCTGGCCGGCTTTCGACCCAGATTTCTCCCTGATGTCTTTCGACGAGTTCTTTACAAAGGATCAAACCCAGGCCTGTCCCTTTTTCGTTCATGGTGCCTTTTGTTGTGAGTGTTTCATCCAGTCTGAATAACTTTTTCTGATCTTCCGGTGAAATACCCACGCCTTGGTCGGTAATGCTGACAACCATTCCCCTGGCTCTTTTCGATCCACTGATAACAACCGTATCTTGTGGGTAAGAAAACTTAATCGCGTTTGTGATAAGGTTTCTGATGATTGTGGAAACCATTTGTTTATCAGCAAAAACAAGCATTTTACCAGTAAATTCCAGGGTAATACTGACACCTTTCGATGCTGAAACTTGTTCAAGTAACTTGATCTCCTCTTCAATCACGGACACCAATTCAAAATATTCAGGCAAAAACTCCATCCTGCCTGTCTGAGATTGAGCCCATTCGAGCAAATTAACGAGCAATTCGAAGGTGTTTCGCGAGGTGGTATGCAAAACATCTGTGAAGCGTTCGATGCTTTCAAAATCGCGTTCTGATGCAAATTCTTTCATTAACTCACTGATGCCCAATATACTGTTAAAGGGGCTTCGCAAGTCATGGGCAATGATTGAAAAGAAACGGTCTTTTGAACTGTTCAGCTCACGCAGTTGTTTCTCACTTTCAAACAATGCAGCTTCAACCTGCTTTTGTTCTGTTACATCAATACCAAGACCCCAGCTATGCCAGCCCGGGACCTTTAACCTGTGATAGATATCAAACCAGGAAACAATTCGCTGCTTTCCATTTTTTGTTTGAAGCGTAAAAGTGTTCTGAGGGCTTGAAGGGTCTAGCGATGATGCAATAACTGTTTTGCGGTAGGTTTCATCAGGATACAGCCATTCCATTGCCTTCTCGTTGTGAATCACTTCTTCTGCCGACCAGCCTGAGCATCGTTCACAGGCTTTGTTCCAAACAATAATCTGCCCTTTCTCATCGAAGGCGTTGAGTAAAATGGGCATGTTTTCGAGTATCAAACGAAATCTTTGCTCGCTTTCAATCAGTGTTTTTTCAGTTTTTTTGGCCTCTGTTATATCCCGTAAAATGATTAATGTTCCCGCCTTTTGATCTCCTTTGGATTTGATCTGGCTGTAGCTTCTGTAATAAATCCTGTCCTGAATAATGAAATCTGTGTCATCGGTATCAAGCATAAAGCCAATATCAAAACCAGCATCCGGAGCTTTATTCTCACTTTTTTCGCCATGCTGCATGCGTGAAAGCAACATCCTGGCTGCCGGATTTGTGTTTGTGATTTGCCTTTTTTCGTCCAGCACAAAAATAGCATCGGGAATATGATCAAAAAGAAGGTCAAGTGCCAAAGGCTTGATGTCGAGTAGCTGAAACTTGTAAACTCCAAGCATGAGCAGTGCTCCCATCAAAATAAAGGCGACTGGCGTCAGATCGAGAAATCCATAAGGCCTGTAGCCAATGATATACAAAAAATTAACGAAGTATGGGATCAATGAACCAACGATAAAATAAAGGATTTTATGTCTGTTTTCTGATGACACCGTTCCCAGCATTTTAAACATGAAAACGAGCCCGGTAAGCCCGCAGAGATAGGAATATGCGCTATGTAAATACCAGAGCGGTCCATATTCAAGCACCTGAAAATATAAATCAGCCTCCGATCGGTATCCAACCGAACTGTAGAACAAAGAATGCTTGTCATTGGTGACAATCGAGATGAGACTTAATGCCGGAACGACAAACAAATACTTTTTTTTGTTACCACTCAGCCAGGCATCGTGATGGGTGTATTGTGCCGAGAAAATAAGCCACAAAACCGGCGTTGTAACGATACCCACATAGGCAACAAATCCAAAAAACTGAATGAGGTTGAAATACACAGCTCCCACTTCAAGGGCATAGCCCACCGACCAGACAGCTGATGCCAGTAGCAGCCAGGAGAGACTTTTAATGGCAGGGTCTTGCCTACGCTTCCATGCAAAAAACGACAGATAAAGCGAAATTACCGCTGCAAAAAAGATCAGATAACTTGGTTGGCCGATGTTCATTTTATCAATCAATTAAAAAAATAACAACCGATTTTTTCGCTGGTTGCAGAAAATACATTAATGCCAGTTGAACCTGCTCTCAGGAGAATGACCTTTTGTAAGAGATCCAAATACCCTACAAATATACCGTCATGTGGTTTGATTTGCAAACTTTTCAAAAAATAGCTAGTGGATGTTTTTTTCGTTTCAACAGCAACTTCTACCTCTTTTCGCAACAACAATGACTTGTGTTTTGGCAGGTTCTTTGAAAGTGTAAGCCTGCCTAAAAGTAGTGTTGTCCGGTGCTTTAATCATTCCCTATCTTTGTTTTGGAAACTCAACACTGGTTTTTCAAAGGGTTTTTCAAAAGGTTGTTTTATTCATAACATTGTAATTCATGACTTTACGCATTTTTTTTGTGGTAACTATGCTGCTTACAACAGGTTTTTTGTTTCCTATACAGGCTCAACAGTCGGGTAATGTTGTTGAATATTTCGGGAAAGAACATGTGAATTCCATTGCTGAAGGCGTTGTCATTCACCAGTTTGATGAGGCATTTCTTTTAGAAGGAGCCATCAGACATGGTTTGCTCACCAGTAGTGAGGATATTATTTCATGGCTGATTGCCAGCGATGCATTCATTGTTCCAACCCAGAATCTGAAAGTCGTTGCCAACTGGAGTGACCGAAACGATACCTTAACCTGGAAACAAATCAAAGCCGATTCGAACGCTATTTTTCAAAATATTCCCTCAAGGTCATATGTTTATGCAAGTTACAACTCACCCACCGAGCAAGTAGTGCTTCTTGATGCATCAGGTCATACAAGGGTATTCGTGAATGGATTGATGCACGAAGGTGACCATTATGATTACGGCTATACATTAATACCAGTGAGGTTGAACCAAGGTCTTAATCAATTTCTTTTTTCATCAGGTAGGTTTCCAAGGCTAAAGGCACGTTTGGTTGAGCCAGCTCATATTACTCAAATTACGCCAAGAGACCCTACTTTGCCAGCCTTGATCCGGCAGATTAAGGAGCCACAATGGGCTGCAGTAAAAGTGGTTAACAGCAGTGAGTCTGCGCTGCGTTCATACAGTGTCCGTTGTCAACTCGAAACGGGCGAAAGCCTGATTACTGAAATGGATGAAGTTATACCTATGACCATTCGTAAAATCAAGTTTTTAGTACCGGCTCAGACAGAACTCACTTTAAATGAGTCGGTTGAAATGGTTGTTTCCATATTAGATCAATCGAAATCGGTGGTTCACGAACTTACCTTTAAACTTAAAGTGCAAGACAGCAGGAAGCATCACGAACGGACATTCCTGAGCAGAATTGATGGCAGTGTTCAGTATTTTAGTGTTGCTCCACCTCTCACCGACGGCCCGGGTCATGGCCTTGTGCTTTCCTTGCATGGTGCTTCGGTGGAGGCTACCAACCAAAGCAGGGCATATAAACAAAAGGACAGCGCATGGATAGTGGCACCTACCAACCGAAGGCCTTTTGGTTTTAATTGGGAAGAGTGGGGACGTATGGATGCACTTGAAGTTTTAAATCTGGCAAAAGAGATATTCCAGACTGACCCTCAAAAACAATACCTTACAGGCCATTCGATGGGGGGTCATGGTAGCTGGGTTTTGGGCACTACTTACCCTGATTTGTTTGCAGCCGTAGCACCTGCTGCTGCTTATCCCGACATCATCACCTATCGCAGGGATGATTCTGACAGTGCGCTCTTCCGCAGGAAACATTTTAACATGATCTACCGCTCAGCTTCTTCCGGACGCATTCTCAAACTGAAGCAGAATCTTGCTCAGACCGGTGTTTATGTCCTTCACGGATCGGCCGATCAGGTTGTTCCTGTTGAAAAAGCCCGTACCATGCGGGCTGAGCTGGGCACTTTTCATCCAAATTTCACCTATTTCGAGTATCCGGACGGCACGCATTGGTATGGTGATCATTCGATGGATTGGCCTCCTCTTTTTAGTTTTTTGTTTCAAAACAGCTTGCCTGAACCTCAGCAAACCAAGAGTTTTAGTTTTTTAACAGCTTCCACATCTGTTTCGTCTTCGAACCATTGGCTTCGCATTATCAATCAGACAAAACAGGGATTGATCAGCCAGGCTGATGTTTCGCTTACTCGCGACAGCTTGCGGGTTGATGTTAATAATATTGAAACTTTCTCGTTAAATCTTAAAGGATTTAAACTGATAAGCCAGCCCAAACTAGTCGTGAATAAACAATTGGTCGAATACAAGATTCCATCTGACAGCCTTGTTCTTATCAGACGAATCAATGAATTTGCTCACCAGATTGCAGCGGTTGGATTTGAAAAAAAGCCTGAGCGGGGCGGAGGCTTTAAGTTTGCTTTCGATCATCAGGTTGTGCTTGTCTATGCAACCGGTGGTTCAGTAATCGAGAATTTATTGTATCTTCAAAAGGCCCGTTTTGATGCTGAAACTTTTCTCTATCGGGGAAACGGATCTTTCGAGATCATACCGGACACAATGTTTAGTCTGTCTGGCTTCAAGAATCGCAACGTGGTTCTGTATGGAAACGCAAGCAACAATCTGGCATGGAATTTATTATTAGGGTCGTGCCCGGTACAGGTCTCAAATGACCTGATAGCTTTTGGCGACCAGCACTTTAAGGGGGATGATCTTGGAAGTTTTTTTGTGTATCCCTTGCCCGGAACAGCAAATCATAGCGTTGGCGTGGTATCGGCGACTGGCTTAGCCGGTATTAAAGCACTTAATCCTAATGATTATTTTTCAGGTATAACAGGCTTTCCTGATTTGTTGATTTTTCGAACTGCCTGGTTGAAAGATGGTCTCACCGGTTTGTTAGTTTCCGGCTTTTTTGGCAACAACTGGTTAATTCCATCCGGTGATTTCGAAGTAACCGAAATGGATGAGTGAGGTTAAAAAACACCAGACCAAATCTAAGCCAAAACAAATTGAAGTGTAGTCCGGCTGCGCTGTTCCAATAAAACTGTTTTGGATTCTATCAATGGATTAATGTCAGCTTCGCGATAGTGCCTGATGGTGAGTAAGCTTAGTCCGGGGTTGTATTTTACAGCAAAATCATGCCCAAAAAAGCGAATCAGGTCATCAGCCAGGCCCTCCCTGTCGTCGAGACAGAGCGAGAGACTAAGAGCAGATGTTTGTAACAGGTTCGTATGTATTCGATTATGGTGAAGTTTTCCAAAGATATGATGAAGACGACCTTCGTCCATAAACGAAAAATCGCGCGCACTGATACTCACTAACAATTGGTTGTCTTTGACAATAACTGATGCCACGCTGGTATCCTGCTGACAGTTATGACTAATCAAAGTGGGACTGGCACCTGGCTCGAGAAAAGATCGGATATGAAGCTGAATACCTTTGTTTTGAAGTGGTTTGATCGTTTTTGGGTGTATGATTGTTGCACCATAATAAGCCAACTCGATGGCTTCACTGTATGAAATAGAGGGTAGTTTAACAGTTTGCGGAAATCTTTTAGGATCGGCGTTGAGCAGACCCGGCACATCTTTCCAGATTGTTACATTTTCAGCATCAAGACAGAAAGCAAAAATGGCTGCACTGAAGTCAGATCCCTCCCGTCCCAGTGTTGTCGTGCTCGAATCTGGGGCCTCCCCGATAAACCCCTGGGTGAGTAAAATGCCTGCCTGCTGAAGCTCAATGCGCAAGGGTGAAATGGCTTCACTGGTTTTTTCCCAATTCACGTTGGCTGAACGATAACGCTGATCGGTTTTTATAAATTGCCGGGCATCAAGATGTTGTAGCCGAAATCCCTGGCTTTCCAGCCAGGAAGCAATGATGGTAGTTGAAAGCAATTCGCCCACTGAAACCACCTGATCATATTTTCGGTCGGATGGATAGGTTTTTTCCAGTAGCTGCTTATGCAAAAAATCAAAGAGTGATTCGAGTGATAACAAGAGCTCGTGTGGTATGTTTTCGTTCAAACCGGCAGCGATATCCAAATGAAATTTTTTAAGGTTATCAAAAGATCGCTCAAAATTAGCGTGGTCACTTTCCTCAGATAGTTTCAACAATGTTTCGAGTGCATTGGTTGTTTTCCCCATGGCGGAAACCACAATCAACAAAGAATCTTCCCGGTATGCAGAAAGAATACTTGCCATGTTTCTCACTGCTGCAGCATCTTTCACCGATGCTCCTCCGAATTTGAAAACCCTGACCATTTAAAGGAGTATTTTGATTTGATTGGCAAAAGTAATACATTTGCTTCAAGCTCTTCCGTTTTGTTGGGAGCAGGCCTTAGTCACAACCATTTAAGACATTATATATGAAAACGTTAGTTGAGTTTATTTGGGAACAGCAAGAGAAATACGGAAATGCAACAGGTGAATTTTCCCGCCTGATGAATGACATGGGAATTGCGGGAAAAATTGTAAACCGGGATGTGAACCGAGCCGGTTTAGCTGAAATATTGGGTTACGAAGGCACAACCAATGTTCAGGGTGAAAGCCAGAAAAAACTGGATGTTATTGCCAACAACGAATTCATCAAGGCACTGCGAAACGGACGACAATGCGCTGCGATCATCTCTGAAGAGAATGATGATGTGGTGATTTTTGATGGAAGTATCGGCATGAATGCCAAGTATATCGTTGCTATCGATCCGCTTGATGGCTCATCCAATATAGAGGTCAATGTTCCGATCGGGACTATTTTTGCCATTTATAAGCGCAAGGAAACGGGAAAGCTAGTTACTCTAGATGAAATTCTCAACGGAGGAATCGACCTTGTTTGCGGTGGATACATCATTTATGGGTCTTCTACGATGATGGTGTACACAACGGGTGATGGCGTCAATGGATTTACTTACGACCCAACCTGCGGAATCTTTATCCTATCACATGAAAACATGAAAATTACCGAAACAGGTAATATTTATTCCATTAATGAAGCAAACTACATTTATTTCCCTGAAGGAGTCAAGCAATACATCAAATACTGCCAGGAAGATCAACCTGCCGACAACCGACCCTATACAACCCGTTACATCGGATCTTTGATCAGTGATTTTCATCGAAATATGCTACGTGGAGGTATATACATCTACCCCGGCACCAAGAAAAATCCAATGGGTAAACTCCGGTTGATGTACGAATGCATACCTGTTGCCTTCCTCGCCGAACAAGCCGGCGGGAAAGCCTCCGATGGGTTCAGACGCATACTCGATATCCCAATCCGCGAGATCCACCAGCGGACGCCACTTTTCATCGGATCAAAAACAATGGTGGAAAAAGCCGAATACCTGATGAAAGAATATAGTAACGATTTTTTTGAGACGTATATGCAGGAATAAAAAGAGGCCGCTGCAACCGCAACAGCCTCACACAAACAACACACAGATACTAAAAGACTATTTAAAAAGATATCCTATTTTTAATCCTGCAGAGAACGACATCGGAAATTCGGAAGGCGCTATTGTATAGCCGAAGTGGTAACCGCTTTCATAGTAATCATTTGAGGAGGTGCTGAATCCATACCCTATACCTCCATGCATATCAACAAGAAAAACATTGTCGAAAACCCATTGTTTGCCAATTACAAGTTGTATCGTACCTGAAACCACCGTTTCGCGAAGTCGTTGTGGTTCTACATAAATCCAGTTACCCCATTGATCGTAGTATGAATATTCGTAACGCCAGTCGGTATAATTGGCACCATAAATTCCAAAAGCAATTTCAGGCTTGAGATAGCTCCCCTTCAGAATGTGAGCATAACGCATCCCTCGCAGGTAAAAGTCAGGATCTTTAATAAATTTGTAGCCAAATTTCAGAAAAGCACCCCCGGCATTCCGTTCGTCTATATTGGCGCCTAAACCGATAATGCCAACAGTGCCCTCAACGCTCCTTCCTGGTCGAAGGCTGTGCTCATAGGCAAAAGTTGTGTTGCCCGTTACAGGCGACATAAAATCAAGCTTAATGGCATTTTTGCGGTTTTCTTTGTAATTCTCAGGATCGGTCATGGCTTTTTTAAATTCAAGCTCCTGACCATTTTCCAAAACTACTTTGATAATAAAATCCTTGTCGATCGAAAATAACAGATCAGAAGGATGATCGGGTAAAATGTACTTTACTTCGTCAAGGCCAATTTCCTTGATTTTGCATTGGATCATTTCATGATTCTTTTTAAGAATCACATCTTGCCCGCTCAGGCTCCATGTGATCAACATCAGGCAAACGATCGTTAAGCTTTTCAGCGAATTCATAAGTTTCTGAATTTTGGGTTAAAGACGCATTGGTTACGACAATAGTTGCAACCGTTACAGAACTGTTAAAAAATTAACTAAAAGCATGCCAGAAATGATAGTTCGACTTTCTTTTTGTAAGATATGGCCCTTATTGGATCATTTTCTTTTGTTTCAGGTTAAAAAGATTTAATTATTGCCTGCCAATGCGTGTTGGTAAGCTTGATTTTTGGTTCTTTGTAACTTAATTTCACGCCCAAGCGCTGGCGTTACCGGATGAAAAAAACCTTATTTATTGTTTTAGGCTCTGTTTCTTTGGCACTTGGGATCATTGGTATTGTCGTTCCAGGTTTGCCAACCACTTCATTTGTTTTGCTTTCGGCTTACCTTTATGCCAGAAGTTCGGAAAAACTATACAATAAACTACTTAACCACAAATTTTTGGGAGGCTATATCAAAGATTTTCAAAAAGGTGTCAGCGTCAGAACCAAGGTGAGGGCCATCAGTATGATGTGGACAATGATTTTAATTTCGGCCTACTTTTTTATCGAAAATTTATACATCCGACTCGTGTTGATTGGTGTAGGATTTGTGGGCACCTTTGTAATGGCACGTCTTCCCGGAAGGAAAGATGAAGAATGATAATTTCTTTCAGATTTCGATTTCTCTGAATTTACTTTTGTGATGTGCATGGGGATGTAGCTGTCCTTTGCGCATTTCCTTTTGAACCGATTCGGGCAAACGTATGGTCTCCGAACAGGTATCTGAGCAACACTGCTGATACTTTTGGGAACAGGCTTCGCACTGAATGAACAAAATGTGACAGGCATCATTTGCACAATTACGGTGTGTATCTGCAGGTTTGCCACATTGATGGCAACTGGCGATGATGTGTTGGGTGACTCTTTCGCCCATACGGTCGTCAAAAACAAAATTTTTACCGATAAATTTCGGTTCAATACCTGCCGCCCTTACCTGATGGGCATAATTGATGACTCCGCCTTTTAATTGAAAGACATTCTCAAATCCTTTGTGTTTCAGATATGCAGAAAATTTCTCACACCTGATTCCGCCTGTACAGTATAACAGAATGTTTTCTGGCCGCTTCTCCTCAAGCATGTCAACGATAACCGGAATGGACTCTTTATAAGTTGCTACATCAGGCAGGATGGCTTGTTCGAAATGACCCACCTCATGCTCATAATGATTGCGGAGATCAATTACCACAGTTCCTTCCTGGCTGATTTTTTGATTAAAAGTCATTGCGTCAAGGTGTTCGCCAACATTAAAAATGTCGAATTCCTGGTTGTTCAGCCCATCCGAAAGCACCTTGTGTTTAACAAGTATCTTCAGTTTGTAAAAAGAAAGTCCATTGTCCTCAACGGCCTTGTTTAACAGTATTCCATGTAAGAAAGGATGGTTTGATACAAACGATTTAAATTGTTCCAGGTTGAATTCGGGAACACTAATCTGGGCATTGATACCTTCCAATGCAATATAAATCCGACCAAACACCCGCATTTCAGTGAAATGCAAATACAATTCATCCCTGAATGCCTGTGGATCAGGTATGTTGATAAATTTGTAAAACGATAGTGTTTGACGCGAGAAAGATTCCTCACGCAGTTTTCTTTTAAGAATCTCTTTATTTTCTTTGTTATGCAGAATCATTCTAAATAAAAATTTCTGCAAAAATAAAAAAATGGTTCAAGCTTTTTGATTGAACCATTTTTGTGATGAGTCATAACTGTGGCTAATCCTTATTTACAAACTCAAGAACACTCGAAGTTACATATTCAAGTGTCTCATCATCAAACTCGGTATGAATTGGCAGCGAGATCACGGTTTTGCAGAGTTGTTCGGTCACCGGAAAATCACCTTTCTGATATCGGGGATCGAGGTAAGCTTTCTGCAGGTGCAAAGGTACAGGGTAATAGATGGCACTTGCAATGCCCTTTGATTGCAGGTGGTCCATCAGTTGCTGACGGTTAACACAATGTGTAACAAGGGTATACTGATGGAAAACATGGGTTGTAAAAGTAGCGGTCTGAGGTGTCTTCAGTTTATCGCATTGAGCAAAGGCGCGGTTATAGTATTCGGCTGCATACTGACGTGCTTTGGCATAATCATCGAGACGTTTCAGTTTAATATCCAAAATGGCTGCCTGAATGCTGTCGAGCCTTGAATTGATGCCTACCACATCATGGTAGTATCTTACTTTCATGCCATGGTTAACAACAATGCGCATTTGTTCGGCCAGCTGATCATCATTTGTAAAAATGGCACCGCCATCACCGTAGCATCCCAGATTTTTTGAAGGGAAAAAGGACGTACATCCGATGTGGCCGATAGTTCCTGCTTTGCTAGTACTGCCATCTTTCGAGAAATAGTCGGCACCAATAGCCTGCGCATTATCTTCAATCACATACAATTGATGTTTGTGAGCAATCTCCATGATACGATCCATATCAGCACACTGTCCAAAAAGATGTACCGGCACGATTGCACGTGTTTTGGGTGTAATGGCTCTTTCGATGGCTTCGGGGTCAATGTTAAAGGTATCGGGCAAAACATCCACCAATACCGGAGTGAGCTGAAGCAGGGCGATCACTTCTGCAGTGGCGATAAAGGTGAAAGATGTAGTAATCACCTCATCACCGGGCTGAAGATTGAGGGCCATCATGGCAACCTGAAGGGCATCGGTTCCGTTGGCGCAGGGAATCACATGCTTTACATTAAGGTATTTCTCGAGATTTGATTGAAATTGCCGCACTGCAGGGCCATTTATAAAACTTGTATTGGTTAGAATCTCGGCAATAGCCTGGTCCACTTCTGGTTTGATTTTTTGATATTGACCGGCAAGGTCAACCATTGGTACATTTTTCATGGATGTTCGATTGTATTTAGGGCGCAAAAGTATTGATAATTTTTTCACAATAGCCTGTTTGGCCGATTTTGATCTTTGGCTGGGTAGTAAAAAAAACGGCGGAGTAGAATAACTCCGCCGTTTTTGGTTCACAAACAACACATTACACCAGACCTTGTGCCAGCATGGCATCGGCAACTTTTACGAATCCGCCGATGTTTGCCCCGTTCACATAATTAATTGTGCCATCGGGTTGCGTACCGTATTTAACACAAGTTTGGTGAATGTCTTTCATAATTTGATGCAGCCTGGCATCCACTTCTTCTCTTGTCCACGAAAGGCGAAGCGAATTTTGACTCATTTCAAGTCCCGAAGTGGCAACACCTCCTGCATTTGCTGCCTTACCAGGTCCGTAGAGTATTTTTGCCTGAATGAAAATTTCAACTGCTTCTGGTGTCGATGGCATATTAGCTCCTTCCGACACGACATAGCAGCCATTTTTGATCAACAATTTGGCTTCTTCTTCGTTCACTTCATTTTGAGTGGCACATGGCATGGCAACATCGCACTTCACGCTCCAGGGTCTTTCACCATCGTGATAGGAAGCTGCCGGGTATTTTGCTACATATTCTGAAATTCTTCCTCTTTTTACATTTTTGAGGTTAAGTACAAAAGCCAGTTTCTCGGCATTGATGCCGTCCGGATCATAAATAAACCCATTGGAGTCGCTCAGTGTAACGACTTTTCCCCCCATTTGGGTTACTTTTTCGCAGGCATATTGGGCAACATTGCCTGAGCCGGAAACAGCAACAATCTTGCCTTTGAGACTATCGCCCCTGGTTTTGAGCATTTCTTCGGCAAAATAAGTGGCCCCATAGCCTGTTGCTTCCGGGCGTATCAGTGAGCCACCCCATTCAAGTCCTTTTCCTGTCAAAACACCTGTAAATTCATTGCGAAGGCGTTTGTATTGTCCGAACATAAATCCGATTTCGCGGCCACCAACGCCAATATCGCCGGCCGGCACGTCGGTGTTGGGTCCAATATGTCTGAAAAGTTCAGTCATGAAGCTTTGGCAAAAGCGCATCACCTCGTTGTCTGATTTTCCCTTGGGATCAAAGTCTGATCCGCCTTTTCCACCACCCATTGGCAATGTTGTCAGGGAGTTTTTAAACACTTGTTCGAAAGCAAGAAACTTTAATATCCCCAGATTCACCGTTGGGTGAAAACGCAAACCTCCCTTGTACGGTCCGATGGCACTGTTCATTTCGATCCGGAATCCTTTGTTAATCTGAACTTCTCCTTTGTCGTCTAGCCAGGGAACACGGAACAAAATCACCCGTTCGGGCTCCACCATACGTTCAAGTATTTTTGCTTCGCTGTAGTGCGGATGCTCTTCAATGTATGGAATAAGCGACTCAACAACTTCGTGTACAGCCTGATGAAATTCGATTTCACTTGGATTTTTTGCAATCACTTTTGCCATGAAATCATTCAACTTTTTCTCATAATGTGTAGACATATCAAGATTTTTTTAAAGGTTTGAGAACAATGTTTAAAACTGACTCAAACCTACTAAATGACGCTGTTTCTTTTAAAATTTCACAGTGAGAATCATTAGTTCACGGATCAAATTCAGTGAATCACGCAATGAAATGGCAGATCTTTCGTGTTTGTTTCAGGTGTTCTGATTGAGAGGAACCTGGGTCCGTATTTCTTCCCCGATCATTGCAACCAATTGGTCATTTCCGAAAAAATCATTTTCCGACCTGTTGAACTTACTTAGTATTTGATGAATTTGACACAATTGATTTCCCGGGATGTAATCACTTTGATAATATAAACACCTGTTGGAAAATGACTTACATCCATTGACATCAGATTGCCGGAATCCGGCACATGGGACTGATTTGACATGATTTTCTGCTGTTGCCCATAGATTTCCACCAATGGAGTTTCCAACATTTTTTCAGGCAGTCTCAGGAAAATCTGTTCCTTACCAGGATTTGGAAATACCGTATAGGCTCCCTGATAGGTGAGTGGCACGACCCTGGTTACCTCATTGAGCATCTCCTGCAGGTCGAAATCAACATATTCACTTTGGTATGCAGGGATTGTTTTTTTGACGCCAAACCGAAAATGGTTTAAAAATGGTGCATATTGCATCACCTGAATGTTGTTGCTTTGATGGGACCAGTCGCGCATTAATGCCCAGCTTTCTTCAATTCCCATGGCGGTTCCATCACCAAGCTGTGTCTTCACGGCATTATAACGCGAACAAAAATGCAGCATATTGTTGCGGCCAATCTGATAGTTAGCGCTGTACAAATTATCGCCGGGTATGCTATCCGGAAACAAACTGGTTCGGTAGGTATGGGTCGGAAGTGTTGGTGTGAGCTCCGAAACCATAGCCGACAAGGAATCATGCAAGGCATTGTCAGCCAGGGCACTGATAAGAAATCCAGCTGCGAAGCCGTTCGGAGAATCATTAAAGGAGGCCATGGCGTCTGAGGCGTCATTGTATCCGTCAGCATTATAATCAATTTCTTCGAGTGCTTGCCGCATGGCCATCCAAATGGGTTTATAGGCTTTTCCGGCAGAACCACTTCCGTTATAATCGCTCATAACATGCTGAAAAAGTGCCAATTGATTATTGACTCCGGAAAGGGCGCCAACCATTCCGGCAAAACCGGCCATTATCCAGTTTTGTTCGTCAGCTTCGCTTGGTTGATGAATTACGAGCATGTGATTGTTGAGCAAGGTTGTGTTGCTTGTCCAGTCAAGGTGACGTGTAACAACAGCATGTCCTGCCAATATTGTGCTTGAAGTGGCATCTCCCCAGCTCATCAGGCTTGAGCAGCCCAACCCCGACTGAAGCATCAGCACACCCTGTATGTCGAGCATGCAATTACCAACCAGCAAATCAACAGTGTCAAGATTGGAGGCATTGTTTCCCGACGCATTCATACCGGCCACAATGGCGTTAATTTCAACCAGATGTTTCGGATCAAATTGAAAGTTAGCAGCATTGCTGACTATATTTCTGGCAGTGTTGTAATAAACACCAAAAGAGGGCTTCAAATAATTGTTTATCATTTGACTGATTTGAGCTCCTGCGAGGTAACCGTAGGCAAAACCCCTTTCCTGATGTGTACCCCATACCCGTAGCACTTTGAACGCTGGACTGTCATAGTAAATTTCACCCTGAACTGTTTGCGAAAAGGTGAAATTCGAACATAAAACACAGAAGCACACAATCAGGAGTGTGTTTTTCAGGTTTTGGATACTGATTGTTTTCATAAAAAGCAGCTTTGATTTTTGAATTTTCAATCGGAAGAATTCCCAAAGTTAGCTAAAGATGAAGCTGTTCGCAAGTCCTAAAACAAAAAAAACCGCCGAGGCGGTTTTATGTATTAGAATGAAATCTGTTAATATCGGTTAAGGCAGTTCAAATCATCGAAAGCAACTTTTAATCGTTCAACGACTGATACCTCGCCTTCGCGCAACCATTTTCTTGGATCATAATATTTTTTATTGGGGCTGTCTTCACCTTCAGGATTTCCGATCTGACCCTGGAGGTAAGCATGGTATTTGATGTCGAATTTTCGGATGCCATCCCAGTAAGCCCATTGGGTATCAGTGTCAATATTCATCTTAACCACTCCATAATCGAGCGATTCCTTGATCAATTCAGGTTCTGAGCCTGATCCGCCATGGAATACAAAGTTGACAGGATTACGTTCTGTGGCAAATTTTTTCTGAATGTATTCCTGTGAATTGCGAAGAATTTTTGGTTGAAGTTTAACATTACCGGGTTTATAAACTCCATGTACATTGCCAAAAGCTGCAGCAATGGTAAATCTGTCGCTAACCTCACTAAGAACCTCAAATGCACGGCTTACTTCCTCAGGTTGGGTGTAAAGCTTCGAGCTGTCAACACCGCTGTTGTCAACGCCATCTTCTTCACCACCGGTAATACCTAGCTCTATTTCGAGGGTCATGCCCATTTTCGACATTCTCTCAAGATATTTCTTACTTATTTCAAGGTTTTCTTCAAGTGGTTCTTCTGACAAATCGAGCATATGCGAACTGAAGAGTGGTTTTCCGTGCTGAGCAAAAAATTTCTCACCGGCATCCAATAGACCATCAATCCAGGGCAAGAGTTTTTTTGCAGCATGATCGGTATGAAGAATCACGGGAATACCATACATAGCTGCTATTTCATGTACATGAAGTGCACCACTGATGGCTCCGGCAATTGCAGCTTTTTCACCACTGTTAGAAAGGCCTTTTCCGGCATAAAAAGCAGCACCACCATTTGAAAACTGAATGATTACCGGCGAATTAACCGCTTTAGCTGCTTCAAGCACTGCATTGATGGAGTTCGTACCAACCACATTTACTGCAGGCATGGCCCATCGTCCGGCTTTGGCAGCCCTGAAAATCTCTTGTAAGGTGTCGCCGCTGGCAACGCCAGCTGATACAACGGATGAAAGTTTTTCTGTCATAATCGTATGATTTTAAGTTAAATGATCTTTATTTGCAAAATTGTTTGCTCGGCAAACACCATCAGATTTGAATGTAGGCAAAGCTACAAAAACCGACTGATTTTTTTTGTTAGTCCTGCTGGATTATCGTTCTTTTACTTTCGCAATCGATGGATATTTTTTAAGCATTGAGCAAAAAAAAGCCGGAGTTTCCGGCTTTGAATTTTTCAGGTTATTTAAAGGATCAGCATGGCATCGCCATAGGTAAAAAAGCGGTATTTCTCTGCCACAGCTTCTTTGTAGGCGCGCATTAAAAAGTCGTAATCGGCAAATGCAGCTACCTGCATCATCATGGGCGATTTAGGCAGGTGGAAATTAGTAACCATCGAGTCGGCCATTCCAAAATCATAGGGAGGAAAAATAAAACGATTGGTCCATCCTTTGTATGGTTTAATGCGACCGGCAATGGTTACAGCGGTTTCAAGGGCTTTCATTGTTGTTGTACCAACGGCGACGATGCTGTTGCCACGTGCTTTGGCCTCATTGATTACCAATGCATTGTCGTCGTCGATAAACATTTCCTCTGAATCCATTTTGTGTTTAGTGAGATCTTCAACTTCAATTGTTCTGAAATTTCCCATCCCAGTATGTAGTGTCACTTCTGCAAATGAAACCCCAATCAATTCGAGTCTTTTCATCAATTCGCGGCTGAAGTGCATACCGGCAGTAGGGGCAGCGATGGCTCCTTCATGTTTGGCAAAAATGGTTTGATAGCGTTCGGCATCCTCTGGCTCAACTTCTCTTTCATGGATCTTTGGAAGTGGGGTTTTGCCCAATGAATAAATCGTTTTTTTGAACTCTTCATAAGGTCCGTCGAACAGAAAGCGCAAGGTACGGCCACGGGAAGTGGTATTGTCAATGACTTCAGCCACAAGTGACTCGTCATCACCAAAATAGAGTTTGTTGCCGATACGTATTTTTCGTGCCGGATCAACCAGAACATCCCACAAACGGCTTTCGCGGTTTAGTTCCCTCAGAAGGAAAACTTCGATTTTTGCACCCGTTTTTTCTTTTTCACCATAAAGGCGGGCCGGAAAAACTTTGGTGTTGTTCAGAACGAAGATGTCACCATCCCTGAAATATTCCAGGATGTCTTTAAAGATGCGGTGCTCAATGGTTTGCTCTTTTCGGTTGAGGACCATGAGCCTTGATTCATCTCTGTTTTTTGGAGGGTAACTGGCGATAAGGTTTGCAGGCAGGTTAAACCTGAATTGTGAAAGTTTCATTTGCTTAATCTTTATTTATCCAACTTGATTTCTAAAAAATCCACCTAACTTTTTAAGCATTTTGAGGAGTGAAGGCTGCAAAGGTAATTCAGGATGAAGGCGATGTCAAGAGGTGAATCCAAGACAGAAAAATTTTAGGGTTGTTGAAAGGAAAAATTTTAATCTAAATCAGAAAAAATTTATGAATTTTTGACGGGTTCCATCGAGGCAAGCAAGGTCCTGATCTGATCCAGACTAAGTGCGTCAGCGACATCAAAATTTCCTGATTTGGTTCTTCTTAAGGAAGTCAAACAAGCTCCATTTTGAAGTTCTTTTCCAAAATCGTGTACCATGCTTCTTATGTAAGTTCCTTTACTACAATCTATTACAAAACTCACCTCAGGAATTCGAATGTCTTCAAGCACAAAACGGTTTATCGTAACAATCCTGGGCTCAAGCTTAACATCCTGTTGCTTTCTTGCATAATTAAAAGCACGTTTTCCATCGATTTTTATCGCCGAATAAATTGGTGGAAGTTGAGCAATGGTACCTGTAAATTTTTTTGTAGCCTCATGAAGCATTGACTCGCTCAGGTGGTCTGTAGGAAAGGTGTTATCAACTTCTGTTTCCAAATCATAGGATGGAGTTGTTATACCAAGCTTCAGTGTACCGATATATGTCTTATCCTGGTCCTGAAACATTTGTATTTGCTTTGTCATCTTTCCGGTACATACAATGAGCAATCCCGTTGCCAACGGATCAAGCGTGCCTGCATGCCCTACTTTGAGTTTTGGGATGTTCAAATGACGTCGGACGAGTACCCGTAAATGATTCACAACATCAAAAGAGGTCCAGCCAACAGGCTTGTCAATCAATAAAACTTCCCCGGATTCAAAATCAAAGGTCATTATACCACGTTTAATTCATAACCAAAGGCAAGCATGGTCAGGATTATCATGCCAACAACAATCCGGTAATAACCAAAATATTTGAAACCATACCTTGTAAGCAAACTGATAAATGTTTTGATGGCAATAAGTGCGACAACAAATGCAACTGCGTTCCCAATCAACAGAATTTGAATGTCGGTAGTCTGGATGTGTTCATAGTTTTGCAGCAACTTGTAACCGGCGGCGGCAAACATGGTTGGAACAGCCAGGAAAAAGGAAAACTCAGCAGCAGTTTTTCTGTCAAGTTTTTGAGTCATCCCACCGATGATGGTTGCTGCCGAACGCGAGACTCCGGGAATCATGGCAATACATTGGTAAAGTCCGATTTTGAAGGCAGTGGGATAGGTAATTTCCTGGTCTTTCGAAGGGTTAATGAACCACTTATCGACAAAAACCAGAACAATTCCACCTAAAACGAGCATTACAGCCACGACTGCAACATTTTCAAGCATGTTGTCAATCAGGTCGCTGGCTAAAAAACCCAGCAGTGCCGCGGGAATAAAAGCAACAAAGAGCTTGTAGTAGAATTTGAGACTTTGAAAAAAACGTTTCCAGTACAAAACCACCACGGCAATAATAGCACCAAACTGAATGTTTACAGTAAAAGCTTTCACAAAGTCGTTGATCTCCATCCCAAGCAATTCCTGCGTGATGATCATATGTCCGGTGGACGAAACGGGAAGAAACTCGGTAAGTCCTTCAACGATGGCAATGATAACAGCCTCAAAGATGGTCATGCTTAGTTTTTTGGTTTTTTCATAATGGCATATATTTCAACAATATAACCTGCCAATACAAGTAATGGAGCCAGGGTCCAGCGTTGAAAACTGAAAATACCCTTGCTAAACACATCAGGGTTGCTGGAGCCACCACCGGCCATCAACAGAAATCCAACCACTATCAGGGCAAGTCCGATAAGAACCCATTTGTAGTTTTCACGGTCGAAGGCAAACTGCTTGTCATCAGCAGGATCAGTAGCTATGGGTTTGGTGTTTTTTGTCGACATAACTTAAAATTTGTTACAAAAATAGACCTTTTTCAACAAGAAAGATGCTTTTTGCTTTTTTTAAGGATGAAGAACCCATACAAGCGAATGGATATCAGTTCTGGCAGAATCCTTTCAATTTATCATGTTGAAAATTAATTTAGGTTGCAATAGCAGATGATTCTCTGATGATCAATTTAACAGGAAGAACGATCTTACACTCTTGATTTTCAATTATTTCTTTTTGAATTTGACGGTAAAGCAAATTAAATGCATGTTTACTGAGGCTTTCGATGGGTTGCTCAATGACCGAAACAGAAGGCTTGATAAATCCAAAATAGTTTAAATCGTCAAACCCAATCAGCGCAACATCCTCAGGTACCCTGATTCCAAGCAAGTGAAGCTGTTTCAAACTTGCAGTGGTGAGGTTGTTGTTCAAAGTAAAAATTGCTTGCGGAAGTTCTTTGTTTTGAAAGAGTTCGGCGAGTTTGACCTGAATTTGGTTTTCTGCATTGTTAAAAAGCACCTTTATGTTCATGTTTTCAGGAATCCTGATACCAGCTTCAGCTAAGGCAGCAGTAAATCCGCTTGATCGATCCGAAATCGTACTTAAATGATTGGGACTAATGCAGATAATTGCAAATGAGTGATATCCCTGAGCAAGAAGATGGCTGGCTGCCAGCCTTCCGCCCTCATGATTGTTCACGGTCACGCTGGGTGATTTTGAGTCTTGAAAAGTGCGATCAATCAACACATGCGGAAATCCTGAATCTATCAGTTGATCAAAAGTGTCTTTGGTTTCCAAAGAAGATGATATAATTAACCCATCAACCTTTCTGTTGAGCAGCAGCTTGATTTGTTCTTTTTCTTTTGCGGGATTTTCATCTGAACTGCAAATCACAACACTGTATCCTTTGCTCCAAGCATAATCTTCGAGATGACGGGCGATTTTGGCATAAAAAATATTGGAAATATCACTGACAATCAGTCCGATGGTCTTTGTTTTTCCGGTTCTGAACCCTTGTGCCAACACATTGGGTTGATAATTGAGTTCTCTGATTTTTTCATTAACCCGCATTTGTGTCTCCAAACTGATTCCGTGAGCGTCGGCTTTATTATTGATAACCAAAGAAACCAGTGTTTTGGAAACGCCTAAGCATTGAGCTACATCAGCGAGCGTAAGTCTTTTTGCCATAGCTTTTTTTGCAAAAGTATAAATTCGCTAAACCGGTTTAGCAAAAAATATTTGAATCAACATTGAATTAATCCGGCAAGAGCTGTTTGAAGTGAAGGGTTTTTACATTCATTACTATGCTCTCAAAATGAAAAGGCCGCACAACAGGCGGCCTTTCATTGTTTGATTTTCAGGTTTAATCTTCCTGATGAGGCTCAACAAGCTCAATCAATTCAGGTAGATCCATTCCAAGATTTTTGAGGTGTGAAATTTTTGGAACACCATTTTTTGTCCAGCCGCGTCGCAGGTAAACTGCATCAAGCAATTGCTCGTAACGGTTTTCACGATAGGCACGAAGTTTGGCCATTTTTTCTTCCACTGTTTTACCTGCCGGATCGTAACCAACAAGTTCAAGTAATTGTTTATCATATCTTTCGGCTCTTGAAAGATATTCTTCAGCGGTTACCGGACCAGCAGCCCTATAAGGTTGGGCATCATATTTTCTTACGCCATATCCGCGACGCAGGTTAAAAATGCGTTGAAAATTGTAGACCCTTTCCGACATTCTAATCATTTCATGTTTGTCGAAATCTTTTCCTGTTACCGCTTTGTAGATTGTTACATAATTGTCAACATGTTCCGGAACCTTAGCAGGTTCATCAGTTTCGTGATTGTTTTCAGGTTCCACGTCGTTCCATGGTAATTTGCATAAACCTACCAAGCCAAACCAGGTTCTGAACATGGGAAAATAATGTAATGCCTCGGCTTTAGCTTCAAAAGTTGGAATTTGATTGTTAACCATATCCATGAAAATCAACCAGGCTTCATCGTGCTGAGGGCCCTTGTTGGTCATGGCATAGCCGCCTTGCTGAGCCAACGACTCTTTGCTCACGTATTGTGAATACTCAAGGCCTTTGTTTTCCATGCCGATGTCGTGCAAAAATGCTGCATCACCCCAACCGTTTTGAACAAACATTTCTTTCAATTTCCTGACACCCTGACCTGCAGTGACCCCAAATCCTTCACCTCTTCCGAGCTGATGAAGCAATTCCATCGCTGCTTCAGCATTGCCGAAATTGAGTTTTAACCCGCCGGTTCTTTCTTCATTCAGAATGCCATTCTCGAAGCATTCCATCACAAAACCCAGAATTGTTCCCCAGGTAATGGTACAAATGCCATATGTGTCGCAATAAAAATTGGCTTCGATGGTAAAGTCAGGATTAAAAATGCCGGCTATGGAGCCAAGTGAGGATGTTGTTTCATATTCAGGCCCGTCAACAATCACCACCTGATCTTTGTAAGGACCGGTGCGGAGTTTATAGTCATCGATTCCTTTGGCACAGGCCATGTTGCAGCCAATCCAGCAGCCATCGGGGATTCCTTGTGTAAATTTTGATTTCCAAACTTCACCGTGAATCTTATCTGCATCAGGGTGGCTCCCGAACTTGAAATTATGAACCGGTAAAAGGTCGTAATCATTCATCACGTTGGTGAGGTGAGCAGTGCCTTTGGTACGCATTTCTGCCTGGCTGTCGTCAAGCTCCCGCATTTCACGGTTGAATCGCTGACCTCGTTCCATAATAGCTTTAAGGTCAACCACATTGTTTAGGTTTCCTTTCACCCCGGGAACTTTGGCAACAAGTGCCTTGATTTTTTTATTCCTTAAAACTGTTCCGATTCCACCACGTCCTGCTTGTTTTAGCCTTACTTTCTTACGTTTTGGATCATAAAAACTAAAGTTAAGCATGCCTATTAACGAGTAGTCAGCCGCCGAACCTGCGGAAACAACAGCCACATTTTTTTTGTCTTTCTCATCATCTGCAAACATCTCAGTGAGAATCTCGGCCAGCTCGTGACTATCGACTGGTTCAAGCGGCGCTTTGATGATCTCGATTTTGTGGTTTATACCGTCAATCAAAACAATGACATCTTCTGCTGCCTTTCCCTGAATTTCGATGGCATCGAATCCGGCAAACTTGAGAAAGGGGCCAAAATATCCACCGACATTGCTGTCCATTACCGAATTGGTTTGAGGTGAGATACTTACACAAATCGATTTGCCTGTTCCTGAATATTGTGTAATGCCTGCAATGGGTCCTGAGGCAATAACAATTTCATTTGCCGGGTCATCCCAGGCAGTGTCGGGTTTTGTTGCATCCCACAAAAGCCTCAGACCATATCCTTTACCGCCTACGAATTTTTCCTTCATCAGCGGACTTACTGCTTTGGCCTTCACAATATTATCCGACAAATTCACGTAAAGTGTTTTATCTGTATAACCCCGGTCGAGCGCAGTCCATTCATAAGGCCATGATTGAAGGGTTTCGTGACCCTTAACAATGTCAGTCAATTGCATACAATTCAATTTTTATAGTTTTGTTATTCAATTCACAAAGATACTTTATTCTTCGTTGCCAACATGCTAACCATTTCATTAATAGCAATATGCAAATTGTTGCATATCGAACACTTCAAACACTTAAAATCTTGCCTGTGTTAAGATTAGGGTGATATTTAGAAAGATTATAAATTTGAAGTTCGCAACCATTGTTTATTTTTGCGGAGCAATGTTGCAGAAAGATGAATGTTGAAGTTGTAAAAGGCATCCTTAAAGACAAATGTGTTGGTATTGCCGGTTGTGGTGGTTTGGGTTCAAATGCTGCCGTTGCACTGGTACGTTCCGGAATTGGTAGACTGATATTAGCTGATTTTGACCGGGTTGAAGTCGCCAATCTCAATCGCCAGTTTTATTTTAGGTATCAAAATGGCATGCTTAAAGTTGAGGCCTTACGTGATAACTTACTTGCAATCAATCCTGAATGTGAAATTGAGATTCATCAGTTGCGTATTGAAGCCGGCGATGTGCGGCCTCTATTCGACGACTGCCAGGTGTTGATCGAAGCTTTTGACCAAGCTGCTTCAAAAGCCATGTTAGTGGAAGCGATGATTTCCGATCTGCCGGATGTTCCGCTGATTCTGGGCAATGGTATGGCAGGAATCGGGGGCTTCTCCATCATCGGCTGTAGCCGGTGGTCGGACAACATTTATGTGTGTGGCGACCAGCAAACAGAAATCAGCCCAACGATGTCGCCGATGGCTGCACGTGTTGGTATTGTTGCAAACCTTCAGGCTGATACAGCCATACAACTCCTTTTAGGTGTTCAACCTGATTGTGGTTCAGGAATTGTTTACTGACATTTTTCCGCAATCGTTGCGGTAGTAATTCAATAGATATTTTCATCATTTTTCTTGCCTGACGGGCAAAAAATCACGACATTTACCTTCTCATTACACTAACCCAAAATTAACATTATGAAAATGATATTTAACCTGCATTACAAAAGCAACTGGGGTCAGATTGCCTGTGTGACAGGATCGGAGGAGTCCCTTGGGAAATGGGATGTTGACAACGCCGTTGTGATGAATTACAGTGGTAACAATGAATGGGTTGCCGAAATCGAAATTCCCGAAAATGTCGGGCTTGAATACAAATACATCATACGGGAGGCCAACGGATTTGTTACCTGGGAGGGAGGCCAAAACCGGAAAATCGACACGCTATCATTCAAAACGATTAGCTTGCATGACGAATGGCATGCTGTTGCCGATCCTGAAAGGGTAATGCTCACCAAGGTATTCACCGATGTGATTATGAAACCAGAGCGCTTTTTTGATCAGCAGATTGTGCCTGCATCCAACCGACGGCTCCGGTTTACACTTGTAGCCCCGAGGGTAGGGATTGGTTATGGAATGGGTATTGTGGGAGGGCTACCATCTTTGGGAAACTGGACTGAGCCGGTATTGATGAGCAACCTGCATTACCCTGCCTGGCAACTCGAACTGGATGCATCAGAACTTGATCAGAATATCTCCTATAAGTATGTGATTGTCAGGCTCAGAGATGGTAAAGTTGTTACTTGGGAAGAGGGTGAAAACAGGACTTACTTTCCACTTATCGCACAGCCTGACGACTCACTGACGATCATTAACGATGAACATTTTAAATATCCTGTTGGCCAATGGAAGGGTGCTGGTGTAGCTATGCCGGTTTTTTCGCTCCGAACGGCTGATAGCTTTGGTGTAGGAGAATTTCACGATCTCAAAAAGCTTGTTGACTGGTGTGTTAAAACCGGGTTGAGAATAATTCAGGTTTTGCCGATCAACGAAACTGTAGCCACGCACTCCTGGCTCGATTCATATCCTTACAAATCAATCACTGTGATGGCCTTGCATCCGATGTACCTGCATTTACCGGGTCTTGGCACTTTGAAAGACAAAAAACTAATGAAGGAGTTTAACGACCTTCAGAAAAAGTTGAATGAGCTCCCACATGTTGATTATGTGGAGGTTACCAAAGCAAAGGCACGCTATTTTAAACTCATTTTTGATCAAAACTGGAATGATTTATCTCAAACTGCCGAATACAATCAGTTTTTTGCCGAAAACAAATCCTGGTTAATACCTTATGCTGCATTTTGCTATCTTAGAGACCGGTTTAAAACCAGTGATTTCAGACAATGGGGTGATTATGCCACTTATAATCCCGATCAAATTGCAGCCCTGACTGATCCTGCCCAGCCATTCCACGAACACATCGCAGTTCACTATTTTCAGCAGTTTCATCTTGATAAACAATTGCGTGAAGTGGTGAATTACGCCCATGATCGCGGTGTTGGCCTAAAAGGTGATATCCCGATTGGGATCAGCCCAAACAGCATCGAAGCCTGGACAGAACCCGAGCTCTTTAATCTGGATGGTCAAGCCGGTGCTCCTCCGGATGATTTTGCCATGATGGGACAAAATTGGGGCTTTCCTACCTATAACTGGGATGTAATGGCACGGGATGGTTTTGCCTGGTGGAAAAAAAGACTCATGATGATGGAGAAATATTTCGATGCATACAGGATCGACCATATCCTTGGTTTCTTCCGTATTTGGGAGATTCCGCAATCGTCGTTGCATGGCCTTCTGGGATATTTCAAACCCGGTTTACCACTCTCCCCTGCTGAGATAGAAGACTGGGGATTGTGGTTTGATGAAGAACGGTTTGCAAAACCATACATCAGGGGATATTTCCTCCATGATTTTTTTGGCGAATATGCCGACGAAGTGAGGAGAAGCTACCTGATCGAAACCGATTATGACCAATACGAACTTAAGGCTGATTTCAACACACAACGAAAAATTTATAACCACTTCACACCTGAAGGGCTTACCCGTGAAGTTGGCGATAAGCAAATTATTATAAGGGATGGCTTAATGTCATTGCTTAATGAAGTGCTGTTCGTCAAAGATCCTTACTCCGCTCAACCGGCTTATCATCCAAGAATTGCTTTTCATTTTACTTACTCTTATCGTGATTTAGAAGATTATAAAAAGATCATTCTCAATGATTTATACATTCATTTCTTCTATAAGCGTCACGAGGAATTCTGGAAGTATCATGCAATGGCAAAATTACCATCCATCGTTGGGGCTTCTAAAATGCTTGTATGTGGCGAAGACCTGGGGATGGTTCCCGACAATGTTCCTGAAGTTATGAAGGCATTAAATATCCTAAGTCTCGAAATACAAAGGATGCCAAAAAATCCAAAAGTGGAGTTTGCGCATCCGGCAGATGCTCCTTATCTAAGTGTCTGCACTACTTCAACACACGATATGTCAACTATCAGAGGATGGTGGGAAGAGGATAGATCCAAAACACAACGGTTTTACCACAGTACTTTAGGTCACAATGATTTGGCACCTTATTTTGCCGAACCCTGGATTTGCCAGGAAATCATTAATCAGCACTTACATTCCCCGGCGATGTGGACTATTTTTCCCTTGCAGGATTTAATCTCGATGGATGGTAATCTTCGATGGGATCAAACCGATAAAGAACGTATTAATGTCCCCAGTGATCCTGAAAACAAATGGCAATACCGTATGATCTTAACCCTGGAAGAATTGCTTGAAGCCGATGATTTCAATGAGCTTATTAAAGGGATGTTGCATATAGCAGGGAGGGATGCCGATTATTAAGTTGTTGCAAGATGGATGAAAGAAAATGTCCGGCTTTTAAGCCGGACATTTTCATAAAAAAACCCGAGACAGGGCTGCGACGGGTTTTTTTTGGCTGGGCTGCTTGCACATACCCCCCGGACGGGGGGAATTACTAAGAAAATTAGAGAAAGAATGAACGCTTATGTATGATGGAGTATAAGCGATAATTTTGCTGGTCGTTATCAAGTTCGAAAAAATATACCTTAGTGCCGTTTAAAAACACCTTTGCCTTTAAATCTTTGGCAGGGTACTCCACTAACCCTTCCTCATTGATCTGCTGCTTCGTGTATAAACCGTTAACTTTCATGTCATTATTTCATTTTAATTACAAATCCGTCTTTTGTACAAATCGGACAAATCGCATCTTTAACTACTGAAATATACCCACACCTGTTGCACTTGTAGTACCTGTGATACTTCTCCATTCGCTTCTTTTCCGTCGGGCTGAGTTTTAAACCAAACATCTCAATTAACATTTCATCTGTATAGGCAAATCGCGTGCCACAAACCGATAACAGCAATTAGCATTGTTGTAAATAGTTGTAAATCAATAAAATGAAAATATTTCAATTCAACTGAACGAATTAAAACTCTATCAACTTTTATCATTCAACTCTACGAAATCGTAGAGTGAGTCTACGATTTCGTAGAGTACATGATTTCGTTTTACCTTAAAATGCGAACTTTTGTGAAACCTTCGTAATTTTGTCTCAAAATCATTTCGAATGAAATTTAATGACTATACATTTTCCAGGGAGGAGATTGCAGACAGGATTCGCATCGTCAGTGCTTCCGCATTTACCGAGGCGGAGTATCGCAAAGCCCTCGAAACTGTTTTTCGGTGCATTGATCTCACAACATTGGAAGGAACGGATCATGATCAGAGAATCGAAGAATTCTGTCAAAAGGCCCGTGATTACCAGGCCGGTTCTGACGGACTATCCGTGGCTGCTGTTTGTGTTTATATGCCTTTTGTAAGATTAGCTGCAAAGCTCTTGAATCGAACCGGAATTGAGGTGGCCACCGTAGCTTGTTCATTTCCATCTGGTCAGTTGCCCCTACACCTGAAACTCGCAGAAGTAAGCTGGGTTGCCGGTGAGGGTGCCGACGAGATTGACATGGTTATTTCAAGAGGGAAAATGCTTGCAGGTGATTTTCAAGGCGTATTGCATGAAATCCAGGCTGTAAAAGCAGCTTGTGGCAATGCCCGGTTGAAAGTAATTCTTGAAACAGGTGAATTGAAATCGATTGGCATGATCCGCAAAGCTTCAGAATTGGCGATTCTTGGCGGAGCTGATTTTTTGAAAACTTCAACCGGCAAGGTTCAGCCTGCTGCTACCGCTGAAGCCGTGGTTGTTATGCTTGATACGATCAAGGAATATTATGACAAATGCGGTATTCAGATCGGACTCAAACCTGCCGGCGGAATAGCAGAACCCCAGGATGCCTTACTTTATTATCAGCTTGTTCAAGCTATTGTGGGTGAGAAATGGCTTGAAAAACAATGGTTTAGAATCGGCGCAAGCCGACTTGCTGATAAAATTCATACCTTGTTGATTGCATGATTTAACATTTCATTGCTTGACTTTTCAAATCACATGATTACTTTTGTGAAAAATTCACAAACAACATAGCTTCATGATAAAAAAATACCTCTTCATAGCTTTCTTCTTATTTTCAGCTTCCAGGTTTTACGCCCAGACACCACTTCAGTCTGCCGTGGATTTCAGCGTAAAAACGCTCAAAGGAGATATCATTCAGCTGTATCCACTGCTGGAACAAAATAAAATAGTTGTGATCGATTTTTTCAGCACAAGTTGTGGGCCCTGTCAGACTTTTGCCTATGATTTTCAGATGGCATATGAAGCATTTGGGTCAAATTCCGGCGATGTCTTCTTTTTGGCTATCAATTACAATGGTACAAATCCGGATGTCATCTTTTTTGACTCGCTTTTTAACATCACCCTCCCAAGCGCCAGCGGCCTCGACGGGGGCGGAAATCTTGCTTTTGAAGCATTTCAAATTGCAGCGTATCCAACAGTCGTGGTTGTAAAGCCTGATAAAACCATTGCAGCCCAGCATGTTTGGGAACCGAATGCTGCCAATATCACCGAAGCTGTATTGAATGCAGGCGGTGCTTTGGTTGGACAAAAGGAATTTGGTTCATCTTTTTCTTATGACCTGAGCATTTATCCGAATCCTGTGATCGGTGTTTTAAATTTCAAGTTGAAACTTGAAAAACCGGCTCACCTACAATATGTGATCAGGGATTTGTCAGGAAAAGTTCTGATCTCAGCACCTTTGGTTGCAAAAGGCGCAGGAAATCATGTTTTTAACATAAATACGAGCATGCTTTCCACTGGCCAGTACCTGCTCGAAATCAGTGTGAATTCTGAGAAAATTGTTCGTAAGATATTTAAGGTTAGCAGTTTATAATTTTTACCATGCCAAGACTAATCATTATCGCCCTGTTAATGGCATTATTCTTCAATTCATGTGCACTGGATGAAGAAAATATTCCTGATGAAACGGATCCTGCTTCAGCTTTTATTGGTAGCTGGTCAGTTTCTGACAACAGCCTGAAGCTAAACTATACTGTTACAATCAGCAGAAATCCACTCAATTCTACAGAGGTCATCCTGAATAATTTTGCCGGTTCAAATGATGCGGCAACAGGTTTGGTTACCGGGAAAACCATCACAGTTTTAAATCAACAGATTGGTTCAGGTTGGTATGTAGGTGGCAGCGGAACCTATAAGAATGAATCCCGACTTGAATTTACTTACGATCTGGAAATAGCTGGTAATGAGGAAAAAAGATTGGCGATTTTCACCAGATAGGCTTTACATCTGTGTTTGATTCTACTTTTTATTCTTTACCACGATCAATTTTCAGACTATCCTGCATTTGAGTAACAGTAGCAATCACTGAGTCGTAAATACTTTCTAATACTTCAGGTTTTTTACTGTATTCCATTAAGTTATCCCGAAATATTTCAGGGGTAACCTGATGGTTTTTAAATACGAGATCATAGTAAAACTCCTTCTTACCTTCAGCTTGTTTTCCCAGATTGCGGTTATAGTTCAAAGCCGCTTCAGTAATTTGAATTTCACGAATAAGGGCTGTCATCTGCTTTTCAGACAGTTTCATTTTTTCATTTGTTTTTACCTCAGCCTCATCGCAAGAGATGCTGGCAAGCCACAGTGCGACAAACAACAGCAAAAATCTCATTTTCCGGGGATGGAGCTTCATATATAAAAGCAGTTGAAAAAAAGAATAAACCAGAAATCAGTTTCCAATTTCCGACATGAACTTTATGCGCATCAACCGGATTTCTTCCTCAGTATATTCCGATTCGCCAAGGGTTTTGAGGGCATCATCGACCGAATCACTTTCGGCTTCGTTGAAGTAATCGTAGATATCCTCCTGATGATACTCATCAACAAATTCATCAATGTAATAATTAATGTCTATTCGTGTACCGCTGGCAACTATGCTTTCGATTTCGGTGAGTAACTCATCAAATGACAGATTTTTAGCGTAGGCGATATCCTCTAGGGGAAGCTTTCGGTCGATATTTTGAATGATGTAAACCTTGAGACCTGACTTGTTGACAACTGATTTAACAACCATGTCGTTCGGCCTGATAATCTCATTTTCTTCGACATACTGTCGGATAAGCTTCAGGAAAGGTTCGCCGTATTTATTGGCTTTGCCGGTACCAACACCCACTATTTGGGTCAATTCTTCAGCGGTGATGGGATATTGGATGGCCATGTCTTCCAAGGATGGATCCTGGAAAATGACAAATGGTGGCAGGTTTTCTTTTTTCGATATTGCTTTACGCAGATCTTTGAGCATGGCGAAGAGCGTGGTATCTGTTCCACTTCCTTTCGGCCCTGTAGCTTTTGCACTTTCAAAGTCCTCATCATCCGGGTTTTCGTAATCATGATCTTTTGTGAGCATGATTGGATGTGGGCTTTTAATGAAATCTTTCCCTTCTTTGGTGACTTTCAGGATGCCGTAGTTTTCGATGTCTTTGGCAAGAAGCCTGTGGATCAAGGCCTGACGAATTACAGCCTGCCAAAACTTTTCGTCTTCATCTTCACCTGCACCAAAATATTCGTTGGATTCGTGTTTGGCATTTTTGATGTCACCGGTTTTCTTTCCTGCAAGTAACTCGCTGATATGCTTTACTTTAAAAAGTTGTTTAACACTAAGCACAGCCTCAAGAACAAGTTTAATTTCTTCCTGACCATCAAATTTAACCTTGGGGTTGAGACAGTTGTCGCAAGCACCACAGTTATCCTTTTCATAAATTTCACCGAAGTAATGCAGAAGTAATTTATGTCTGCAAACAGCTGATTCGGCATAGGTTACGGTTTCATTCAGCAACTCCTTGGCAATTTCCTGCTCAGCTACATGCTTGTCTTTCATGAATTTTTCCAGCTTTTGGATGTCTTCATAATTGTAAAAAGCAATGCAGTTGCCTTCACCATCATCGCGTCCGGCACGACCAGTTTCCTGATAGTATCCTTCCAGACTTTTAGGAATATCATGATGAATAACAAATCGAATGTCAGGTTTGTCGATTCCCATTCCGAAAGCTATGGTAGCCACGATTACTTCAGCCTCTTCCATCAGGAATTTATCCTGATTCATCCTGCGGGTAGCTCCGTCGAGGCCGGCATGATAAGGCAAAGCCCTAATTCCATTAACAACCAGTGTTTCAGCTATTTCTTCAACTTTTTTACGGCTAAGACAATAAACTATACCCGACTTACCCGGATTGTTTTTGATGTATTTGATGATATCTTTGCTTACATCAGCCGTTTTTGGCCTTACCTCGTAGTAAAGATTTGGTCTGTCGAAAGATGACTTGAAAATCTTTGCCTGAGGAATCTCAAGGTTTTTCAAAATATCCTGTTGCACCTTTAAAGTTGCAGTAGCAGTGAGTGCAATCACCGGCAATTTTTTGTCGATGGCATTCATAATCGGACGCAACCTTCTGTATTCAGGCCTGAAATCATGTCCCCATTCTGAAATGCAATGTGCTTCATCAATTGCAAAGAACGAAATCTTGAGCGATTTCAAAAAATCTACCGTTTCATCTTTGGTTAGGGATTCAGGTGCCACATAGAGCAGTTTTGTTTTTTTGGCAATGAGATCTTCTCTCACCTGCATCAATTCCGAACGCGAAAGCGACGAGTTCATCACATGCGCTATTCCAATATCTGTTCCGAAATTCCGGATAGCATCTACCTGATTTTTCATCAACGCGATCAAAGGTGAAACAACGATGGCTGTTCCTTCATTCATCAATGCAGGCAGCTGATAGCAAAGCGATTTCCCGCCGCCTGTTGGCATCACAACAAAAGTGTCGTTTTTCTCCAAAACACTTTTAATGATTGCTTCCTGATTTCCTTTGAACTGATCAAAGCCAAATATTCTCTTCAGCAACTCGTGCAGACCATATTCATCCTTTTTGGCCATTTTTCTCCCTCAGTTATGTGTACTAAAATAATCTATAACAACAATCAACAGCAGATATTGCGAAACAGCTCAATTATTTCTGTTTGAATGACTGTTAGACAAATATAAGGAATAATTAGTTGGAATGGTCAACTAAATAATTGTTTTTTTTTATTAAAAAAATTCGGAAGCTTTTGGTTTTCGTGTATTAATCAGCATTTAATCAATAAATTATGAAGGAATATTTTTTTTCAGGTATACAAATGAGCGGGAAATTTGCGAAATATTTCAGTTTTTTTTACGTCCGTAATCGGTTCCGGTAATTTTTACAGAACGGAGAGTGGAGAAAAAGACCTGATTAATGGTCGTAACATTTGTTTTATGGAATTTGCCCACAATTGTGAAATCATTTTGTAACTTTGCAGCCGAATTTAGCTTGAAGCTGAATTGGTGGAAAGATTTGATTGATTGCAACCACAGAAAAAAATGCTAAACCAAACTTTAGCCCTTCAATCATAATCTTCGCGCAACTTATTTTTTTTACGTTTAAATCCAAGATTATGGGATATTTATTTACATCTGAGTCGGTATCGGAAGGCCATCCTGATAAAGTTGCCGATCAGATATCAGACGCTATTCTCGATGAAATGCTCCGGTTTGATCCTGAATCAAAGGTGGCTGTAGAAACTCTTGTAACTACCGGACTGGCTGTCGTTGCCGGTGAAGTAAAAACACGTGGTTATGTAGACATCCAGCAGATAGTTCGGGAAACAATCAACAACATTGGCTACACCAAAGCTTCTTATCGTTTTGATGGCAATTCGTGCGGTGTGTTATCAGCCATTCACGAGCAGTCACCCGACATCAACCAGGGAGTTGAAAGGGCTAATCCTGAGGATCAAGGTGCTGGTGACCAGGGAATGATGTTTGGTTATGCCTGTCGTGAAATGGAAAACTTCATGCCCTTGACAACCGAAATTTCACATTTGCTTTTGCAGCAGCTCGCTGCGATCCGACGCGAAGGCAAGCAAATGAAATACCTCGGCCCGGATGCCAAGTCTCAGGTTACGATCGAATATGGTGAAAAATGGAAGCCTTTACGCATCGAGTCACTGGTCATTTCAACCCAGCATGATGATTATTACCCGGGCGACGATCACCGTATGCTTGCAATAATCAGGGAAGATGTTGAAAAGATATTGATCCCCAGGGTAAAGAGGCTGCTTCCTGCTCAGGTTAGGAAATTATTTGGTAAAGACTATAAGCTTTGGGTAAACCCAACCGGGAAATTTACCATTGGAGGCCCTCATGGAGATTCGGGTCTCACAGGTCGTAAAATCATCGTAGATACCTATGGAGGTCGTGGTGCTCATGGTGGTGGTGCGTTTTCAGGAAAAGATCCTTCGAAGGTGGATCGTTCGGCTGCCTATGCCACCAGGCATATTGCAAAAAACATTGTTGCTGCAGGTGTTGCTGATGAAGCACTGGTGCAGGTGGCTTATGCCATCGGCGTTGCAAGTCCTGTTGGTTTTTATGTCAATACCTTTGGCACAGGAAAAGTGAAAAGTGCTGATGGTAAAAGACTTTCAGATCAGGCAATTGCATCGCAGCTGCAAACAATTTTTGATATGCGACCCTATGCCATAGTTCAAAGATTTGGATTAAAGAACCCGATCTATAAACCAACAGCGGCATATGGTCACTTTGGCAGAGATCATTACAGTGCCGAGATTGAAGTGAAATATACAGATGAGACAACTGTTACAAAGCAAATTGACAAGGTTGAACGTCATTTTAAAGTGGTTGATTTCTTTGCCTGGGAACGCCTGGATTACGTGGATAAAATCCGCGACTTATTTGTTCTTCCATAAAGTTAATCACAATCAAAGAGGCTGTCAAACCCCGACAGCCTCTTTTTTTTTGATCTGTTCAAACCTCGAAGATTATCAAGCTTAGAATAAAAATTTGGAAGGTATCTGAACAAAATGCTTAAAATTGCCGCTTGATCAATTTTAAACCATAACGAGGTGAATATTGAAGATATCAGATCATTTTGCCTGAATAAAAAGGCAGTAACCGAAAGTATGCCTTTCGGAGATGACACACTTGTTTTTAAAGTTGGAGGAAAAATGTTTTTGCTGGCAAACCTCGATGGGCCTTTATCACTGAACCTCAAAGCCAATCCGGAAGAAGTTGCCAGCCGAATCGAACACCACAGCGAAGTGAGTCCCGGCTATCACATGAATAAGAAACATTGGGTGACGGTTGATGTTGAGCGCTTTTTGGATGAAAAGCTTCTGCTTAGCTGGATCGAAATCTCCTACGAACTGGTGAAAGCCGGTCTGGACAAAAAAGCACGCGAAGCTTGCGATTTGTAACCATAAAAATCCCCGTCATGATTAGAGCAACTCAATGTGCGAAACTCATTTTAAGCCTTGTCTTATTTTTCTTTGTCTCCGACCTCTTGGCTCAAACAGAACTCGACGAAAGAGCCATGGTAGATTTTCGGAAAGGTATAGGGTTTAACAGTCCTGATGGCTCTTTTGGGTTGAATATGCGTACGCGGATGCAAAACAGATTGGTGTTTAATTTGAGAGATGATTTTTCAATCGAAGATATCGAAGCCCGTGTAAGCAGGCTCAGGCTGCGTTTTGACGGTTACATAAAAAGCAAAAAACTGACCTATTATCTCCAGCTTTCCTTTTCAAGAGGCGATCAGGACTGGGACAACACACAGGTGCCCAACGTTGTGCGGGATGCCATGGTATATTATCATTTCAACGAACGTTTTTATATCGGTTTTGGACAGGGAAAGCTACCCGGAAACCGGCAGAGGATTGTTTCGAGCGGACAACAACAATTCTTCGACCGATCAGTTGTAAATGCCAACTTTACGCTCGATCGCGACTTCGGATTGTTTGCCTATTATTCGCAGGATTTAGCAAAGATGCATATCAGATTGAAAGGAGCCATTTCGACCGGTGAAGGCCGGAATCAGCTTAAAACCGATCAGGGTTTGATGTACACTGCCCGTTTTGAATTACTTCCTTTGGGAATATTCACCGGTGACGGTGACTTCTCAGAAGGTGATCTTGAGCATGAAAAAACACCTAAAGTAGCTTTGGCAGCCGGTTATGCTTTTAATCATAAGGCACGCCGTTCGAGAGGTACAACAGGTCTGCCGCTGTTTGAAAGCCGCGATTTAAAATCGTTTTTTGCTGATGCTTTGGTGAAATACAAAGGATGGGCCTTGTCAACTGAGTTTATCAGCAGGAATGTGAACAAATCACCCTTGACATACAAACAGACTGACTCTGCCACAATGGAATATGTGATGGTTGGCAGGGGCCTTAATACACAACTGAGTTATTGTTTCCACAATTTTTGGGAAATCGCTGCTCGTTATGCCGTCTCAACACCTGAACAGGAAATCACTGATTTTGCCCGAAAGGATGAATACTATCTCATTGGAGTTAACAAATACGTCAAACGTCATCTTACAAAGTTTCAGCTCTTTACAGGTTATAGAATGCAAAGCGCATTAAGTGAAGCGGTAACTTCGAAAAACAACTTTATAGTAGTCTTTCAGGTTGAATTAGGAATTTGACGCAAGCTCCTTTTTGGTAATCCGCTCCGATGCGAAGATGCTAAGTTCATAAAGTCCCATCAGGGGGATGCAAACCAAAATCTGACTGAACACATCCGGAGGTGTGATAATGGCTGAAATAATTAGCAGAATGACCAGCGTGTACTTCCGGTTTCGCTTTAAAAATGCTGGACTAACAATGCCGATCTTGGTTAAAAAATAAATAATCAATGGCATTTCAAAAACGATACCAACTGCGAAAGTGGTTGAAACAACTGTACTGATATAAGAATTGAGAGAAATCTGGTTCAGAACTGATTCACTCACCTGATATGTCCCAAAGAAATTTACAGTGAGTGGCACGATCACATAAT
>JANJXG010000077.1 GCA_024709145.1 Bacteroidales bacterium | reverse complement strand
CCTCCCGGCTATGTGGGCTATGAAGAAAGCGGCCAACTTACTGAGGCTGTAAGGCGTAAACCTTACGCGGTGATTTTGCTCGACGAAATCGAAAAGGCACATCCTGATGTTTTCAATATTTTGCTTCAGGTGCTGGACGATGGCAGGCTTACCGATAACAAGGGGAGAACAGTTGATTTTAAAAATACCATCATCATTATGACGTCCAATATCGGTTCCAATTTGATTCAACAGCAATTGGGGGATGGGGTTGATGAACCTGATAACGATTTGTTTGAAAAAACCAGATCGGATGTATTCAGGTTGCTGAAATCTGCCATGCGACCTGAGTTTTTAAACCGTGTTGACGAAATTGTGATGTTTAAACCACTCAGCGCTGCTGAAATTGTTAAGGTTGTAGAGATCCAGGTTGAAGAGCTTAAGCAATTGCTTGCGAAAAACCATTTTGAGCTGACGTTGACTAGTCAGGCAATTTCATTTTTGGCTCAGAAAGGTTATGATCCGCAATATGGCGCAAGACCAGTGAAAAGAATCATTCAGCGGCTGTTGCTTGATACCTTATCTCGAATGATTTTGGCAGGTCGGTTAAGCCGAAATTCTGTTGTGGAAGTTGATACAGATGGTGAAAAACTGATTTTCAGCAATACTGTAATACCTGTGCAAACTTAAAATCATACATTGAACCGAATGTGAAGGATGTCGCCGTCGCCAATGACATAATTCTTGCCTTCAACCTTGAATTTACCGGCATCCTTCACAGCTTGTTCAGTTTTATAATGGATGAAATCATCGTATTTCATCACTTCGGCACGAATAAATCCGCGTTCGAGATCGGAGTGGATCACACCGGCAGCCTGCGGGGCAGTCATACCTTTTTTTATAGTCCATGCCCTCACCTCCTTGGGTCCCGCGGTGAAAAATGACTGAAGATTCAGCAGCTTGTAGGCAGCCATGATGAGTTTATTGACACCGGGCTCGGTGAGGCCTGCATCGGATAAAAATACTTTGCGGTCGGCTTCATCTTCCAACTCGGCGATTTCGGCTTCCAGCTTGCCTGCAATCACCAGTACTTCGGTCTCCATGCCCGACAGGGCTTTCCGGACAGCCTGTGTATAGGCGTTGCCCGAAACAGCAGAGGCATCATCTACATTGCACACATAAATAACCGGCTTGGCAGTGAGAAGCTGCAACTCCTGAATCACTTTCTTATCATCATCTTCAACGGCCGCAGTTCGGGCATTTCCGAAGTTTTCGAGATGATCCTGGTAAATTTTCAATACTTCCAGTGCCCGCCTGGCATCTTTGTCGCCAACTTTTACCAATTTTTCCATCCGCTGCATTTTGCGCATCACCAGGTCGAGGTCTCGAACCTGAAGTTCAAGGTCAACGATTTCCATGTCGCGCACGGGATCAACCGAACCTTCAATATGTGGCAAAGCCGGGTCATCGAAGCAGCGCAACACATGAATAAGTGCATCCATCTGCTGAATGTCGGCCAAAAACTTATTACCCACACCTTCACCCTGACTAGCTCCTTTGGCAAGACCGGGGACGTCGACAATTTCAACGGTAGCAGGCACCACCTTCTGCGATTTAATTAAATTGTCGATCTCAGTCAGTCGCCTGTCGGGAACCTCCACCATACCAATATTTGATTTGGTTGCGCTGAATGCAAAGCTCGAAGCTTCAGCCTTAGTGTTTGACATGCAGTTGAAAATCGTTGTTTTCCCGGTATTGGTGATACCGATAATCCCGCAGTTAAGTGCCATAAATTACTGTGTTATGATGTGTAAATTAGAGCGGCAAAGTTAAGACTTTTGCAGCTCAGGCAAAAAAAAATGCCAGTTGCTTGCAGGGAAGTGAATTCTTTTCTATTTTTGCAGCCCGTTTCAATAAGTGAAACATTGTCCAATGGTGTAACGGTAGCACTGCAGATTTTGGTTCTGCCTGTCTAGGTTCGAATCCTGGTTGGACAACAGTAAAACCTGATACTCCTGGGTAGCAGGTTTTTTTGTTTGCTTCGGTTGACGGTCTTTTTTTAAATGCTTTTGATAGGCTGAAAAGAATTGATCATCAATGCTGTTGGATTCGGTAAAATGTTGTATTTTTGCAGCGTTTTGCGGGGAGATAACGAAATTTGAGGGGGCAAAGGTCCCCTTTTTTTGTACAATTTGAATGTTATGCTGAACAGAGACATTATCATTGATTGGGTGAACGAAGTGTTGGAAGGTACCGACAGGTTTGTTGTTGATGTAGTTATCAAAAATGACGACCTTATTATGGTATTCCTTGATGCCGACAGCTCATTAACAATCGATCATTGCGTGGAAGTGAGTCGTCACATCGAAAGCAATCTCAACAGAGATGAGGAAGATTTTGAGTTGAGGGTTTCTTCTGCAGGCCTGGATCATCCACTCAGCTTGCCAAGGCAGTTTAGGAAAAATATCGGACGCAACATCCGCCTGGAAATGAACGATGGCAGCAGTCATCTTGGAAAGATAACAGCCGCCGACGATCTCGGAGTTACCATTGAAGTAATTGTTGAAAAGAAGCGTAACAAAATCAAACAACAAGAACTTGCCGGTACGATGACCTGCACCTATGTGGACATTAAAGAAGCCTGGCCCGTAATCAGCTTTAATTAATCAATTTATTATATTCCAGATGGATAGTATTAATCTAGTAGAAAGCTTTTCGGAGTTTAAAGAGTTCAAAAACATCGATCGCGAACGCATGATGCGCATCCTTGAGGATGTTTTTCGTGCCATGCTCGTCAAAAAGTACGGCTCTGACGAAAACTTCGACATCATTGTCAATATCGACAAAGGTGACCTTGAGATTTGGCATAACCGCGAAATTGTTGAAGATGGTGCCGTTGAAGACGCCACTTCCCAGATTGCCTTATCAGATGCTATAAAAATTGAACCTGATTTTGAGGTTGGTGAAGAGGTGTCGGAAGCCATCAGCATCGGAGATTTTGGTCGCCGAGAGATCCTAACCATCCGACAGAGCCTGGTCTCAAAAATTCTCGAATACGAAAAAGATAATGTTTACCAAAAATACCGCGATAAAGTAGGCGAAATCATCACCGGAGAAGTTTATCAGGTTTGGAGGCGCGAAATTCTTGTGCTCGATGATGAAGGCATTGAACTCATGCTCCCAAAATCGGAACAAATTCCTGCCGATTTTTACCGTAAAGGGGATACCCTGCGTGCTGTCGTACTTAAGGTTGAGATGCGCAACAATTCACCTCAAATAATTTTATCGCGCACCTCTGAGATTTTCCTTCAGCGACTCATTGAAGCTGAAGTTCCTGAAGTGTATGACGGCCTCATTACCATCCGCCGAATTGTAAGGGAACCCGGGCAGCGTGCAAAAATTGCAGTTGAGTCCTACGACGACCGCATCGACCCTGTTGGTGCCTGTGTTGGGATGAAAGGATCGCGCATTCATGGCATTGTTCGTGAACTTAGAAACGAAAATATTGACGTTATCAATTATACCACTAATTCCAATTTGTTCATTACAAGATCATTAAGTCCGGCAAAAATTAGCTCAATTCAAATTGATGACGAAAGCAAGCGGGCTGAAGTGTACATGAAACCCGACCAGGTGAGTCTGGCCATTGGCAAAGGTGGATTCAACATCAAGCTTGCTGGAAAACTTACAGGTTATGAAATTGATGTTTACCGTGATACTGATATCGATTCGGAAGATGTTGATCTGGTTGAATTTGCTGATGAAATTGATATGTGGATCATCGATGCACTTAAAAATATAGGCTGCGATACAGCCAAAAGTGTTTTGGAGCTAAGTCCTGCTGAGCTCGAATCACGTGCCGACCTTGAAATGGAGACCATTTTGGAGGTCATTAGAATCTTAAAAGCTGAATTTGAATAAAATCCATATTTTTGCGCTTTGTTATCAAAAATTAAAAACTTTATCCTGATTATGTCCGAAGGCTCATCAACAGTCCGTCTTAGTAAAGCAGCCAGAGAGTTTAACGTTGGTACCAATACCATCGTTGAGTTCCTCTCTAAAAAGGGACATCAGATTGACCCAAATCCCAATACCAAGTTAACACCTGAGATGTACACGATGCTCGTTAAGGAGTATCAAAAAGAGAAACAGGTGAAAGAGGTATCTCAAAAACTGGGTATTGAATATTCAGGTCGAAAGACAATCACTGCAGATGAAGTCGTCAGGCATGATAACATCGAAGAGGATGATTACGAGCCTGAAGAGGTTCTTTTCAAAAACATCCAAACCAATCTGATCGAGAAAGTTTCTGCTCCGGAAGCCAAACCCAAAGCTAAACCGGTTGAAGTTGCAATACCTCAGCCTGTTATTCCGTCTCCACCTGTTGAAGCAGCACCCCCTGTTCCTGAGGTTGTGAAACAAAGCAAAATGGTTGAAGCAGTGGAAGACAGTCCCGAAGTGAATAAAGAACCGGTGGTGGAGCAGCAAACTGCAGTCAGCTTCAAACCAGAGCTAACCGCGTCCAGTGCTAAGGCTGAGGACCAGGTAAGCGAAGCTGATGTTGTACCACAGATATCTTCCAAGACTGAGCAGGAACCTATCCCTGCTGAGAAAGAACCTGAAATTCTTTACCAGCCCATCGAGTCGCAGGGCGAACCTGCTGCCGAGGGGGAACTCAAGATTTTAGGCAAGCTCGATCTCGACAGTATGAATTTGAGGACAAAACCTGACCGAAAGTCAAAGGCTCAACGTAAAAAAGAAGAGGATGACCGCCGACAAAAGGATCGCGAAGTTCGCAAACCTGCAGTAGTTGCCGAACCTGAAACAAAACAAGCTCAGCCTGAGGTTGTTAAAGTAGTAGAAACCGCTCCTGCACCGGTGGAAGAAACGAAAGTTCCGGTTCAAACCGAAGTTGAACGGCCTGTTAATTTCATGCGGACCGAAGTGAAAAAACTCGAAGGGCCAAAAATCCTGGATAAAATTGTTTTACCTGAAGAACGCAAAAACAAAGCCAAACCTGTTGCTTCTTCTTCCGAAGATAAACTTTCGGCTGCTCAAAAGAAAAAGAAAAGAAAACGTATTAAGAATAAGGATCAGGCGCCCGGCACACCTGGTCAAACTCAGCAGACACAAGCAGGTCAGCAGCCTCAGGGTCAGCAACGTCAGCCTGGTCAACAAGGCGGGCAGGGTCAGCGGCCTCATGCCGGACAACAACAGCAGCCTAACCGTGATTTCAAGAAGGGTAAACCACTTCCTCCAAAACGGGAAGAAAAGGTAGAACTGTCGGAAGAGGATATCCAGAAGCAGATCAGGGAAACTCTGGCAAGACTTACACCTCTGGGGAAATCCAAGACTTCAAAGCATAAGCGTCAGAAACGTGATGCTTTCTCGCATAGCATGGCCGAAGAGATGGCTCGTGCTGAACAAGAGAAATCAATTCTTAAGGTAACAGAGTTTGTTACAGCCAATGAGCTGGCAACCATGATGAATGTGCCGGTTATTAAAGTTATTTCAACTTGTATGGCTTTGGGTTTGGTTGTATCGATCAATCAACGCCTCGATGCTGAAACTTTGTCACTGGTTGCCGAAGAATTTGGTTATCAGGTTGAGTTTGTCAGTCACGACCTTCAGGATGCACTGGATGAAGTGAAGGAAGAAGACCGGCCTGAGGATCTTGTTGATCGGGCACCAATTGTCACTGTGATGGGACACGTCGACCATGGTAAGACACTGTTGCTTGACTTTATCCGCAAAACCAATGTGGTAGCGGGAGAAGCCGGAGGTATCACCCAGCATATCGGAGCTTATGAGGTGTATGGCGAAAGCGGAAGAAAGATCACCTTCCTCGACACTCCGGGTCACGAAGCTTTTACAGCCATGCGTGCACGTGGCGCCAAAGTTACTGACGTTGCCATTATTGTGATTGCTGCCGACGACAGCGTCATGCCACAAACCAAGGAGGCCATTAATCATGCTCAGGCGGCAGGTGTTCCGATTGTGTTTGCATTTAATAAGATAGATAAGCCTACTGCCAATGCTGAGCGCATCAGGGAGCAATTGGCAAATATGAATATTCTGGTCGAAGACTGGGGTGGAAAGTATCAATGTCAGGAAGTGTCTGCAAAATCCGGATTTGGCATCGAAGCACTCCTTGAAAAAGTATTGCTCGAAGCCGATATCCTCGAATTAAAAGGTAATCCGAAAAAAGCAGCTCGCGGAACTGTTATTGAATCATCGCTCGACAAAGGCCGAGGTTATGTGGCCAAAATCCTTGTGCAGGATGGAACCCTGAGGCAGGGTGATATGGTGCTGGCAGGATCTGTATATGGAAAGGTGAAGGCTATGTTCAACGAGCGTAACCAGCAAATTAAGGAAGCCGGTCCGGCAACACCAACCTTGTTGTTGGGTCTCAACGGTGCTCCTCAGGCGGGTGATGGCTTTAATGTGATGGCTGATGAAAGGGAGGTGAAAAATATCGCCACCCGACGTCAGCAATTGCAACGCGAGCAGGGACTGCGTACACAGAAACACATCACCCTGGACGAAATTGGTCGCCGAATTGCCATTGGCGATTTCAAAGAGCTGAATCTAATTGTGAAGGCTGACGTGGATGGATCCAGTGAGGCTTTATCCGACTCATTGCTCAAACTTTCGACCAATGAAGTTCAGGTGAATGTTATTCACAAATCGGTTGGTGCAATTACGGAATCAGATATCATGCTGGCATCTGCTTCCAATGCGATTGTAATAGGGTTCCAGGTTCGTCCGACCCTTCAGGCACGCAAACTGGCCGAAACCGAAGAAATCGATATCAGACTTTACAGCATTATTTACACAGCAATTGAAGAAATCAAGTCGGCTATTGAAGGTATGTTATCACCTGTAATAGAAGAAGTTATAACTTGTAACATAGAAGTCAGAGACGTCTTCAAGATTACCAAAGTTGGCACTGTGGCCGGTTGTATGGTACTGGATGGCAAAGTAAACCGTAATACAAAAATCCGTCTTATCCGCGATGGAATTGTTATTTACTCAGGAAGTCTTGGTTCGCTTAAACGCTTCAAAGATGACGTGAAGGAAGTTTCTGCCGGCTATGAGTGTGGTTTAAATATCGACGGGTTTAACGACATTAAAGTGGGTGACATCATCGAAGGTTATGCTGAAAAGGAAGTGAGCCGTAAACTTTAGCAGTATGCTAAATATTTAAAGGGTTCTTTTCACGAAGAACCCTTTTTTTCATTCACTCCCAGGCCAATAAAAACGGGTATTCTCTCCTATTTTGTAATCCAATGATTATCAGTTAAATTAGTTTCGATTATTCCCGGCAACGACAAAGCTGCCCTTTGCCACGCCGAGATAGTCGGCAATCACATCACATTTAGCCATCAATAAAAAGAATATACGGGGATCAGCCAGCTTCATAAGGCCTTCCAGATTTCCCATGCCTTTCGAAATGATAAGATCTGCATCCTGGAATGCTCGCCTGAATTCGTCACTGCTTTTCTCAACAATTGTTGAAGGCGAATCATAGCCATTGCTGATGACGCTTCCAGCCACCTCATGCATAGATGCTTCAACTGCATCTTCAAGAAGTGCATCGTTGAGCGCCGGGCCCCCTCTAACCACAAAAGTGACATGAGGATGACCAATCACCGCAATCAAAAGTTTATCAAAATAGAGTTCGCCTGCATTGTCTCCCAGATATAGGATGTTATTTGCTTTACGCAAAGCAGTTTTCAGTTCTTCTCTGTGGTCGATAGCCAAAAAAGTGTGTTTTGCCTTCGTGATGGTTTCATGCAGGTCGAAACCGGCAGCAGCACCATAGTCCATGATGTTGGCAGCCAATGCAAGCCGAAGTGCAAGATCGAATGGATCGTCACTGGATTCTATTTCCTGCTTGAAAAGGGGAAACAGTTTTGCTGCCACCGCGTTGCTGTGCTGTTTCTGAGGTAGATACGGATCGCCGATTCCTGTAGTAGTTGCAAATGTATGACTCAGCCTGCGCTGCAATTCAGGAGCTGTTTCATCAGCATGCAAACGAAGGATTTGTTCCATCGATTGCTTGAAAGAATCCTTTTGCGTAATCGTCAGTTGGTGCCTTTCAATGGCTGATATCCATGATTGACGAAGGCAATGTTCACACCTCGGATCAGGGAGTTCAATCAGCATGACGGTGGTCGTGGCCGTTTGAATGATTTTGCGAATGTTGGTGGTGATGATCATGATGGTGTCCGGCATCATGATGATGACCATCGTGATCGCAATAGTTCGCCTGCAGCGGGAGTTTTCCATCCAGGAAAAGTTGGGCTATTTCAAGTGGGTCGAGTGGGGGAGCGCCAACAAACACATTGATGCCAAAGCTGTTAAACAAAGAAACAGCCTGTGGCCCCATGCCGCCGGCAATCACTTCGGTGGCGCCATGTTCAGCAACCCATCGTGGAAAACTTCCGGGCACATGCTCCGGAGGATCAAGTGTGATCAAGCTTTTAATGACTTTGTCATCCGAGCTTATAAAAGCAAAAGCCTCAGAGTGACCGAAATGTGCCGAGAGTTTTCCTCCGGCTAATGGAATGGCAATGACTCTTTTCATCGTTTTGTATTAAAAGTTATATGTATTCTGATAAGTTTTCCTCAGCATGGATATCAATTCTTCCACCTGCAACATCGCACTGTTAACAATGATCATTTGCACTTTTTGCTGGTCCATCATCGGTTGAATCTGTTTCCCGAAATCGAGGCTGATGATTTTGCTAACTCCTTGCTTAAGGAGCATTTGAAGGGCCATCTCACCAGCCTTTTCAGTGGCATCACGATAAGGATTGGAAATAAAACTCACTGTGTCAGAATCTGGTTCAAAAATCACAAAACAATGACTATGACCAAAATGACTATCAACGGTGGCGCTAAAGGTGCATTCGCTTGCTGCAATGGCTATCTTCATGGCGTCATTATTAGGTTGAAATGGTTTCTTCCAATTGTGTGAGTTCACCATCGCAATCCGGGCAGGTCGAATACCGGCAGTCTTCCGTTTTTTGATGATCATGTTGATGACCACATCGTTTACACCTGCACACCATTCTGCGCTGAGGCCTGACAGGCTGATAGGCCGCGATATCGTCGTTTCCGCAAAGGGGGCAATCTGCAGGTGTTTCTAAAAGCAATGGGTTGTTAAAAGTGCTTTTGCAGCTCTGGCAAACGAACCAGTTGCTGTCCATAAACACCTTACCACCTTCAATAACAATATCTCTGCCTTCGGCAAGTGCAATGGCTATCTTTTTTCTTGCTGCTGCATAAATACGTGTAAAGGTAGGACGGCTGACGAGCATCAAAGCGCAAGCCTCAGCGTGATTTTTTTGATCATAATCACATAATTTAATGGCTTCATACTCTTCAAGATGTAAAAAAACAGCCGGTTTTTGAGAAGGCGTTTTTAACCCATAGGCTCGTAAACCCTTGATTACCGGAACTTGAGCGAGTTTACGTAAATTCTTATGTCGCGGCATGAATGATCATTTGTTCGCTGCAAATATAATGAACATATGTTCATAATAACAAAATGATCGTTTTTTTTTTGCTAAGGGCGCAATTTTATGATGAAGAGCTCACCTGAGCCGGTGGTCACTATCAATTGCTCATTATTTATGAATTTGCAGTTAAAGTATTCTTTTTCCATCCCTTTCCAACTCAACAGACATTCACCGGTGGTAATGTCCCAAAATCGCAGACTTTGATCTCCGGAAGCACTCAAAAGCCGCTTTCCATCAGGTGAAAAATCCAGTCCATAACCTGATCCGGTGTGTCCTTTCAACCGAAACAGTAGTATAAATGTTTTGTAATCAATTAGATAAATATCATTGCCTGAAAACACAGCCAGCAATCTGCCGTCAGGGCTCAATGCCATTTCTTGTATAGACTCACCTGTTTGCAGGGTTGCTATCTGCCTGAAATCGCCAGTACTCAATTTAACCACATTTCCGCCGCTCATCCCTGCAATAATATGTTTTTGGTCAACAGCTGCAAGAAGCCTGAAGGGTTGCTGATCTAGTTTGATGGTTCGTATGGTATCTTTTTTAACCTCATCCCAAACAATAATTTTGTTTCCACCGGCAGTTATCACCTGATTGTAGGTTGGCAGTAAGGCAATTCCATCCACCCTTTCTTTATGCAATTGATGCAGAATTTCAATCTTGTTTTCATATGGTTGCCAGCGTTTTACGTTGCCATCGAAACTTGAAAGATAGACAGAAGAATCATTCGGATGAATGATGGCACACAAACCATCATGGCCAGCAAATTCATGAATGTTTGTGCCATCGATCACACTTACAAGTTGCAGTTTGTCATCTGAACATGGTGTTGCAAAAAACTGATGGTCAGATGCCAAAGGTGTTTGCCATGGGCCGTAATCACAGATTTTATATCGGTTTAAGAAACCTACATCCAATGTCCAGGTTCGAATGCTGCCATCTGTTGAAGATGACAATAAGCTGTTGTGATCAGTCCAAATCAGGCTGGTGACTGTGCCCGTATGACCTAATAGTCGCTTGATAATGCTGTGCGATTCCACATCCCAGATGATGATTTGGTGGTCAGCTCCGGAGCTTGCCAGCAAGTTTCCGTCAGGACTAAAACTGGTGGCCTTTACGATTTTTTTATGTCCCAGATAATCTGGCGACTTGTATAAAAGTTGTCCGTCGGATGCATTGATAAAATAAATGGCATGATCAGCACCTCCGGCAGCTATAATTTGACCGTCAGGACTGAGATCGAGGGCATGAAAGGCGTTGTATGCAGAGGGATCGGATAAATCAAAGGTCCATTGCGTGTGAAGTTCGTTTGTATGAATTCCATATACCAATTCACCCCAACTGGAAAGTATCATCTGACTGCCATCGGGTGAAAAGCGAAGACCAGCTGCCGGGTGGTTATCCAATTCTTTTGTAGCGATAATCTTTCCGGATTCAGTGTCCATCAGCTTGAGATAGCCAAAAATCCCAGGATCACGTGATTTATCACGCAGCCATGAAACGATACCTAAAAAATCATCACCGGGATGAAATCGCAATTGGTAAATTCCTTGTGAGAATGAGCTATCATTAACGATTGTGGATTTTCCACTTTTCAAGTTCCAAATCACTACAGTGTGATCACGACCGCCGGAAGCAATCAGTCGACCGCTGTGACTGAAACAAACAGTGCTAACAGATGATTGATGGTGCCGGAGTTTGTGCAAAATTTTCATTGCAGGATATTGATAAACCGTAACACTGCTGTCGGACATTGCAATAGCCAATGATTTACCATCAGGAGACAGGGCCATGTCATTTCCGGTAATGCCAGCTTCAGCTTCAATCAGTATTTTGCTCTGATCGGCTGCTGACATCAGAAAACGCCATTCAACAGCGCGTTCGGATTCAGGAATTTGCGCCAGAAATTCTTTCGCCTCACTGATTCTGCCAAGCTGAATCAGTGCTTCTGCTGCAGCATACCTTGTTTTATTCAATTGAATATTTTGATCATCAATTGATTGTGAGTATGCAAAAAGATAGGTGAATAGCAAGGCAAAGGAAAATACGATCTCTTTCATTATTTTCGTTTTTGCAAGCTTAATGAAATAAATCAACCAATGTGAAAACGAAAAGGATTTTAAAAAATAATTAACTATTTGAGCGCATGATACAGCACTTCAATAGGATGCAATGCTGACTTTCCTGTGCCGTCTTTGATTTGATGCCTGCACGAGGTGCCGCTTGCAGCAACAATGGTTTCTGCACTGGTGTTTCTGACGGCTGGGAACAATACCAATTCTCCCACCTTCATCGATAGTTCGTAGTGTTCCTTTTCGTAGCCAAATGAACCTGCCATTCCGCAACATCCCGAAGGAATTTCCTTCACCGAATAACCACTGGGAATGCTCAGTAAACGGATGGCTTCCTTCGTGCTGGCGATGGATTTTTGTTGACAATGACCATGATAAACCAGCTCCTTTTTCTCGTCAGTAAACAGGGTACGATCGATCAATCCTTTGTTAAATGCCTGTGCTAGAAACTCCTCAATGGTGAAACAGTTGGCAGACAGGTGTAGTGCATCATCTTTCAGATGAGAATCGACCAATTCGGGATATTCGTCTCTAAAGCTCAGAATTGCAGAGGGTTCGATGCCAATAAGCGGGGTTTCTTTGCTGATTTTGTCTTTGAGTAAACTTACATTTTGGTTGGCAATGGTTTTGGCCTTGCGCAGAAAACCTTTGCTCAGAAAGGTTCTGCCACTAACCGTATGTTTTGGAATGATCACCTCAAATCCCAACTTCTGAAGCAATAAAATGGCTTTGATTCCAACTTCCGTATCATTATAACGTGTGAATTCGTCATTAAAGAGGTACACAGTTCCTTTTGAAACATCGTGTTTAGTTCTTTCCTGCTTGTTGAACCATTTCTCTAAGGTCGTTTTGTAAAGCGTCGGCATGCTGCGCTTTGTTGAGAAGCCTATGGAGGAGGTCAGAATTCTGGATAGCCACTTGTTTTTTAAAACAAAATTGGTCAGCCCTGGTATCATACTGCCAAAAGCATTGATACTGCTGATGTTGGCTATGATTTTTGAGCGTAGGGGAACACCATTGGCATCATAGTAATGCTGTAGAAATTCCGCTTTGAGTTTGGCCACATCCACACTGCTGGGGCATTCTGATTTACAAGCTTTGCATGAGAGGCAAAGGTCCATCACCTCATAAATCTCCTGATGATCAAATGGGTTTTCTTTAGGGCTATTTGTAAGAAACTCTCTCAAAACATTGGCCCTGGCGCGGGTGGTGTTGCGTTCGTCGCGCGTGGCCATGTAGGATGGGCACATCGTGCCTCCAATCACTTCGGTTTTTCGACAGGCTGCTGTTCCATTGCATTTTTCTGCTGCGCGAAGAATACCTAAGTCTTTAGAAAAGTCGAACACTGTATTGATTTCCCGTGTTTTAACACCGGGTTCGTAGCGCAGTGAGCTGTTCATCCGGGGCGTATCGATAATTTTATTCGGATTAAAAATGTTGTGTTCGTCCCAGGTCTTTTTGATTTGCTTTAAAAGCTCATAATTCTTCTGTCCAACCATCAAAGGGATAAACTCGCCACGCAACCTGCCGTCGCCGTGTTCACCGCTCAGCGAGCCACGGTAGTGCTTCACCAGCCGGGCGGTCTCGAGGGCGATGGTATGAAAGAGTTCTACGTCATGAGGGTCTTTCAGGTCGAGGATCGGGCGCAGGTGAAGTTCGCCGGTTGCAATATGGGCATAATACACACAGCTTTTGCCATAACGGGCGAGCATCCTGTCGAAATCTTCGATGTAATCGGGCAGAACAGCAGGGCTCACAGCGGTATCTTCGATCACTGCAACCGGTTTTGCATCACCGGGCATATTGTTGAGCACACCAAGTCCGGCTTTTCTCAATTCCCAAACCTTGCCGATATCACTCCCTGTAATCAGAGGAAATGCATAACCATATCCGGCTTCCCGCATGGCTTTTTCCATGGCAACTGCTTTTTGCTCAATGGTTTCCATTGCATCCTCAACAAACTCTGCAATGAGCAAGGCGCCTGGGTCACCAACAACAAAAAATCTGTTTTTGTTTTGATTGATGTTGGTTTTGGTAAGATCCATCACTGTTTTGTCCATCAGCTCAACTGCAACAGGCTTATATTGCAAAGCAATGAGATTGGCTTCCAGGGCTTGTCGTATTGTTTCGAAATGCACTACCAGCAATGCTTTGTTTTTAGGTGGCAATGGAACAAGATTGAGTTTGATGGCAGTGGTGAACGCCAAAGTTCCTTCGGAACCTGCCAAAAGCTGACTGAAATTGAACTGGCTTTTTTCGGGGGTAAAAGGTTCGCTTTCAAGTAGTAAATCAATGGCATAACCTGTGTTCCGTCGTTTTAGTGCAGGATCAGGGTATTGTTGTCTGATTTCAGTCTGGTTTTCTGGCTCAGAAAGCAGTTCGCTGATTTGCCTGTACAGGCTGCCTTCGAAGTTATTCTGATTTTTCTTCGACTGAAAAGTTTCTGGATCAAGGGATTCAAAAAGTGCCTCTTCACCATTTGAAAGCAAGACCTCAAGGGCCAGTGTGTGGTCGCGGGTGCTGCCATAAACCAAGGAATGAGCACCACAGGCATTGTTGCCGACCATGCCGCCAATCATGCAATAATCAGCGGTTGAAGTTTCGGGTCCGAAGAACAATCCATGTGGAGCAAGAAACTTATTTAACTCATTTAGGACCACTCCGGGTTCGACAAGAATCCACCTTTCACCCACATTGAAATCCAGGATGCGGTTCATATAGCGTGATACATCAACCACGATGCCATTTCCAACCACCTGACCAGCCAGTGAAGTGCCAGCAGCCCGGGGAATGAGGGAGCATTTTACTCTACGTGCAAGTTGTATCAGCTTCCTGATATCTTCTTTGTCACGAGGAAGGGCTACTGCAAGCGGCTTCTCACGGTAGGCTGAGGCGTCGGTGGCATAAATGAGCCTGGTGGCATCATCGATGTATAGGTCGCCCGTAAAGGAACTTCTCAGCTTTTCAAGTTCTTTGAAAATATATGATTCCCGCATGTGATGGTTTTATAACCCGGCTAAATTAACAAGAATCCCTGAATGGGCATTCAATGATTTACCTCACCTTGTCGGTACTTTCAAAGATTTTGTCGGCCGATTTGGCGATGAAACCGCTGTAGAGTTTTCCGTCAGCATCCGGATAACGTCGCGCAAATTCATAATAGCAACCCGGAATTTCCTGAAGGCCATCGGTAAAGGCAATTTGTATCATTTCGGAGCGGATGCTGGATTGTTCGAGTAACTCTGCAGGAGTGCCTTTAATTTCGCCACCCGAATCGTTCAAAAGAAAGCCATGATCTTTGAGCAACTGATTCACTTGCTCCAATGAAGACAGCGTTGATAAATGGTTTACACTCACTGTGAAGTGATTGGCGCAAAATCCGTTAACATACAGCCAGGCTGCATATTCTGATTCCTCCCGTAGTTTTTCATAGACTGCAAAGGTAGGCTTGCCCCAAATGTTGCCGCTGTAAATCATATCATCTGATCCGAGCATTTCTGTCGGGATGGCGTCAACCATCGCTTTTACTTCTTGCTGAAGCTCAGGACTGAAATCAGCAGTGATAAGCTGGGAAATGAAAACCCTCGGCTGTCCTTCCATCTCGAAATGCTTGGCATATAGATGCTTCGACTCAAAATGATAGTCTCCTTTGTAGGTATATCCTGCATTGAGAAACACTTTTGCCAACACATCAATGCTGATGCGCGGATCATCGAAGGTGCGGAAGGCGATATGATCGTTTACCACCACTTCTCCGCGGTTGGTGAAAAGTTCATAAACGGCTTGTACTGAGGGATTTTGTCTGGTGTAATCGCTCCAGAGACGTTGAAAAATCTGATCTGCTTTCATGTATTAATTTTATTTTATAACAATTGACAGGCAATTTGGTTGATTTCTTCCTCAGATAATTGAGAAAAAAAGTTGGGCAGGTGATTATGAAGGCTTTCAAAGCTGGCAGGTATGCCAACCAACGATTCGGTGAAAGTTTTGAATTTTATCGCGTTTGACACCAATTGGGCATCACTGAACCTGCCTTTTGATACCGTTAGTTGGAATTTTTGTATCTGGCTTTCCAAAGCGACTTCGGCCTGATAGCGGTATTCAGGCGAATATCCGTAATTCCAGGCATCGGACTGATATTTTTCTGCTGCCATCCGCTGAATGGCCATAATTTCATCTTTTGTGAAGGTGCGTTCAAATACGATATGAAGCTTTTTGCTTACATGGGTTTTCAATCCTTGATAAAATTCAAGCTGACTGAGAGATTCTTTCAAAAATGACCTGATGTTGGCGATGGTAGCCCTGTTTGATGCAACCGCTTTACTCGTATACCGGCCTGAAGGGGATTTGATCGCTTCATTGATAAGTTCAATGTCGGCATCAAATAGGATTGTTCCATGATGTAACACCCTGTTTTTGTAAAGATGTGCAGCATTACCCGAAATTTTAAAATTCTGAATAGTCAGGCTGCTTTTTCCTTGCAGCTTAACCTGGAGTCCAAGCGTTTCGAGGTAAGAGCGGATGAAGGAGGTATATTTTTCAAAATTAACCTTATCATCGCTGCCTGAGCTGTTTGTAACGAAGCTGTAATTGAGGTTGCCGCGACCCTGAAAGACAGTTCCACCTCCAGATATGCGACGGATTACCGGAATTTGATGTTCTTTAATAAAACTCAGGTTGATTTCGGCATACGTTAGCTGATGCTTGCCAATGACAAGACAGTCATCGTTTTGCCAAAGCATAAACACTTCATCCTGAATGTTTTTAACAACAAATTCTTCTGCTGCCAGGTTAAAGAATGGGTCAGAATCGGGTTTATGGATGAAGATCATGAAGGATGTTTTAAGCCTGATTTGATGCTTGTGGCAAAATTAAAGCTTTTTTAAAGCTTCAGGTCCGAACTTTAGACTAATTTTGCGCCCTCAAATCACGAATGCTTAATATGCACGAAATCAGAAATATTGCAATTATTGCACATGTCGACCACGGCAAAACAACCCTCGTCGATCGACTGTTATACCAGGTAAAGCTTTTTAGAGACAATCAGGAAATGAATGATCTCATCCTCGACAACAACGATCTTGAAAGGGAAAGAGGAATTACAATTCTGGCCAAGAATGTCTCGGTTCGCTATAAAGACACAAAAATAAACATCATCGACACGCCCGGCCACGCTGATTTTGGTGGTGAGGTGGAGCGTGTTTTAAATATGGCTGATGGTGTTTTGTTGTTGGTTGATGCTTTTGAAGGTCCCATGCCGCAGACACGTTTTGTTTTGCAAAAAGCCATCGAACTGGGGCTCAAACCGATCGTTGTTATCAACAAGGTTGACAAGCCAAACTGTCGGCCGGATGAGGTTCAGGAGGCAGTGTTCGATCTGATGTTTAACCTGGGTGCAACCGAAGATCAGCTTGATTTCCCGACAGTGTATGGATCATCGAAGAATGGCTGGATGTCGGATCACTGGGAAAACGTTACATCGGATGTTTCATTTTTGCTCGACACCATCTTAGCTCATATACCGAAAGCCAAAAACGTTGAGGGAACACCACAGCTTCAGATCACTTCACTTGATTACAGCTCTTATGTGGGGCGTATCGCTGTCGGACGTTTGCTGCGCGGAACCTTGCAGGCTGGCATGAATGTTTCGCTTGTGAAACGCGACGGAACCATCACAAAGTCGAACATCAAAGAGCTTTATACTTTTGAAGGTCTCGGAAAAGAACGGATTAAAACCCCTGTGCATTCCGGCGATATCATTGCCCTGATGGGTATTGAGGATTTTGATATCGGCGACACCATTGCCGATTTTGAAAATCCTGAAGGTCTTCCACCTATCCGGATTGAAGAACCTACCATGAGTATGTTGTTTACCATCAACAACTCCCCCTTTTATGGGAAAGAAGGAAAGTATGTAACATCCAGGCATTTGCGCGATCGCTTGATGAAAGAGATCGAAAAAAATCTGGCCCTGCGGGTCGAGGACACAGATTCGCCTGATGCTTTACTCGTCTATGGCAGGGGCATTCTGCACCTGAGCATTCTTATTGAAACAATGAGACGCGAAGGCTATGAGTTTCAACTTGGACAACCCAAGGTAATCATTAAAATCATTGATGGTCAAAAACATGAGCCAATCGAAGGGCTGACCGTGCTTGTTCCGGAAGATTTTGCCGGAAAAGTGATCGAACAGGTGAGCATGCGAAAAGGTGAGCTCATCGAAATGCATCCCAAGGGTGACCGAATGCACCTCGAATTCAACATTCCATCGCGAGGAATCATCGGACTGAGAAACAATATCCTCACTGTAACTGAAGGTGAGGCCATCATTGCACACCGGTTTAAAAGCTTTGAACCGTGGAAAGGCGATTTGGCTGCCAGAAACAATGGTGCGCTGATTTCGCTTGAAACAGGAACAGCCATTCCTTTTTCGATTTGGAAACTGCAGGACAGAGGATCGTTTTACATCCATCCCAACGAAGAAGTTTACATGGGTCAGGTAATCGGCGAAAACAACAGGGCAACCGATTTGGTTGTTAATGTATGCAAAACCAAGAAGTTGACCAATATGCGCGCATCCGGCTCTGACGAAAAAGTATTGATTATACCCGCCATCAGATTTTCGCTGGAAGAGTTTATGGAAAACATCCGCGAAGACGAATACCTCGAAGTAACACCTCGCTCCCTCAGGTTGCGCAAAATTATCCTTGATGAGATTGAGCGGAAAAGGATGAACAAAACCAGCTAGACATGAAAAGGATTTTTGCAGCGATCATCCTGCTGTTGAGTTTGACAGTTGCTTATCAATCATGCTCGACAGTAAAGCAGGTGAGTGAAATGAGTCGGTTGAATTCTTGTGAGTTCAGCTTTGAGGGCATTCGGTCTCTTCGCCTTGCAGGCATCGACCTGGGCGATGGTACTTCTGCCGGAGGAATTCAGGGCGGACAGCTAATGCAGCTCGTAAATGCCATGTTTCAAAAAAATATCCCGATCAGTCTTGATGTGATGATGAAAGTTGACAATCCTAACAACAAAGCTGCCACCGTGTCACGGATGGATTATATCATCCTGCTTGAAGGAATGGAATTGCTCAACGGTGAAACAAAAACACAATACACAATCGGTCCCAACAGCAGCGAAGTATTGCCTTTACCGCTTCAAACAGAGCTTTTTACAGCTTTAGCCGCTCAGAACAGGGAAGATATTACCAGACTCATCAATAAGTTTACCGGAAAAGATCAGGAGCCGATGGAGGTAACGGTTAAAATAAAACCATACATCAATATTGGCTTGACATCATTGCCTTATCCAGGTTATCTTACATTCACACAGAAGATTCAGAAAAACTGAGAAACGGCCTTTGATTTGAGTTCTTTCAGGCCGGCATGCAGCAGGCTTCGGTAGGTTGCAGGACGATGCCCAACAGCTTTTGGACATTGGTGATTTGCTGATTTTTCAAACAGCCTTGTGAAAATTTCTTTATTTTGATTCGGATAGTTAACCTCCACAGGTTCTGCATGTGTAATCCATGACACAACTTCAGGCAAGAGTTCCATGTCCAGTTTTGGAAGCGTCCGAACGCCCATCTGCTGCAGGGCGGCAGCATTGCACTGTTGTTCGAATTGATTTTTCATAGGAATCACCATCAGTTTTTTTCTCATAAAAAGCGCTTCTGCAGGCGTTTCAAAACCCGCTCCGCAGATAATACCGCCGCAACTTGCCATGCTTTTTCCAAAGCTAAGCTGATCAACCGGATGAAGACTCAGCATAGGACTGAGTTGCTGTTTGTGTATTCCTTTGGTAAAAATCTCGACTTTGACTCCTTTAAGTTGACTGAAAAATTCAATTAGCAACTGATCACCGTAAGCAGGAAGGTAAACAGTTAAATGTCCGTTGTCGGTTATTTTGACACTTCGCAGGTCATTTCGGATGACAGGAGTAAAAATGTCGGGATGCCAGCGATTGAAATGGAAACTGATGGCTTCGGCTACAGGCGCGTAGTATTTGAGAACGAGGTTGCCGATCAGGTTGTTGTCATTGGGCAGCGGAACACCCGGAAGCAACAGTGCTGACTGATGGCTTAAACCGATGCAAGGCACCTGTTTTACTTTGGAGACCCACGCCGTCAGCGGTTCAAAATCATTGATGACAAGATCATATTTTTCAACCGGGACAGATTCAAATTCCTTGATCAGTCTTGATATTTTGGCTTCTGTAAATGTGCGGGTCAGGTCGATCCCGCCGTTTTTACCAAAGCTGAACCCCAGTCCTTCATATTTGTATCGAATCGGGTAGGAGGGGGTTAATCCATTGTGACGGCCGCTGATCAGCAAGTCGACTTTTCCATAATTACAAAGTTCGGGCAGTAATGTCATGGCCCGGCTGATATGGCCGTTTCCTGTTCCCTGAACTGCAAAAAGAATTTTCATGACTGAAACTCCTCGAGCATTAGCTGAAACAATTGTTTGGGTTTCATTTCATCCAAAGGCTGCTGATCGGTTGAGGTTTCTTTTTCTGTCTCAAAAGCCGGTTCATGTTTGTAGAGATAGGTGGTCCATTCGCCATCCTGATATTCGAGGGCACTGAGGTTCTCTATCCAATCGCCCGAATTCAGGTAGCTTATGGAATTGTGCTGGATGTTGATCTGTTTCATTTCCGGATGATGGATGTGACCGCAAACAATGGCATCGTAGCCTTTTCGGGCAGCCAGGGAAGCAGCAGTTTCTTCAAAATTATTGATGTATCTTACGGCTGATTTCACATTGTCCTTGATTCGTTTTGACAAGGAAACAGGTGGGAGGCCAAGTTTTCTGCGGCAGGCATTCACGAAGGTGTTGAGCCAAATCAAGCTGTCATAACCCACAGCACCTGCACGTGCAAGCCATTTGCTGTGTTGCATGATGACATCGAAAACATCGCCATGAAAAAACCAATGCTTCCGGCCGTCAATTTCAATGAGCAGTTGGTTGACAATTTGAAGGTTGCCAATCCTGAACCCGGCAAATCGGCGCAACACTTCGTCGTGGTTGCCGGTGATATAATATACTTTTGTCTTTTTGGCAGCCAGCCCAATAATATGTTTTACCACTTTCATGTGACTTGCCGGCCAGTAGTTTTTTTTAAACTGCCAAATATCAATGATGTCGCCATTAAGGATTAAGGTTTGAGGCTGAATGGATTTGAGATAATGAAGCAGTTCTGTCGACCGGCAGCCTTTGGTGCCCAGGTGAAGATCTGAAAGTACCACGATTTCAATTTTTCTTCTGTCAGGCATATTTTCAATTAAACCGCAAAGAAACTTCAGTTCAGTACAGCGGCTGTTAGGCTGTGTTTAACCTTTGACTAATTATTTGTAAATTAGCGGCCGGTCAAGGTTATCAAATTGTGATTTGAATGAAAAAAACAGCAGAACGACAAAGTCTGGATCTTTTGAGGCAGCAGCTAACTGATTTCCCGCATGCCAGAATTATTGCAGCAGAATCACCTGATTTTATATTAAAAACAAGAAGATGGAGTCTGGGGATCGAGCTCACCAGCGTGATCGCAGAAGATATGTTCAATGCAACGGCAAGGGAAACCAGAGAATGGCATGACTCTTTGGCCGGCCTGCTGGGTCAGCTGATCCGGAAAAAAGAACAAAAGCTGAGCCACTATCGTAAAGGGCTTCACCGGGCATACTGGCTTGTGTTGACTTACAAAGGAAACCATCCAATCAGTGAAAACCTGCTTCTGGATGCCATCAGTAAAAGCGAATTGATTAGTTCTTTTGAAAAACTGTTTCTGCTGGATGAAAACAGCGCCAAAATCATTGAATTGGACTCAGTGACAAAGTTTTCAGAAAATGTGAAGAAAGCCGAATGAAATCTTAGTTAACTTATATTCAGCTCATTGAAAGAATAAACAACTTTATTTGTTACTACTTGATTTTTTGGCCCATTCCTCCTTGTAATACTTCATCGGTGCCAGGAGGAAGCCATAATTGTAAAATGCATTTGGCTTGTGATGATCCATGTGTGCGGTAATGGTAGCGCGCAGATAGCGGTTTGAAAGCCTCGAGAGAAATGGTAACCTGTTATGCACCAACACATCATGAAAGATAAAATAGGCAAACCCGTATAATGCAATGCCTAAACCAATGTAAAACTTCCAGTCGAAACCGTCCTGAATTCCAAAGTAAATAAACAGAAAACTCGGCGTAGCAAAAATGACAGCAAAAACGTCATTCCATTCAAACTTGCGGCCATCCCTGATATGATGATCTTTGTGCAGAACCCATAAAAAACCGTGCATCACATATTTATGCGAAAACCAGGCAACAAATTCCATCATCAGAAAGGCTGCAAGGATCAAAGCAGCAGCCAGATACCAACTTATCATTTTTTTAAGGTGTTATTGTTAAAATATCGGTAAACTTCATCAAAAGCAATACGAAACCAGACGGTATATTTCTCGGGTTCCTGCAGCATCGATGATTTGATGTCATCCATGCGCATGTATTTCCAGTCGGCCACCTCGTCGGGATTAAGCGCAGGTTCAGCATCGGTAGTGCCAACAAAAACATGGTCGAGTTCGTGCTCTGTCAGGCCCTGACCGACATCGGCCTTGTAGATAAAGTGAAAAATTTCTTGCATCGTGCACTGCATGCCCATTTCTTCGGACAGCCTCCGTGTGGTTGCTGATTCCAGGCTTTCATCCATACGGGGATGCGAGCAGCATGCATTTGTCCAAAGTCCGGGAGAATGGTACTTTGAGTGGGCCCGCTGTTGCAGAAGCATTTCGCCATGGCTGTTGAACAGAAAAACTGAAAAAGCCCTGTGAAGTACACCTTTTTCGTGCGCCTCCATCTTCTCCATTTTACCTGTGACTATGTCCTGTTCATCGACAAGAACGACATATTCGTGATTTTCAGTCATAAATTAGGGTGTTAGGGAAGTTTGGTTCATTAATCTTGTTGTGATAAACCGTTCCTGCGGAGTCAGATAAACTTTCTGCCGCAAAAATAGCAAAACTTTTCTCCTGAAATTTTGATCGGCAAACACGCTGTGATTCTTGTTTAAGGAACGCAGAATCATTTCTTTGTCCTGGTCTATCTCGCCATTGTAAACAAGAAAGGCGGGGGCTTTGGATTGAATGCTCAGACGAATGAAACGTATTTCAGGGTTTTCAGGCGAACGGTCGATGGCATTTTCAACGAGCTTTTTCCCTTCATTGAATTTGTTGTAACGCGACACAGGACTCGTTTCCTGGTTGGCTGCTGCTGCAATCGAAACACCAAGATACGCTTCAAACAAAGGGTTGTCTTCGTGATTTTTCAAGAGTTTTTCAAGGCGGGCAGGTGCTTGCTCGTCAACCTCAAACGAGAAAAACAAGTCTCTTGCCTTTTTCAGCATTTCCTTCTCCTGAACAGGAAACAACAGCAAAATAATTATTAACCTGAACATTTATAGCATATTAAATCTGAATCTCATATAGGAAGAGATTAACAGCAAGTACTTTGAACTGTTCGGAATCCGGATTCTCTTATCCTCGAGCAGTCGCTTTGCCTGCAGCCTTTTGATCTTTTTGAACAAGTTGTAGTAATACACATAGGCCACATATACACCATAACGCGCACCCGCAGGTAACATCCTGATGCCATTCAAACCATCCCGGAAGTCTTTTTCAATGTCGACTTCAATCTGTGCTTTGGCCTTGCTGTCAAAGTGATTCAGGTCGAGCCCTGGAAAATAAGTTCTGCCAAGGTGTTGATGGTCATTGTTCAGATCCCTGAAGAAGTTAATCTTTTGAAAAGCAGAACCAAGACGCATGGCAGGGTGGCGCAATTCTTCGTATTTCTGCCTGTCACCTTCGCTGAAGACATGCAAACACATCAGACCAACCACTTCTGCCGAACCAAGGATATAGTCTTCGTAAAGCATCTGATTGTATTCAATTTTGTCGAGGTCCATTTCCATGCTTTTGAGAAAACGGTCGATGTGATTCCATTCAATGCCATAGCGGTGTACCGTTTCCTGAAAACTGTTCAAAATCGGGTTCAGGCTAATCTTACGTTCGATTGCCAGCACGGTCTCGCGTCTGAATTCCGCCATCAGTGTTTCCTTGTCATAATCATGAAAGGAGTCCACAATCTCGTCGGCCAGACGAACGAAACCATAGATTGCATAAATAGGATCATGGAATTTTTTGTCGAAAAGCCTGATACCCAGCGAAAAAGATGTTGTATAAGTCCTGGTGGTAAGTTTGCTGATTTTATAAGAGACTTTGTCGTAGATGGCTTTCATAACTATTTATTAAGTTTAATGATCTCACTTGCTGCTACTTGTCCCGAAATGATCGTAGGAGGTACGCCCGGACCTGGTATTGTCAACTGACCGGTATATAACAAATTTGGAAGCTTTTTGTTGAACATGGACGGTTTCAGGATGGCGGTTTGCATTAAGGTGTTGGCCAATCCATAGGCATTCCCTTTGAATGCATGATAGTCGGTTGAGAAATCACGGTTGGAATAGAATTTCTGGTAAATGATATTTTCCTTAAGTTCAATGCCCAATGTTTCTTCGATGCGCCTGATTGAAAAATCGAAATAGTGTTGCCTCACAGCATCTGTATCGTCAAGCCCCGGGGCAACAGGAATCAGCACAAAAAGGTTCTCTTTTCCTTCGGGAGCGGTGGTGGGGTCGGTTTTTGATGTGCAACTCAGGTAAACGGATGGATTCTCAGGCCATTGTGGTTTTTCATAGATTTGTTCGGCATGTTTTTCGAAATCTTTGTTGAAAATGAGGGTGTGATGTAAAACATGATCCAGCTTTTTATCGATCCCCAAATAATAGATGAGCGATGAAGGCGACATAACCCGGCTGTTCCAGTATTTTTCATCGTACATCCGAAAGGCAGGGTCAAGAATTTTCTGTTCAACATGATGGTAATCGGCACTGGCAATGACATAATCAGCCTGAATGCTGCGCTTGTCGGTAACAACAGCGGTAATTTTTCCGTCAGATGTCTCGAAAGCTATAACAGATTCATTGTAAGAGAATTTAACACCTTCACCCAAAGCGAGTTGTTCAAAACCTTCAACCACTTTATACATACCGCCAACCGGATACCAGGTGCCTAAAACCATATCCCCATAATTCATCAGCGAATACAGGGCAGGGGTTTTCTGCGCAGTGGCACCAAGGAAAAGGATTGGAAACTCAAGAATCTTCAGCAGTTTGGGATGTGAAAAGTATTTCCTTATGTAACTGTGAAACGATTTCAGGATATCCATCTTCAGGGCTCCTTTGATGATGTCCCATTCGGCAAACTCCATCAGACTCTTTGATGGTTTAAAAACAAGTTTTTTGATACCTATTTCATATTTGTATGCTGCTTCCTCAAGAAATCTTTTAAGTTTCAATCCGCTGCCGGCTTCAATGGAGTCAAACAAACTGTAAAGAGCATGAATATCAGCGGGAAGATCTACTTTGTCATCGGGTCCGAAATAAATGGTGTAAGAAGGATCGAGTCTTTCAAGTTGGTAAAAATCTGAGGATTTCTTTCCAAAATAGTTAAAAAACTGTTCGAATACATCCGGCATCCAATACCAGCTCGGGCCCATATCAAAAGTGAAACCAGCCTCCGAAAATTTACGTGCTCTTCCACCCGGCATATCATGCTTTTCGATCACCTCAACATCAAAACCATGCCGCGCCAGCACGCTGGCTGAGGACAGTCCGGAGAATCCGGCTCCGATGATGACAACTTTTTTACTCATGACTCTATTTTCTGGTTTGTTTAATTGTTTAATCATATTCTTAAACAAAATTGTCTTCGTTTTGTTCGTTTTTCCGTCTGTACTTTTCATCATTTTTAGATTATTTTTGATCAGTTGAAACAGCCAATGCACGGCGATCCGGTTAGAAATTTTGATTTTCTGCCGGAATTTTGGATCAGAAAAGTTATATTTGCAAAAAGCGATCATAAAATCTACCGTTATGAACATTGCAGTTTCACTTGTTGCTATCGGCTTTCTCATATTTCTGGCTCACCTTTTTTCGGAGATATTCAGCCGCAAAAAAATCCCTGATGTGTTGATGCTCATTGGAATAGGTTTGCTTCTCGGACCGGTTTTGAAAATTGTACAAGTTGGATCATCGAGCGGGATAGGCTCTGTGTTTACGACCATTACCCTGGTAACAATTTTGTTTGAAGGGGGTACCGGTCTTCGGCTCGATGAGCTGAAAAAATCGGTAAGGGGGACCTCACTGCTCACCAACCTGAATTTCTTTGCTACAATGGCCGTTGTTGGTCTGATCGGGTGGAAAGCTTATGACCTGGATCTGCTCGTGGCTTTAATGCTTGGTTCAATTGTGGGCGGAACCTCATCTGCTGTTGTAATCCCAATGGTCAAACAGCTGAATATGGGCAAAAAAAGTGGAACCATACTCATTCTCGAATCAGCTTTCAGCGATGTGTTGTGCATCGTATTTGCTCTTGCTTTTGTTGAAGCTGTGTTGATGGGGCAGATCGATATCGGACTGACGCTCGGGAAAATTTTGGCCTCCTTTATTCTTGCAACGTTAATTGGTATCACCGGTTCCGTTTTCTGGTCGATGATATTACACAAAGTTCGAACGATTCAGAATTCCATTTTCACCACACCTTCCTTTGTGTTTATCATTTTTGGTATCAGCGAGCTGCTTGGTTACAGCGGTGCCATTGCTGCACTTGCCTTCGGAATCGGCCTGGCCAATATGGATTTGCTTGCTTCTCCGGCCGTTCAACGAATCATTGGGACAAATGCCCAGACGCTGAACGAAACAGAAAAGGTGTTGTTCAGTGAAACCGTTTTTCTTTTGAAAACTTTCTTTTTTATTTACATCGGATTGTCGATCAATCTCAAAGACTTACAGCCGTTGCTAATCGGTTTGATTATCACCGGTGTGTTATTTCTGCTGAGAATCCCTGTTGTCAGGGCTTCAGTGTCGGCCGCCAACACACCCAGGCTGGATATGTATTACATGGCAGCCATCTTCCCGAAAGGGCTTGCAGCAGCCGTTCTTGCTACTATTCCGTTACAAAGGGGTGTTGAAGGTGGTGAGTTCATTAAGAATGTTACCTTCTCGATCGTACTCTTCAGCATCGTATTCACCTCGGTGCTCATTCCTTTAATCGACAAAGTACCCTTTATGCGCAAGTTCTACGACTTTATGTTCAGGATTACAGCCTGGACCGGATTTTTCACAGGCAGAGACAAAGAGGCTGAAATAATGGCGGTTTCAGCCATCTCCAACGGTGGGCGGGATGACAACAGTCAGACATCTGAGCCGGAAAACAGCATGGAAAGCGCTGAAAGAAAAAAAGATGAATAATCCTTGTGCAGTTCGAGGAAAATATCTATTTTTGCAGGCTCAAAATTTGAAACGGAAGAAATATGTATTTAGACACAGTTAAGAAGTCGGAAATTTTCGCCGAATACGGTCAGTCAGCCACAGATACCGGATCTGCTGAAGGCCAGATTGCCCTGTTCACTTTCAGGATCAAACACCTCACCGAACACCTCAAAGGTAACAAAAAGGACATGGTTACCATGCGTTCGCTGGTTCGTCTGGTAGGTAAAAGAAGGAAATTACTCGATTACCTGAAATCAAAAGACATCGAGAGATACCGCGACATTATCAGTAAGCTGGGTATCCGTAAATAAAGAATCCGACCCCTCCGGAGTCAATGAAAGGCAATTGATACGATTGCCTTTTTTTGCATTTTCTGAGGTAGCATTGACAATACAATTATTTTTATATGACTCCAAAAGGAATTACACAATCATTCGAGCTGCCCGATGGACGGTTGGTTACGATTGAAACCGGTAAGCTGGCCAAGCAAGCCGATGGTGCCGTGGTGGTTACAGTAGGTAAAACCATGCTGCTCGCTACGGTAGTATCAAATAAAGAGGCGAAAGAGGATGTGGATTTCATGCCGCTTTCTGTTGATTACAAAGAAAAATATGCCTCAACGGGTAAGTTTCCGGGTGGTTTTTTCAAACGTGAAGGCCGTCCTTCAGATTATGAAGTGTTGATTTCCAGGTTGATTGACCGGGCGCTACGACCACTTTTCCCTGATGATTACCATGCTGAAACACAAGTTGTTATCTATCTTATCTCTGGTGACAACAACGTTCCGCCTGATGCGTTTTCTGCCCTCGCTGCCTCGGCGGCTCTGGCTGTTTCGGATATACCTTTCCATGGCCCGATTTCGGAAGTACGTGTTGCACGCATCAACGGCGAATTCGTGATCAATCCCGACTTTGAGGCGTTGGCCACTGCCGATCTTGACCTGATGGTTGCAGCCACTATGGAAAATATTATGATGGTAGAAGGTGAATCCAAAGAAGTTTCAGAAGCTGTGATGCTCGAAGCTCTCAAAATTGCACACGACGCCATCAAGGTTCAATGTCAGGCTCAGCTCGATTTGGCTGCCAAAATTGAAAAAGCCAATCCAAAGCGGGTTTATTGTCACGAAAAAAATGACGAAGATCTGCGTGCTGCTGTAACGGCTTTTGCCTACCAACCCTGTTATGAACTGGCTTTACGCGGTAATCCCAATAAGCACGAACGGTCAGAAGCCTTCGAAGCTGTAAGGGAACAGTTCATCGAAACCCTTCCAGAGGAAGAAAGAGAGGCTAAAAAGAGTCTTGTAAAGAAATATTTCCATGATGTGGAGAAAAAGGCAGTGCGAGATGCCATTCTCAACGACCGCATCCGCCTCGACGGACGTAAAATGAATGAGATCCGCCCAATCTGGTGCGAAGTCGATTATTTGCCTTCTGCTCACGGTTCGGCGGTTTTCACCCGTGGGGAAACACAGTCGCTTGTTACCGTCACCCTGGGAAGCAAGATGGATGAACAAACCATTGATGGTGCCGTTGTAATGGGAACATCCAATTTTTTCCTGCATTATAATTTCCCCAGCTTTTCAACCGGCGAAGCCAGACCAAACCGCGGCGTAGGACGGCGTGAGGTGGGTCATGGAAACCTGGCCGAGAGGGCACTCAAGCCAATGATCCCGACAGGGGAAGAAAATCCTTATACCATCCGTGTTGTTTCAGATATCCTCGAGTCCAACGGTTCATCTTCGATGGCGTCTGTTTGCGGCGGGACTCTGGCACTGATGGATGCCGGTGTTAAGATCCAAAAACCAGTTGCAGGAATTGCCATGGGTTTGATTTCGGATGGCAGGGATGGCAAGTTTGCTGTGCTCTCCGACATCCTTGGCGATGAAGACCATCTGGGAGACATGGATTTTAAAGTTACCGGTACAAAAGATGGTATCACAGCCTGCCAGATGGACATCAAAGTAGATGGTCTCACCTACGAGGTGCTGGAAATTGCCTTGGAACAAGCCCGCCAGGGCAGGTTGCACATCCTGGGTGAGATGGCTAAAGCCATCACAGAGCCTCGTGCTGATTACAAGGATTTTGTACCGAGAATCGAAAAGATGATCATTGACAAGGAATTTATCGGTGCTGTGATCGGACCCGGAGGAAAAATCATCCAGGAGATGCAGCGCGAAACCAATACGGTGATTGTAATTGAAGAAAAAGGTAATTTTGGTATCATCGACATCGTTTCGGCCAACAAAGAATCCATCGAAATGGCAAAAGCACGCATCCGTGCCATTGTTGCCGTTCCTGAGGTGGGAGAAACCTATTTGGGTACTGTTAAAAGTATCATGCCTTTCGGTGCTTTTGTTGAAATTTTACCTGGTAAAGACGGATTACTTCACATCTCTGAGATTGAATGGAAGCGCCTTGACACGGTTGAGGGAATACTGAAAGTTGGAGACAAGCTGAAAGTGAAATTGATTGGTGTGGACGCCAAGACCAACAAAATCAAGCTTTCAAGGCGTGTTTTACTCCCCAAACCTGAAGGTTATCAGGAAGAGAAACCATCAGAAGGAAGACCGGAAGGAAGGTCAGAGCATCGTTCGGATCATCGTCCCGACCGCAGGCACGACAATCGTAACGACAATCGTCCACCTCGCAACAGAGATCGTAACTAATTGATGGGTTCGTCGTAAAACAAGCCGTTATTAAGCATTAAAAGGATTCATGAGGCAACTAAAAATTACCAAACAGGTTACCAACAGGGAAACCGCTTCTTTAGATAAATACTTGCAGGAGATTGGCAAAGTTGAACTGATTACCGCCGAGGAAGAGGTTGAACTTGCACAGCGTATCAAGCAGGGCGACAGGGCTGCACTGGAAAAACTAACCAAGGCAAACCTACGTTTCGTTGTTTCGGTATCAAAACAATACCAAAATCAGGGACTTAGTCTTCCCGACCTGATCAACGAGGGCAATCTTGGCTTGATCAAAGCAGCCCAGCGTTTTGACGAAACGCGTGGTTTTAAGTTTATTTCCTATGCCGTGTGGTGGATTCGTCAATCGATCCTTCAGGCTCTTGCCGAACAGTCGCGTATTGTTCGCTTGCCCTTGAATAAGATCGGTTCGATCAACAAGATCAACAAGGCGTATGCAAAACTCGAACAGGAGTTTGAGCGTGAGCCCAATGCTGAAGAAATTGCCGACATCCTGGAAGTGACTGAGAATGAGGTCAAGGAATCGATGAAGAATGCCGGCCGCCATGTTTCGATGGATGCGCCGCTGATTCAGGATGAAGACAACACGATGTATGACGTACTGAGGAGCGAGGAAGCCATTACACCTGAAACAGAGCTTTTGTACGAATCGCTCCGGAAGGAAATCGACCGGGCCATCTCAACCTTGACACCACGTGAAGCTGATGTGATCAAACTTTATTTTGGTCTCAACGGTAGCCACCCGATGACACTGGAAGAGATAGGTGAGAAGTTTGATCTAACGAGAGAACGCGTTCGGCAAATCAAGGAAAAAGCAATTCGCAGGCTCAAACACACAAGCCGAAGTAAAATTTTAAAGAGTTACCTTGGATAAACGATTAATAAGCTGCCTTACAGGCGGCTTTTTTCATGCCTTCGGTCAATCCGGGGCACTTTGTTTTTCTTAATTTTGCCAACTCAGTGCTTTAAACCTTATCGCTTGCTTATGAAACCACTTATCGCACCTTCACTTCTGTCAGCTGATTTTCTCAGGCTTCAGGAAGCAGTTGAAATGCTCAATCAAAGTGAGGCCGACTGGATTCACTGCGATGTGATGGATGGGGTTTTTGTTCCCAATATTTCTTTTGGATTGCCGGTAGTTCAGGCTGTTCATCGTCATGCCAGGAAACCTCTGGATGTGCACCTGATGATTGTTCAGCCTGAACGGTATGTCAAGGCATTTGCTGATGCCGGGGCTGCATGGCTTTCGGTTCATTATGAGGCGTGTACACATCTCCACCGCTGTTTGCAGCAAATCAGAAACGAAGGTATGAAAGCCGGTGTCGTTCTCAACCCGCACAGTCCTGTTTCATTGCTCGAAAACATCCTCGGATACACTGATTATGTGTTGCTGATGTCAGTGAATCCCGGGTTCGGCGGACAGGCCTTTATTGAAGATACCTATCGGAAAATTGGTTCGCTGAAGGAAATGATTGTCAAACAAAATCTTGAAGTGCTGATTGAAATTGATGGTGGCGTACATGCCGGCAATGCTGCCTCTTTGCATGCTGCCGGCGCTGATGTACTGGTTGCGGGTAACGCAGTGTTTGGGCATTCTTCGCCATCAGAAATGATTCGTTTGTTGAAAAATATTTAAAATCAAAGATTTTCAGAAGTGAAAAATCTTAATTTTGTGCAATCCGAGCCAAATGTATGCAGCAAACTTTTAGTAACAGCCTGAATGATCAAATCAAGGAAAGGTCAACTGGCCTTCAGGCAGAAAATCCTGATCTGATTGGTAAAACCATCATGATTGTTGAGGATGTTCCTTCCAATTATCAGTTATTATATGCTTATTTTTCAAAATGTGGCGTCAAAATAATCCATGTTGACAACGGCGTGGATGCCGTTGCCATGATCAGCGACGGCGTAAAGGTTGATCTTATTATCATGGATATCAGGTTGCCAAAGCTAAACGGCTTGATGGCAACGCAACAAATCCGCACTTTTCGCAAAGATATCCCTATCATTGCTCAAACTGCATTCGCCATGCAATCCGACCGTGAGATGTGCCTTAAAGCCGGCTGTGATGAATTTCTGGCCAAGCCTTTTCGAAAACAGGAATTAATGCGCATCATGTCGAAGCTGATCTGATTTTGACAGCCTCCCATTGGAGGCCGTTCGTCAATTGCTGAAACTTCTTTTTCAATGAATCAACATTAACGTCTTATGAATGAACATTTAAATAGTCTGGAACCAGCTTTGCTCTGGTCTTATTTCAGGGAAATCACCCTGATCCCACGACCTTCGAAGCATGAGGAAAAGATTAACAGCTACCTCATTGAGTTTGCCCATCGTCATCAATTGAAATACACTCAGGATGAGGTTGGCAATATTGTTATTTACAAAAATGCTTACCCTGGTTATGAAAACAGGAAGACTACGGTTTTGCAAAGCCATGTAGACATGGTCTGTGAAAAAAACAGTGACAAGGTGCATGATTTCTTTCAGGATCCCATTCAAACCCGCATCGTTGATGGTTGGGTTAAAGCTGATGGAACCACACTGGGTGCAGATGATGGGATAGGTATCGCGACACAGCTTGCCATCCTGGCCTCAAACGATCTCAGACACGGACCTCTTGAATGTCTTTTTACAATTGACGAAGAAACGGGTCTCACTGGTGCCTTTGGTCTGAGTACCGAGACATTGAAGGGTAAGATTCTGCTCAACCTTGATTCGGAGGATGAAGGAGAATTGTTTATTGGTTGTGCCGGAGGTAAGGACACTGTGATCGAAATGCCATTTAACAGGGAGGAAGCACCCCGGGGATGCCAGGCTTTCGAACTCACTGTGAGTGGATTGAAAGGAGGTCATTCAGGTGACGACATTCACAAAGGATTGGCCAATGCCAATAAGGTAATCAACAGATTGTTATATACAGCTGATGAAAAAGTTGGGATTAGACTCAGTCACATTGAAGGAGGCAATTTGCGGAATGCCATTGCCCGTGAGGCAGTTGCGGTTTTCCTGGTGGAGATGAGCCTTGTTGAAAAGCTGACAACATTGATATCAAGCCTGGGAGACCAAATCAGGGCTGAGTTTGGCATTACCGAACCTGGCATGAAAATCAGTCTGAAGCAAGTTGCTGAAGTGCCTGAAATGGTTTTTTTGTCAGCTGATCAGCAGAAACTTTTTCGCAGCCTTTATGCCTGTCCTCACGGTGTGATTGCTTATTCACAAAGCATTCCCGGCTTTGTTGAAACTTCTACAAATCTTGCCTCTGTGCGGACTGAAGAAAAGCAGTGGCTAATAACCACGAGTCAGCGCAGTTCGGTTGAATCGGCCAAAGAGGATGTAGCCAATATGGTAAAAGCCTGTTTTGAATTGACCGGTGCAGGCATCACCCAAAGCAATGGTTATCCCGGCTGGGCTCCCAATCCTGAGTCAGCCATCAGAGAAATCACAGTGGAGGCTTACAGGCGGTTATTTGGTGAGGAGCCTTTGGTAAAAGCCATTCATGCCGGTTTGGAATGTGGTCTTATCGGAGATAAATACCCGGGTATGGACATGATCTCTTTTGGTCCGACCATTAAAGGAGCTCATTCGCCTGATGAGCGGATCAATATCGATACCGTTACAAAATTCTGGAGTTTGACACTGGAAATTCTTCAAAATATTCCTGTGGAAGCGTAGAAAGTCTTCTCAGGATTGAAAAACCTAGCCCGCCGCAAACCTGAACAAACTTTTGCTGCGGGCTTTTCATTTACAGAAACCAGGAGAACTATTCCTTCAGGCTGGTACTGACAGAAATTTTAAAAGAGCACTTGATTTTCAACTGATATTGTCGTATATTAGAGCCGAATCTAAAGCCTGAAGTCATGGAAAAAGAAGTATCAATCAGCGTTAAATGTCCAATTTGCAGCAAATCCTTGATGGAGGAGTGTAAATTGGTACATAACCGGCCCAGTGTTAAGATCAATATTGAGACAACACATGACCGGGGTGTATTGTGGCTTAGTTGTGTTTATGGTGATTGCAGCAAAGAGATGGACATTGAAATTGCTGACGGTGAAGTGGTGGATATGTATTGTCCGCACTGCAATAAGGAGTTAAGCATCGAGGAAACCTGCACCGAATGCGGCGCACCGCTTGTATCGTTTGTGATCAAAGCAGGAGGGGCAGTGCGCATTTGTTCCCGCAAGGGCTGCCATAACCACCACATCATCTTTAAGGAAATCGGGACAGAATTGTCGAAGTTTTATTTTGAATATGGGTTCTGAGATCCTCAGCAAATACGTGGAAGTTGCTCTCCAGAAAGCATGTCGATCACTCTCGAGCTGCCATACGCGGTCTTCATCCATGCTTTTCCGGGGTGATTGCTGACGATTTCACCGATGACAGCAGCTTCGGCACCCTCAGGCTGTTGACGGAGCAGGCTAACGATTTTATCGGCATCACCGGATTTGACTACCATCACGATCTTGCCTTCATTAGCCACATAAAGCGGGTCAAAACCCAGTAGTTCACAAATTCCTCTGACACTTTCCTTCACAGGAACAGTTTCCTCATGGATGAGGATTCCGAATTCTTTATTTTCGCAGAGTTCTGTAAGTACAGTGCCCAAGCCGCCGCGGGTGGCATCGCGCATAAAACGGATGTCGCCGCTCTGTCCGAGAACAAGCTTCACCAGGTGATTGAGAGAAGCGCAGTCGGAAACAACCGGAATCTGCAGGTTGAGGTCGTTGCGGGCTGACATCACCGCCATGCCATGATCGCCGATACTGCCGTTGATGATAATTTTGTCGCCTGCCATGATGTTTTTTTCGTCGATGGGGTAAAATCCCTCGGTGAAAGTGCCGATTCCTGTTGTCGTTATAAAAATCTTGTCACATTTGCCTTTTTCAACTACCTTGGTGTCGCCTGTCACGATGAGGACGCCGGCTTTTTTTGCTTCGAGTGCCATGCTCTGAGTGATTTTATCCAGCCATTCGATGGGCAGCCCCTCTTCGATGATGAAGGAAGCACTGAGGTAAGCAGGTTTCGCACCAGCCACAGCGAGGTCGTTGACAGTGCCGGCCACGGCGAGTTTGCCAATGTCGCCACCCGGAAAAAATACCGGATTCACAACAAAAGCATCGGTGGTGAAAGCGAGCTGGCCTGGCGGAACCGGCAGCAGGGCAGCATCGGTTTGTTTGGCGAGCGTGGGGTTGTAAAAGGCTTTGATGAAGATGTCTCTGATTAAATCGTGAGAAAGGCGGCCACCGCTGCCATGACCCAGGAGCACGTTTGTATGTGATTGCATATCAGGATTTTTGAAAACGGAAATGAGCGGCACAAGCCCCTTCGCTGGAAACCATACAGGCGCCGACAGGATCGGAAGGGGTACAGGCTTTTTTAAAAAGTTTGCAGTCAGCCGGCGAGGCTACACCTTTGAGGATGCTGCCACAAATGCAGCCCTTGTCTTCGCGGGTTGGTTCGACTTCGACGGGTATCATTTTCTCAGCATCGAACTCAGCATATTTCTCATGGATTTTAAGGCCACTTTTGGGCAACACACCCAGCCCGCGCCACCAATCGTTATCTAAAGTAAATACCTCATCCAGCAGTTCAAGGGCCTTTGTATTGCCTTCGGGTTTGACAACCCTGCTGTATTGTATCTCAACTTTTGGATGATTGGATTCGTGCTGCAGGACAAGCATATAAATGGATTGCAAAATATCGAGTGGTTCGAAGCCGCTGATGACAACCCCCAGTTTGTATTTCTCGGGGATGAAATGATACATGGCTGAGCCGGTTACAGTGCTCACGTGTCCCGGGCCGAGGTATCCATCAATTTTCACTCCCTGATCGATCAGTGCTGCCATGGGAGGCGGCATAATTTTATGCGCACTGAAGACAAAGAAATTAAACAAACCTGCCATCTGAGCTTTTACGATTCCGGCTGCGGTGCCGGGGGCAGTTGTCTCGAAGCCGATGCCAAGGAAAACGATTTTTTTGTGTTTATTTCTTTTAGCAAGAGTAAGGGCGTCGAGGATTGAAAAGACGATGCGTATGTCGGCACCCAGGGCTTTTTCTTTGTCGAGGGTGGAAGAAGAGCCCGGAACACGAATCAGATCGCCGTAAGTGGCAATGATTACATCTGGCAAACGGCTGAAGGCGATTGCTTTATCAATGAAGGCACGGTCGGTGACACAAACAGGGCATCCTGGTCCGGAAACAAGGTTGATGTGACCGGGCAAAAGACCAGGTATGCCAAAACGCTGAATAGCCATGGTATGCCCGCCACACACTTCCATGATGCGCATGGGTTTTTTTGATTCGAAATGGATTCGGTTGACCAAAGAAACAATTTTCTCCTTGTCGCGAAATTCATCAATATACTGCATAGTCTGAATGTTATACGATGCGCTGACCAGTTTGATTTTCCTCCTCGTCGAGCATTTCGTTGAATGCCTCAAACTCATCGAAAAGGGCCAGTGTGGCTTCGGCTTCTTCCTTACTGATCTTTTGCAGGGCGAAACCTGTGTGAATCAGAACAAAATCGCCTGGCTGCAGATCATTCACGTCAAGCATTTGCAGGCTTGTTTGTGTGGCAACGCCCCCAACGGTACAAATAGCCATATCGCCGTTGATGGATTCAATTTTTGCAGGAATGCTAAGGCACATACAGATGAATTTGCGCCAAAGTTAGTAAAATTGCACTGAAGTCGATGAGATCAGTTTGCCGGCTGATCTGCAGCACCCAGACAATTGATTGACAAGACCGGTCAAACGAGGTTCAAAGCTTCACAAGGTTGTTCCTGACAGCATACCGAACCAGTTCGGAATTGTTTCGGAAGCCAAGTTTTTTGAAAATATTCGATTTGTGAACCTCTACTGTACGTTTGCTGATTTTCAGTTTTTCGGCAATTTCGAAGCTTTTCATACCGGAGGCAAACAATTGGATGAGCTCCGATTCCCTGTCGGTGAGTATATTGGCCAGTACTTTTTTGTTTTTACCTGCATTGCCCAGCGCCTCTTCGGCAATGTATTCGGCCACGACTCCCTTGAACCACGTTTTTCCGATCGAAAGTGCTTTAATGGCTTCGAGCATTTCATCCGATCTTGAACCCTTCGAAACAAAGCCTTTGACTTTTGCCCTGACAGCATCCATGACATGTTCCTTCGAAAAATACATTGAAACCATCAGGGTTGGAATTTTAGGAAACTCGGCATTGATTTCACGGGCTGCAAAAATTCCATTATAAAGAGGCATCTCGTAATCTAGCATCACCAGATCGGGCAGTGTTTCACGTGTTTTAAGCAGGGCTTCCATACCATTAGTGGCCTCTACCACTTCGTGAACAAAACCGGAGTTAAGCAGGAGGTTACGTAAACCTTCGCGGACAAGTAAATGATCTTCAGCGATTAATACTTTCATTTTGAATGATTTTTGTGTTTGAGTAATAAAGTAACTTTGAAGTTTTTGTTAGTTTCGGTGATTTTCATTTCAGCGCCAATCAGATGGGCGCGCTGTTGCATGATGCGAATGCCCATGCCGTGGTGCGCCGATCCTGGTCGGGATTTCATCACCGGGTTATTTAGTTCGATCAGAAATTGATTTTCCTCATTGGTTATATCGAGCGAAATGTGACCATGGCCGGAGTGTTTCAGTGCGTTGGTAAGCGATTCTTCACAGATGCGAAAAATGTTTGATTCAACAAAACTGCTTAATTCAATGCCATTGCCGTGCCAATGATAATTTAGGTGGGTTGCGCCATTTCCTTGAAGGGTTTCAGCTAGTTTATCGATCCTTTGTTTAAGGTAAACGTGTTGATTGTCATCATGTTCCACTTTATAGGCAATATTCCTGATGGCTACGATGGCTTCCACAAGTCTGTCGCGGATGTTGGTGAGGCTTTGTATTAGCGGATTTCCGAGTGGATGAAAGAGTAAACCTTCCAGCGAAAGTTTTGCTGACACCATGATTTGACCCACATGATCGTGAATTTCGCGTGAGATACGCCGTCGTTCGCTCTCTTCACCAGCCAGGTAGGTGAGGAGACCGGCAGCGGCCTCCTGATCTGTTTTTTGTCTGTAATCGTCCAGTGCGATCCTTTCCTCGGTACTGTGCAATTGTTGGGTTAGATCGTTTACCGACATGATCACCAGTGTTTTACCATGTTGCTCAAAGTAGGCGAAGGAGGCCTGAGCCTGAAAGGTTGTTCCGTTTGCTTTTTTTAACCAAATTCCAGCGGCAAAGCCGGGGCGCTGACTGAGTAGTTCAATTAGCTCACCGGGTTGTGAGGTCAGCTCGCTGAGCTGGATAAGATCACTGTCAGCAGGTTCGAGACCCAGTAAATTTCTGCCGGCTCCGTTGATGGCAACAGTGATGTGAGTCGATGTGTCGGCAAGGATCACGGGCTCACTTGTCAGTTGAAAAAGAGAGCGGTATTTCAGCTCGTTTTCTTTGATGGAAATTGTATTAAGGTGATGGCGGACGATGTTGCGCAGGATACCGGCAAGTTCGAAACATTTGAAATTCTTTTCGAGGTAATAGTCTGCACCACTGTCGTAAGCTCTTTTGGTTCGTTCATCGTCTTTGATGATGGATGTGGCGATGAGATAAGGATAATAGGAGTCAGCAAAGCTTCGGATATACCGGATGAAATGTTCGGGGTTCAGGTCTTGCAGCATCAGGTCGAAAATGACCACAAGGGGTTGATGAACCTCGGCCTGTGTAATGGCTTCCTGCAAACCGGAGGCCTCAATCACTTCGAAATTCCCCACAGGCACCACACAACTCATTATGTAGCGCCGAATCAAGGGTTCGAAATCAACGATGAGAACCTTGTTTTTGCTCTGTAACCAGTTTATTTTTTTCTCCGTCATGCGGCAGCGCTAGTTTTACATGAAAGGTATGCTGCAATGAATCGTAGTAGTTTGGTCAGGGATGCTTTCAATTTCCAGTTTGCCACCGGCCGATTGCAGCATCTGGGTGGAGAGAATTAAACCAAAGCCGATGCCCTGTTGTTCAAAATACTGCCTGCCAAACTGCATATAAGCACCGATTTTCTGAATATCTTCAGTGGCCATGCCTCTGCCATCGTTGTGAATTGATAACAGGTAACTGTTATCTTTAATACTCCCGCTAATGCGTATCACCGAATTTGGAAAGGAAAATTTAAAGGCATTGTCGAGTAGTTCCCAAAGGATTTTCCGGATAAACACTTCGGGGATTTGAAGTATTGGAGCCGGTTCGAGCGACAGGTGGTAAGATTGTTGGTACTTTTGAGTTTCGGTGAGGTTGTATATCACCTCGTTGGCGATAAGCTCGATGTGTTCACCCTGACAATGGCCCTCGGAGGGCATCTTCTTGAGTAGCAACTGTATGTATAGCAGGTAGTTTTCAACCAATCTGTGAAGACGAAGGCCACCCTTATAAATGTGTTTTCCAAATTCAGCGATTTCATTTGTATTGAATTTTTCAGGCATATCGGCCATCATACTTGCGAAGCCGATAATGCTGTTGAGCGGGGTGCGCAACTCATGTGGGAGGTGCATAATGATCTGATTTCTCAGCTCATCGACGGCTTCTTTTTTGTTCGACTTTGCCAACTCGCTTTTTTGCTGACGAGCTTGCAAAGAATCGAGCAAATCCTTTCGGGTGAATGGTTTTGTAATGTAATCATCGGCTCCCAGTATCATGCCTTTTCTGATGTCTTCTCTTTCGGCCAGTGCCGACATAAACAGGAAAGGGATGTCGAAGCCAGCCTTTTCCATCAGAAACTGCAATACATCGGTTCCCGACAAATCTGGCATCATGATGTCGCTCAGGATGATGTCGGGAGCAATCTGAAGAGCCAACTCAAGACCTTTTCTACCGTTATCAGCCTCAACAACTTCATAACCCTCAAGCATAAGCCAGGTTACAATTTCTTCCCTTAACATGGCTTCATCTTCAATTACCAATATTTTTTTCATATCATTAGGTTTTACAATCTGGTATTATATTTTAATCTCAAGTAAACGGGAAACGACAGATCATCGTTGTGCCTTTGTTGATGACGCTGATTACTTCAATTTTTCCATGATGCAAGGCCACAGCCTGGTGCGTGATAGGCAACCCAAGTCCTGTACCCTGAATGTTTGTAGCGTTGTTGGCTCTGAAAAACGGGGTAAATAAATGCTGCAGATCCGGTTCAGGTATTCCAATTCCCTGATCCTGAATTTCGAGTGTGATTTCCTGCGCTGATTTTTTCAGGCGGATGTAGACCTCACTACTTGGTGCGGAATACTTAAAGGCATTGGATAGCAAATTAGAGATGATCTGGCGCATAAGTTTTTGATCAAAACGGAAAGGAAGCTGCTCCAGGGTGTTTTCGATCAGGATGCAGTGCCTTACTTCGGGATGCATTCTGAATTCATCCACGATTTCGTTAACAAACTCAACAAGGTCGCCGTCGGTGGCATCAAAGCCTGTTATTCCTTCCTGAATTTTGGAAAGGTTGAGCACATCGTTCATGATATTTTTCAGGTGGTTTATCTGATCGATTATTTTATTCAGCCGTTTTTCAACCTGTTCTTCAGTCAGTGTTTTTTGATAGGCGAGGAGTGTTTCGGTGGTAGCCTGAATGGTTGCCAGGGGTGTCCGGAACTCGTGTGAAGCCATACTGACGAAACGGGATTTGAGCATGCCCAGTTGTTTTTCGGCTTCGAGTGTTTCGCGCAGCGACTGTTCTGCTTCTTTGAGGCGTGTAATGTCACTGGCCAGGCCAATCAGCCTGACAAGCTTCCCGCCGGCGTCGGTGAGCCCCTGACTTTTGGCCCTGATCCATTTTTCCTGTCCGTCGACCAGCAAACGGAATTCGATGTCGAGCATTGTCTGATTGACCAGGTGCTCCTGGTAGGCTTCAATGACAGCTTTCAGGTCGTCGGGATGAATGGTATTCAGCAATCGATCGTAATTGTTGCTTATTTCGGACAGGCGGATTTTAGTAATGCGTTCAAAAGCGGGGTTAACGTAGAGTGTTTCCAGGGTTTCAGCATCGCGCAACCAGAAAATGTCATCCACATTTTCG
>JANJXG010000063.1 GCA_024709145.1 Bacteroidales bacterium | reverse complement strand
ACCGTTGTTTAAGCTATAAAAGGCTTAGTAATGGGTTTGGCCCAAAAATTTTTGATTACCGGGAATACGACAATTACACCCCCGGTCTATTTGATCAAAACAAACCAATTACATACACTTTGTATTACACCATTACAGTTGATGATTACAATGAATCGGTTGATTGCGAATAAACATTTTACCCTGTTGTCGCACGTTTTGTCTCGCGGCAACAGGGTTTTTACCAATCAGGCAAATCGAAGATGCCCTGCCAGGCCAAACACATGGAAAGCCTGGAAAACGAATATTTATAACCTTTATAACAATGCAACAAAAGAAAATTTGGACGCTCTTTTTGATTATAGGGATTAGTGTTTTGGTTTATTCCTGCTCACCACCTACACGCGGCTATTACAAGCTGTCGGGCAAAACCTCGGCTTGTTGTTTTCGGCGGGTTTGAAAAAAGGATGGGCTAAACGTTGAGCTTCTCAAAATAAAACGATAAGATTATGAAAAATTTGATGGTAAGAGTTGTAGCAATTAGTTTAATTCTCGGTGTTGCTTTCATCAGACCCTTGTTTTCTCAGGAGCAAAAAAGCTACGATGAACTGAAAAGCTTTTCCAAATGGAGCTTTACAACTGGACCTGTTCTTTATGACAAGGCTAAACTGACACCTCAATATGGCGACCTTACTTTTGAAAATAAACCAATGTTAGGGTTTAATGTTGGTGTTCTGTATGATTTCCATCCTGAAATGAAGTGGTCATTTCAAACCGGATTGATTGTTGCAAAGGAACCAATCTCTTCAATATCCTTCAAAATCTCACATAATGACTTATACGAAAATTATCCTGGTGATTTGATTAATGAATACAAATCATATGCGCTTTACTCATTTTCATTTCCATTATCATTGAGGTTTAATCTTCAAACAGGTAAAAAAACATTCGCGTCTTTTACAGTTGGATTAAAAGCGATGTATTTCCCTCATGGAGAGTCAGAATATACTTATGCAATATCAGATGAGCAGCTTTCTGATTATCGTGAAATTTTTGGTTTAAAACTTGAAAGTCCTGGAAATTCAATTCAGGGTGGTTTTGTAATTGGCACAGGCTTTTCATATAGCTTGGAAAAAGTTCTCCTCAAAACAAATCTGATTTATGTAATGAACCTTCAAAATACCATAACGGGAGAATACCAGTTTGCAAACTTATTTACATCGCCAGATACGAGAGGATATTATGATTTATCAGGTAATTACCTTGGATTGCAATTTTCAGCAAGCTTGAAAAAGGGTTGGGGTAAACGTTAAGTGTTTTATAATCAAAAAATAGAATTAATGCGCTGCGCCATTCTGTTGATCGTCTTATTCCTGGCAGCTGTAGGTAAAAGATGGTTGTCATGGCAGATCATTTCAGAAGCCAGCTCGACAACGATGGAAAGTTGAGCGAGCTTACAGCCACCCTGCTTCCCGATCAGAAGCATGTGTATATCGGCACCACGGTGAAAGAAAATTCGAAGAAAATTTCCTGTGTTGGCCTCATCGCCCTGCTTCACGAAGGCAAAGTGTATGAGCTGAACGGGAAAAGCACTTGGGCCAAATCAATGGATATGAATGGTCTGGCTAGCCCGACCATCAGCTGCAAATCCGAATCATGCACTGCCTGTGCAGTCAGTTTCACAGATACCTACCCCTTTGTGAAATGCCACTGCACCACACCCGATTGCCCGGATTGCAATTGCAATATGAACCTGATGGTGACGATGGATATGGAGGTTTTTGAGTAGACGCAAATTTAGCTTTGATTTCGAAAACGAAATTTTTGAATATAACCCAGAGATAAAGATTCTCTTTCGAAGGTAACTCACTTTTGGTTAGTAATAAAGATGAAGCGTTTTTTCGTGAGCATATGTAAAACATAACATAAACAAACAAGTACTAAAATGACGACGTTTAACAACAAAATGGATAAACTGGAGAGAATGATTGACTATATCCGTAGAGAAAATACAGGAAATGCAAATGAATTTGCAAATAAAATAGCTGTGTCGAGGAGTACGCTTTTTAGATATATTGGCGACTTAAAGGCAATGGGATACAATATTGGGTTTTGCTTCTCCAGGAGAACATTTTATTTTATTGAAAACAGTGAAGTGCGAAATCGGTTTAAGTCAATAACATAGGCTTTCATTCTCCTCAAGGCATCTGATTAATGAAGCCACCGTATTATTTTCTATTGCTTTATCTGATGTTGCCCTGATTTTTATTTGAAACCAATGGATGTCTTCATACTTTATGAATGATACAACAAATAAAGCTACAAAAAGAAAAGGGAGTAACTTAAAACTCCCTTTTTCTGATTATGATGAAATTTTTAAAATCTTAAATTAACTCACTGGAATATCTATTGAGAAATTACTTTTAATAATCATTTATGATGAGGAGTTAAAAATGTCATTGAGTAGTTAGGATCATCTTTTTTGTATCAATCAGTTTACCGTTAAAAACGAGAGAATAGGAGTAGAGGCCGGCTTTCAGATCGTCTGACTTAACAACGATAAAGGAGTTGCCTGATTGAGTCAGATCAATTTTTTTAACTTCATTACCTTGCGCATCATGTATCACGATATAAGCTGAAACCAGATCAGATGGAATAAAGTATTCAATGGTTGTTTCGTCATTAAACGGATTTGGCTTGCAATTAAGTAATGATGCTTTTGACGCATTAGCATCGGTTGTTTCTATGGATGAGGATTTATTTCTGCCTTTAGTTTGCATGTATATTGCTCTGATGGAGTTGATGTCCTCTCTAAGCGCTAAGACCTCAGTCTGAAGGTTTTCATTCTGCAATTGAAGTAAGTCCAAATTGTTTTTTTGTTGCTTCATACCTTCCACTATAACCGGAATCAACTCAACATAGTTAATGGCTAAAAAACCATGTTCGTCTTCAGAAATGAGGGAAGGGAACAATTCTTTAACATCTTGAGCAATAAAGCCAAAGTGTTCCTGTGAATAAAAATCGCTTTCGGATTCAATGGAACTTGAATCAAAAGCTTTGAACTGATACTTTTTTGCCTCCAGGCTATACAGGTTTTGAACGATCTCTATCGATTGAATGTTCTTTTTAAACCGTCTATCAGATAAATTCATGTATCCGTAGGACCAAGCCTCACCATTTCCTGTTACATAAAACCTGGATTGGTTATTTTTTTGAACGATGTAGCACTTGGAATAGTCGTGAGAGGGATAAGTCATAAACGTATTATCCCAAGGGCCAATATTGTTAGTCCAAAGACGAGCCTCACCATTTGTTTGAATCTTGAATTGGGCAGATAGCGAAACCGAAAATGCTATAAAAAGCCACATTACTAAAGTTAGTTTTTTCATCATTTATTCGTTATTGGGTTTAATAATAAAACTTCCTTCAACAGGATACTCTTCATCGATGCTTGCAGCAGTTGAAACAAAATGGTAAATGGATTTGAATTTGCCCGTTATCACATATTCTCCTCCAAGTTTTTCCCATCGTCCTTCAATATCGATGAACTTATTAATGTGAGAAATATGGGTTGTGGGGCTGTCGCTCCACGAAACAGCTGTCCAGGATTTGATCGTTCCTTTGATATTTTTCCGGTCCAATTGCACAGTAGATTCAATACCTGAATCTCCATTCTCGCTGTGGTAAAATAAAAGCTCTTTACTGTTCGAGCTAGTGATTTGAATGTTAACAATACGTGTGATACGAATTGTATCCTCCTCCGCAATACCGAAGCCACTAAACGTGCCAAGATACAAACCTTCGGTTGGAGGTGCTTGTTTATTACATGCAACCAGAAAACTAAAAGATAATAGAAGTAGTGATATTTTTCTCATAGTAAATAATTTAATAGCATGAACGTACATCTAGGTCTAATCCTGTTCCCAAAGGTACTTCAAAAGCTCCAAAAATCGTAATATCTTCTTTGGCTTTCAAAACCGTTTTGGATGTTAAAATGTTTGAGCATCCACTACCCCCGATTCGGATATATTTTTTTACTTTGTTGTCGTGATTCTGAAAATTGTACGAACAATAATCCATTGGTGCATTGCAATCTTTTTTGAGTTTGTACCACCTTATCCAATCAATTTCCATTTTTGAGGGGAAAGTGCCTGAGTTTGGTTCATGATTTGTTAAGCCAACATTATAAATAAGCTGCATTGGCTCAAAATTTCCAAAATTAACTTCGTTTCTAATAAGCAGTCCATCAACGTATAATTTGATGTAATTCGGTGTCCACTCAAGACTATAAATATGCCATTGTGTATAATCATTTAATGTGTTAGTGGCATAATTGGTCACTCTCAAAGGATTATTTGGTATAGGACTCCAATGAATATTGCTTGACATCCTATTCTGGTTGTGTGTTATTTGACTATTGTTTGGGTCTGTACCCGGTATCATTTCAAAAATATCGATTTCGCTATAATACCACCATGGCTGATTTTGGTTACGTATCATCCAAAATGCTGAGTTCAGGCCCATTCCATAACTGACTTTTATCCGGGCTTCGACCAAGCCATATTGTAAATTTGTGTTTTTCGTTTGAACCCATCCTGAGGTGTACGCATAAGGAGGGTGGCTTGGAATTGTGTCTTGATAGGAACAAAAGTCAGGATGCCAGTAAAATTGTGGACAAGAGTAGGTTTGCTGATAAGATTGTAAAATAAGGCTGCCACCCTGAACCCTCACATTGTTTTGATTATTTATGTAAACGAGCTTACTGCTTTGATTAAAAGCGTGCGCAGCTGCCCAATGATCAAAATTGTCTTTTGCTTCCCATATACTTGGGTTGAAAATGTGAAAATCATCCTGCCAATCAATCTGCCAATGGGGATCTTGCTCAGCCACTGTTTGAGCACATAAAACTGTGCCAATCATTACAAAAATGGGGAGGATGAAGTATTCAATACAAAATCTTTTCATAAACAATTGAATATATGTTATGAGTGAAAAACCATGCGATAAAACTGAATCACTGTTCAAGCCCTATCGTTAAGGCAAAAATACTATGGCAACAGTCTCAAAAACTGACACACCAGTTCCAATTTTATGATTATTTTTAAGTTTATAAAAGGATTGGATTCGTGGTATAACATGCCCTCTGACGGAGGCCGACTTTCGACATATTAAACCCATACAAACTTTAGGTGAGTAGGTGATTTAATCAGCTGTTCCATGCTCAATATCTTCCCGGTTGTAGTCTATCCAGGAATTTTCAAGAAACCCATCCTTTTAGAACACTTCAGCAACTTTAAATACGATACATTATTTTATAATCCATTGGCCGACAACATTATGGTTTACCCAAGCTTTATCATTCAGCCCGACGACCCGATGAAAACGGTAGCTGCCACATATAAGGATTAATTCTAATATTAGGCCCAACTATTAGCTGCAAATCCGAATCATGCACTGCCTGTGCAGTCAGTTTCACAGATACCTATCCCTTTGTGAAATGCGACTGCACCACACCCGATTGCCCGGATTGCAATTGCAATATGAACCTGATGGTGACAATGGATTTAGGGGAGTTTGAATAAGGAACATCTGCACCAAACGAAAACCCATTTTCTTTTTGATCACAAACCGTAAATTTATGGAGCTCCATAAAATTCGTATGGAGGTTGGCGTTTATATTTGTCGCAAATTATCATTGAAAATACCAAACATGACCCAACACATTCAACATACCCGAAGGCCAGCCACCTTTCATAAAAAAAGCCTCTGTATGGGGGCTGAATACTCGACCTGTTAACGTAACAAAGTATTAACCAAAACCACAAAGAGGCTCTGCAAAGATACAACAACGCTCATTGAAACCGAACCCGCATCAGCGTTTTATTTGATGTTTTCACACACATCACAGGGGTGGCGGCACACGCCTTTACAGGTTTTAGCGTGTGTGGCTGTGGCCCGGAGCTGCGAATGAACCTGCGCCGGTTATGGTGGCGTGAAAATGCCACAACTAATTGACTGCGAGAGTGGAAAAGCATCTTTAACACCGTCCGGATGTAAATGAGGAGGGTGATTATATAATTTATTTTATGAAAAATTTATTGATTTTAACCCTAATGACTTTATTTATTGCAAGTTGCTCTAAAGATAAGGCAACAGAGCAAGACCAAATCAACAATAACAACGAGATAAAACTTGTAACACTGGGTGATGGAAGCAAATCAACCGTTACGCTCCTTGAATTTGTTGACGTTGCACATTACGAAGCGACCATAAGCTCGCTCGAAACCCAGATGGAACAACATGAAGATGCTTTTTTGGCTGCATGGAGTAGTTTAAGCGATGATGCCCTTAATGCTAAAGAGGAGGAGGTTGGTTTTGTTGACCATCAACCATTGATCAATTTCGAGACCGCTTACAGCATTCCCGTAACACTCAGACAAATTTACGTTGCTTTGGAAGCACAATGGCTCAACAATGAGGAATTAGTCTTGGAGAGCAATCCGGCCTTAACCTATCCGTTTAGTGCTGTTGAGTTAACCCTGCTGAATGCCGATGGAATGGTAAAAATTGGAGATGATATCATTCAGCTTTCTAAAAATGGCTTTATCTTAATTGCGAATCTGGACATCGAAACTGTTATTCGTATCAAAAATGGCGATATGACTGCTTTGGAAGAACCAACTGTTACAACAAGCATCGAAGGCGAAGGTGGAAAAGGCGAATGTACCAATTGGAAAGGTAAAGATTATGAACATGAATATGTTTCAGGAAGTCGCAAGGTTATAAAGCATGTTCATTTCCACAGTTATCCCTGGAAAGGAGTTGGTTCAGCAGAAATCACTTCGTACAAGAAAGACGGGAATAAATGGAAAAAGTACAAAATGGATTTGGGGGTTCAAGTTCAAACAAATTTCAGAGACAATAATTGCACCAATTCACTTATGATGGCTTCTGAATGGAAATATAAAAAAGCAAAAAGCATAGAAAAAAATAACGCTTCATGGGGAGCTTTTCCACAATACAGGGCTGAGAAGAATTTTTCCATTGTTGGCCAATATGAGTATGAAGGTTATTCAAATTGGAATTACCTCACATGGTAAGGATTTCTTTAAAAATCGCAGTGCTGAGCATAATGTTCAGCACTGCTTTCCTGAAAATGTCATTTTCTCAGGGACAAATGGTTTATGCTGAACTTTTTAAGTATTCCAAATGGAGCTTTACAACTGGACCTGTTCTTTATGACAAGGCTAAACTGACACCTCAACATGGCGACCTTACTTTTGAAAACAAACCAATGTTAGGGTTTAATGTTGGTGTTCTGTATGATTTCCATCCTGAAAAAAAGTGGTCATTTCAAACCGGATTGATCGTTGCAAAGGAACCAATCTCTTCAATATCCTTCAAAATCTCACATAATGACTTATACGAAAATTATCCTGGTGATTTGATTAATGAATATAAATCATATGCGCTTTACTCATTTTCATTTCCAATATCAATAAGATTTAATCTTCAAACAGGTAAAAAAACATTCGCGTCTTTTACAGTTGGATTAAAAGCGATGTATTTCCCTCATGGAGAGTCAGAATATACTTATGCAATATCAGATGAGCAGCTTTCTGATTATCG
>JANJXG010000049.1 GCA_024709145.1 Bacteroidales bacterium | reverse complement strand
CTGGATCTCTATTTCAAAAATTTCGACCTCAGGATTGGCAAGCAGCAGATTATCTGGGGCAAGGCGGAGGGTGTCTTTATCACCGATGTGGTTTCCCCCAAAGACTTACGTGAGTTTCTTCTTCCTGATTTTGATGAAATCAGAACAGGCATCACTGCTGTTAAAGCAAATTACTATCTGGGAAATAATACGCTTGAAGCGGTTTGGTCGCCTGTTTTTACTCCTACACAAATGCCTGAATCCGGATCAGTTTGGTCACCTGAATTGGAATTTTCACTTCCTCCGGTGTTCGACTACAGTCTGGCTGTCACAAAAGCTTCACTCGAAAACAGTGAATTGTTTTTGAGGTTCTCTGCCATGGGGTCAAAAATGGATTACGAAATTGTGGGAGGCACCTTTTTTTATGATGATCCTGCTATGCGCATCTCTCCGATAATCAACCCTGTGAGCATGCAGCCAACAGGATTGCTGGTGGTACCCGAGTATCACCGGGTTGCCATGGCCGGTGGAAGTATGAGTCTTCCTTTGAATGCTGTGGTACTGAGAGCGGAAGGTGCTTTTTATTCAGGCCGGAATTTTCAAACCTCGAAACCCGGTGCTTCAGGTTCCCTGGTTGAAAAGGAGAATTTGCATTACATGGCTGGCATGGATTATACCGTGTTTGGTGTAAAACTGAGTGCGCAGTTTATTCAGGAATTTATCCTTGATTATGAGCAAGGAATTCAAAATGAGGAATTTGAAAACACGATGACCTTCCTTGCCAAAAAAGACTTTCTGCGTGAGAAGCTATGGGTGGAGTTGTTTGGTTATGTAGGTCTCAATACTTCTGACGCTTTGGTTCGGCCAAAGTTGAGTTATTCTTTTGCCGATGGGTTTGATATTCAGGCAGGTGCCAATTTGTTTTTGGGCGAAAAGGGTCGGTTTGGGCAGTATGACAAAAATGATATGGTGTATTTAAAATTCAAATACAGTTTCTGATGGAAACTTCAAAACGTATTTACCTGGCTGCCCGGCGCGAATTCCTGATGTATGGCTATCATGCTTCCAGCCTGAACCGGATTGCCGGTGAGGCAGGCGTGCTCAAGCCTGCCATTCATTATTATTTCCGAACCAAGAAGATCTTGTATGAGGCTTTTGTCAAGGAGTTGGTGACTGAATTTTTTGATAAAAATGATGAAATGCAGTCATTTTACTATCAAAGGAAATCTGATTACGTTTGGTTTTTGTTAACAGAGATGCACAACAACCGTCCGATGTTGCTCGAAATGCTCAACAAAATTGATCGCAAAGATTGGAAAACCATACTCATTGAGTTTTTTTTAGCCGAGCATCAATACCTTACCATGATTTTTAAAATAACCGGTCAGTCGCTGTTTAGTTTAAACACAAAACTGCCGGTTCTCAGTGTATAAGGTTCCGGCCAAAAACCTTTACGACTCAGATTCCTAAGGCATCCAGCTGTGACAGGTCTGCCTTATCCATTTCAAACGACACAGCTTCGATGTTTTCCCTGATATGCGCTTCGCTGCTCATTTTTGGTATGGCCATCAGCTGAGGTTTATGAACGAGCCAGTTAAGAGCGATTTGAAAGGGGGTTTTGGTGTATTTTGCGGCAAGTGCTTGCAGTAAGGGATGATTAACGCGGGATGTATCCCCTTTCAAAACCGGACGCCAGGCTGTGATACTAATCCCGTTTTTCAGACAGAAGGGTATGATTTCGGATTCAATATTTCGGTTGTAGCTGGCATTGTTTCGTGTGAAGAGATTGTATTCCAACTGATTGGTAATAATAGGGGCGTCAGTGTAAAATCCAATTTCCCTGATGAGTTCAACCGGAAAATTACTCAGTCCAAAGTAACGGATTACCTGATCGTCGAGCAATTTGTTGATGGCACTGATGGTTTGACTGATTGGCGTGGCTGGATTCGGCCAATGCAGAAGCAGTAAGTCAATCTGATCAACACCCAGCCTGTTTTTGCTGGCTTTGGCCGAACGAAGTACTTCACCAAATTGCAAATTATCACCCGAAACTTTGGTTGTGATAAAATAGCGGGAGCGATCGAAATTGCTGAGGGCTTGCCCAACGAGCTTTTCAGTGTGCCCGCCACCGTAAATAGCTGCTGTGTCGATGTGCTTGATCCCAAGCCCTATAGCACTTACAATGGCATCAATCCAATGGTTGTCCTGACTTCTATCGGGTGTGTGTCTTCCGCCCATTTCCCAGGTACCCAGACCGAGCACTGGCATTGAAAGTGTTTCATGGATGAGAATTTCCGGAATGTGATTCATGGTTTCAGCATTTGATTGATGGCTATTGTTTCTGCAGGGGATAAAGGCTTTTGCGAGCCAGACCATTGACTCAACAGGTGAATTTTGGCAGCATTTTCGAGCACCTCGATCCGATCGAATGCCTCTGCGAGTGTTTGCCCGACAGCTAAAACACCGTGGTTTTTCATCAGGACAACATCGGCTTGTCTGGCAGCATTGGCCACAACTTCTGCCAGGTTTTTTGTCCCCATCAACGCATATTCTGCCATTGCCGGTTCACCCAACACAGCCCAGGCCTCAGCCGTCAGTTTTGTGTTAATGGATTGGTGGCTCACGGCAAAGGAAGATGACAAAGGAGGATGCGCATGCACAACTGCCTTTATATCAGGCCGTACGGAATAAATTGCAAGGTGCATTTCAGTTTCCATGCTTTGCTTCAGGATGTCTCCAATTTGCCTGCCATCGCGATCCAAAATACAAATGTCTGAAGCCTTCATGCGGCCTTTGTCGGTTTGAGATGCGGTTACAAAATACAGATCCTTCGCTTTCAGGCTTATGTTTCCGCCAAAAGTGGTGGTTAAACCTCGTTTGTATAGCCGTCGCATATAATAGGCGACTTCTTTTTGTAACGCTTTCATTTCGGATGTGTCCGGTACTGTTGACATTTTTTCAGTTTGATTGGTTAAGCAGTGCCTTGATCGATTGATGGTGAGCACTGATGATCCCTTTCTCAGTGATCAGACCCGTTATAAGTTTTGAAGGCGTGACATCGAATGCAGGATTCCAGGCATCTGAACCGGGCGAAACCACCCTTATTTTATGGATATTTCCTTCGGCATCTGGCCCTTCCTGAAAGAGCACTTCATCCTGACTCCGGTGCTCGATTACAATGGCATTTCCGTTTCTGCACACAGGATCGATGGTTGATGTCGGAGCAGCAACATAAAACGGGACCTTGAAATGTTTTGCCAGGATGGCCCTGTCGAGTGTGCCGATTTTGTTAGCCACGTCGCCGTTGAGTGCGATGCGGTCGGCACCCGTGATCACCAAATCAACTTTTCCTGCTGCCATCAGACTGGCAACTGCAGTATCGGGGATTACAAGGTGAGGAATTTGTTCATTCTGAAGCTCCCAGGCTGTCAGTCGTGCTCCCTGACCACGGGGACGCGTTTCACCGGCATATACCATAACCTCCTTTCCTTGCTGATGGGCCACGTAAATGGGAGAAAGGGCTGTGCCGTAATCAACAAAGGCTAGCCAACCTGCATTGCAGTGTGTGAGAATCCTCATTTTGCGGCCAAACAGCTTATTGCCGAAATACCCGATCTTTCTGCTGTCGTCAGCATCTTTGGCTGCAATGGCTTGTGCCTCATTTACAGCCGATTCAATCGATTCCTGACCAGCATGAAAGACTTTCTCAACAGCATAAAACAAGTTTCTTGCAGTTGGCCTTGTTGATTCAATCATTTTTTTTGCCTGGTAAAGAAAGTCCTCGCGCCCATCTGAAGGTGCTTCCAGAAATGCCTGAGCCATGGCAAATCCTGCAGTGGCTCCGATGGCGCCAGCCCCTCGCACTACCATATTGCTAATGGCATCGCAGCTGTCGTTGAAGCGATTGCAGTCGTGTATCCGAAAGTGCCACGGAAGCTCGTTTTGATGAATCATTCTTACCGTTGCACCTTCCATCCACACGGTTTGGTAATGGTGGTCACCTACTTTCATAGATTCGGGCTTAGCTTGTCTGTCATTCCAAAATTTGCTGACAGGAGCCTCAATGCTACTGAAACCATGGTTTCAATGCCTGTTTTCAAACTTGTTTCGTCGATATCAAAGGTAGGGGTATGCAACCCTGAGGTTATGCCAAGCCCTGAGTTTCCTGTTCCAAGCCGAAAAAAGCAGGAGGGGACAGAATGGGTGTACCAGGCAAAATCTTCTGCAGTCATTCGTTGGTCGATCCTTTCAACATTCTCGTTTCCAATTTGTTGGATGGCAGCATCCATTGCTAATGCTGTCATTTCACTGTCGTTGAATAGCACGGGGTATCCTTTGGTGATCTTTACTTCTGCCTTTGTACCAAAAGCATTGGCAGTGCCAGCGGCTATTTCATGAATATGTTGCCAGGCCTTGATGCGCCACTTTTCGTCGAAGGTTCTGAAGGTGCCGTTCAATTCAACTACCGATGGAATCACATTGTGGGCACCATTGGCAATGAGACGGCCAAAAGAGAGCACAGTCGGGATGAGCGGGGGAGCCATGCGACTGGCTACGTGCTGAAGGTTGACAAGCGTCTGAGCTGCAATCAATACAGTGTCGTTGATTTGGTCGGGCATTGCAGCATGACCGCCTTTGCCGTTGATGGTTATCGTAACCTCATCGCTGCTTGCCATAAATGGTCCGCTTCTGAAACCAACTTTGCCGGCTTCCATGCTTGGCAAAACGTGCAATCCTGCCATGGCATCCACCCTTGGATTTTCGAGTACACCGGCTTCGATCATCCCTTTGGCGCCTCCGGGAAGTTTCTCCTCGGCTGGTTGAAACAGCAGTTTTACTGTGCCTTCAAATTTGTCAGCCATTTGTTGAAGAACGCGGGCAGTCATCAGTAAGATTGTGCTGTGCGCATCATGTCCGCAGGCATGCATAATGCCTTCATTTTGTGAGCGATAGACCTTGTCAGACAGCTCTCTTATCGGCAATGCATCCATATCCGCTCTCAGGGCAATACATTTTTTGGAAGGATTCTTTCCCTCGATGATACCTACAATTCCATATCCGGCAACATTTGTCTGGTGACTAATGCCAAATTGGGTTAGCAGGGACGAAAGAAAGGCAGAAGTTTCTTTTTCTTCGAAACTTAATTCGGGATGTTGGTGCAGGTATCTGCGGATGGCGATGGCTTCATCTAAAAGGGCGGCTGAAATTTCATGTATCTCTTGCTGAAGTGTCATCGATGGGTGAATTAGATGGAAATCAGCAAAATTAAGGCAAAATATGACTGTTTCATCAACTGTTTTAGTTTATTGGAGAACAGTCATGTAAATCAATCGGTTTACAATTATTGAATCCTTGGCTTCATCAAATCTGCCCGCTTTTTTGTTGTGGAAACAAAACAGCCTTGTCGTGAACGGTACTGGTTTATTTTTGGGCGAAATGATATCGGTTATCGATCAATAGAGGTTTAGCAAAGGCTTTTGCGATGTTTTCCCAGGGAACAATTTTGAAATTTTGAGTTGTATCTTTTCCGTCATACTGATTGTAGCCATCCTGTGCTATGAAAAAGCCATTTGGAAAACGGGCATCCAATGCCAGATTGATTACGTCGATCCCATCGGTTTCTTCTGCTCCGTCGATACCGGCACTTTCGCTAATATTAAAGCAACCCACAAACTTATTTTTCCCACTTCTTTCGTATATAGCATAGGTGTTAAGTCCCTGAACTGAAGCAATCAGATAGCCTTTTCCCTTTTCGGCATAGTAAATAGTAAGTCCTTCAATGTCCTGAGCCAGATAAGGTTCGGTGGTGTCGGCTACCAGTTTACGGTCCATTGGGTAGTTTGGCTCGGCAAAATATTTCCAGATACCAAAGGTTTCTTCTCCGATATAGAAATAGCCAAGCTCGTCATCAGCCACACAGCCTTCGGTTTGCAGTCCAACTTTAAAAGTTCTTACCAACTCGGCATCAATGGTTTGGTTTGAAGCGGCCAGTAACTCCCATTGTTCCACATCGCCGTTTTTGCTGTTAATGAAGGCGTAGAATTTACCGCTAACGGCACTTTTATACAGACAAAAACCATAAACCTCATCAAGTTTGGATGGGATAGTTCGAGCTGAAATATCTTTGAGAATCAATGAGTCACGATCAACCATAAAGATCGAAATAGAGTTAAACGATCTGTTACTGGCAGCAACGATATCCACAGTCTTATCGCCCAAAGGAAAGTCATACCTGCAATCAACGTTGTTAACCCTTCCAATGGGAATAAACTGCTTTTCATGGCCTTTGAGGTCATAAACCACCAGACCGGCTTTTTTATTGGTTCCAATAATCAAGCTTTTACCGGGATCATCAGGATTGACCCAAATGGCCGGGTCGTCAGCCGAATCGCCGGATGTGTCCATTTCATCTGTTTCAATGGTGGGCACGGTGCTCACACATGGATAGTCGGCTTTTGATTTGCCCCATTGCGTGATTTGGGTGCAGGAAGACATCATCAAAAGAGTGGCAAAAATCAGGCTGAATGCTTTCATCGGCAGGTCGTATTGAATATTATCATTGACTCGAATATTTTTATAGCGTTGATGCTAAAGGCGATGGATAAAATTTTGTTGTCATTGGGCATACCATCTTTCCCGTTTTTCTTTCATAACTTTTTAAAAGTTGCAGGCAGTAATCCGGACAAAAATAAGACATGATTTGGCAAAATGAACGAATCTTAGTTTAAGTTTTTATTAATGTCTTTGAAAATCAGCAGCCTGATAGACCATTTTAAATACAAAAATCCAGTAAAGCCCGAAAATGCGTATTTTTGTAGCATGGAAACGAAAAGACAGCAAAAAATCTCTGCCTTGCTCTACCGTGAGCTGAGTCAGATTCTGCAGCAAGATATGAAAGCCATTGGAAATGGTGCTTTGATCACCGTAACAAAAGTGGTTGTTTCCCCTGACCTGTCGGGGGCAAAGGTTTACCTGAGCATTTTTGGAAAGGCGTCGAAACAGGAAGTTTTGGCCCAGTTTAAGCTCCGAAGCCGCGAAATAAGAGGTCATCTCGGCAACCGTGTGCGGCATCAACTCAGGGTAATTCCAGAGCTTTCATTTTTTGTGGATGACTCGCTCGATTACATCGAAAAGATTGACAACTTGCTGAAAGGAGAATAATTAACTGATATGCAATACGATCCAATCAAACGAAGCCTCGGTAAGGTGTTCAACCATACAAGCATGTTACGGCGCCTGTTTTATAAAATGCTGGATGTTTTATTGCTCCGGACCTGGCATATCAAAAAGCAGCTCAATCGTTGGCCGGGTGCCCGGGCACAGGAAGTCAGTGTGCTGGATGCCGGCTCTGGCTTTGGTCAGTATATTTATTACCTGTCACAAAAGCACCCTCACTGGAACATTTTGGGGCTGGATGTGAAAACTGAACAAATTGCCGACTGCAACCATTTTTTTCAAAAGATAGGAGCCTCCAATGTTCGTTTTGAGGTGGCCGACCTGACTGCACTTAAATTTAACAGCCAATTCGACCTGGTGCTTTGTGTTGATGTGATGGAACACATTGAAGAAGACAGAAAGGTGCTTGAGAATTTTTACAACGCCCTCAAGCCTGGAGGTATGTTGCTCATTTCCACGCCCTCTGATCAGGGTGGCTCGGATGTTCACAGCCATACCCATGAAGATGAAGGTGCTGTTGGCTTTATTGATGAACATGTAAGGGACGGCTATGCCATCAACGATCTGGATGAGAAATTACGAACAGCGGGATTCACACAAACAGCCATTCATTACCAGTATGGAAAGCCGGGAAAGCTTTCCTGGAGGCTCTCGATGAAATATCCGATTCAGTTGTTGAATGTTTCACGCTTGTTTTTTGTGTTGATTCCGTTTTATTATCTCTTCGTTTTTCCATTTTCACTCATTCTTAACTGGTTGGACGTCATATCCCAACATCACAGTGGTACCGGTTTGATTGCCCGTGCCTGGAAAGAATAGTTTAATTAACACTCCAAAGGCAGGTGAATTTTCCTTTTTACATAGCCAAAAGGTATCTGCTGGCCAAAAAGAGTCACAACCTCATCAACATCATTTCGGGCATTTCGGTGGCCGGTATCGGTGTAGGTGCCTTTGCATTGATTGTGGTGCTTTCAGTTTTCAATGGATTTGGAAAGGTAATTGAATCACTGATTGATACGACTACTCCCGACTTGCTGATTGAAGCCCGGAAAGGAAGATATATCCCTGTCGATCGCTTTCCTTCTACAGCTATTGCTGGTTTTGATGAAGTAAGGGTTGTTGTCGAAGTGCTCGAAGAGGATGCCTTATTCCGGTATCAGGACAAACAGCACATTGGAAGGATAAAGGCTGTAAGCACCTCATTCAGTGATACCTATGTTTTGGATAGCCTTATCATTGAGGGAAGTCCGCAACTCGGACAGGAGGGTCGGCAGGCTGCTGTGGCCGGGTTGGGTGTGGCCTGGTATCTGGGTTTACGTGCTGATGGCAGGTCTGGTTTATTGCAGATTTATGTTCCGGGCAGGGGCAACGCTTCCGCCTTTCAGCCTGATCAGGGCTTCAACATGGATGCCATTCAATTGGGTGGTATTTTTTCGTCTCAGCAGGAATTTGACGGACAGATTGTTTTTGTACCCATTGATTTCGCCCGCAAACTGCTCGGCCTTTACGGTCAGGCTTCTTCATTTGAGCTTTACCTTCGCGAAGGAGCTCATGTTTCCAAAGTTAAAAAACAGCTGAATTCAGTCCTTGGTGAGGATTATCTTGTGAAGGACAGCCATGAACAACAGGAAACGCTCTTCAATATTATGAAAAGCGAAAAATGGGCCATCTTTATTATTCTGACATTTATCTTGTTTATGGCGACTTTCAACGTGATCGGTTCCTTAACCATGCTCATTGTCGATAAGCAAAAAGACACTGCAATTCTGAGGCAGCTGGGTGCTTCGGCTGAAATGATCAGGAAGTTGTTTCTGGCCGAAGGCTTGCTCATTTCAACAGCCGGCGGCATCATCGGCCTTCTGACCGGAATTCTGGTCGTCTGGCTTCAGGAAGCTTTTGGTTTAATTCGGTTAGGGGATGGAAGTGGTAACTTTGTGATTGATGCTTATCCCGTCGACCTGCAATGGCACGACATCCTGCTCGTATTGGTTACTGTGCTCATTATCGGTGGATTGTCTTCCTTTGTTACAGTCAGGCGACTGGTAAAAAAAGTGCTTTAGCGTTCATGTTGTGCTGCCTCAATCATTTTTGTGAGGGCGACAAAATCAGCAACACTCAATTGTTCCGCTCTTTTTTGAAAAACAGCTTCAGATAAAATCGCGGGTGTAAGGAACTCTCTGAGGGCGTTGCGAAGCGTTTTACGGCGTTGGTTGAAGCCTTTTTTAACAAGCTGTACAAAAAGCTTTTCATCACAATCCAATTTCGTTACTTCATTTCTTGTCAGGGTTATAACAGCTGATTTTACATTTGGCGGCGGATTAAAGACTTTTTCTCCTACCGTAAATTTATAATCAATTGTATACCAAGCTTGTAGCAACACACTCAATATACCGTAGGTTTTATTACCGGGACCTGACGCGATTCGCTCGGCAACTTCTTTTTGGATCATGCAAACCACTTCACTGATGCTGTTTTTATTTTCGAGCACCTGAAAAAAAATCTGACTGCTGATGTTATAAGGGAAATTCCCGATGAGGGAGATGGGAGGCTCGTAGTTGCGCAGGTCGCATTTCAGAAAATCTGCCTGCTGAATTTTTCCCGACAGGTCGGGGTAGTGTTCATGAAGGTAATCAACTGATTCAGCATCAATCTCAATGACAAACAGTTTCCCAGGATGGTTTTCGAGCAGGTAATGTGTCAGGACACCGGTTCCGGCTCCAATCTCAAGCACGGTATTGACACTTCCGTTCACAAAACCGACAATTTTTCTGGCGATATTGGTGTCAGTTAAGAAATGCTGCCCGAGATGTTTTTTAGGTCTGACCATCTGATTAAATGTTGTCGCCTCTGAGCTGACGGTATTTTTGCCGTGCTTGTGAGGCAAAAATGCTGGCCGGGTAATTATTGAAAATGATTTCGTATTGTTTTCGTGCTTCTGATTGAATGCCAATTAGTTGTTCTTTTATTCCGGCACTCCTGAAAAGGGCATCGTCGGCTAGATAATGTTCAGGATACTGACTAAAAACCAGCATTAACAGGCTGTCGGCCTGGAGCAATTCTTTTTCCTGAATCAGTATTTCCGCTCTTTTGATTAAAATATGGGGGTTCAAAACCAGGTTATTCAAATTCACCGACAGTGAATCGAGCAGAATAGCTGCTGCTTTGGTATTCTTTTGCCAGATCAGCTTATCGACCGTGGCAAAGGCCTGAAGACTGATCCCTGTGGTGTCTTCTGACAACGCATCGCTGATAAGTAAAGACAGCTGAAGGGCATCGTTGGCGATGAGTTTTGACGTTGCTGCCTTGAGCACTTCGAGTTGTGCCTGTGCCCAGGCGAATTCACCGATAAAATAACGCAGCCTGGCATTGCGAAACCTGGCCTCATGCCCCAAAGGTTCATTTTTCATGGCCTTGTCAACCTGGCTGTAGAGCAGCGTGGCTTCCCAGATTTCGTCATTAAACAACAGGAGATCAGCCTGAAGCATCTTTACCTCGGCAAGTTCGACCTCGTTGAGTGGGAGAATTCGTGTTTGCTCAAGCAGGGAATCGGCTTCTTTGGCCTGATTCAGGTAAAATGCCTGGATAGAAGCCTGTATGAAAGCAAGCTGATAGGTCTGTCTGTTGAAACCTGCCTGATCGAAAACCTGATGGATGTCGGTGATCAGTTGCTTAAGTTTTTCAATATCAGGTTTAAGATGTTGGATTTCAATTTGATACCTGGCCTGTATGCTTCCGGCAAGATAATTAAAATAGAAGGCGCTGTTTTTGCCTTTCTTCAACAGATAGTCATATCCCGATAAGGCTGTTGAATACTCTCCGTTGGCGAGACAAATCGCTGACAAATCAAGAATTTTGGTGTCCTGATCACCAAAGCGCCTGTCAATGGCTCTTGCCTGGTTCATGGCCATTTCAAAATCTTTCTCCTGAAGCGAAAACCAGATTAACAAGTCTCCAAAAATGATTTTGTCTGGTTTTAGCTGTGCCCTTTCCAGTATTTTTTGTCGAATCAGTTCTGTCATGCTGCTGTTAACATCCATGTACATCAGCGACTGAATACGTCCCTTAATCATGTCGATCTGTTCAGGAAAAGCTTCCAGATAGGCCAGAAAGGCTTCCATGCCGGCATCGTAATTACCCGACATCTGATATAAATACGAACGTTCCAGATCAAATCCGTAGTTCAGACTTTCCATCCGGCTTCCTTTTTCATACACCATGAGGGCATAGTCGTCCAGATTCCTCATTCTGAAAGCATTGGCAGTGACATGGATTAAGTTCCTGTCGGCAGGAAGGGTTTCAATGATGGCTGCAAAACCTGCTTCTGCCTTTGTCCGTTCTCCTTTAAGCATGGAAATATAATTCAGATCAATCGTATTTTGTATGTTGTTCTGTTGACGTTGCACCTTTTTGATGGCTTTTTCGGCTTCGTCAAGCGATTTCAATTGAAACAAACATTCGATGTACTGATTGAAATAGTGCTGTGCCTTATATTTTTCCCAAAGCTTCTCATACATGCTCCGCGCATTTTCCCAATCTCTGTTTCTGAAGAATTCGGCGGCAAGCTGATCATCAATCTGTCTGGCATCCTGAGGCGGAGCAGCAACTGGATTGGCCTGCTGTCCAATGACTTGCGACTGAGGTAAGGTCAGAATCAAGGTGATAAAAACTACAAGCCACGATTGTTTGATTGATGTCAACAGCCTATTCATCTTGCCTTGCTTTTTGAAGCGTTTCAACGAGTAAAAGCTGTGCGTGATATTTGGAACTCAAATAGTCAAGCTGTTCATTCAGGGTGTTGGATTGCATTTGTAAACCAACAAGAAAGGGTGTGTTGACCGCAGGCTCACTTCCGCTTTCGCGGATTTTAGTTTCGAGCTGTCCGGTAGCAAGTATGGCTTGCTGAAGCTGTTCCTGAATGTTTTCTCTGAACTGCGGGATTTTGTCCAAAAACAAAAGTGCTGATTGAATCGACGTCAGAGCTGCTTCATTCTCTTTCCAAAACTCATCATTCAATTCATGCTGAAGTTTGCGGTGAAGTGTGCCTACAACTTCGGCGCTAAGGGCGTCAAGACGTTGTTGCTGGGTAGTAAAGACAGTTTTAAGCGAATCCAGTGTGTGCAATTCAGCAGGTGCTGGTTTGTTAAACTGCTGGCATCCGGGCATCATCAAAACCAGAATGAGCAGCCATAAAACCCGGCTAGTCAATGCGGCTGAATCCGGTGTAGGCTTGAAGTACTTTTGGAATGAGTATGCCATCTTCAGTTTGATTGTTTTCGAGTAAAGCAGCCACGATACGCGGCAGTGCAAGGGCGCTTCCGTTCAATGTGTGCGCGAGCTGGATCTGACCTGTTTTTTCTTTGATTCGTAGCTTCATGCGGTTAGCCTGAAAACTTTCAAAATTGGAAACGGAGCTCACTTCCAGCCACATCTCCTGAGCAGCCGAAAACACCTCAAAATCATAAGTAAGCGCTGAAGCAAAACTCATATCACCACCGCAGAGTTTCACGATACGGTAAGGCAATTCAAGTTTGTCAAGCAAACCTGCAACATGTTGCCGCATTTGTTCCAGCACCTCATAAGAGGAGCGGGGATGCGATAGCTGAACTATTTCAACCTTATCAAACTGATGAAGCCTGTTCAAACCTCTGACATGCTTGCCCCATGAGCCGGCTTCCCTGCGGAAACAGTTGGAATAGGCCACGTTTTTTATGGGTAGTTCACCCTCCTGAATAATCACATCACGGTAAATATTGGTAACAGGTACTTCTGCTGTTGGTATCAGGTAGAGGTTGTCAAGACCAATTGTATACATCTGGGCTTCTTTGTCGGGTAATTGACCTGTGCCATAAGCAGATGCCTCATTGACGAGCAGGGGTGGCTGCACTTCGGTGTAACCGGCTGCGATGGCTTCATCAAGGAAAAAATTGATCAAAGCCCGCTGAAGCCTTGCGCCTTTTCCCTTATAAAAGGGGAAGCCGGCTCCCGTAACTTTGTTTCCCAGGTCAAAATCAACCAGATCATAACGACTGATTAAATCCCAGTGTGGAACAGCATTCTTTGGCAGCTTTGGCATACTGCCTGCGGATAAAACAATCTCATTGTCGGCAGCTGTTTTTCCTGATGGAACGGAAAGGTGCGGTGCATTTGGGATTTCAACCAATTTGGACTGGATCAGATCTTTCAGCAGTGTCAGTTTCTCTCCGAGTAACCTCGACTTTTCTTTTAGCTCTGCATTCCTGGCCTTCAATGCGTTGGCTTCGTCTGTTTTGCCATCTTTGTAAAGGACACCCACTTCACGGGCAATGGCATTCATCTCTGCCAGGGTCTCATCATTTTCCTGCTGGGATTGCCGGCGTTCGTCATCGAGCTTTAGGATTTCATCAACAAGGCTGGTGTTGGTGAAATTTTTAATACTCAGTCTCTGAAGCGCTTCCTCTTGATTTTCGCGCAGGTATGGAATGGTTAACATAGATTATCTTTTTTTTTGCAAAAGTAGTTTTTTCAGTGGAATGTACCGTTCGCAGGTCCTTTATTTGACTGCAACATTTGCGTATTTAACAGCTTTGTCAGGCAGTATGCCGAATGATACAAAAGGGGATTAAAGCAAAAAACCCGCATCAAATGCGGGTTTATTATTTTTACCTTTATGCTATGCTTTGCTTGAACGCAATGCTTAGGCTTCTGCAGGGACAACAGAAATATAGGATCTGTCATCACTTTTCTTGCGAAACTCAACAGTTCCGTCAACAAGGGCGAAAATGGTGTGATCTTTACCAATTCCGACATTGATACCCGGGTGATGTTTGGTTCCACGCTGACGAACGATGATGTTGCCTGCTTTGGCAAACTGTCCGCCATATATTTTCACGCCAAGTCGTTTACTTTCTGATTCACGACCGTTGTTTGAACTACCAACTCCTTTTTTATGTGCCATTGTTTATCGGTTTATCGGTTATTACTCAGTGATGTTTTCAATCAAAACCTTGCTCAGGTATTGACGATGTCCGTTTGACTTTTGAAAACCTTTTCTTCTTTTCTTTTTGAAAACGGTTACTTTGTCGCCTTTGAGGTGTGCAACAATTTTTGCGTCAACTTTGGCACCGTTAACAACAGGCGTACCCACTGTTATCTGTCCTTCGTTGTCAATCAACATAACTTTTTCAAAAGAGATGCTGCTACCTTCTTCTCCTTCAAGACGGTGAACAAAAACTTGTTGTCCTTTGCGAACCTTGAACTGCTGTCCTGCGATGTCAACTATTGCGTACATAATATTTTACAAATCTTGTGATTAGACCCAAAATCGGACGGCAAAAATACAAAAAAAATTGATTTCCAAAACTTTCTTCTCAAAAAATTATCAACGGGCAGGTTTACTTATTTCAAGGCGGCTGCTTTCGTTCTTTTTGAGTTGACGAGGATTACACCTCCCAGAATCATCATCGTCCACACGAGGTGCCAGACCGAAAAATATTCTCCGTCAGAAAAGCCCCACGCCATGGCAACCAGGGGGATCAAATAAGTGACTGATGATGCAAAAATCGGACTGCTGATTTTAATCAGGTAATTAAAAGCTATCATGGCTCCTGCTGTGCCTACCATCGCCAGTATGGCAATGTAGAAGAGTCCGGTGAGGGCCCCGGGTTCATGAATAAGTTTTGGCAAGGCATCAGTGGTGCCGGTCAGGATCACAACTGCCACGAGTCCTGCTACAAAGAAAGTAAGTGATGTGATGTTTAACGAGCTGATATGCTTAAGTTTAGCTTTGATCAGATTCACATTAATGGCATAAAAAATGGTGGCAAGTATTATCAGTGAAGCGTATTTCAGATTAAACCCAAAGGCATTGCCGCCACTTACATTGATCAATCCGATGGCTCCGATCAGTCCGACAATCACTCCCAGTATGTTTCTCGGGCCGGTGGAAAGTCCAAAAAGCAGGTAACCAATCACAAGCGTGAAAAGTGGTGTGAGGGAGTTGAGCAGTCCTGCTGTGGCACTGTCAATACCAGTCTGGGCTATAGAAAACAAAAAAGCCGGGATCAGACTGCCTACGATTCCGGAGGTACCGAGCCATACAAAATCTTTTTTACTCACTTTAGGGATTGCTCTGATGGCAAAAGGTAATAAACTCAAAAAAGTGATGACAACCCGCAGCGCACCAACCTCTGTGGCACTGAAGTGTTCGAGCCCGCGTTTGATCAGGATAAACGAACTCCCCCAGGTCAGAACAAGGGCAAAGATGATGGTCCAGGAAATGAGCTTTTGATTCATGTGTGCCAAAATGGCTGCAAAAGTAACAAAATTGAAAGCGGCAGCGATTTTTATTCTTCTTTGGTAATATCTTAACAAAACATAGAGCAGGAACCCAAGTCTTCATTCAGCAACAAACCGGATTATCTCCTTCGGCCTGGTGAATTGAACTCGTCTGACAACAGGCTGATACAGCTGTTTTGCAGGATGAATAACGAACCAGAAATGAAGTTGCCCTGACTATTTTTGATCAGAAACCATAAAAACAAGATGGAATACTTCTGTTTTGAGAAGATAGATGCCAGGACTCAGTCCGTTTGCTGAAAAACTGTTTTTCCCGGTTTGTAATTGCAGGTTGCGGAGTGTTTTCCCTGTCAGATCAATGATTTGTGCTGCCAGTTCACGACCCGTCTCATTCACCACGATGCCTTCCTGTTGCAATGGATTAGGATAAAGCCTGACTTTTTCGGTCGCAGATTCGTGGATGCCTACCCCTGTATCCTTCACGTTGATCCTGACTTTAATGTTGCCCGTTGCCGGTTGTTCTACAAGAGTCAGGTTGTTTGCATTGTGTGTCCAATACCTTCCGGAGGATACACCATCAGCGCCAATACCAAGTGATACGCCGGTTGCCGGTGTCAGGATAAGCGCATAATATCCGGCTTCGAGTGCCAATGGTGATGAAAGTGAATAGGTTACAAATTGAAGATCTGTCGTGGCGGGTGCTGTGAAGTTGCCTGTCGATGCCACCAGCGTAGTTTGGAGGGTTCCCGGATTCACATGGTAAACATTGGCTGTAAACGATGAGGCCAGCGAGTTTTCCTTCCAGCCGACAGTGAATGATTGCAAATAGTCACCAGTGATTAACTGATACATATTTCCGGCCGGAGCTGCTGCTGTAATCTGGACTGATGCAGGCGATTCTTCATAGTCTGTTGCGAAAACCGAATCACTGACGATGATTTGCAGGGCTGCCAGATTTGTCGGACCGCTCAGATTGATTAATGGAGCCATAAAATGATGGAAAAAGACGTAGTTTCCGGCAAGTTCAGGCATGAAGGGTGGGCTGGCAGTAAAATCGTACTGTCCACCGACCGGGAAAAACGGAACCATGATGCTGTTGGCTGCATCCCAGTTTTCGTAAAACACATTCAAATAGACGTTTTCCAATGCCAGCGCACCGGTATTTTGCCCTCTGGCACCAAAGGTAAAAGGCTCAAAGTGTGATAGAGGTGTCTGTGCATAGGTTGGTTTCAACAAGTTGCTGATCGTCATTTGATAGGCAATAGCCTCAGAAACATGCACTTCATCAATCATCCATTGTTCCGCCCAATGATTGCCATCGTCGTAGGTGAATTTGAACCGGATGGTAGTGGCATCATTTCCGAAACCGGTGAGGATAAATTCTTCTTCGGCAAAATTGTCGATGGTTCCTTCCACCTGATTAAAGACCACCAGGGTTTGCCAGGTTTCATTGTCGGTCTGGTAAAAGACAGTGGCTGTATTGTTTGTGCCGAAATGATTGAAAAAGTGACTGAATTGTAAATTGATGGAAGATGAGGGTCCCGACAAAGCGAAAGGTGGGGAGATCAGCGAAGCTTTCACATTCACACCCTGTCCGGCAATATCGCTGTCGATAATCGCTCTTTCATCTTCGAAAAACCATGAATATCCTGTGTTCGTTTCATCAAAAGTGAGCCAGTGAAGGGGTTGGACAGGCGCTGTAAAGTATTCACTGTACGGTAATTGCTGAATCTCTACCGGGATAGCGTTCACCGGCAGTGTCATTGTTCCGCTCACGGTTACCTCGTCGCGGATTTGATTATAGCCTTCAGCATATATATAATAGGTATGTGTTCCGGCGAGTATGAAAATCGTAGCATTGCCGTTGACATCTGTCAGAAGATTTTGTCCGGCTATGTCTATTTGAGCATTTGCCACAGGACCCGAAGGGCCTGTTACGGCAAACGTGAGGTTGTAAGCCGGCAGTGCCTGCATTTCTACTGTTATGCTGACACTGGCATCGGTAATTGCAAACACACCATTGGCAGGAGCGTGAAAAGGATGTGTTATCGTATAGGTATAATTGCCGGGTCCCAGATTGAAGATTGCAATCCCTTGCTCATTGGTTTGGATCTGTTGAGAGCCAATGGAAACAGTGGCACCGGCCAGGGCCTGACCTCCCGATGTCACCTGAAAAGTTGCAGTGAGCAAATCGCTGACGACAAAAACATGCTCCTGAGCTTCGGCCGAACCCTGATAGGCTCCGTCAACAGCCTGAACACTCCAGTAATAGGTTCCGTAGTCGAGTCCCTGGATATTCAGCAGAGTATTTGTGTTGGCATTGCCGTTGCGCGGCAGGCTTAGCTTTCCTGTGGCTGCATCCGATCCGGGTGAAAGGATATCCTGACTTCCGGGTGAACTGCCTATTCTAACGGCATAAGTAAGTGAACTTGAAGTTGTTTGGCTGTCCTGCGAAGCATCCCAGCTGAGTTGCGCGCTTCCTCCTGTAACAGTGGATGCCAGTCCGGCAGGGGTGGTGGGTTCGGTGTTGGCAAGCGTTGTGTTGTTGGTAAACACCTTGGTTATGTAATCACTTACGTTGCGGTAACCGGTCACCAGCACATCCAGTTTTCCGTCGTTGTTGTAATCACCCCATTGTGCCATGGATCGCCGCAATCCTTCAAAGGTATAATTTAGTGGTGCGAAAAGGTCATTGCCCTGATTCAGATAGATTTTCGTTACGCGTGTGGCACCGGTCGGAACATCTGACCCTGTCAGCAGTACGTCCGATAAGCCGTCATTGTTAACATCGCCCCAGGCCACGCTTCCCTGGATAACTCCGGTCATCGTCGTTGGTACAACACTGAAGGCCGTGCCATTGATATTTTTATAAAGGGTGGTTCGCAAAACATCGTTATTGTCGCCCCCTGCAATCAGGATATCCAGATAGCCATCACCCGAATAGTCGTACAGACTGATGGCCGAATAACGGGCGGGTACCAGGCCTGCAGGCAATTCAGTAAAAACAGCATCTCCCTGATTCAAATAGATCTTGGCATGGTAGTCTGACGCGGTGAACCTTCCGGCTATCACGAGGTCATTCAGCCCGTCGTTGTTTAAGTCACCGGCAGCAACGGCACCATTGGTCATTGGCATCAGGCTGCTCGCAATCTCTGTAAAGGTTTCATTTTGATTGTTCAGATAAATGGTGGTTTGTCCTGCCGAGGTATTATCACCTCCCATGATGGTCAAATCCTGAAAACCGTCGTTATTCAGATCCGACCACACGATGGCAGGTGTGATCACAGGCGTGAACGATCCTCCGATGTCGGTAAAACTGCCGTTCCCGTTGTTTTTATAAACTTTGGTGGCGTAAATGCTGTTTCCCGAATTACCTGCGATGCATAGGTCAGGATAACCGTCATTGTTCAGATCGCCCCAGGCAGCAGAGCAGGCTCCAAGCGGCAAGATGCCTGTGGCTACTTCGCTGAAACTACCATTGCCATTGTTGCGGTAAAGATAGGCCGATGGTGCTGAAGTGCTTCCGCCGGTCGACCGCCAGCCGTTGACAAAGAAATCAAGGTTGCCATCCCTGTCATAATCTGCCCAGACAGCTGCTCCGTAATAGGTAGCGGCAAAAGTTTGCGGCACCTCTGTAAAGGCCTGGCCGAACATTTGTTGATAAAAACCAAATGACAGCATCAGAGCCAGAACCAAAGCTAAATTGGATTTTCTTTTCATACGACGAAATTTTATCAGGCAAATGTAACAATCTAATTGAAGAAAAGGAAATGATCAGCTCGCCTCTGAGGGTGGTTGCTTTCCATGTTTTGTTTAATTTCCTTATTTTGTGGGTGTTGCACCTGATCTTTTTTGAGATTCAGGTTTCTTGAAGTTTATTTTTCAGAAAATTTTTCATGAACTTCATTTTTAATCGCTAAAATTTTAAATTTGTGCGCTACATCTTTATGGAGTAGATATTATTCTGTCTGATTTGAATTTTTATTTTTTAACCAAAACAATTTCATTATGAGAGAAAAAACTACGTTCTCCAGTGGACTTTTTGGCTTTCTGACGACGCTTATCCTCGTCTTAAGCCTGAGTCTGAATGCGTTCGCACAGCCCCCCGGCTCCACGTGCGAAAATCCGCTGGTGGTGGATCCTGTTTCTGCTCCTCTGGTTAATTTCGCGATTAACTCCGAGGCGTATGGAAATGATTACACCAGTACGATGATCACACCCTCATCGAGCTATCTCAATGGGTATGACATTGTTTTCCAGTTTACCCTGGCGCAGAAGAGTTATATTAACGCTTCAATTGCCGGTGAATGGACTGGATTGATATTCGTGGCTACCTGCCCGAATGCCACCACCCCTGCGCCGCGACTGGCTTTTGCCGGTGGCAGTACAGGTGCCACGGTACCTCAATTCTCACTGGATGCCGGTTCCTATTTCATGATTGCAGGAACTTATCCGGCTCCTGATTTCACCAATATGGTGATCAACTTTTCTGCCTATGCTGTTCCGCTCGAACCTGCTTTGGTGGTTACACCAAACCCGCTGAATGTCGGTTTTGCAGTGCCTGGTTTTGATACCAAATCAGCCAACCTTTCCCTAGGAAATGAAGGCGTTGCCGATCTCATCATCGCCGATGGTGGCTTTGCTTTCTCAGGTGCCAATGCTGCCGATTTCAGTGTTCAACTGAGTACAGGCGATACTTATCCGCTTACCATTCCTTTTGGTGTTACAAAAACCGTGAAAGTTGTGTTCAACCCCTCAGCTGTTGGAGCTGCTGCGGCTAACCTGACGATCACCTATAATAATACAGCTACTCCAACTGTTGTCGTTCCGGTGAGCGGATCTGGATACCTTCCTTTCAACAGTTTCTCTCAAAATTTCGACGGTGTTGATCCAATCCCTGCCGGTTGGTTCCCCGATGGATGGTCAAGAATTGTCCAATCCACTGCAACTGCTGCCGTGGTGGATGTTCGCAACATCGGTTCACCAATTTCACCACCCAATCATGTCAGATTATTCAATTCAACAGATGTCGGTGCCACTGTAATATTGGTTTCTCCTGCTGCTGTGAATTTTGCCAACTCATGGATTCGCTTCGCAGCTAAAATGTCATCCTCTACGCATACCGCAAACGTACTCGTTGGTTATATGACAAACAATACCGACCCGACAACCTTTGTTTCTGTCGGCACAATTGGTGTTGTGGGTACTTATGCACAATACAATGTTTCGTTCCTGGGTTCGGGAATCACTTTCCCTGAAACAGCTTATGTTGCATTCAAGTTTGCTCCAACAGTTGCAAGCCGCACCATGTATATCGACGATATTTTCTACGAAGCTGTTCCGGTTCTTCCAGTATTTACAGCCAATAAACCTGAGGTAAATTTTGGAACCTCTGTCTTTATCAACGAAACGGCTTCCAATTCACTGATGGTTTCTAACACCGGCGCCGGCGTCCTCACAATCAATCAGGGTGATGTTACCATCACCGGTGCCGATGCCGCTGCTTTCAATATCGTATATCCTGCAAGCCATACATGGCCCATCGCTTTGTCGACCGGTCAGACTTTCACCTTCGACCTTCGTTTCAGTCCTACCGAAGCCAGGCCTTATACCGCGTCTTTGAATATTCAGGACAACATCGGCACGAAAGCCCTAAATGCATTCCCTTTACTAGGAAGTGGTTACGATGCCACGATCCAACCTGGATTCTTGTTTGATTTTGTGGGTACCTTCCCCCCAACGGATTGGAGAAAATTCAAGGGTCTCTTTGGAACCGAACCTGTGCTCCCCACTGCTGAAGCCATTTGGGTTCACGATCAGTTTGGTAACAATCCTGACTTGGTCGATCCAAACAGTGCCAAAATCAACCTGTATGGTACATCTCGCCGCCATTGGCTAATGTCACCTCCCATTGACCTTGGTGATGGCTCAACAGACTATCAGCTTCATTTTGACCTGGCATTGACCGTTTGGAACCAAACAACACCGACTACTTTGGCACCCGAACAAAAGGTGGCTGTGGTCATTTCTACCGACGGCGGTTTAACCTGGTCGATGGACAATGTGTTGAAATGGTGGAACGAAACAACACCTATCTCCAACACAGGGGATCACATTATACTCGATCTTTCTGCTTACACTGGCCGTGTGATGCTTGGGTTCTATGGCGAGATGACGGTTTCAACTTCTGGTACTGTTGATTATGATGTATTCTTCAGAAACGTTGCCGTTACCGAATTTATTGACATCCGCTATCCTGAGCCACGCAACCTCACTGCTGCTGACGCCGGAATGGCAGCGCAGCTGAACTGGGCTGCCCCGATCCTCAACAACAAAAAACCGGCAGGTTTTGGAGAAGATCACAGTGCAGCTTACCGTTCGAACCTGAATCAACCAATGGCTGATTTGGTTACCGAAGGCCGCGACGAAGGCATCACCCTTCCTAAAGGAAGCAAGAGCCTTGGCACAAGGAGCACCTTATATAATAATGGTCCGTTTATCAATGCACCCGGCGGTGGTCCCAATGGCGCCGACGGCAGTGTGCTTCAAAACACCAGCCTTGGGTTGAACACCCTCGGTGCCGGCATTCAGTTTACTGCAGGTAACCGCATGGCCGATGACTTTGTTGTGGATGAAACATGGACGGTGGAAAGCTTTACTTTTTATACCTATCAAACCGGCAGCACCACCACCAGCACCCTGACAGGCGGATACCTGCAGATCTGGAACGGCGACCCGACAGCCGGCGGACAGGTTATCTGGGGCGACATCACATCCAATATGATGGTTTCAACAGCCTGGACCAACGCATACCGTTACAGCGAAACATCCGTTGGCACTACCCGTCCGGTCATGAGCGTAACCTGCGCCACTCCCGGCCTCGTGCTTGAACCGGGTACTTACTGGGTCGACTACACCCTGGCAGGAAGCCTTGCCAGCGGTCCATGGGCACCACCCATCACCATCAATGGTCAGGCCGTCACCGGTAATGCAAAACAATATTCGGGCTCTACAAGTTCCTGGGTTAATTTCCTCGATTCCGGTACTGCAGCTGCTGCACAAGGCCTGCCATTCCTCATTGAAGGAACAGCCGGCGGCGGTGGCGGTGGCCCCGTTAACGGTGAATTGCTTGGTTACAATATCTACCGCAACGGCACTTTGATAGGAAATACCGGTGCCGACGTACTGAGCTACCTCGACAGCCCGGTCGATGCTGGTACCTATACCTATGGCGTGACTGCCGTTTACGGACAACCCTACCCGGGTGAATCTGTTGCCGTCGAAGCCGGTGTAACAATTTACAGTAATATCGGAAGCTTCCCCTTTGCTGAAACTTTCGAAGCTGACTTCCCGGCTGCATGGGATGTGTACAATGTGGATGGCCTCAGCCCTGTTTGGGTAAGCTCAACCGCACAAAACCATACCACCGGTGGAGCCAAATCGGCTTTCCACAACTATGGCCCCGGCACTCAGACTGAAGACGGATGGCTCGTAAGCCCCATGATTCCGATTCCTGCCGGCAGTGGCATCGAAATGAAATTCTGGGACTACAACAGCTTCCCCACATATTATGGTAAGAACAGCGTGTTGGTGAGCACCGGAAACGGCAACCCCGCTGCCGGTGAGTTCGTCGAAGTTTGGACAGTTTCAGCAGTACCAAATCCTGCTGCCTGGACGGAAGAAATCATCGACCTGAGCGCCTATGCCGGACAAACCATTTATGTAGCTTTCCGTTATGAAGGCAGCGATGCCCATGGCTGGTATGTTGACGATGTAACGATTGACGTGGCACAAGCCAATGATCCGGTGATCGCCGTTGACCCCACAA
>JANJXG010000018.1 GCA_024709145.1 Bacteroidales bacterium | reverse complement strand
ATCACATCACCTTCTTTAACTTCTCTGGAAGGCTTCACCGTTTTGCCATCCATTTTCACTTTGCCACCGCGACAGGCATCGCCTGCCAATGTCCTTGTTTTGTAAATCCGTGTAGCCCACAGGTATTTATCAATTCTGACTGTTTCGCTCATTTCTGTCTGAAATGCAATTGAATTGGAACTCCCTGAAAATTGAAATGCTCGCGCAGTTTGTTTTCCAAAAACCTACTGTAACTGTCTTTTACATCGTTGGGAAAATTACAGAAAAAGACAAACTGCGGCGTTGCTGTTCTCAGCTGAGTAATATATTTGATTTTAATATAGTTTCCTCTTGATGCAGTAGGTGGTGGGAAAGCCTGGATAATTGGCAACAGAAACTCATTTAGTTGAGCAGTGGGTATTTGCCTTTTTCGGTTTTCGTATACCTCATGCGCAAGTTCTAGTGCTTTGAAGATTCGTTGTTTTTGAATCACAGAGGTAAAAACAATCGGCACATCCGTGAAAGGTGCCATGCGTTCCTTGATTTGTTGTTCGAAGGCCAGGTGGGTATTAGAGTCCTTCTCGATTAAATCCCATTTATTGACAACAACAACCAGGCCTTTTTTATTTTTGATAACAAGGCGCAGGATATTAATATCTTGCGCTTCGAAACCCTGAGTAGCATCAATCAGCAGCATCACCACATCGCTTTCTTCGATGGCTTTGATCGCCCGCATTACGGAATAGAATTCGATGTTCTCAAAAACCTTGCTTTTTTTCCTGATTCCGGCAGTATCTACCAGGATAAAATCCATGTTGAAGGCGTTGAATCGGGTGTGAATAGCATCGCGGGTGGTGCCGGCTACGGGAGTTACAATATTTCTGTCAACCCCCAGGAAAGCATTCACGATGGATGATTTACCAACGTTGGGCCTGCCAACAATCGTAAATCGCGGAACGCCATCTTCTTCAATATCTGTCAATTCGGGTAAATGCTTTACGACTTCATCAAGTAAATCGCCCGTTCCTCCGCCATTAATGGCAGAGATGGGATAAATTTCACCCAATCCTAAGGCATAAAACTCCTGAGCCAATGCAATCCGGTCGTTGTTGTCTACTTTATTAGCAACTACATAAATGTTTTTTTTGGATTGCCGCAGGATGTTGGCCACCTCCTCATCAAGCACATGCATACCTTCAAAGGCATCAACCACAAACAAAATCACATCAGCTTCCTGAATGGCCATACTTGCTTGTTTCCTGATTTCAGACTCAAACTCATCATCCGACCCAACCACGTAGCCACCGGTATCCACAAGGTGGAACGATTTTCCATTCCAGTCACTGATGCCATAATGCCTGTCGCGCGTTACACCGGCAGTTTCTTCAACGATCGCCTGACGTGATTTAACCAAACGGTTAAAAAGTGTCGATTTACCAACATTTGGTCTGCCAACAATTGCTACAATACTTCCCATATCCTGATTTATTTCTCTATTAACGATCGCTTGGATCGAAACATGATATCTGTATTTCCTTTGACTAACTCGACTCGTAGCCAAATCTTTTCAGCAGGTTGTCGTTATCCCGCCAGTCTTTAACTACCTTCACACTTAATTCCAAAAAGACCTTCTTACCAATAAAAGATTCCATATCCAGCCTGGCTTCGGTGCCAACACGTTTGATAGCAGCACCTTGTTTACCGATCAGGATTGCTTTCTGCGACTCTCGGGCTGCATAAATGATGGCTTGAATACGAATCAGGTTCTCACTTTCTTCGTATGCATCAACAGCAACCTCAACGGAATAAGGAATTTCCTGCTTGTAATGCAACAGAATTTTTTCCCGGATTATTTCCGAAACAAAAAACCGCATTGATTTGTCAGTGAGTTCATCTTTTGGAAAGTAAGGAGGTGATTCGGGCAGCTGCTCCAAAATTCGCCCGAGTAAACCATCGGTATTGAACTGATGAGCTGCGGCGACAGGAAATACCTGCGCGGCAGGAAGCAATTCCTGCCATTGTTTGATCATTTCAGTAACCTCCTCCTGGTTAGAGAGATCGATTTTGTTCAACACAACGAAAACGGGCAGCTGAACTTCTTTCAACCGACCAATGTATTCGTCCTGAATCGATTTGTCGGTCACATCAACCACATACATAATCAAATCGGCATCTATGAGGGCCGTTTGAATATGACTGTTCATCACCTCATGCATTTTATAGGCAGGCTGGTGAATGATGCCGGGCGTATCTGAAAAAATAATCTGATACTCTTCGCTGTTTACAATTCCCAGAATTCTGTGGCGTGTTGTTTGAGCTTTCGAGGTAATAATGGACAATTTTTCACCGACGAGGAGGTTCATCAGCGTTGACTTGCCAACGTTTGGATTACCTATGATGTTGACATAGCCTGACTTATGTGACATGAAGAATTTTTTTTACCATTTTCTTGTTTTGCAAAGAAACAAAATTTATCTTTGCACTCCCAATTTAAAGGGTAAATATACTGCGGGGTGGAGCAGAGGCAGCTCGTTGGGCTCATAACCCAAAGGTCGTAGGTTCGAATCCTGCCCCCGCTACAACAAAGCCTTCGGCGCAAAGCGACGAGGGCTTTTTCTTTTATAACTGACGCTCAAGCGCAGCTTGTTGCGGAAGTGATAAAAGGAAAAGACCAAAGCGACCACAGGGAGCGGGGCATTGTTGTTAAGCCCTCCCCTTTCAGGATCATGTCAATAATCCTGCCCCCGCTACAACAAAGCCTTCGGCGCAAAGCGACGAGGGCTTTTTCTTTTATAACTGACGCTCAAGCGCAGCTTGTTGCGTAAGTGATAAAAGAAAAAGACCAAAGCGACCACAGGGAGCGGGGCATTGACACTCAATCTTCAATTGATTGCTTTCAAAACTTGTCAATGAAATTCAAGCATCAAGGTCCTGAGTTCCATCAGCGAGAACCAATCAATATGGTAGCGAATGAAAAAAGTATATTTTTGGCAATCAATACCACAACAATATGATCAGGTCATTTCACCTCTTCCTCCTGCTTCTTTCCATAAAAACTCTCAATGCCCAACAATTAATCCTCATGGACAGGATGAATGGCGATAAAATTGTGAATGATTCAACCATCGTTATTTCAAGTGCAAGCGAACAGATTATTGATCTTACAGCCCAGTTCACGATGAAAAACAATACCGACAAACTCCTTTCGCTGAACCTGCGAAAAACAGTTCACTTCATGGCTGATTCAACGATCGATTATTTTTGTTTTGGCGTACAATGCTGGCCTTCAACCGATACAACAAATTATCCTGATACCATTCAACCAGGAGCAGAGGATTACACCTTTGCCTCTCATGTGGTGCATTTTCGCCGTTTTGAGATGCCGCCCCTTCCCTTTGGAAAATCATCAATTACTTACACCATTTATGATGACACAAGTTATCCTGAAACAATCGAAGCCAGCGTTACCGTTATCTATGATCACCGAAACGAGCTAGGCTTTGCCGACAATAAATTGCCCAAAGCAAAAGTCTTTCCCAACCCGGCAAAAAACCAGCTGAGCCTTCAGTTCGAGGTACATCAAATGGGTCTGGCCCATATGAAAATATATAACAACAAAGGTGTGATTGTAAAAACAATGTTGTTGAATTTGGATGGTGCCACATGTACATTTTCCATTGAGGACCTGGCCACAGGCAGTTATTTCGGAAAGGTTGAAAGTACCCAGACAACACCTTTACTTTTCAGGTTTGTAAAATGACCGTCAAACTGCTTTCCAATCATTCGTGATTCCTGCCTGATTTAATCACTTGTCATTCCTTTTCTAAAACTTCCTTGATTATAGTCTTACCGGCAGTGTATCTGGTATTTTCCCTCGTTTCGCAGTTAATCAAACACACAGCTACTTAATCCTGACATTGCATAAATTCCACCAAAAATTAGCCATAGGATACACTTAAAGAAATAGTGATGGTTGTTGAAAATCAAAAAAAAACGGTCTCATTAACTGAGACCGTCAAGGCAAACCAAAAGGTTTAAATTGATGCACTAACCATTATATCTTATTCATCCCAGAAGATTTTGGTACTCAGTTTATCACCACCAATTTTGCTGGCAGCAGCGGTATAATTGGCTTTGTTGAGTGTTTGTTCATTAACGGGATAAGTGTGACGACGTGGAACAGCACCTTCAGCTGATTCATCCGGAGCAGGTGGCAGGTTCAGTACAGGGAAGTCAAGTCTTCTGTATGATGTCCAGCCTTCGAGGCCACGAACGTAAAACGCCAACCAGGCTTGTGTTCCGATTTTTTGTTTCCAGTTTCCGGTAGCGGTAGCATAGGCTACATCGGGACGGGCAAGGTAAGCATCAGCATCAGCACCGGCTACACCCCAATATTCCATCGAAGCACGAATGCCGTTTTCATACCATGTTGCTGCGGTTCCGCCAACGCTAAAGCCACGCTCGGCAGCTTCGGCCAGGTAAAATGCCAATTCCGTGTAATCAAGCATCACAGCTGCATAAGTGGGTTGCTGGATACGGTCGTTGATGTGTGAAAACTGAGCAAAAGGATTGCTTTCGCCATAAATACCACCACGATAGGTATCGCCGTTGATATCGAAATAATATTCTCTTCTGGGGTCTTCCATTCCGTTCATCATGTCAACAATGGTGTTGGCCGGAACGAAGTCCTGGCGGCCACTTTGAATGAGATCCTGATAGAGTGGATTCGAGTTGGCACCACCCAGGTATTGGAAAGAACATGCTTCGCCAGCGGCAAAGGCACCGGCATAAGCACCCTCAACATAAGTCTTAGCCAAAGCAGGCTCTTTAGCAGCCATCGTGATTGCCATTCTTACAATCAAAGTGTTTCCGAATTTTTTCCACATAGCAACGTCACCACCCATCATCAGGTCGTCGGAGCCAAAGCTACCGGCTGAAGCATTCAGGCCGTCGGTAGCAGCTTTTGCTCTGGTGAGCAGATCTTTGTAGATCGTGGAAGCATCGTCATATGCAGGCTCAATGTCATCAATATTGAGTGCTTCGGCATAAGGAACATCACCAAATATATCAACCATCTGGTGATAGGTATATACTTCAACAAGCTCAATGATGAGCAGCTTATTGTTTTTAGCAATTGTAGCTACATCACCGTCAGCAGCTTCAAGTTCAACCAAACGACGGGCTTCTTTGAGGTCATTTAAAATATCGCGGTAGAAAATACGGAAGAGAGTGTTACCAATGTTACGATTCAAAACGTCGTAGTTTGATTCATCAGTGTAAGTAGTTTCTGTCCAGTACTGAGCAAAAAGTTTCCAGTTATTGATGTTAACACTGGTGCTCGAATACATATCGGCTAAAGCTTTCTGGGCATTTGCAAACAGGAACTGACCAGGAACTTCCACTGCACGCTTTTTGTCGGTATTGAAGTCCTCGAAGTTCTTCGTACAAGAAACCAGAAAACCGACCATTATGGCTAAAATGATTGTTATCTTTTTCATGTTACTTTAGAATTAAAATTGTAAATTAATGCTGAAACCGACATTGCGGGTAGATGGCATAACACCGCTCTGCCATCCCTGAACGTTACCCGAGCTCTGACTTGCTTCGGGATCTGCATGTGGAAGGTTTTTGTGGATGATCCAAAGATTTGAACCAACGAGGCTGAAAGTAGCTCCCTGAATCCAATTAACTTTCGACATCAGGCTTGAAGGCAGACTGTATGACAGAACAACTTCACGGAGTTTTACGTATGAAGCATCATAAACAAAGGCAGCATTGGGGTTTCTCGACCAGCCGAATACACGGTAGTCAGCACCTTCAACACGTTTGGTATTGGCTGTGCCGTCTTCAAAAACACCTTCAAGAATCAAACCGCCACCATCTTCGATGAGGTTACGAACCGGGTTTCCCAGGTCGTTGATATATACGGTTTCTTCGTAGAGACCTGTTCCAAGACCATAATAAAGGTCGAGTGAGAAGACACTTCCGCCCTGTTGCCAGTCGATGAGGAAGCTGGCAGCCCAGTTCTTGTAGGTAAACTTGTTGTTTAAACCTGCGTTCCAGTCTGGGTTGATGTTACCCAAAACCTTGTCTGAAGTGCTGCTTCTGAGGTAATAACCATTCGAACCAACTGTTTTCTGACCATTTGTGTAAACATAATCAGTACCCTGGATGGTGCCGTAAGGTTCACCAACACGTGCATTGATGGTTACGCCACCCTGAAGTGCTGCGATCTGGAGGTTCTTAATATCTCCGGCAAGTGATACAACTTCATTCACGTTCTTAGCCCAGTTCAATGTGATGTCCCAACGGAAATCCTTCTTTACAACCGGCGCTCCAAACAACTGGATTTCAGCACCCTGGTTCTGCATTTCACCTGCATTAACGAAGGTTGAGGAATAACCGGTAGCTGTTGAAACGGTTACAGGCATAATTTGATTGGTGGTATTGTTCTTGTAGAATGACAGGTCTAGACCTAATCTTTTGTTGAGTGTAATCAACTCAATACCAGCTTCGAGTGAGGCTGTTTTTTCAGGAACAAGGTTTGCATTGTTTTTGGTGCTTGGCAAGGAGAAAAGTGCAGTTCCACCAAAAGTAGTGTTCTGAGCATAGGTATCCTTGATACTTCCCCATGGGGCATCGTTACCAACCTGAGCATAACCCAAACGCAGTTTACCTAATTGCAGCCAGTCTGCTTCGAGGTTATTGGAGAAAATCCAGCTTGCAGAAACAGAAGGATAGAAATAAGCATTTTCACCTTCAGGAAGTGTTGAGGATTGGTCGCGGCGAACCGTTGCATCGAGGAAGAAAGTATTTAAATAACCAAGGGAGGCGCTGGCATAAATACCGTTAACACCTATTTCGGTAAGTCTTTCTTCAGGATTGAGCATAGGGTTCACACTGTTGGCCAATGAATAAAGGCCGGGAACTATCAAACCACCGTCGGTTGAAGCAAATACCTGGTCGATGCGGGTTCTGCGAATATTGGTTCCAAGGAATGCATTCAAACTGAGGTCTTCTGTCAGCTGGTTTTTGTAACTCAACATGAGGTCCATGTTTGATTCCATGAAAGCTCTGTTGAAACGTGAGTAACCTGAAGTAACATCAGGACGTTGAACACCAAATTCACCAGAAGCAGACCCTATGGCTTTGCGCTCTTCCTGAATTTCATCATAGGTATCAACAGCAGCACGACCCATCAAACTTAAGTGCTCGGTAATTTTCCAGTCAGCCTGAAGGAAACCGATGATGCGGTTTCTTTGGTCGGTTTCGTAGTTTTGATACCTTAAGAAATATGGGTTATCCCAGTAAGCAGGCGATAAATCATCGGGTGATTTTGGATTCCATGTGATGTTGCGGCCTGTTTTGTCATACAATTCCTCCTGCATTTTGTAATCAACATTGACTTGCATCCACTGACGGAATGAGGAAACAATGTTATCACTGTAACCTGTTGAGTTCCTTCCCAAACCATCTGTTTTCACATAATTGGCTGAAGCTGTTACAGTGAGATTTTTAACAATGTCGTAAGAACCACTGAAAAGGAAATTGTTGCGTTTGAGTGAACTGTTTGGCATCAGACCTTTTTGATCAAAGTTGGTATATGACAACCTGAAGGTTCCAACATCACTACCGCCGGTTACTTCGACACTGTTATTCAATGTTAATGGATTCTGGAAAAAATAATCAGGTCCGTTTGCACCGGCAACCCAGGGAGTTTTCTTGTGATAATTTGGCGAAGCAGGATCATAGGAATCCCATTGAAACAAAGAGAATGACGGGTCAAATTTCTGACCATAAGAAGCGTCTTCATAAGTTGGAACAGTGTAGTCAGTTACACCATCACCGTCAACATCGTAAAAGTATTCAAACCCACCATAAGGTGCATCGCCATAATAGTAAGTTCCATATCCGGCACCATACTCTTGTTGATATTTCGGGAAAGTACTCTTGTCGAGGAAACCTGTTGTGATGTTCGAACTGAGTGTTACACCAAAGGCTTTTTTGCCACCTAGCTGTTTCTTGCCTTTTTTGGTGGTGATAATGATTACACCATTGGCAGCGCGTGAACCATAAAGCGCAGTTGCAGCAGCACCTTTCAGGATGTTCATCGATTCGATGTCATCAGGATTGATGTCTGAAGCAGCATTTCCATAGTCATAACCATTGCGACCGGAAATCTGCCCTGCATTATTGGTATTATCATTGCTGATCGGCACACCATCAACAACAAACAATGCCTGATTATTCTGGGTAAGTGAGGAATTACCACGAATAACCACGTTTGATGAACCACCCATGTTGTTGGTCGAGCGGATTTGTACCCCTGCAGCCCGGCCAGAAAGTGAATTGATAAAGTTGTCACGTTTTACCGTGCTCAACTCTTCACCACCGACTTCCTGTGTGGCATAACCCAGCGATTTCTTCTCGCGGGAAATACCCAAAGCAGTTACAACCACCTCATCAATCTGAACCACATCGGGTTCCAGAACAACGTTGATAGTAGACTGGGTACCGATGCTTACTTCGGTTGTTTTCATCGAAACATATGAAAACACCAGTGTTTTGTGAGATGGAGAAACATTGATGGAATAATTTCCATCAATATCGGTGATCGCACCGATTGTCGTCCCCTTGATCTGGATAGTCACACCTGGAATTCCAAGGCCATCCTGTGAGCTGGTTACTTTACCGGTAATGGCTTTGGTTTGCGCGAAAACGCTCACAGCCACCACACTCAGTACCAAAACCAGCATCATCGTAATTTTTCTCATACGTAAGAATTTTGGTTAGTGATTAATGAATTAAACATTTTTTGCATTTTTTAATTTTTTTTATGCAAAACAGCTCGCAATGTTAAAATTTTAATCTTAAGAAATATCTATTTGTCTAGATATTTTGCGGCTTTCAGAAAAAAAAATCATCATCAGGAATATTGATCTTTGTAAGTCTTTGTTTTACATAGTTTTTAATTATTCCTTCTTCTCTTCATTAATCCCGCAACTTTTTGAATTAAGACTTAAATAATCCTATTTTAACCTTCAATTCAACTGAATTTGGAAGCATTAGCGAACTTATAAACTCGTTTAACAGTCCCATATTCATGAAAATTGAGCGATTTTTCTTGTCTTTCTGTCATTTTCCGGCTTATGCTAATTTAGAAACATTCTGTATTGTCCCTGTTGCTTTCATCTCAATTGCTGATAGAATATCTTTGGTTCGGTATTCAAATTTTCCACTATGAATCGTAAATCATTTCTTCAGCACCTGGGACTTGCAGCCGGAAGCACTGCATTCCTATCGGTAACCGGCGGAGCAACACATTTTTTCACAGCCATTTCCGGCACCAAAGCCATTGTGGTTGATTATGCCCTTTGCACCGGATGCCGCACCTGCGAAGCTGTGTGCTCAGCATCAAATCATAAAATTGACATCGAAGGACAACTGTTTCATGGCCAGGGAAATCCAGCTTTATCCAATATAAAAGTCTGGCGCTATCATCCGCCGGCCGACATCCCTGTCACCTGTTTCCTTTGTGCCGATGCGCCCTGCGTGGCAGCCTGTCCCGTAAAACCTGACCCTGTCTCCGGTCATAAGGCTTTATACAGAGATGCAGCACTCCAAACAATAAAATGTGATCTAAACCGGTGCATTGGATGTCAATCCTGCAGCGATGCCTGCAAAACAGAGAGAGGGCAGGTGATTTTTCCGGATGACGAAGGAAGCCCCACAGGCATGTGTACTTTATGCCATGGTGACCCGCAATGTGTGCAATGGTGTCCTTATCAGGCACTTTCGTTTCTCGAAATCACGCCGGACATGCCATTTAGGGAAATGCACCCTGATGCCATTGCAATTGAGATGCAGGGAAATTTTTATGAACTAAATATTCAAAAACAATGAAAGGTGTCAATGGTATCGTGTTAGAGGTAAATCTTACAACCCGCAGCATCAGCAAAGTTAAGATTAAGGAGGATGATTACCGTTTATTTCTGGGCGGAAGAGCTCTGGGTATGAAGCTTTTATCAGACTATCTAAAAAAACCTGGTACTGATCCGGCATCGGATGAAAACCCATTGATGTTTATGCCAGGACTGTTTTGCGGTTTTCCTATTCCAAATTCATCCCGAACCTGTATGGTAACCAAATCACCCATGACCAGTCCGTTAAAATCAACGCACCAGCATGCCTCTACGGTTAGTTACAGTAATATGGGTGGATTTATCGGACCTGAAATTAAATTTGCGGGCTATGACGGGATCGTCATAATTGGAAGATCAACAGTGCCGGTTTATCTATACATCGAGGATGAAGTGGTTGAAATACGGGATGCTTCACAGTTCTGGACAATGGGTACAAACCAGTTTGAGACAGCAATCATCAGTGAGGTAGGTGATCGTCGTTTTGAGACAGCCTACATCGGGTCAGGAGCTGTGAATGGTGTACTTTATTCAAGTGTCATCAACACAGGAGCACGGGCGGCCGGCAGAGGCGGTACCGGATACGTGATGGGTACAAAAAAACTAAAGGCAATTGTGGTTCGCGGGACGCAAATGCCGGAGGTATACGACCATAAGCAATATGTAGAATTGCTAAAACAAGTCAGGCTTTCATTCGCTGCCGACAGCCAGTCAAAGACTGACTGGCGCTATGGCGGAACGGCCAATGCACTGCAATTTTCGTCAGACAGGGGAAGTCAGGCTGTGAAAAACTACAGTGAAGGTACTTTCAGCGAGATAGAAAAAATCAATGTGCACGCCGCGAGGCAACAAGTATGGAAACGGGATATGGCTTGTTATTCTTGTCAGCTTTCGTGCAAAAAAAGTGGTTTTGCCAAAGGTGCCTATGGTGGTCTGGTGAATGAAGGCATAGAGTATGAAACAGGCACAATGCTGGGCGCCAATTTGCTGGTAAACGATCTTAACGGATTGCACACCATGATTGAGATTGCTGACGATTACGGCATCGATATTATTACACTGGGCAATGTGATCGGCTTTCTCATGGAGTGTTATGATAAAAAACTGATTGACAAATCATTTCTTGACGGTATCGACCTTACCTGGGGTAATGTTGACGCTTCCATACAGTTAATCCATCAGATCGGGAAAAATGTTGGCATTGGCAAAGAAGCTTCAAGAGGTGTAAAACACCTGGCCTCGGTCATTGGAAAAGGGTCATCCGATTTTGCGATTCATGTGAAAGGTCATGAGCTTGCAGCCTGGAATGTGCAAGGATATGCCAAAGGATTTGGAATTTCGTATACAACTGCCAACAGGGGAGCTTGCCATATGACGGGTGGCGAAATCAGCGGACAGAATCTTTCGGTTCTACGCGACTCCATGGGCATGTGCAGTTTCGCGTCTGCCTGGTACAAAGATGAAGTACATTTCCGGCATTTCATACAAGCCCTCACCGGAATCGATCTGACAGAAGAAGCCTTTCAGCAAACAGGCGAAAGGATGTTTAACCTTGAAAGGGCACTCAACTGCCGTGAAGGCTTCACACGTATGGATGATGTTTTGCCGGAACGGTTTTTCAAGGATGCCTATACAATCGGACCGCAAAAGGGTGTCAAACTCGAAAAGGTTGATTTCGATAAAATGATGGATGATTATTATACCCGAAGGGGCTGGAACCTGCAATCAGGGATTCCTGAACCGGAAACACTTCAAAGACTCGAACTTGCATTTTTGCAATAAAAAAAGGGAGCTGCCAAATAGCAGCTCCCTTTTTTTATTCAGGAGGAGATTAATTATCCCACCATACTTTATCAGTTGAGAGAACTCCGGCCGGCATATTGCCACCGTTGTACAAACGTTCATCTGTAGGATAAAGGAACCTGCGAGGTGTAACACTTACGTTAGAAGCAGGAAGAGCAAGTGTTGGCAAACCGGTTCTTCTCCAGTCAACCCATGTTTCTGAACTCATAAACATTGCCACATACTTGCCGGTCATGATTTTCTCAAGTGTGATAGAGCTGGCCGTTTCAGCTGCATTGGCAGCTTCCCAGGCGGCATCACTAACACCATGTTTTGCCAAAGAAGCAATAACACCGGCATTATAAGCAGCAGCAGCACGGGCGTTGTCAGAACCAAAGAAAGCTTCAGCTTCGATAAATTTCAACTCGAAATAGTTGAAAAGGAAAACAGGAGCACCACTTCCTGCATAGCCCGGTCCGGCCCATGCAGCAGTTAAAACAGCACCACCCGGTGTGCTGCCGGTGTAATCAGCAGCATCTTTCTTATCGAAATACACGGCCCTTCTTGGGTCACCGCTTGCATTCATCAGGTCAACGATTTTTGCACCTACGCGAATATCGCCACGTTGGTTGTCGAACTGGAATCTAGGATTGTTTTCATTGGCAGATGCGCCAAAATTAAACTGGAAATCACCATCATTGTCGGCAATCAAACCACCACCGTTGATGAGGTCACGAACCGGACCCAGGCCATTTTTCTTTGAAAGGTGTAAAGCATATTTCACTTTCAATGATTTGGCCAATGCAAGCCACTTGGCAGCACTACCACCGTAGATCAAATCAGCTGTTCCCGGTACCGGGACTCCGGCCGGAGATGTTTCTGCTAATTTTACAATAGCACCATCGAGCATGGTGTTGATAGCCTGATAAAGTTTCTCCTGAGAATCATATACAGGAGTAAGGTTTCCTGTTTCACCCAAAAGAGCTTCTGAAAAAGGAGCATCACCCCACACATCTGTAATGTAGCCCAAGGTAGCAGCTGTCATAACTTTGGCAACTCCTTCGAAATGTGGAGAAGACTGTTCGATGGCTTTAGCTTCCAAAATACTTAAATTTTTAAGCGTTTCACCGTATAAAGTATTCCAAAGGTTGTTGGCATCTGATTCGAGAACTGAATAACGCTCAAGAGCCAGCGACTGACGGTCAACACCTGAAAGGTGCTGCATCCACATTGCCGACATTCTGCTGTGGTCACCACCAATAACATAGCCTAATGAAGACTGCACCGATGGCAAAAGCAATGCCATGGAAACATCGGCCGGGCGGTTGGGGTTGGTATTGAGATCTGTATCGATCCATTTCTTGCAGCTTGAAATCATCACTGCAAGTAACAGAAACAGACCAATTTTTGTGATGATATTATGTCTCATAGTTTTAATTTTTTTCATTTAATTTTACTTATCAGATGATTACAAAGTTAAACGCAAACCAAAGGTAAAGCTCTTTGTACCAGGCATATTAAAGTAATCCAGACCTTGTCCGTTTCCGGCACCAATCAAGCTGGTTTCGGGGTCAACACCAGTATATGGTGTGCTCAGCCAAAGGTTTCTTCCTGTGAAGAATACTTCAACACTGTTGAGGAAGGTTTTATTCAAAACGTTGGGGTCAACACGGTATGAAAGTGTCAATTCACGCAGACGTACCCAATCGGTTTCTTCAACAAACTGTCCGGCTGGTCCGGTAAATCCGCTACCTTCGCCATTGAAATACCAGTTCACATCCTTGGCAACCTGAATGTTGTTGGGTGAACCATCCGACATTTTCACGCCGTCGAATACATAGGTTGCGCCATCGCCCCTTGATTCAGTGTCTTCATGTGTTCCGAAATAATACATTGCACCTTTGGTACCATTCCACATAACACCGCCGTTTTTAATATCGAAAAGGAAGCTGAGTGCGAAATCACCATAAGTGAGGCTATTGTTGATACCCATTGTCCAGTTTGGCATTACATTGCCAAGATTGGTCTCATCCGGGTCGCTTTCAGGATATCCATAGTTCCATGCATTCGGATCGTCCACGATCAAAATGTTGCCATTGTCGTCTCTGAGCCAATCGTTTCCAAAGATACTTCCGTAAGATTCACCAACAACGGCTCTTGTCTGGCTTCCAACGAAACCGGCAAGGAATACGTTCTCAACACCTTCAGCAAGTTCGAGAACCTCATTGGTATTCTTGGTGAAATTCACATCCAGATTCCAGGTGAATTTCTTGGTCTGAACAGGAATAGCATTCAAAGTCAACTCAATACCTTTGTTTACCATCGAAGCAGCATTCATATTGGCTGCATAGTAACCTGATGATTTAGCGATAGGCACCGAAAGAATAAGGTCCTCATTCTTGTTGTCATAATAGGTAAAGTCAAGACCCAAACGGTTGCTCAGGAAACGCAGGTCAAATCCAATCTCAAACGATTTGAGTGTTTCGGGTTTAAGCGCATTGTTTGGAAGTGTTGTCGATAACTGGAAACCGGCTACACCCCAACCTGGGAAGCTGACACCGTCAGTCCAGCCATCTGCAGTTGCTGATTGCAGGAAAGTTGGCAAAGTACCATAAGTAAAGGCGTCATTGGCAATCTTGGCATAAGATACCCTGAATTTACCAAATGGAAGGATTTTGTTATCCTTCAGGCCGGGAAGTTCCGTAAACACAAATGATCCGTTAAATGCAGGGAAGAAGAAAGAGTTTTCATCTTCAGGCAGTGTTGTTGACCACTCATTGCGGCCTGTAACATTCACATAAACCATATTTCTGAATGACATGCCGAGGTCAGCATACAAAGCAGCCGTTCGTTTAGAATCCTTGGTTTCACGGGCAGTAATTGATGCCGCATTGGAAATGTGATAAAACTCAGGTACTGTGAGGTTGTCACCTTGTACAAACAGGCTCTGATATTGGGTCTGGAACATATTCTGACCAACCAAAGCAGTTACAGTGAAATCTTCGTTGATCTTTTTGTTAATGTTCATCATAAGATCGCTGTTCAGGTCTCTCACAAAGAACTGTTCCTCATAAACACGGCCATTTGGAGCTGTTCTGGAGAAACGGGCAAAGAACTGTTTTCTTCTGTCGCTATACCAGTCAGTACCAATACGATAGGTAAAGGTCATCCATTCAGTTGCATAGAAATTCAAAGCAGCATGACCTGTCAGACGGTTTACATCGTCGGTAAACTGGTTCATATTGACAGTCCAGAATGGGTTGTCATAACCACCGCCACGGTAGGCATTGCGCTGACGGCCATCGGCCAACATATATGAAGCTTTGTCATTGGCAGGATCATCAGAGCCACCAGTGATATCAAAGTTATTGGGCATACGCATTAAAGCGAGCATCACACCCGAAGTGTTTGAACCTTGCTGAATCCTCAATCCACCTGATTTGGTATAGGCGATGCGGGCTTCAGAGGAGAATTTTTCTGAGAATTTTGTTTCACCACTCAAGGTAATGTTTGTTCTGTCGAATGTATTGTTCGGAACGATACCTTTGTTGTTGGAGTTGGCAACACTTAAATAATAGGTCGTGTTCTGATTACCACCTGACAATGAAAGTGAATTGTTGTAGGAGATTCCGGTTTGGAAGAAATTACCAATGTTGTCGTTGGCAGTTACTTCCTTGGCACCTGCAGGAGCAGCGCTGGCAGCCACAATATTACCTTGTGGGTAGTATGGGTTGTCGGTTGCACCGTCGAAACGCAGGTCGCTCAGTTTTGGACCCCAGTTTGCCGTGGTTGTTGGGCTATAGTTCGGCACACCCTCGGCGTTGGTCAAACCTTGTGAATACAATTTCTGCATTCCGGGAGTTTGAGAAACCTGATCAATGGTTATTGATGAGTTAAAAGCAACGCTGGTTTTGCGTCCGGCTCCCGGCTTTGAACCTTTTTTGGTTGTGATCAACACAACGCCGTTGGCAGCGCGCAGACCATACAAGGCAGTGGCAGCACCACCTTTGAGGATGTTTACACTTTCGATGTCTTCCGGGTTGATGTCAACAACACGGTTTGACAGTGCCACACCACTCAGCAGGTTGTTCGATCCGTTGTCGGGATTACCTGATGTAAGTTGGGAGTTGTCGATCGGCACACCGTCGATTACAAAAAGTGGCTGGTTGTTACCGGTAATGGAAGCTGTACCGCGGATGGTCATGTAGCTTGAGGCACCGGCAGCACCAGAAGAGTTTGTAATCTGAACACCGGCAACCTTGCCACTCAAAGCATTCACCGGGTTAGTGGTGGCTGAACGCACGATAGCATCGGATTCAACAGACTGAACCGAATAGCCAAGAGCCTTGGCTTCGCGTGACACGCCAATAGCAGTAACAACGACTTCATCGATCTGGAATACATCCGGCTCGAGGGTTACGTTGATACTCGTCTGAGTACCGAGGGCAACTTCCTGAGTTTTCATCGAAATGTATGAAAACACCAGTGTGCGGTGCTCAGGCCTGACGGTGATTTCATAGTTTCCGTCGAAATCGGTGATAGAACCAATGGTGGTTCCTTTTACCATCACCGTTACGCCCGGAATACCAAGCCCGTCTTGTGAACCGGTAACTTTACCGGTCACGGTTCTTGTTTGCGCAAAGACACCTAAGGTGCCAATCGCAAAGAAGAACACTAACAATAAAGTGATTTTTCTCATAATGAAGAATTTAGGTTAGTGAATTGATTAAACATTTGAGATTTGTGCATCTGAAACTGACTTAAATATTTGCCAATTTCGTGGCTAATATATAACAATCTATTGTTCAGTCAATGATTCCATAAAAAAAAAGTAATGCTAACTTAACATAAGCTTTGTCCAGATCAATCAATCAGCGTTTTATCATCAGATTCCAAACTGTTATTTAGCCTTCGGGCGGCTATTTTTATCCGTATTAAATTACTTAATACAAGTGCAGAAAAACTCAATCCAATGAAAACAAGTATCACCCATTCAAAGATAATCCGGGGATAAATCTCCCAGCCAAAAACATAGACCTGAAGCACACTTCGCATGATTGTGACAAATGAAATTGATAAAAACAGCAGCCATTTTGGGCGCAACCACATCCAAAGCAATGAAATAATCATAATAACGCATAGCATCACTTCAATACTAAAATATTGAATTATGCCCTGTTGGGTATAGGAATTGGAGTCGGGATAGGTTAAAATGAATTCATAAATGAAATTATTATTGAATAGTGAAAAGGAATTCAATACCCCGGTTAATGTATAATAAATAACTGCAAACAGAAGAATGATTCTGTTGACAAGAAAATGTGATAAAAAACCGGCGTTTATCTTTTTTTTCATTCATTAATCCATTATATCCCTAAATCTCAAATACATCAAAATGAAAATGGCTGCCAGAACAAGATCAAAGAAAGGAAAAACATTGGCCGGCCTGTAAATAAACACTGTAGAAACAATCAACATCAGTAATTGGGAGATGGCATAAAGATGAAACCCGGCTTTGCGAAGATTCCACATATGCCTCACACCCACGAATGAGATGATGTGAAGCAAGCCGGTAATTAAAAAATACTGCTTATTAGTGTCGGTCAGGATTTTCATATCAAAGCCAAACTCCTCGAATACACCGGAATCAAGCATCCCTGTGAGCAATTCATGGTTAAAAAAAACGAAAATATTGCTGACCGAAGATAAGCCGCTGCCAATAAAACTGAGAATGCATAAAAAGGTTAACAGGGCCGGACGAATGTTGCTTTGAGCCGGTTCATTCTGCGATAGTTTATTCTGTTGATCTGTCATAATTTGAATGATGTTTTAATCAAGGGTACCAATTTCAAGTTCAACAGCCTCTAGGAGTTCGCAACTTTTCACCAATTCTTTCATGGTATTGTGATCATGGTATAAAGGCCTGTCAATATCGAGAAAAGCTACGTGTTTTCGAATGATTTCATGAGCTTTTGTAGTGCCCTTTCCAAACTTAAAATCTCTGAAATCCAGTGCCTGGGCAGCAGCCATCAACTCAATACCCAATATACCATAAGCATTATCGAGGATTTGGTTGTTTTTTAAGGCAGTATTCATTCCCATCGAAACAAAATCTTCCTGATCGGCAGCAGCCGGAATGGACTGTATGCTGGCAGGCGCCGAAAGGATTCTTTGCTCAACTATTTGCATATCAGCTGTATATTGTGAGAGCATCATACCTGAAAACATGCCCGCCCCTTTGGTTAAAAATGCTGGCAGCCCTACGCTCAGGGCGGGATTATTCAACCTGTTCATACGCCTTTCAGAGAGCACACACACCATTGTTACTGCAGCACCGGCCATATCCATGGGAAGGGAAACGGGAGTACCCTGAAAATTTGCACCAGAAAGTTGCAGGTTCTCATCCGGGAAAAAAATCGGATTGTCACCAACGCCATTGAGTTCGATTTCAACCTGGCTCTTTGCCCAGGCAAGCGCATCGTGGGCTGCACCGATCACCTGAGGTGTGGAGCGCATACTGTAGGCATCCTGAACTTTTGATTTTACCCTGCCTTCAGCTAAATCGCCTTCGGCTACAAGCTTGTTGATTGCCATCGCACTGCGGATGGCGCCCTTAAAGCCCCTGACTTCGTGAATCTTTTTGTTATAAGGTTTCATATTGGCTTTTAGGGCTTCGAGCGACATGGCAGCTGCAATTTCTGCCTGTTTCAGAAACCTGTCGGCATCATAAAGGAAGATTGCACTCATCGCCGTGAGCACATTCGAACCGTTGATGGTAGCAAGTCCGTCGCGGGCTTGCAGGCCAGGCACCGGTATTCCTGCGGCCTGCATGGCCTCCATGCCATCCATGAGTTCACCTTTGTAAAAAGCCTTTCCTTCACCCATCATCAGGAGCGCGATCTGCGACATTGGCGCCAAATCGCCTGAAGCGCCCACGCTGCCCTTCTGACAAACATAAGGCGTCACTCCTTTGTTAAGCATTTCAACCAGTGTAAGGGTGATTTCGGGTCGTACTCCCGAATTGCCGTGCGCGTGGACATTGACCCTTCCGAGCATCGCGCCCCTAACATGTTCGGCTGGCATTGCATCGCCAATACCCGCAGCATGATTGTAGATCAGGTACTTCTGAAAATCTTTCACCTGATCATCGTTCAGGACAACTTCAGAAAACTCACCGATGCCGGTATTCACCCCATACATAATTTCCCCTGCAACGATTTTATTCTCCAGCATCTGCCGGCACCTTTTGATTCGTTCGAGAGCTTCTGCGTTTAGCACAACTTTTCTTCCATGCCGGGCAACCGACACAACATCCGAAATGGTCAATCCTGAACCGTTGATGATAAGAGTCATGGCGTTCTGATGTAAATCTGGTTTATTGATTCCTTTTTCTTCGCGAAAATAATTGGCTAATTTATGAAAATTACGATCATAAGATCAGCAACTATTGTGAAGAAAAGACAACTATTCACATGGAAAATATTCATAATATATTGTTTTCCATTAACTTAATTCAGAAAGAAATCATTTAAGCCAAAGCAATTATCTTTGCAAATAAAAAAATGAAACCCATTACACTTCAAAGCACCGAAGAAGCTATCAGGCAAAACACAGCTATATTGCTTTATTTTTACAGCGATCATTGTGCGCCTTGTGTCAGCCTTAGACCAAAAATTCAGGATCTCATCGGGGAAGAATTTCCCGAGATGAAATTACTGTTCATTGATTCAGCATCACATCCTGAAATCACCTCCCATTTCGGCATTTTTGCCAATCCAACCCTGCTTGTCTTTTTTGAAGGACGCGAATTTCAGCGCTGGAGCAAATATGTTGCCGTGAGTCAGATTGCCGAAGCTCTTGACCGGCCTTACAATCTGGTGTTTGAGTCGTGATAGCTGAAACTTAAATACCTTTGATCAGTGCGTCAGGAATCCGAAGTGGCACCTGCCTGAGAAACAGGACAGATTTGGCAATTTCGGGATACATGAGTTTGTCCTGACTGACAAAAGCGACATTTTCGCGGTAAGCCTTCACAAAATCCTCTATAAAAACACTGGATTTCAAAGGTCGGCGAAACTCAAGCGCCTGAGCGGCATTGAAGAGCTCAATTGCCAGGATGCGTTCGAGATTATTCACAACACGCAAAGCTTTTGTTGCCGCATTGGCACCCATACTCACGTGATCTTCCTGACCTTGCGACGATTCAATTGAATCCACGGAAGCAGGAGTACACAACTGCTTGTTTTGGCTGACAAGACTGGCTGAAGTGTATTGAGGAATCATAAATCCCGAATTCAGGCCTGGGTCCGCCACAAGAAAAGCCGGTAATCCCCGTTTACCATGAAGAAGCTGATACGTTCTTCTTTCAGAAATATTACCCCATTCCGCACAGGCAATGGCCAGGTTATCCAATGCCAGCGCAAGTGGCTGACCATGAAAATTTCCTGCAGAAATAATCAAATCCTCATCCGGGAAAATAGTTGGGTTATCCGTTACGGCATTGATTTCATTACTAAAAACATAAGCCACATAATTCACCGAATCCTTTGAGGCCCCATGAACCTGTGGGATACACCTAAAGCTGTAAGGATCTTGAACATGAACTTTTTGTCTGTTAATTAACTCACTACCTTCGAGTAGTTTACGAATACGGGAAGCGGTATCAATCTGACCTTTGTGATGCCTTATTTGGTGCACTGCATCATAAAAAGGCTCCAGACGGCCATCAAAGGCTTCAAGCGAAATGGCTGAAATGATGTCGGCAAGCATCGACAACCTGAACACCTTAAGCAGGCTATACACCCCATAGGCACTCATAAACTGGGTTCCGTTCAGTAAGGCAAGTCCTTCTTTTGATTGAAGTTCAATAGGCTGCCATCCAAATTGTTGCAAAACCTCTGATGCTGGTACGATTGAGCCTTGATACCTTACTTCTCCAAGCCCAAGCAATGGCAGGCTCAAGTGCGCAAGGGGCGACAGGTCGCCGCTTGCTCCAAGGGAGCCCATTTCGTAGATGACTGGTAGAATATCATTATTAAAGAAGTCAATCAAACGCTGAACTGTAAGCAGCTGAACACCTGAATGACCATACGAAAGACTTTGCACTTTGAGCAGAAGCATCAGCTTCACAATTTCAGACGGCACCTCATCACCTGTTCCACAGGCATGCGACATGACCAGATTTCGCTGCAATTTACCAAGATCCTCTTCCGAAATCTGTGTATTGCATAACGAACCAAAACCTGTTGTGATGCCATAGACCGGTTCTTTTTGGTTAGCAATTTTATGATCGAGATATTGACGGCACTTGATGATTTTCGCTGCAGCCTCCTCCGAAAGCTGAAGCTGAAACCCTTCACGCGTGATTTCAAAAACACGTTTGAAAGTGAGTTTTTCTTCGCTAATAAAATGTATTTTCATGATTTCAAATAAGTTAACTTAGATACCTGTTTATTAAACTGATGTCAGCCAAAGCCGGATCAGTTAAATAAATAAGGAAGTTCTGTTAACTTTGATCAGAAAATATATAATCCAATGCATGGTTTACCGGGCTCTTTTTTCCTGAAGTATGTCAAAAAGCTTTTCAAATTCAACCATTGACTGATCACCGGTGATCATGTTTTTCAGGTTGATTTTACCTTCATTCATTTCGGACTCACCGATAAGAACCACAAATGGGATTTTCTTTTGATCAGCATATTTCATTTGTTTTTTCATTTTCTCCGGCTCGGGGAAAATTTCGGCATTAAAGCCTGCCTTTCGCAAGGCGGATAAAAGCGGTAGACAATATTTTTCCTCATTTTTACCAAAATTTGCGAAAAGCACCTCAGTTGAAAGATTTGAATTTTCAGGAAAAAGATTCAGTTCGGTAAGAACATCAAAAATGCGGTCGGCACCAAAACTAATTCCGACACCGCTGACACCGGGCATTCCAAAAATTCCTGTAAGGTCGTCATAACGACCACCGCCACAAATACTTCCCATCTGAACGTTGGCAGCCTTCACTTCAAAAATTGCACCGGTGTAGTAATTTAATCCCCGGGCAAGTGTAAGGTCAAGTTCATAGCGAACCTCAAGTGCAAGCTGATCAAGGTAGTCGAACAGGGTGGTAATTTCTTCAATACCTTTTAGTCCTGTGGTATTTAACTTAAAAAGACTGGATAACTGATGGATTTTCTCCCGATCATTGCCCTGCATAAACAACACCGTTTGCAACTTTTGGATTGCATCTTCAGCTATTCCTTTGTCGCGCAATTCCTGGTTAACCTGATCCTTCCCTATTTTGTCAAGCTTGTCGATAGCAACAGTGATATCGGTGATGCTTTCCGGACTTCCGATGTAATCGGCTATCCCGGCAAGTAATTTGCGGTTGTTGATTTTCACAACTACTTCAATGCCTAATTTCCCAAAAACATCATTGACCATTTGAACAAGTTCGGCTTCGTTGAGCAAGGCATCGCTGCCAACCACATCAGCATCGCACTGATAAAACTCGCGGTAACGACCTTTTTGAGGCCTGTCCGCGCGCCACACCGGCTGAATCTGGTACCGTTTAAAAGGAAAAACAATGTCGTTCCGGTATTGAACCACAAAACGCGCAAATGGCACAGTGAGGTCATACCGCAAGCCTTTTTCAGTGATCAGCGGCAACAAAGTTGAAGTATCGGCCTGCATATTCGTGGAGTCGAACCCGCTCAGAAAGTCGCCTGAGTTGAGAATTCTGAAAAGGAGCTTATCACCTTCCTCTCCATATTTACCAAGCAATGTGGACAGCTGTTCCATAGCCGGAGTTTCAATTGGCTGATAGCCATAACGTTGAAATACACTCCGGATAGTATCGAAAATATAATTCCTTTTCACCATCACCTCCGGGCCGAAATCACGTGTCCCTTTGGGAATCGAGGGTTTTTGTGCCATATTTGCTTTCGTTGAAAGCTGCAAAATTAAGGAATTTTGCTTGCAGTCGTATCCTTGCACTTTCAGGGTGGGTCGGGCTGCTTTCAATTAAGAATCTATCTAAATTGAGGCCTGTTTTCAACCAAAATGAATTCAATGCTACTTTTGTGATCACAATTAAAAATGTATATCAAACATGGAACACACACATGCACTTATTCCTTTGTGGGCCTCAGTGCCTTTCGCAATCATGTTGTTGTTTATTGCCATCGGGCCCCTCTTTTTTCATCATTGGTGGGAGGAAAATAAAAACAAACTGATTGTATCCCTTTTACTGGGCACTCCCACTGCTATTTATTTAATATACAACGGTTTGTCGCATGACCTGATGCATCAGATGATTTTTGATTATATCCCGTTCATTGTTCTTTTGGGATCGCTTTTCATCATTACAGGTGGTATTCAGCTGAAGGGTGATATCGAGGCCAAGCCAGCTATCAACACCTTGTTTTTGGGGATTGGAGCAATACTCGCCTCTTTTATGGGAACTACCGGAGCAGCCATGTTGCTGATCAGGCCGGTAATTAAAACCAATGCTGAGCGCAAATTCAAAGTTCATACCATTTTATTCTTCATTGCCATTGTGGCCAACGCAGGAGGGATGCTGACCCCGCTGGGCGATCCGCCACTTTTCTTGCTGTACCTCAGGGGAGCGCCGTTCGAATGGTTTTTTCATCTTACAAAGGAATGGGCCTTTGTAAACGGCATGTTGCTCCTGGTTTATTTTATTTTCGACAATTATTATTACAAAAAAGAGTCGGGTGAATCCCTTGTAAAAGACAATACACAGGTAGAAAAGCTGAGTCTTTCGGGCACCTATAATTTTATTTTCCTGATCGGGATTGTATTATCTGTAGCCTTCCTCAACGAAAACTACCTGCACATCATTCATGACAACCACTATTTTGGATTTATCCGGGAAGCCGTCATGCTTTCTTTTGCAGGTTTATCGCTTTACTTTACACCTCAGCTTTTGCGTAAAGAAAATAAATTCACATGGACACCCATCATCGAGGTGGCTTTTCTGTTTCTGGGTATTTTTATCACGATGGTGCCCGCTTTGCTTTGGTTACGCGACAATGCTTCAACCCTTGGAATTGACTCAGTTGCGATGTTTTACTATGCCACAGGCAGCTTAAGTTCATTTCTCGATAACGCCCCTACAGCCCTGGCTTTTCACAAACTCGCCAGTGGTATGGTGGCCGACCCAACAGCACCGGGTTTGGTAGCCGGCATTTCGGAGGAATTTCTCACCGCAATTTCACTTGGAGCTGTATTTTTTGGTGCGATGACTTATATTGGCAACGGGCCAAACTTCATGGTTAAAGCCATTGCCGAAGAAAACAAGATCACTATGCCCAGCTTCTTTGGCTACATCTTCAAGTTTTCGCTTATTATTCTGTTGCCAATCTATATCCTGACACAGCTGTTATTTTTATAACGAATAGATGACCCACAAATAAAGGCCGCTGATTTTATAAATCAGCGGCCTTTATTTATAAACCAAGTTTTTGTTTCAAAAGCCGAACATAGTTTAAGGCATCCGGATCACCTTCAGGCGGCGACCATTCGGCAAAGTGCTTATCTATCAATGGATTGTATGGTCCATCCTTTACCTCATAAGCAACCGATCCACTTTCGAGACTGATGATTGAGTGCCAGGTTCGGGGCGGTATTTCACAACCAAACCTACCTGATAATGGGTCCAACACACAATAATCGGCAACCTGACCTTTGTCATCAAATTCAACAACAAGTAGTTTCCCCTTCAAACAAAAAAAAGCTTCGGTCTTATCCGGATTTTCATGCTTGTGCGGTTGGATATAAGTATCAGGTTCCATGGCGTTCAGCATGCGTTGCAGTGTATCCTCATCACGTGGATGAAAATTGAGGTTTTTCCGCAACCGTGCCGATGCTTTAGCCTGCTTGCTCAAATCCTGAAGGAGCGCGCTGTCGATCTTGATCATTGTATGACTATGTGAGGCAGATTAAATGTTGATTAGTTAATCAGTTTTTTATAACGGATTCTTGTAGGCCCGGCATTCCCAAGTCTTTTACGCTTGTTTTCCTCGTATTCTGTATAACTTCCTTCGAAGAAATAAACCTGTGAGTTGCCCTCAAAAGCGAGGATATGTGTTGCCACGCGGTCAAGAAACCACCTATCGTGGGAAATTACAACAGCGCAACCGGCAAAACTTTCGATGCCCTCTTCAAGCGCACGTAGGGTATTGACATCAATATCGTTGGAAGGTTCGTCGAGTAGCAAAACGTTGGCTTCCTGTTTCAAAGTCATTGCCAGATGCATGCGGTTGCGCTCGCCACCCGACAGAACGGCTGCTTTTTTACCCTGATCATTACCCTGAAAATTAAACCGGGCCACATAAGCTCTCGCATTGATGGTACGATTACCCAGTCTCAGGTCGTCATGTCCACCAGAAATGATTTCAAAAACAGTTTTCTCCGGATCAATTTCTTCATGAGCCTGATCAACATAGCCGATTTTAACTGTCTCGCCTACCTCAAAGCTGCCGCTGTCGGGCATCTCCAACCCCATAATCATTCGGAAAAGCGTTGTTTTTCCGGCACCATTTGGCCCGATCACGCCAACAATTCCAGCAGGTGGCAAGCTGAAACTGAGATTTTCAAACAAAATTTTGTCGCCAAAAGCTTTGGTCACATTGTTGCATTCAATTACTTTGTTTCCAAGACGCGGGCCATCGGGAATGAAAAGTTCAAGGCGTTCTTCTTTTTGCTTTGTGTCTTCGTTGAGCAGTTTTTCATAAGATGTTAAACGTGCCTTGGCTTTGGCATGACGGGCTTTCGGGGCCATCCGAACCCACTCAAGCTCACGTTCGAGTGTTTTTCTGCGGCGGCTTTCGGTTTTTTCCTCCATCTCGAGTCTTTTTGATTTTTGCTCAAGCCAGGAAGAATAATTGCCTTTGTAAGGAATCCCTTCACCCCTGTCAAGCTCCAGTATCCAACCCGCGGCATGATCAAGAAAATACCTGTCGTGAGTGACAGCAATCACCGTGCCTTTGTACTGCTGAAGGTGCATTTCAAGCCACTCGACCGATTCAGCATCGAGGTGGTTGGTTGGCTCATCAAGCAACAAAATATCCGGTTCACTGAGTAGCAACCTGCACAAGGCAACCCTGCGCCGCTCTCCTCCGGAGAGCACATTCACCGGTGTATCACCATCGGGGCAGCGTAAGGCATCCATGGCTCTTTCAAGCTTGTTGTCGAGCTCCCAGGCATCTTTTTGCTCAATTAAATCGGTAAGTCTGCCCTGCTCTTCAATCAGGCTGTTCATTTCATCATCTGTCATAGGCTCCATGAACCGGTTATTCACCGCTTCATAAGCTTGCAGGATGTCGACAATTTCCTGAACACCTTCTTCAACAATCTGTTTCACGGTTTTCGTTGGATCAAGATCAGGTTCCTGATCAAGCATGCCAACCGTATAACCCGGTGAGAAAACAACCTCACCCTGATACGATTTCTCCTTACCGGCAATAATCTTAAGCAGGGTAGATTTTCCGGAGCCGTTCAGGCCAATGATGCCAATTTTGGCGCCGTAGAAAAATGAAAGGTAAATATCCTTTAATATTTGTCGGTTGGGAGGTACAATTTTACTGACTCCAACCATGGAGAAAATGATTTTCTTATCGTCTGACACGTTTCAAAGTTTAAATTCAAAAATTATAATGTATTATCAACCAAATTTTTATATGCATATGTTTTTCCATCATCAGGCGCAACCTTCGTCCACCAGTGCCTGCATCGCCCGTTCGAGTTGTTTCGTGGCCGATTCCCAATGGTAGTTTTCCTGCACAAACTGATGGCCCTGCCTGGCTATTTCCAAAGCAACAGTCGGATTGTCGAGCAACTGAACGATGCAACCGGCTATGCTTGTAGATGAATCTCCAACCAGTATCTGTTTACCAGCCACTGCCTTGAGCGGTTCGTTGGCCAGGGGTGTTGTCACACAAGGCAATTGCATCGACATGGCTTCCAGCAGCTTGTTTTGCAATCCGGTGCCTAGCCTCATGGGTGCAACAAAAATCGCAGAACCGGCATAAGCCAGCCTGATGTCGTCCATCCACCCACTCACTTTGACTTTTTGCTGCTGAAGATTTTGTACTTGCTTATCCGGTGTAGCCCCGGCAATTAATACACGTGCCTGCGGAAATTTTAACCAAACCTCAGGCATAATCTTTTCGACAAGATACACTGCTGCATCAATGTTGGGCGGATAAGCCATGTTGCCTGTAAACACGATATCAAAATCTTTATGCATTTCAGCTGGTTTAAAATACTCATGATCAACCCCATTGGGAATGATCAGTATCTGGTCGCGACCGGGATGAGGGACAAGGCTTCGATCGGGCAAACTAATAATCGTTTTCAGGTCGAAATCTTGAAAGATTTCTGCTTCGTATTGCGCAAGCCGTTTGAATTCCATCCTGAAAAAAGGCTTCAGGAAAAAGGGAGCAAGCTTTTCACGCCGCTGCATCCCAACCGAAAAAACATCCTGATAGTCGAGCACTTTCGGCAGTTTTGATTTCCTGACATACTCAGCAACCCTCAACAATTGCCCGAAAAGGATAGATGGCTGATGACGGCTGATCAGTTCTTCTACTTTTTTCCTGGCCTTACGGTTAAAAAAATACCCTGTTTGCAAGGGTCTTCCCGTTATAAACGCCTTGAACAAATTGACCAGTATGGCTGAACCGGGCAAATCAATAAAAGTAACCGATTTACAATAGGGCTGCAATGCTCTGTATGCCTGTTGTTTATCAGCATGACGATCAGAATTGAGCGCGCAAAGGATGATCTCATTCGATTCGGAAAGACATCTGATCTGATGGAAAGCCCTTAGTTTGTCGCCTTTTTCAAGCGGCCACGGAATCCGGGATAACAGTACAAAAATGCGCATGCCTTCAGAGTAATTTCTGCTACAAAGATAAGTGGTTCGTTTCAGAGAACGAAATAATAAAGGTTTACATGCCTTTGATTCGAACCGAATCAAGAGACTCAGGCCTGCCTGAAAAGAGCAGACAGATCTGTGCCCCACCCTCAGGCCTGTTTTTTACGGCCATATCCCCACCATGTGCTGACATGATAAGCTTCACGGCTGTAAGCGAAAGGCTTCCGGATACTTTTACCGTTTTCCAATCGGTTTGGTGGCCCGCTTGAAATAAATCCAGCATTTCATCTGAAAAGCCGGAACCATTATCACAAACCTGCAGACAGACGCGGTCTGGCTCGGTCTGAAATGCCTTTAGCTCAATAATTCCTTCAGCCGGAAGGTGATTCACTGCATTCTCGATCAGGATGACAAGACATCTTCTGATGAGTTCAGCATCACCCATCACCAATAAACGATCAACTTCATCAGCTAATTTAACCTGAATGGATTTCTCCTGAATGGCATAATGTAACTCACGGAGAGCCATCTCAAACAGAACACTCACGATTAATGGAAATCTTTCAGCCTGCTGATCATTGGATTGCAAGGCAGTAATAAGCAACGCCATTTCGGAAAACCGGGCCAAACGGCCTGACGCTTCCTCCATGCCTAACAAAAACTCTCTTTGCTCCTCATCAAGTGGTGTTGACTGCATAAGATTGTTTAATCCGGCAAGAGCATTCAATGGTGTGCGCAATTCATGGCCCATGATAGAAAGAAAATCACTTTTGGATTTCTCCAGCCGAGTCAGCCTTGCATTCGCATCTTCGAGCTGGCGTGTTCTTTCTTTTACAATAAGCTCCAAATCTTTGTTAAGCCGATCGAGTTCTTTGCGGCGTAAACTCAACTCAAGCTGCGTTTTCACTCTGGCTATCAATTCAGCCGCGTTGAAAGGTTTGGTAACATAATCATTGGCTCCGGCTTCAAAACCTTTGACGATGCTTTCGGGGTCAATTTTGGCAGTGAGAAAAATAATGGGTACTTCACAGGTTTTCACATTGCTTTTGAGTAATAAACAAACCTCATAGCCATCCATCTCAGGCATCATGATATCAAGCAGAATGAGGTCAAAGTCATGTTGCTTTGCCAGCTCAAGCGCCCTGGAACCACTTGTTGCATAGGCGATCTTGTATTGATGCTCGGTAAGAATTTTTCCAACAATCTGAATATTTCGGGGATTGTCGTCAACGACCAGAATATTCATAATTAACTTTCTGTTGATGTGTGGTTTAAGGTGCTATCTGATTGAAGGAGCTGATCAATGTTGGTGTGCAGCAGGAACAAATTCAGCTGGTAGGCAATTTTCTCCACGTCAAAGGCCTCAATATCCCTTTCCAAGCTAAACGAAAAATCAATCAAATCCTGATATTTACCTTGCTCTGCATACGCGTTGAGTATTCTATTGAAAGCTTCAGCATCCTGAACAAAATTAAACTGCCGCGCTCTTTGAAAGGCTATCGCCATAGCTTTTACCTGACTTTCTTCACAATCAAATTTATGTTTGGGCATCAGTTGTTTTGTTGTGTGCAAATGCTCAACAGTCTGCCATTGAAAAATCAAATTCTTTAGCTGATCATTTTGACCGGGTAATTGGAAAATTTGCTCGAAAAACGATGTAATCCCTGTTTGCTTCAGGTTATTTTCATGGATGAGAATTAGTTTTGAAGATGGAAAAAGCATAGCAAGGTTTTCACTCATCATCCAGGCTTCATATAAAATGAAAAATCGCTCATCAACCAAAACGAATTTGTATTGGAAATGTTTTCTTGTCTGAAGTAATAATGAGGGCTCGGCATAAACATCACAGTAGGAGTTAGTGGCAGCCAAAACAGGTTCAATCAAAGTCTTAACTACCAAACTTTGACTTAGCAGACAGATAGAAGCATATGAAGTATCGGTCAAATTATCGGAGGTTATGAGCCGCAGATGGGTTCGTTCAGGAATAAAAGTAACGGCAGGAAAGTGAAGACGAAAAGTAGTGCCTTCTCTGTAAATGCTTTGAACACTGATATTTCCTCCAAGAGCTTCAACCAACTTTTTGGTTATGGTGAGACCCAGTCCTGTTCCTCTTGCCACTGTTTTGCCGGAATTCGTTTGGTAAAAAGCTTCGAAAATGTGTTCGATATCAGCCTGTGGGATCCCTTGACCAGTATCAGCAATTTCAAGAAACAGATCACCAAACAAATCATTTCTGTCTTTCATGGAAGCCGTCAGTTTAATCATTCCTGAGCTTGTAAATTTCACTGCATTTCCAAGCAGGTTGATCAGGATCTGACGAAGTGAACTTTCGCTGAAATGCAACACACGAGGAAAATTTTGACTGACGTCAAGCAAAATATCGATGTTGCGTTCTTGAGCCTGAGGTTCAAAAAACCGTTTTACCTCCTCCAGCAAAGCCTTGACATCGAAAGGTTTAAAATCGACATCAATTTTTCCTGACTCAATCTTGGAAAGATCCAGAATGTCATTGATAAGGACAAGCAGACTTTGGCCACTGCTTTTAATCAACTCAAGATAACCCAACTGAACCGGATCTTTCATCTCCCTGGCCAATATGTCTGTAAATCCAATAACAGAATTCATGGGTGTTCTGATTTCATGGCTCATATTAGCCAAAAACTGACTTTTGAGTTTATTACTCATTTCAGCTTCCAGTTTGGCAAGCACAAGCTGTTTCGCATTTTCTTCGAGTTTATCCCTGGCATCAATGATTTCGGTAGTTCTTGCTTCAAGAAGTTTATTTTTTCGCCTTAGTAAACGAAAGAAAATAATCATCATCGTGAGGCCACCCAACATGATTATAGCACCCAATCCGATCACATAGCTGATGAGCATTTGTCGTTTAATTCTCAGATCGCTGAGCTGTTTTTCATTCTCGAGCAATGCGATTTTGCTGTCAGCCTGTTCCCTGTTAAACATTGCCTGCATTTGAAAAACCACCTTCTGGGTGTTTTCGTTCAGGATGCTGTCGTTTAAAAAAGTTGACTTCTCGAGATAGGTAATGGCCTCAGCTGTTTTTCCATTCGATTTGTGAATCAGGTACATTTGCTTGTAGGCATCCTTCAGCACCGATCTGTTGTTAGTTAGCTCAGCCAACCGGATCGATTCTGTCACATAAGGCAAAGCAGCTGAAAAGTCGGATTTTCGAATGTAAATCTCAGCCGCCTTAAAATTATTTATGGCAAGGTAGTAAAGATCCCCTACTGAGGAATTGAGTTGAAGACTCATCAAAAAGTAGTTTAATGCCTTGTCGTCCATTCCTTTACGCATATACACCTCGCCCATATCATTGTAGCAGATCGCCACGCCGCGGGAGTTGTTTAGCTCACGGTTTACTTCGAGAGAAAGCATAAAATACTCCAGCGCTTTGTTAGCCTCTTGCTGATTGAGATACACATGTCCGATGTTGTTCAGGTTAATGGCAACACCGGTCAGGTTGTTGGTTAGCTGTTCCACACGAAGGCATTCCCTGAAGTTACGGAGTGCCTCTTCAAAATTATCAAGGGCAAGATAAATATTGCCCAACCCATTGGTTGCAAACACATATCCCCGCTCATAACCTATTGAATCGGAAAGTTTCAAGGCTTGCTGATAGGCATCAATGGCTTTGGCGTAGCGATCCATGCGCCGGTGCAGCAATCCCAGATTATTCAGCGCTGTAATATATCCAATTAAATCACTGGCTTCACGGGCAAAAAACAACTGCTGTTCGTGCCAATAAAGAGCTGATTTAAAATCATATTGCTGACGTTTGTAAATCCCTTTCCGACCCATTTGGTCAATAAACATACGCATTTGGGTCTGACTCAATTCCGTAGAAAAAGAGCCCAGCACAAGTGTGGCTGCTGCCCCCTCATCTTTCTGACTGTAAAGGCTGTCGGCTTGTCGAAGTGCAGCTGCAATACGCAATGAATCTTCTATATGTCCTGAGGCGGTCTGGCCTGGGACGTTTTGTTGAAGCCGGCTTTCGTTCCATTGTGACAAAACTCCTTTTGAAGCAAACAGCATTACAGCCATGATAATGAAATATCTTGGATGCCAGTTGCTTATCAAAAAGGTGCATTGCATGAAAAGCTGATTATTTTTCGGTTCTAACCTAAAAGAAGAGCAAAGATGCAAAAAAAATCATTTAGTATTTACCTCATTTTCTGACATCTTCCATATTTACCTCCCTTGTAGAGGGCTGACATCAAACAAAACGGAGTGATCAGCTGTTTATATTAAAAAAAATATGCGATTCATTCAATATCAAATCTTATCAATAATTGCATCGGTACTTTTTTTTTCACAATTTGTTGTTGGACAGGAAAAAGTAACCTTTGAAAAACCTTATCAAATTCCAGCAGAAATGGTTAAGAAAGTAGAAAAAACAGATGTGGAATGGCTCAGGGAGTTAGGTCCGGAAAAATATAAAATTCTCAGGCAATGCAGCACTGAGCCACCCTTTACCGGAAAGTATGTTAACCATAAGGGTAAAGGAAAATATGCGTGCTCTGGTTGTGGTTCAGTTCTTTTCAGTTCCCAAACGAAATATGACTCAGGATCGGGCTGGCCAAGTTTTTTTCAGGCCATCGAAAAAGGAAAAATTAAAGAAATTGCCGACACATCCTATGGAATGGTCCGAACCGAAATCAAATGCGCCGGCTGCGATGGGCATCTTGGACATGTTTTTACCGACGGACCTCAGCCAACAGGCTTACGATATTGTGTAAACTCTGCGGCGCTTGATTTTGTTCCCGATGAATCGAATAACTCTGAAAAATAATGAGTTAAAAAAATACCTTCTTACCAGCCCGATTAATCAATTCACCTGTTTTCGTTGAGCATTTTAATCAGTGAAACAAAAGTGTTCTTAATTTGCTGACAACGTTCCGGACGGTCGGTCTGAATGTAAAACGCCTCAAAGCTGCTGTAATAAGACACCTTTCCGCTTATTTGATAAAACTGTATGCATCTTTCATTCTTCTTACAGAAAAAGGTCAATGCGTAATGATCAGGTGCATCGGTAGTAACCACCCTCACATCCTCAGCCTGGATATCGCGCAGGCCAAAAGCGAGCTGAATATCATTGGTTGTATCTTTTTCGACAAGAAAACCATTGGCACTGATATTCAACCATGAACCCGGACTTTGAGCCAATTCAATATACTCATTTTCAATAAATTGTATCTTTTCTATAATCGCAACAGATGTTGATTGACCAATTAACTTCTGGTATACAGAGAAGTTCAGCGAAAAAATAATCAACAGAAAATAAGTTGTATTTCTCATTCTTAGCTTAGTTTTCCATGGCGAAGTTTTTCAAAATACTTTTGCATATCGGATTTTACTTCACCTGACAAAATAAAAAGGCCCAGAAGGTTGGGAAAAGCCATGCACAACACCATCATATCCGAGAAATCCATCACAGCGCCTAATTCTGACGAGGTTCCGATAATGATGCAGATCAGAAAGAAAAAGTTAAAAATATTGTCAGTCACTTTTCTGCTTCCGAAATACTTTTCTCCCCAACTTCCGAACAGAAAATCAAATCCCTTGAGCCCGTAATAACTCCATGAAATCATGGTGCTGAACGCAAAGAGCGTAACCGCAATCAGCAAGATAAAAGGGAACCAACCAATGACTGAACCGTAGGCAGCAGATGTCAGTTGCACACCTTGCAATCCTTGTTGGGTATCAATGCCCGAAAAGATGATGACAAGTGCAGTCATTGTGCAAATGACTACTGTATCAATAAATGGTTCAAGTAATGAAACGATTCCTTCGCTTACCGGCTCATCAGTTCGGGCCGTTGCATGGGCAATAGAAGCAGAACCTACACCGGCTTCATTGGAAAACGCTCCTCTTTGAAATCCGAAAATCAAAACACCAACAAATCCACCTTTCAGCGCTTCAGCAGAGAATGCCCCATCCCAGATTGTTTGCAAAGCTGTAAATGTGTACTCAATGTGCATGAAAATGATAACCAATGAAGCAGTTACATACAATACAGCCATAAACGGGACAATCCTGGATGTTACACGGGCAATGCTTTTAATTCCACCCACGATCACCAGACCTACAATGATAGCCATGATTACACCGTACCAGAAACCATCCTTTCCCAGAGAGGGAAAAAAGATTGCCATTTGCTCAAAAGCCTGATTTGCCTGCAACATATTACCACCGCCGACTGAGCCGCCAACGGCCATCAGCGCAAACAAAAAAGCAAGCAACATGCCAAGCTTCGGAAAACCTTTGGCCGCCAAACCATCTCTCAGATAATACATAGCTCCGCCTGATACACGACCTTTCGAATCTATAATTCTGTATTTCAATCCCAGTGTACACTCTGCAAACTTCAGCGACATCCCCAGCAAGCCCGCCATGATCATCCATAAGGTAGCTCCGGGTCCTCCAATGCTAACGGCTACAGCAACTCCAGCAATGTTACCCATGCCTACTGTGGCCGACAAGGCAGTGCTTAAAGCCTGAAAATGTGAAACTTCACCAGGCTTATCCTTGTTGCTGTGCTTGCCGCGCAACAAATAAAAGGCATGCCTGAATCCCCTGATATTTACAAACCTGAGAAAAAATGTAAAGAAAAGACCACCTGCCATCAGCCAGATTACGATGAGTTTTAGCGGCGCCCGAACCGGTTGGCCTGTGTCATCTAACACTTGTTTACCATTCTGATACACATTGGCATCATAGATTCCAACAGCTTCAAAGGGATCGAAAAATAAAATCCTGCTCAATCCCTCGACGAAAGGTGTAAACTTATTGTTAATTCTTTCCCCTAAAGATGCATCCCTCGTTTCAACAGCAACTGAATCAGCTTCCGGAGCTGACTTTAAGGAAAGTGAACCGGAAAACAGTAAAACAAGAAGTGCTACAACAAACGGAGTGATGCACCCGGAAGCTAATCTACATCTTTTCAATGGCTTAATCTATGTTCATGGTTTATACGATTCCATTGCTTTGAAGTAATCTTTTGTTTCTTTTACAACAACACTTGATAAAAGCAGCAAAGCAATCAGGTTTGGTATTGTCATAAAAGTGATTACCATATCCACAAAATGCCAAACGATGTCGAGCCCCCAAATGGCGCCAAAGAATACAAAAAGACCATAGAGATACAGAAATGGCTTCACTGCTTTTTCTCCAATAAGGTAAATTGCAGCTCTTGATCCGTAATACGACCAGCTAATAATGGTTGAAAAGGCAAAAAGCAACAAACCAAACGAAATGATATGACTGCCCATTCCGTCGATTCCAAATCTATGGAGTCCTGTATTCATGGCGTCAACGGTCATCCCAACTCCTTTGTTGCCGGTTTGCCATGTATCTGTAACGATGATCATCATGGCAGTCATTGTACAAATCACGATGGTATCGATCAGTGGCTCAAGCAGTGAAACAACACCTTCGCGGGCAGGGTATTTTGTTTTTGCAGCAGCATGTGCAATCGGGGCTGATCCTTGCCCGGCTTCGTTGCTGAACAAGCCACGCCGAACGCCCCATATCATTGTCATGATCACTGTTGAGCCTACGAAACCGCCGGTGGCAGCTGTTCCCGTAAAGGCACTTTCAAAAATCATCATAAATGCGGCTGGCAAACGGTCATACTCGGCAACCAAAACCATCATTGTTGCGCCAACATACACAACCGCCATAAAAGGAACCAGTCTGGCTGTAACATCGCCAATGCGCTTAACACCCCCAACAATCACCAGCAAAACCAGGAAAGTGATCAGCAATCCGGATATCCAGGTTGGAACCTGGTAAGCAGTAAACATCGCATCCGACATGGAATTGGACTGAGCCATATTGCCCGTTCCCAGCGAGCAGAGAATCGTAGCTGAAGCAAAAACAACAGCCATTATTTTTGCCCATTTACCAAGCTTGTCTTTCAGTCCGTCTTCCATATAGTACATGGGACCTCCTGAAACTGTTCCATCACTGTTGAAGCGCCGGTATTTTTGTGCCAGTGTGACTTCAGAATATTTTAACATCATGCCCAGAAAACCTGTGACCCAAATCCAAAACACGGCTCCGGGCCCTCCCAGATAAACTGCCATGGCAACACCAACGATATTCCCTGTTCCAACGGTTGCCGACAAGGCTGTTGTTAATGCTTTAAAATGATTTACATCACCAGCCGTTCCTTTGGAATCATATTTGCCGGCAACAACCCTGATCGCATGAGGTATTTTGGTTATATTGATAAATCTTAACCTGAATGCAAACCATATACCGGTGGGAATCAATAAAAAAAGTATCAGATAACCACCGATGTAATCATTGTAGGACTGGATTGCCCGATCAATTAAAGATAGAAATTCATTCATACCTGTGCGCCGTTATTGTGGATTAAAATATCAAGAAAAGCCGCAAGCTGTGTCAGCTTACATGAAAGCACAAATATTGTAAAAAATGATCAGGACTGGCAAAGAAAAATGCATCTGGCTGATAGCTTTTTCCATCTATCTGTATATCAGCACAATTCTAACTGACATAATCTTCTCCCGTTCTAACCAACAACTGTCCTATCCTGCACTCCAGACACCTTCGGGCATTGCAATAATGATTTTTAAGGTGTATCAAGGCCTGAGATTGCAATGCCTGGGAGGATTTAATCCCGGTTTCATCAAACTTTCGTACGATGCTGTTGTTCTCAGCAGGTAATGCCTCGAGCAACATCAAGGCCTTTTCTTTGACAGCCTCCAAAGAATGGAAATGTCCATAGGCAAAAAGCACTTGAGTTATTGCATTGATCATGATTAAGTTGATCCCTTCATCACCAAGTTTCTTGGGTTTGCCTTTTGATTTTTTATCAAACTGAAAGTGATCATCCCAATATACTGATGCAACAAGTTTCATTAGATTTTTGATCTCATCAACTGTTTCTGCTGCTAAGATTCTGGAAAAAACCCTTCCCTCTCTGGCAATTAAATCGGCCATCTGAGCAATTCTTAAAGTCGGAAAATTTGAAGGACGCATGCGCATAAACCGCCATTGACTTGCATTCAGTTTGCGCAATTGATATTTATTCTGAAGAAATTCAAACTCCTTTTTAAGCTGCAATGGATAATCATCCTCAAATTTTTCGTCCAGCATTCCTGCCACTCCATAAAGCAACGCCTCCAATTGAAGTTTTTGATCAGCATGACGAAGAAGCAGCTGAAATGGTAACAGCTGCGACAGCCGTTGGAAAGGTGACTCATTAACCTTAAAACCAAAACTGGCCATCAACCGGCGATAAAACACTTCTTCCCAATCATTCCCGCTTTCATCAACCATGAGGATGATCTCTTCAACCTTCATCTCCAAGCGCTCCACAATCATGCGGTCGAGCCACGAAAGCCAGGTAAACCGCTGCACATTTCCGGCCGACTTCTCACAGGCAATCCAGTTTTGACTGTCAACAAATTTTCTGTAACGCAACAACAAGGTCTCATCAAAAAAACCCTGAAGCGCGACCACAGGGATAGGGTGGCCAAGGGTCGTATATGTTGCTTTATCAGCTTGATAAACAACATGTAATATAACATTGTCATAAGCCTTGTCGCTGTTATGCCTGTGGTTATACCAGTCGGATGCGTTGACGTGCATCTCGATGTGGCCTGCCCAGATTTCGTCGCCAATCCGGATACGGCCGTCCAAAAAATCCGGCCCGGAGTGGCTGTTTTTAGTTCCGGGAAAAAGTACTTCAATCTTCCGGCCATCCATGGTAAAAAGTCCGGGCTTAATCAATTTGTTTTCCCATAGGTACATTAAAAAAATCTCTTTCATCAGCTGTTGTTGTTTCAATCAAAAAGGGGGATAAATCGGCAATTTTCCACTTTCAAAAGTACAGAATGCATCTTTATCTTCAAACATGCTTCTGAAAAATGAAAAATTAGCTTAAAACATTCATTTTATGTTTCTTAGAAAGAAAACATATTGAATTGCTTAAAAACATTTCTTAACAATTTGCAAAAAAGCGTCATTTGGTTTACTTTTGTGGTTTGATCTGTAACTGTCGCTTAAAATAATGTCTGACACACGTATTCTGGTAGCCGGATTAGAGTATAAGATCAGGCAACTGATCAGCGAAAACCATCAACTCAGGAAAAGTGTCGATGCACAGCAGGTTCAGCTGACGTCGTTGAGCGAAAAGTTATTGGTCTTGGAACAAAGTAATTTAGAACTAACTGAACAACTCAATAAAAAAATCATCGCTGATGCGTTTAACAGCGAAAAGGAAATAGAAGAAGGAAGAAAACGTATCCAGGTACTCATGCGGGAAATTGAACATTGTATAACTTTAGTAAATAAATGATTATCAGCATAAAGCGCAATTATGAGTGAAATCACGGTCAATATAACAATCGCTGACAGGCCTTACCGGCTTACCATACTTCGTGATGAAGAGGAGAGGGTACGTCAGGCGGCAGCTATTATCAATGACCGGATTCGCACCTATGCCCAAAGCTATGCTTATAAAGACAGGCAGGATTTGTTGGCCATGGCAGCGCTTCAGTATGCCACCTCAGCACTACAGTTTGAATCAGAAGTTGTGTTTCGCGACAACCACCTTACACAAAAACTGATCGAAATGGACGAATTGTTGACAAATCATCTCAAATCCTGAAAGAAACAAAGTTCTGATATCGTTCTTTGAAAAAAACAGTACCCGCCGTATTCAACAGATTGTAAACTCAACATTACAAATGTACCGGGATTGCTCTTGACCGAAAAAACAGGCCTCATTCCTCAGGGAAGTCCGTCAAAAGACCATTGGAAGTTTGCCCGGCAAGGCGCCTAAAAAGTGTTGTAGAGGAGTTTACGTACTCCTTGAACACTGGTGGGTACTTTTTTTAAAACCTTCTTCCATTATTAACTTTATAACGTCAATATAATATGGGAGAAATCATCATTTATGCCATTCTGCTCCTGGCAGGTGGCGCAGTAGGCGGGGTACTAACCGCCACCGTGCTTAAAAAGGCAGTACTTAAAAAAAGCGAAGCATTGCTTGAAGAAGCCAAAGAAAAGGCCGAAGTCATAAAAAAGGAAAAAATGCTTCAGGCCAAAGAAAAGTTCCTGCAGTTGAAGGCTGAACATGATAAAGCCACGGGCGAAAAAAACCGTGAACTTCAAAAAGCCGAAAACCGAAATCAACAGCGTGAACAGGCTCTTAACCAAAAGTTTGAGGAATTTAACCGCAAACAAAAGGAATACCAGCAGCAAAAACAAGCCCTCACAGATCAATCAGCTCTGCTTGCAAAACGGCAGGAAGAAGTCGACAAGATGAAAGAAGAACTCGGCAAGGTGCAGGATCAGCACCTGAGACAGCTTGAGCATATTTCAGGCCTTTCAGCTTTGGAAGCCAAAGAACAGTTGATCGAGGGCATGAAAGAAGAAGCCAGGGCTGAGGCAATGGTACTCATCAAGGAAATTACAGAAGAAGCCAAAATGACGGCTGCGTCGGAGGCCCGTAAAATTGTTGTTGAAACAATACAACGTACTGCTGCTGAACACACCATCGAAAATACCGTAACTGTTTTCAACATTGAAAGTGACGAGATTAAAGGACGCATCATTGGTCGGGAAGGTCGCAACATTCGTGCGCTCGAAGCACTTACTGGCGTTGAAATCATCATCGATGACAGCCCCGATGCCATTTTGCTTTCAGGCTTCGACCCGGTACGTAGAGAAATTGCCCGCCTTTCGTTGCACAAACTCGTCACCGATGGCAGGATTCATCCGGCACGCATTGAAGAGGTAGTTACCAAAACAGAGAAACAAATTGAGCAGGAAATCATCGAAACCGGCAAAAGAACGGTGATTGACCTGGGTATTCACAACCTTCATCCCGACCTCATTAAGATGGTCGGACGGATGAAATACCGCTCTTCCTATGGCCAAAACCTGCTCCAGCATTCAATCGAAGTTGCTAAGTTGAGCTCCACCATGGCTGCCGAACTAGGTTTGAATGTAAAAACAGCCAAACGAGCAGGTCTGCTGCATGATATCGGAAAAATTGCAGAAACCAATGAAGCTGAACTGCCTCACGCCATCCTGGGGATGAAAATTGCAGAGAAATACAAGGAAAAACCTGATGTCTGCAATGCTATCGGCGCACATCACGACGAGATTGAAATGGAAACTCTTATTGCACCTATCGTTCAGGTATGCGATGCCATCTCTGGTGCCCGTCCGGGTGCTCGCCGCGAAGTGGTTGAAGCCTACATCCAAAGACTGAAAAAACTCGAAGAAATGGCACTTGCTTATGATGGCGTTGTGAAAACCTACGCTATCCAGGCCGGCCGGGAATTACGCGTGATTGTTGGCGCAGATCAAATCTCTGATGGAGATGCAGATAAACTTGCGTTCGATCTCTCCAAGAAAATTCAGACAGAAATGACTTACCCGGGTCAAATCAAAATTACCGTTATCCGTGAGACCAGGGCTGTGAGCTATGCCAAATAATTCAAGCACAACTTATTAAAAAAATCCCCGCCTTTTCTGAAGCGGGGATTTTTTATTACAAACCTTGGCAGCGGGCAAACACTACTGATTCATTTGCTCAAATTCTCTGATCAGTTCCTCAGGACTTTTACCCAGGTTACGCAAAGCAAAGGTGGCATCATCAGCAAACTCATGTTCGGGGAATTCCTGCAGAAATGAAGTATAAAATCTACGGGCAGCAGCTGTATCACCCATTTTTGTATCATACACAAAAGCTTTCAGAAAGACACTCATCGGATGATGTCTGTGACCTGGATATTCAGTAATCAATTGATCGAGAATGCCAATAGTTTGCTGACCCCTTTGCTGATACAAACTGATATCTGCGGCCTTAAACAAATAGTCCGGCGAAACCGAATCAGCAGGCAAAGAATCGGCATAACGCAAATATAATTGCATCAAAAACCTGGCATCCTGATCATTGTAATTGGCATCCTGTCCAAAAAGCTTTTTCTCAAGCGATTGAATCTGCGAATTAAGTGATGTTTTTTCAGCTTCCGATGATGAACGGCAGCCCGTTATCATCATAAACAAAAGAGTCGATAAGAGATAAAATACCTTTTTCATTGTCATGATTATCTTGATTTTCTGCGAGCCTGGGGAAAAAGCATGCGGTATTCAACATCCACATTGCCTTCAGAGATATCTCTCAGTTTGCCTTTAAGCAACATTTTCCGAAAGGCTGCAATCCGATCAACATAAAGTACGCCGTCGATGTGATCGTATTCATGCTGAATTACACGGGCAATAAAGCCATTGTATCGTTCAGTATGAGGCTGAAAATGCTCATCCACGTAAGAGATCATGATACCATCTTTGCGCGGAACTTCCTCATTGAGCCCGGGGATACTCAGACATCCTTCATTCATAACAATTTCAGGATCATACATTTCGGTGATGTGCGCGTTGATAAATACCTTTTTAAAGTCCTTTACCTCTTCAAAATCTTCGACGTAGGGTGTGGCATCAATCACAAACAACCTGATGGAATGATTCACCTGCGGTGCGGCCAAACCAACACCATTGGCATGATACATCGTTTCCCACATATCTTCAATGAGTTTTTGAAGATTCGGATAATCCGGGGAGATGTCTTCGGCAACCTTTTTGAGGGTTGGATGTCCGTAAGCAACAACAGGTAAGATCATATTAAAACTGTTTCTTATTTTTTCTAAATTCCATAAACGACTGCAACATGATTGTCGCGCTGATTGCATCAACGAGGGCTTTGTCCTGTCTTCTCTTTTTTCCAAGGCCGGCATCAATCATACTTTGAAATGCCATTTTTGAAGTAAAACGCTCATCATATCTTTCAATCTGCATTTCAGGAAACATGGTTTTAAGCCTCCTTACAAATGGTTCTACAAAACGGGAGGCGTCCGAATCATGATTTTGCAAATCTTTTGGCTCACCCACAACGATGCATTCCACACTTTCCCGCTCAAGATATGCCTTCAGAAATGCGGGCAAGTCTTTACTGGGAACCGTTTCGAGGCTGTTTGCAATCAGCTGAAATGGATCGGTAACAGCGATACCGCTGCGTTTCTGACCAAAATCAATGGCTAGTATTCGACCCATAATCAAGTTCGCATTGTGGCTGCAAAAGTACGATTTATTCTTGAATTAGGTTTCCCGGCCGCCTTATCTGCTGCCGGTTTTGTATTTTCGCCATTCAAAACACATGAATTTAACATGGAACAACTTAAAATTGCCATAGAAAAAATATGGAATGACAGGTCACTTTTACAGGATGCAGCCAATCAGTCGGCAGTAGAGCAGGTGGTTGGGCTTCTTGATGAGGGCAAGCTCAGGATTGCCGATAAAACTAATCATGGGTGGGTAGTGAATGATTGGGCAAAAAAAGCCGTAATCCTTTATTTTCCAACCCGGAAGATGGAAACCTTCGAAGCTGGGCCACTGGAATTTCACGATAAGATTCCACTTAAGCGTCACTATGCCGAACTGGGCGTCAGGGTTGTACCGCACGCCATTGCACGCTATGGCAGTTTTATATCCAAAGGTGTGATTTTGATGCCGTCATATGTCAACATCGGCGCCTGGATTGGACCAGGAACCATGATAGATACCTGGGCTACTGTTGGTTCGTGTGCACAAATTGGTTCAAATGTGCATCTGAGCGGTGGTGTTGGAATTGGTGGAGTGCTTGAGCCTGTGCAGGCAGCACCTGTAATCATTGAGGATGATTGCTTCATTGGTTCGAGGTGTATTGTGGTAGAAGGGGTAAGGATAGAAAAAGAAGCTGTTCTTGGTGCAGGGGTTGTATTGACACAATCCACCAAAATCATTGATGTGAGCAGTTCAAAACCTATTGAATATCAAGGATATATACCGGAAAGGTCTGTTGTAATTCCAGGCTCGGTTGCCAAAAAATTCCCGGCTGGGGAGTATCAGGTAGCTTGCGCCCTTATTATTGGCAAACGCAAGGAATCGACTGACACCAAGACCTCACTCAATGAAGCCCTTCGCGACTTCCGGATTTCTGTCTGATCCTATGACTTCACGTCCAATGCATCCCTGAGTGAGTTTCCTAACAGCATAAAAGCCAAAACGATAAGCATAATTGCCAAGCCAGGTAATAAAGCCAGATAGGCTGCATCGAGGATGATAAAGGCATAGTTCTCTTTAATCATACTGCCCCATGATGGCACAGGCGGTTGCACACCAAGCCCAAGGAAACTGAGCCCGGCTTCAATCAATATAGCCGAGGCAAAATTGGCTGCTGAAACGATGATGACTGGACTCATCACATTAGGCAGCAGATGCCTTACAATAATCCTGAAATGATCAAATCCCAGGGCTTTGGCAGCTTCCGAAAATTCCTTCTCCCTGAGGCTGAGCATCTGACCTCTTACCACACGGGCTACTTCAACCCACATTGTCATGCCGACAGCTATAAAAACCTGCCAAAACCCCTTCCCAAGTGCGAATGTAATTGCTATCACAAGTAACAAGGTTGGAATTGACCAAACAACATTGATTAACCAAACAACCACCTGATCAATCTTTCCCCTGAAATAACCACCAAGACTTCCAACTGTAAGACCAATGAGGATAGAAATCAGCACGGCAATAAAGCCTACCGACAAGCTAACCCTGGTTCCGATGATCAGCCGGCTGAGAAGATCACGACCATACTGATCTGTTCCTAACTTGTATTGCCGGATAACTACATGGTTTTCTGCTACTAGATTTCGAAGAGCAGCCAGTGAAAAACATTGATTTCCTGTTTCAGGCTCAGAAAGGCAGATTGAATCGCCGTTTAGGCTAATGTTCCCCCTAAAGCCGGGAAACAGCAGGTCGGTGAGCAAATAAGCACTGAACTGTATCTCTTCCTCAGGATCCGGATTAAATAGTTGAATCACAACACTGTCAGCCTGAAAGTGCAGTTCGCTGAATGGGATGTAATGATAACTGTCCTGAGCTCCGAACAACATTAATTTGAATAAGGATGGCTTCGGGATTCGGACAGCGGTAGCGATTTTCAATTGTTTTACACTAAACCCAGGCTTGGCAGTACCGATTTCTAGCAGCTGCCTGTTGGCATATGGTGTTTGATCGGGGCTGATCAGATACCCAAGTATGGCAATGGCAACCGTAAGCAGAATAATGGTGAGGGCAACCATCCCAAACCGGTCTTTCCTCAGCTTTCGCCATGCAATCCGTCCGGGTGAGCCGTTTGCTATACTTTTGTTGCCTTCGCTTTGATTCATTGACTTGCTAGTCTTTTGTGCAAATGTAAGAAACCGCCTTCAGTCCTCAAATCATCCGCTGATTTTTCAGCAAAGAAGCCTATTTCATTTAAACAAAGGTGACTGATCAACTGTTTTACGTAATTTTGCCCGTTAATGACATCATAAGCCATGAAAAAATACCTACTTATTCTTGTTTTTGTAACATTCTTTTCAACATTTCTTTGGGCTCAGGAAAAAGCATTTCAGTTTGGTTTCAAGCTTGGGCCATCCACCGGATGGATTAAACCTGATTCTGATGGTTACGATCGGGATGGACTCAAAGCAGGATTCAACTGGGGTTTTGTGGCAGATATCCATTTAATGGAAAATTATTCGGCACATACCGGATTCAACGTCATTTATTTAAACGGCGCCTATCTTTATCCTCATAAGACCAACCCATCGGATGAGTCTTCTGCACTCGTTACCGGTATTCAGAACCGGACGCTTCATTTGAAATACATTCAAATACCCGCAGTGCTTCGCATGAAAACCAACGAGATGGAAGGTTTTACCATTTATGGGGAGGCCGGTCTTGCGCTGGCATTGAATACAAGTGCCAAAGCTGACGATCGTTTTACAAAAGATGGAGTCGTATTGAAAGAAACAAAAAAAACAGACGTTTCAAAGCAGGTTCGGTTTACACGCGAATCGCTCATTCTTGGTGCAGGTGTTTACTATCATTTGGGCGGCTCCACCAAATTAACCGCCGGCCTGCGCTTCGACAACAATCTTTTCGATATCCTTAAAGATCAGAATTCAGTCAATCCAGCCATCGAACAAAAAGGGATTGCTAATTTCATTGAGTTTCAGCTCGGTCTGTTATTCTAAACTGTCTACCGTGAAAATTGTTCTCGCACAACTCAATTATCACATCGGGAATTTTGAGTCCAACACCTCAAAAATCATCGATACGATCCATCGCTCAGCACAAGAAGGTGCTGATTTAGTTGTCTTTGCCGAATTAGCCATCGGAGGTTATCCAGCTCAGGATTTTTTGGAATTTGACGATTTTCTGGATCGTTGCGAAGATGCACTGAGGCAAATCGCCTCCAATTGTCAAAATATCGCCTGCATCGTAGGCACTCCGATACGCAACAACCAACCAAAGGGTAAACCCCTGTTCAATGCTGCAGCTTTTTGCTATCAGAATCAAATTCAATATTTTAGAAAATCTTTACTTCCGAATTACGACGTCTTTGATGAATACCGCTATTTTGAACCTTCAAAAAGTTTTAACCTCCTTCATTTCAAGGGTCATAAAATAGCACTCACAATTTGTGAAGATATTTGGGATGTGGGCAACAACCGCCTGTATACCATCAACCCGATGGAGGAATTGATTGTTCAGCATCCTGACTTGATGATCAACATAGCGGCATCTCCCTTTAACTACAACCAGGCGCAAACCAGACTCAAGGTATTGAGGGCCAATGTTTTGAAATATAAAATTCCATTGATTTACGTAAACCAGACCGGAGCTCAAACCGAATTGCTTTTCGATGGAGGCTCGCTTATTTTTCATGCCAATGGAAATGTGAAGCAGTCTCTTTCCTTTTTCAAGGAAGAGGCTGTTATGGTTGAAACTGACGATTTACTGAAAAATGGCCCGGATAAGGATATTCAGGAAATACCGGATAAAATTGCTTTAATCCACGATGCGCTGGTAATGGGTATTGGCGATTATTTTAGAAAAATGGGATTTAGCAAAGCCATTCTTGGTCTTTCAGGAGGAATTGATTCGGCTGTTACACTTGCCCTTGCCACCAAAGCACTTGGCCCTGAAAACGTTCACAGCTTGCTTTTACCTTCACAGTTTTCTTCGGATCACTCCATAACAGATGCTGTTAGTCTGGTAAATAACCTGGGGTCAACCGCTGAAACCATTGCCATTGAACCACTCTTTGAAGCCTTCATGTCGCAATTGAAGCCTGGTTTGAAGGGGAAACCGTTCGATGTTACCGAAGAAAACATCCAGGCCCGCATCAGAGGTGTGCTTTTGATGGCCATCTCCAATAAGTTTGGTTATATCTTATTGAATACGAGTAATAAAAGTGAGTCAGCAGTGGGCTATGGCACGCTCTACGGAGATATGAACGGCGGACTTTCGGTACTGGGAGATGTTTATAAAACCGGAGTTTACGAACTTGCACATTACATCAACCGGGAAAAAATCATCATCCCTGTCAATACAATCCTAAAACCACCTTCGGCCGAACTCAGACCAAATCAAAAAGACAGCGATAGCCTGCCCGACTACGATGTGCTCGATGAAATTCTGACTCAGTATATTGAATTCAGGAAAGGCCCAGAAGAATTGATCAGTGCAGGTTACGACAAAGATGTTGTTAAAAAGGTGCTTCGACTTGTCAATTTAAATGAATACAAACGCAAACAAACGCCACCCATTTTGCGAATTTCACCCAAAGCATTCGGTATGGGACGGCGAATGCCTATCGTGGGAAAATATTTGCTCTAAGATCATCTGTTGGTAAAAAAAATGCCCGGATACTTGTTGTTTCCGGGCGTTTTAAAAATTTGCAAAAACGCTAAAGATTGATGGCTTCCACGCTTTTAATCTCAGGAATTGCCTTGCGGATGGTGTTTTCAACACCGTTTTTTAAGGTCATGGTTGAATAGGGACAACTTCCGCATGCACCAGTCAATTCAACATTAACGACCATATCATCGGTGATGTTAACGAAATTGATATCTCCTCCATCTTGTTGAAGGTATGGCCTCACCTGATCAATCAGGTTCTGAACCTTTCTTTCTAAAACTTCCTTTTGTTCTGACATATAAATAAAGGTATGAATATAAAACAAACACTAGTTATGAATCAATGATTTAACACGAAGTGCAACTTCAAGAAAAGCTTTTGCAACCGGAGAATCTTCATCAAGTGCAATCGGACTTCCGCTATCTCCTGATTCGGAAATCTGCTCAACAATCGGGATTTGTCCAATCAATGGTATACCAAGTGCATTGGCAAAACCCTCGCCATGGCCCTTTCCAAAGATGAAATATTTCTTTCCCGGCATGTCCGAAGGGGTAAAATAAGCCATATTTTCGATGAGACCGAGCAAAGGAATCGTCAGCTTATCCTGCCTGAACATGGTTGCAGCACGCCTCACATCTGCGAAAGCAACTTTTTGAGGGGTAGTAACAACCACAGCGCCTGTGATTGAGTAGGATTGTGCCAGCGTCAACTGAATGTCGCCAGTGCCCGGAGGCAGATCAATAATCAGATAATCAAGCACGCCCCAATCAGCATCTTTAAGCAATTGATTCAACGCACTTGTTGCCATTGGTCCTCTCCAGATCAGCGGCTTATCGGTATCAACAAAAAATCCGATCGACAACAGCCGGATACCGAATTTTTCAATCGGTACGATCATCTGCTTACCTTCTTTCTCAACCATTCCGGGGCCTTCATCTACAATACCAAACATGATTGGCACCGAAGGCCCGTAAATATCGGCATCAACAAGACCAACTTTGGCTCCGGATCTTGATAAAGCTACCGCAAGGTTTGCTGCAACGGTTGATTTTCCCACACCGCCTTTACCAGATGCCACGGCGATGATGTGTTTTACACCAGCCAGCGGTCCCCTGCCCTTTTCCTTCTCGGTAATGGGCGTAATTTCAACCTGCGTCTCCGGACCAAAAACCTCTTTCAATGCCTTTTCTGCTGCGTTGCTGACAATATTCACTGCCGGTTCCCCGAGTCGTGGAAACACTAATCTGAACTTAATCTGGCGTCCAGATATTTCAAGTTCATCCAACATTCCCAAATCGATGATATTGTCTCCTTTGGCAAAGTAAATCACCCCTTTCAATACCTCGATTACTTTGGATTTTTCAATCAACATTAAAATTATTATTTAGACTAATTATAAATAAAGCTCTTTACAGATGACAAATATACAGAAATCTGTCATGCCGGTTTTAGAATCCTCAAAAATTGGTTGAAGCGAATCATCCTGCAAAGCTTTGCATTACTTTTTCTTTTTCCCATGCCTCAACGACAGCTTTCTCAAGCATTTTAGCTCGCTCACGATCGTTGAGCATCAAAGCTCCCACGAGTTTATCGTTGCAGAAGAAAAAACGATGGTACATTCGATTGGTTTCCCGTATGATCTCATCTTTGGAAGGAAGAACGGCCGGCTTGTTAAAACTGAAATAAAATTGTCCGAATACCTCCAGTTTCAGTCGGTAGGCCCTTGCTGAACGCTTGATTTGCCTGCCGGCAGCATTTTGTCCCGCAATTAATCCCTGGTTTTCTGCGTCGTGCCATAAACCGCTCACAAACTTGTCGGCATGTTGAGCCACATCACCTGCAGCATACACATCGGGATGGGATGTTTGCAGCATTTGGTTTACAAGGATACCAGTCTGGGTATCCAAACCAGCCTGCCTGGCCAGTTCGATGGCAGGGTAAACACCCCGGGCAGCAATTAACTGGTCGGTAAGGAGTTGAATCATCTCACCGATTTCCACAAGTAACTTTCCACTGCCTGTTTTTGAAACAGATTTCACCCTTTCATGCATGAGGAGTTGAATTCCATTCGAACTCATCAAATGATAAAGGTGATCTGACTGAAATTCATCAAAGTGCCGGTTCATCAAAAAAGGATCATTGTGAACAAGGCTTACTGTTTTGCCTAACTGATTCATTGCTGCAGCAAGCTCAACTCCGAGCACACCACCTCCTGCTACGATCACTTTTTGCAGCCCGGAGGTTCGGTCAAGAAGTGCGTCAGCATCAGCAGCGTTCCTGAAATAAAGAATTTCATTTTTTCCATTTCCTTTTACCATCAAAGGAATCGGGCTGCTTCCGGTTGCGAGAATCAATTTGCCCCATTGCAGTTGTCCGGCTGCAAAAAGAGTCAAACTTTTGTGAATCAATGACACAGACTTCACTTTTGTGTGAATGATTCTGATGTTGTTTTTTTCATACCATTCCTGCGGGTGAAGCATGAATGCTTCCTTTTCAAAGCCTTTAACGAGATGTTTGCTAAGTTGTGTTCGCTTGTATGGCATACGGTCTTCTCCGTTAATAATGACAATTTCGCCATCAGCATCGACCATTCTGATACCTTCAGCTGCTTTGATACCGGCAATACCTGCACCTATAACAATGTACTCATAAAATGAATTCATAAAATGCTTTTGGCAAATATACGAAAAAGGCACTATTAAGAATCATTCCTGATAAGACGGGGCGTAATAGACTTGTGTTCACCGGAAAATCAAAATCATGCCGGATTGAAAAGAGGAAAGTGCTGTTCAAATCACGGGTTATTTGTAATTTCGCCAAAAAACCTTGCAGCATGGCCAGAAACAAAGTAGAAGATAGCAATGAAAAAGAGATGTCTTTCTGGGAACATCTCGAAGAATTGCGCATGCACATTGTTCGCAGCACGGCAGCTATAGTAGTTTTAGCTGTGGTTGCTTTTCTTAACCGCCGCATCGTATTTGACGAGATCATTTTGGGCCCCAGCCGTGCAGATTTTCTGACCAACAGATTTTTTTGTTATGTCGGTAAATCGTTTTCGATTGATGGATTGTGCATGGATAACCTTGACATACAGATCATTAACATCAATATGTCAGGCCAGTTTATGATGCATATGTATATTTCTTTCATCACCGGGGTAGTGCTGGCCTTTCCTTTTGTTTTGAATGAAATATGGAGATTTGTCAGACCAGGTCTCAAACAGAGTGAGTCGAAAGCCTCCAGCAAAGCTGTTATGATTAGTTCTCTCTTGTTTTTTATTGGAGTGTTATTTGGCTGCGTAATCGCCGACCGGCGCGAGGGTGA
>JANJXG010000016.1 GCA_024709145.1 Bacteroidales bacterium | reverse complement strand
CCAACGACAATTGGTTGAAACCTTTTCAACCTTTGCCCGGACAAGAATGCCAAAGTTGTCGCGCCCCGATGTGGACGAAATTCTGCATCTGTCCACTGCCATCGTCATCGACCAAAAACGGATGGGCAACAACCTGCGCAGCACTGTGGGCACTGCCACCGAAATCAACACCTATCTGCGTTTGCTTTTTTCACGGATGGGCAAACCTTTCATCGGCCCATCCTTTTATTTTTCGTTCAACCATCCTGAAGGCATGTGCCCTCATTGCAACGGATTGGGAAAGCAAATCAAAATAGACCTTGACTTGTTTCTCGACAGGGAAAAATTTTATCAGGCAGGCGCTCACTTTGTCATCGATACGATGGACCAGATTCCATGGCTGCTTGACGAAGTTGAAAAAAGATTGCAGGCCGGTTTAAAACCCTAACTGTTTCGATGAGGCATTGACCTTTGGTAAAAGTTTTCAGTAATGCAAACTCAAGCCGAAGGTCAATGATCTGCCCATTCCGTTCACACTTGAGCCATGATAACGGTAATCGGCATTTGAGATGTTATTAAAAGCAAGGCTCATTTCTGCAAATTTCCAGGTAAAGCCGGCTTGTATATTGCCAATAATCCATCCCGGGGTTCCTCCAATCGGTATTCTGTTATCTGATTTATCTCCTGCCGCCAGCCTCGATTGTTTGGCTGCTCCCAGCATTTGTACTTCCAAATACCAGTAACTTTTTTCATACCTCATGGCTACACTTCCAAACAATGGCGGAATTCGGCGAACCGGTTCCGATTTTGTGAGGTTTTGTCCGTAAGTGTAAGTGATATTTCCTTCAGACTGATGTTTTTTCCGATACTTTGCTTCAATGAAGCCTCAAAACCACGAATAACCGCTTTTTCTACATTTTCTTTAAGGTACACAGGATATCCCTCTATACTGTCGTTTCCCAGCCGACTTCTTACAATGAGGTTGTTAAGCCGGTTTTGGTAGGCATACACCTCAATGGCACTGCGCTTATTGCGCAGTCTGTATCCAAGTTGTAATTGCATTGAGCGTTGCGGCGACAAATCATAATTGGGCACCTCATAACGGAAGTCCACAATACCCAGGGTGCCAAGGTCATCCATATTTGGGGCCCTGAATCCGGAATTGACAGAGAGAAAGATTCCTGAGTAATTTCCTGATTTAAATGTTATTCCGGTATTTCCCACTAAAGCGTTAGTGTTTAGAACAATATTACCTAAGTCCGTTTCATTGATTTCGGCTTTGAAAAAACTAAAACGCAATCCTGCATTAATTACCCATCGCCTCAGTTCCAGACTTTGTGAACTGAAAAAACCCATGCTTAAATTGGTAGAATTGTCTGGATATAAGCCTCTTTTAGAAATCACGCTCCCATTTGAAAGATCGGTATCGGTGCGGTTACTGCGAACAAGGTCATTGTAAACCTCAAAACCGGTATTCCCTCTCAAACTACCCCAGTCAATCGCTTTTCCGGTGAATAATTCAGCAATAAATCCTTTTGTAGCTACCTCATCCCTTTCCTCACGAAAAATCCGGCTCCCGTTCTTTTGTATTTGTCTTTGTTCAGCCGAAAACTGGTAACTTGGTGTGATCGTGAGCTTGTTGAAAAATCCATCTCCTAATAGCTGTTCCAGCTTCACATAGATCAAATTTCGCAGTTGTGGATTCATTCTATGAATTGAATAATTTTCAAGCGCCACTTTATGATACACATCCACTCCGCTTTGATGCACTCTTTGGAAGAAAAAGGTGAGCACTGAATTCTTTCCGGCTTTGGCTTTGAGTTTTATATCAAAGTCGACTTCATCGTATGCATTTGGCGATTGTAGTCCGGTAGTGTCGCCTCCTGTCAGGTCGCCAAAATGTCGTCCGGTCGCACCTGTTGTCAAGGCGAGTTTTTGGTTTCCAAAGCCAAGACGCCCGTTTACTGTCTGCTCCATATTACCGGTGATCATGCGTGTAAATAAACGCCCATTGAAATCATTTGGGCTAGAAAATGGCTGCTCGACCGAGAAAAGTTGAATACTCCCCCCAAGTGCATCCGAACCATATTCTACCGAACCTCCCCCATGCAACAATTCAACACGTTCAATACCATACATATTCACAGTGTTAAGCAGTTGATTGGGTCCATAACGCATGGTAGAATTGCTTAACCTGATACCATCAAACAAAAACAACACCTGATTGCCGGTTAAACCCCTCAAAAAAGGCGACCCTCCTCCATGATTGGTCTTTTGAACAAAAACACCGGCTTCATCAATGAGGGCTTCGGGATTTGTTCTATATGTTGTAAACAGTTTGCTGTCAATGTCTTTTGAACTTATGGCATCAGGAAGCCAAATCGTTGGCATGGGCATTCTTCCTGCTGTAATCACAACCTCACTTAGCATAATCCGGGTTGTGTCCTTTGGAGTTTCAACTTGTCCCTGCAGATAATTGATAAGCAACATATTAACAATTATACTAAGTGCCAAGATCCTCCTGGTAGTTTTAAATTTCAATGTATTCATGTCCAAAAATAATTGTTCGCTTCATTGATAGTGTTAGTTGAATATCAACTTCAGGTTAAGAAAAATTCATGCAGTTAATTCTTATGATTCAAAATACAATCAGTTTGCTCATGATGGATCCTGAAAGTGATCTCCACACTTCAAACCTGCAATTTTTCAAAACCGTTTCTCTCAATCTACCCGTCTTTTTGCCACATCCACTTTTGTTTGCAGTCTATCGGTGGGTCGATTTTCCAACCGGTTGTTTAACAACAGTATTACTGAAAAATAAAATTAAAGGTTTTTATGGTTTTTTTGATTTTTGAATCAAAACCTGTCACTTCATAGTTATATTTGCATAAGTTCACACTGCCATTTAAAAATGACTTTTATGGTTTTTAGTCAGCTGAATTTGTTTCGCCATGTTGTTGCAGCATCGATGACTTTCATATTGCTGACAGGTCAGTCGCAAAACATAGATGCCCGCAACCAACTTAAAGACCTGGAACCAAAAACAAGGACGAAACCCGACAGTTCTTTGAAGGTATTGCTGACGATTTCGGTTGCTGATCAATCCTCTAAAGCGATGCTTGCTTTCCTGAAGGGACAATGTTACAGTCAACTTTCAAGGATTGACAGTGCTGAGTTCTATTTGTCTGAAGCCAAGAAACAAGTTACCGGTGACAATCACTTACGCGCGAAGATTTTGTTTGTGATGGGAGAAAATGCCTACAGTGCAACAAAGTACAGATATTCCGCTGATTTGCTGCTGAAAGCGGACAGTCTCACACTTCAATCCCCTGATACAGAGCTAAAGAGGATGATTAAGAACGGAACAGGCAGCGCATTTCTGGCGCTCAACAAACCAGATTCAGCGCTGCCATTTTTCAATGAAGCGCTCACACTGGCCGAAGCAAACCATGACACATTATCAGTTGCCCGTGTTCTAAACAATCTGAGTATCACCTATTACAAACTTGGCAACATTGAAAAGGCCATTGAGTGGCAGATCAAGGCTGTAGCTATCAAAGAAAAAATCGGCGACACTGTGAGCATTGCTACCAGTTTAAACAACATCGGTTCATATTTCATCAAGCTTGATTATTTTGACGATGCCAAACGCTATTTACTCAGGTCATTCACGATGATCAGTGAGCGTCAAAGCGGAAAAATAAAAGCCTATGCTGCTTCTAATTTGGGCATTTCCTATAAGATGCTTCAGGTGTATGATTCTTCAGAATACTACTATAACGAGGCGCTTGCCTATTATAAAAAAATGGGAATCAAAAGCAGCATCGGCAAGTCCTATTCCAACCTCGGAGGTCTGTATGAATCGCAGCTAAAATACGACAAAGCCCTGGAATATATGATGCTGGCCAGGAAAATGAGCAAAGAAATCGGGATGACGTTTGAAACAATCATCCCAAACAGGAACATTGCCAATCTTTACCTTTTGATGGGTTCGCCTGAAAAAGCATATCCTTATCTGATGGAAGCCCTGGAGGCTATAAAAGCAGTTAAGTCAACCGAGATGGAAATGGAAGTTTACAAAACCATGTCGAACTATTACGAACAAACCGGCGATGCGAAGAAGGCACTTTATTATTTCAAGTCGTTTAAAGAAGCTGCCGACACCTTGTTTCAGCAACGCAGCATTCAGCATATCAATGAGTTGAATGTCATTTACGAAACTGAAAAAAAAGAAAAAAACATCCGGCACCTGCTCGATCAGCAACGCATCAATGAGTTAACCATCAGACAAAAGGAAAATGAATTGCTTACCCAGCGTCTTATATTGGCTTTTACGGTGCTTGCAATATTGCTTGTCCTGATGTTTCTTTATTTCTGGTATTCGCGGCAGAAAATTAAAACCAGAATTGAAAAGGAGACTTTGGCACGTCAAAAAAGTGATTTGGAACAAAGGTTATTGCTCTCGCAGATGAATCCTCATTTTATTTTCAACTCGCTGGGTTCGGTGCAGCATTTCATTGGACTGAATGAAGGTCAGAAGGCGCAATTGTTTCTTTCGAGGTTTGCTAAATTAATGCGTGCCATCCTTGAGAATTCGCGTAGGCAGTTTATCCCGCTTGAAGAAGAAATTGAAAGCCTGAAAATCTACCTTGAGCTTGAAAAACAGCGATTTGGCGACAGGTTTGATTTCGGATTACAAAACAAAATTGATGAATCTGAATTTTTCATGATCCCACCAATGATGTTGCAGCCTTTTGCCGAGAATGCCATCTTGCATGGCTTTACACAGCCTGATAAGAAGGGCTTTATCAATATTGAATTAGCCATTGAAAATGATTTGTTCCGCTGCACTTTTACTGATAACGGCGAGGGAAGAAATGCAAAACACAACACTCCTTCCACAAACAACCATCATTCGGTTGGCACCACTGTAGTGATGGATCGAATAGCCCTCTTCAGAAAAGAATTCAGCTGTGAGGCCAGCCTGGAATACGAAGATCTTTACACCAGCGATGGGACTGCTGCAGGCACAAAAGTGACGATTTCATTGCCATTTAAAGAAAGAGAAGACTAATGATCAAGACAATTCTCATTGATGATGAACCTGCATTCCGCCATGTGCTGGCAGATATGATCCGGCTTTATACACCTGATCTTGAGGTAGTTGCACAGGCAAGTAGTGTGAAAGAGGCCGCTGAGGCCATTCATCTCCTGAAGCCTCAGCTACTCTTTCTGGATGTGCATCTGACTGATGGAACCGGTTTTGATCTGTTGCAGCGTATCGGCTACCACGATCTAAGGGTGATTTTCACAACGGCCCACGATAGTTATGCCATCACGGCCTTTAGGTTCAATGCCATTGATTACATACTGAAGCCGGTTGATTTACATCAGTTTCTCGAAGCTGTGGAGAAAGTTAGAAATCAACCACTCCTCTCAGCTGACAAAAGTGAAAGGTATTTTATGACACCTGGCAATGCTGCCTCAGAGCGAAAAAAGATTGCACTGCCTTCGCATGAAGGAATCAGCATCATCAATACTGAATCAATCATTCGCTGCGAATCCGATGGAAGCTATACGACTTTTGTGTTGGCAGGCGGTCAAAAAATAACCGTTTCACGCTCGATGAAAGAGTATGATGAGTTGCTTACTCCAAGCGGTTTTTTCAGGGTTCATCAATCTCATCTTGTGAACCTGAATCATATCAGGCAGTTTCTTAAAGAAGATGGTGGCACACTCATCATGACGGATGGCAGTCGTATTGAGGTATCAAGACGTAGGAAAGATTTACTGATTCAGGTGATTCAATCCATGACCTGATATAACCTTTCTTTTACCTTCCACATATTTTGCCCCCCTTCATCCCTTCAAGCCAAAGAAGATTTTTTTGAGGAAACGCGCACCGGATTTTTGCCGGGACGTGCCAAATACAAACTCATTTCCGCCATATAACAATTTGATAGCCCAAGCCCTGTCCAGACGGCTATATTTGCCCTGTTCATATAAAAAACAGCGTTTAATACCAAGCAAATACACTTATCAAATGAAATGCAATTTACTATCCTTTTTTTCTGTCATGCAGCCTGTAAAAAAACTAATTCTACTCCTTTGTATGATCGTTTTTGCCGGTAATGCCATGGCTCAGTCGGTTCCGGGTCAGATTAGTTTTCAGGGCAAGCTAACCGAAGACGGACAAGTGGTAACCGGCACAAAAGCAATCACTTTCAGCATCCCCGGCAGCGGTTGGAGTGAGACACACGATGCTGTCTCAATCACCAATGGATTATATGCAGTGATGCTTGGGAGTGTCACACCAATACCCGCTTCGGTTTTTACAACATCCAACACCGCATCGCTTCATATTGTTGTTGGAACAAATGCCCTTTCTCCGGATATAACGATTGGCACAACACCCTATGCATTCATGGCCGAAAAAGCAGCTCTGGCTGAAGAAGCAGATTTGGCAACCTCTGCAGTCACCGCCCAAAATGCCACAGCTATTGGCGGAACAGTTGTAAGCAATTCCTCTCCGTCAGGATATGACTATTTAAGATACAACGGATTAAACTGGGCCCCCGCACAAGGCGAATGGCAATTGTCAGCACCCAATCATATGGCAAACCTGAATGCAGGCAATGTGTATATTGGTGGCATAGTAGGCAGTGGTAAACTGACAGTGAACAGCGAAAGCCAGACTGCAATCCTTGCAAGGTCCACCGGTTCGACCGGCATTTTCAGCGAAATGGCCAATGGTTCTGACGGAAACGGAATTGGTTACGGAAATGCAGCAGCAGCAGTAACCGGGTATGCCTTTTACGGCAGAAAATACCAATTTGGTGTGGCTGGATACCGCGGGTGGTATGGCGAAGGTCATTCTGCAGGAGTATTCGGAGCAGTAAGCCAATCAAGCAATCCTTTGGCATGGGGCGCATTGGGTTATGAGGATACACTAAGC
>JANJXG010000130.1 GCA_024709145.1 Bacteroidales bacterium | reverse complement strand
CCGATCTACCTAAATGCTTGGTTTTTCACTGCCTGACCAAGCCGCTAAAAACACTTCAAAACCCACACGGGGGCAATATGCTGCGGGATGAACAGGGGGCGTGGGTTCTGCTTAAATGATCGAAATCCGGAAAATAAACGATTGCCTCGTCTTCCTCAGATTGGGAAGCATTATGACTAGAAGGTTACTTGTCGCAGTATGGTTTGTCCGATGGGAATGAGTTCTACCTCTTCCCATGTCCGGGTCTGCGTGTTGAAGAGTGTGGTCTGAATTATTCCATTGAGGTATTGGGGCTCTGCATCCGCCTTGAATACATACCTGGCATGGGAAGCCGGCTCATAGGTGTAATCCGTAAAACTGCTTCCGTAGTTTTTCCCCGCGATTTCAGTTGCTTTGATTGGCAAGGCATACAGCAAAGCACCATAGGTAAAATATTTTGAACCCTGTTTATCCGGCAAAATTTGCACGTTCGCATCAAAGGCAATATGGACCATATCATTGGTAGAAAACGCTCTTTCGATGACGATAAAATCGTTCTCAATTCGATACTTTTCATCTGTCCTTACCTTCTCCACCCAGAGGGGCTTCCTGATTTTGAGGATAAAATCTGCAGGTTCTGACTGTGTTATCTTCAAGCGCATGACATGTTGAAAGGGATATTCCGTGATGTTTTCGATGCGAACCGGATGACCATGGATGGTGGTTGCCAGCACATTCGGCATGATCAGCGTTAACACAAGGGTGGTTTCGTTTTCTTTCATCCAGGAGTTTTGCACAAAATAAGGTGTTATCCTGCCCGCATTGGGATTGCAGCACACCGCTACATCCTGATGCGCAGGTGAATATTTGTATCGGGTTTGTTTTCTGTCGGGTTCTATTTCCCCGTTTTTAGTTCCTGTCATCTCAAATGAGTTATCTGTTTTCAAATATGCAATACAGGAGTGATCGGGATTTCTTGAACCTTGTGCGGCATTGTAAAAAATACGCTCGATATCATCAGCTGTTGCGGCATGTCCTGTTTTTTGAAGCAGTAAACAATAACTATCCAGCAATTCCTGCAGCGAACAATATTCATAGCCTGTGTTTGTGGCATCGGCTTCCCTTTCAGCAATCCATTCATCGCCCATAGCTCCGCCACTGATGGTTGTCACCTGTCTGATCCTCTTCAGATAAATATCCAGAGCTCTGGATAGTTCCGGGTCGTTTGAAGCATATTTGGCAATCATCAGGGCCCTGATATGCTCAAAGGTATGCACACCGTGCGATTTCAGTTTGTAATCCGGGTTAAGAATGTTTTTCAGCTGCACATCGGCCTCGGATTGATAGGTATTCGAAAAATCATGATAGAGAAACAATGCATAGGCCCGGTATTTTTCATCATTGGTATGCATATACAACCTCTCCAACACATCAGTAAAGGTTAACCCGTGTGAAACACCCCCATTGAAAGAAGTTCCGGAACTAAACGGACTTGACGAATTAACAGGATAATGCAGCATCACATTATCCACCGCCCGCTCTACTGCTCTAAAAACCTTTTCGTCTTTGGTGTATTCGTAATACGCCAGCAACCCCCGGTAGAGAGTGGCTTTCGACCACAATTCACCATTTTCGGAATTGAATTTATAACGAAGTTCTTTATCATAGATTCCAATATAACCATCTTCATCTTGTGTTGCCAGGACGGACACAACATACGCGCTCACTTTTTCAATCCCTTGCGGATTTTCCAATAGAAAAACATTTCGCAGATAGCCATCCCACCAGTTGGATTGGGTTTCGCTGTTCCACCATTTGTATTGCTCGTCACCTTGGGCATCGCCCTCCTTGAGATTTCCCAGGTCTTTGGCTATGGAATGCTTTTGCAGTCGGCCCGTCCCATAAATGGGATCATTGATCAGCTGTGGCACTATCTGGTCAAGATGACCAATAAATCCATTGATGTCGTGCTGCATTTGCTCTTTGAGCCAACCTGCCGGTTTAACACTTCCAAAGGGTAAAGCGTAAAGTTTTTCTGAAGTTGATTGGGCGTTCAGATTCATGATGAAAATAAATGTGATGGCTACTGTGATGATTCTCATTGTGTTATCATTTCAAATGTTAAACTACCTCCATTCATGATGTCCTGATAGGTGATATAAGGATGTGTGATATTGTTTCCATTTAAATAACGGGTTTCATTGAAGATTGCCCGCTCAGAAAAGTTTTGGGCCTCTATCGTAAAGGTTTTGCTATCAGGAAGATGGATGTGTACCTTTTTCACCTGCGGACTTCCCAGCACAAATTCCCCATTGGCAGGATTGACGGGATAAAACCCCAATGTGGAAAGCACATACCAGGCGCTCATCTGTCCGCAATCGTCATTGCCAATCATGCCATCGGCTGTGTTATGATGAAATTCATGGATGACCTGATGGATGTATTTCTGGCCTGTAAGGGCTTCGCTGCTGAATGCATACAAATAAATGATGTGGTGACTGGGCTCATTGCCATGGGCATACTGTCCGATCATGGCTTCTTGACCCAGAAATTTATCTGGGTTCAATGCCCCGGTGGTGAAAAACTGATCCAGTTTTTTTGTGAAAAGATTTTCCCCCCCCAATAAATCTGTAACTCCATGAATATCATATTGCGTTGGTGTCCAAAAATATTGCCAGGCATTGGCTTCGGTATAGTCTCCCGGATTATTGAGTGGCGAAGTTGCCATTAAAGGATCGAAAGGTGCCCGCCAATTTCCTTTGCTATCCTTTCCTCTGAAAAATTGAGTTTCCGGATCAAAAAGATTCTTGTAATAACCGGCTCTTTTGGTAAAGGTGTCTTTAATTTCTTCTTCTCCGAGTTTTCTCGCCATTTCAGCCACACACCAATCATCATAACCGCTTTCCAGGGTTCTTGAAACGGATTCGTTATCCAGTTGATCAAAAGGATAATATCCGTATTCATGATACAATTCCCAATCAGAGTTGATATGCGAAATGGTGGAAGTTTCCACCATGGCCATTAAGGCTTCATGGGCATCAAATCCTTTGAAGCCATTCTGATATGCCGACAAAATCATTGGAATGGCATGGTTGCCAATCATACAATAATTGTCTTGTCCCCAGGCCGTCCAAATGGGTAAAAATCTTTTGGCCTTGTGATGTAGCAGCATCGTTTGGATGATGCCATCAATTTTTTCAGGTGCTAAAATCTGCAATAACGGGAAGGCAGCACGATACACATCCCAGATAGAAAGTGTTGAATAATATGCCATTCCGGGCGCAATAGCAATCTGATCGTCCACACCTCTGTAACTTCCATCTACATCAGCGATATTAGATGGTTGTAAAAACAAATGATAGAGAGAGGTATAGAAGACTTCTTTTTGCTGCAGGGGTGCTTCAATGCTCACTCTGCTCAGATAGTTGTTCCAGCTGTTTTGGTTGTTCTGATATACTTTTTCAAAGTCCCAATGTGGTATTTCGGTTTTCATATTCAGCTTTGCTCCTTCCACCGATACCGAAGAAAGGGCAATTTTCACCCTGAGGGTCTTATTTTCCGGCAATGCAAACGTCAGCAGGTATCTTGGCGCCTCTTCTTTTTCCTCTCTTTCCAGAAGCGTCGATTTTGAAAAAGGACGTTCAAATGTTAGTGTGAAAAAGTATTTACGGTTTACCCAGTTTTGCGTGGAACAATAACCTGAAATGGTGGTGTTGTCTTCAATTATGACATCGCTACCAATCACCAATCCCTTAGGGCTGTTTTCGTCAAAAACGAAACGCAAACCGTGTTGTAAATCCACCAAAACCTGCGCTTCTTGTTCCGGAAAAGTATAAAGATGAAAAGCCACCCTGTCAGAGCAAGTGAGTTCTACCTTGACGTCGTCTTTTTTCGTCAGGGTATAATAACCCACTTTCCCTGATTCGGTATTCTTGAAGTAAGCATTTTTGAGTTGTGCCTTCCGGGGATTGATTGGCAGCAACAACACATCGCCCATTTCATTAATTCCGGTTCCGCTAAAACGGGTTTGTGAAAAGCCCAGTAGCAGGGTATCCTTATACTGGTAACCGCTTGTATGATTCCAGCCAAAATCCCTGTTGTCTGGCCCGGGTTGCACCATTCCAAAGGGCATGGATGGTCCGGGAAAAGTGTGTCCTGTTCCATCTGTTCCAATAAAAACGTTCACAAACCCGGCGTTCTGAGCTGGTGCCATTGTTGAAACGCAGAATAGTAAGGCCAAAATTTTTGTTTTCATCACTCCGTGTAAGATTGTGGCAGAAAGATAATAATAATATTAATTATGGCAATAGCCAGGCTAGCGATTATTCACTTCGTAAATAAGCCCGATGCAGAACACAAAGTTTCAAACTCCTATACTCCCTGTCATGGGCTCTGTTGCGCATCGCTTGTATATACATGATGCTTTCAGGTCTGAGCATTTTATAATATCTCCCTTATGAACTTTAGTTTTCTTATCATATGGGAAAGTGCGAATGTCGCAATAATTGAAAGAATACCCACAATAATAAACTTATTGAACACCCTGACGGGGACCTGATCAAAACCATATTGCAGGATGATTACAATCGGATAATGAAAAATGTAGGCAGCATAAGCATTTTCGGCCATATTGGCCAATAATTGATTGGAAACATTCAAATGGTCACGAAATAGGACCATGAGGCCAAAGCTGAGTGAAAATCCCATGATTGTTTCAAATACCTCGAAATATTTACCCGACCAGGAATTGATGACATCGGGAAACAATGAAGGAAAATAAACTTTTGATGCAAAAAAAACACCTGTCAGCAGAAGGCCTTTGCCATAAAGGGAAGGAAACTTCTGAAACAAATGAGTTTGACTTGCAATGATGCCTGAGATTAAAAATCCGATATAAATAGGCCAGTGAGCCACTTCAATCATCAAAAACCCAAAAACAATCCTGATGTCGCCAACTTTGTAATAATCCCGTACAATCACGGTGGCCAAAATCACAATCAATACATATGCTGCCGAAAACAAGTAAACATTGATGCTAAAATGATGAGCAAAGGGTGTTTTTCTCAGCACAACGCTCAATCCCGCATACACCATGGCATATACCAGCAAATTTTCAACAAACCAAAGGTGACCAAATCCTAGGTTACGCAACGGCCAGCTAAGAATGGGTTTATACCAGTCAGGCTGTCCGCCAATGCCCAAATATATCTGTCGATAAAAGGTAAAGAAGGAAAGCGAAGGGTGGTCGGTGTATAACTCATAGTTAAAATAAAAGATGGGAGGCATCATGATCCAATAAACAAAAACCAGAGGAATACCATAACGTTTCAGTTTATCAGTTGCATACTTCCTGAAACCCTTTCGTTCAAATGACGAAGCAAAAAAGTAAGCCGAAATCATAAAAAAAAGGCCCATGAAGAAGGAAGCATTAACACAAAAAAAACGGCCCATCCATTCCAGTTTTTCAGGCTGCGATGACATATAAAACCACCAACCGCCTGTTGGCCCATACCCTTGTCCCACATGATGCAGGATGACCAGGCATATGAGAAATATTTTCAGGTTATCCAGGTAAAGTAATCTGTTTTTTGTCATAGTCATTCGTCACAAAACTGTTAATTGAAAACCGGATATTAAGTGTTCAGCAGCATTTTAAACATGCAGCCCTACCTATCGATCATCCACACACCATGATATGTATTACGCATTAAACCCACCGGATCAACAAAAGCAGGCCCCTCTATTTGCTACATATTCCATTGATGAAACCAGGTATTCAAATCACCCCATCGAAAAACGATATGCCTGTCATCAACTACTGCATCAAACCAGCCCTTTTCAGCATCCATCACCGGTCATTCTTATTTGGCTCTGACTCCATCCTCCCGATGAAATATTTGCAGATCATGCATACACCCTTCAAATAACTTTCAACCCGAAAAACCAGTGTTTTGAGCCACGAAGCAGTTGTGAATGAGAGGTTTAAACAACGGTTTGAAGCCTAATCATCCACTCACTACGCTGGCACCATGCCTTTCGTGTATGGGTTGTAAAAGTAGGATAGCCTGGGGAAATAAACAAGAGAAAGGTCAAACTTTTTGGCTGTTCGCTGCCGGCTTTTGGGGCGATTGACACTAGCCTGTAATCATCTCATACCAATTGGCTTTGGTTTTTTGACACCCATCGGTTATGCGAGATTTCTAGGTGAAAGGATGCCATCACAGCACTGACTTTCAGACCCATGACCTCCAAACCAATACACAGCTCAAAAGCTGTAACCAATACCGATTGATCCCCACAATTGAATTTTACGGCCAAACGGCATAAATCCCTGATCTGTTGGATTCGTGAGGCTTTTTGTACCAAAAAACGGCGTTAAACTTATTTTAAAATTCCATTTTTTGTCCGTTGATTTGTACCGGTAACCTGCAATCAGGTAAGGGTTGATAAAAATATTTGTAACCCCCTTGTATTCAACCAAATCTCCAGAAGTTATCAAATCCATCGTACCAATACCCATTTCAAGAAAATGTTTATTACCGCTCATTTTCTGTAAATAACTGAATGATAACGGAATCGTTGTTACATTCAATGTTTTATCTGTTTGATTTTCAACGATTATAAAATGGGAAAACCCTGCTCTGGTAATGAATTGCTGCTTTATCAGCCGTTCGTAATTAAGACTGTAAGCCAAACCACCACCGCCAAATTCGATCATCAGCGAATTTTTAAGTTCCCGGGCCTGAGCCTGAAAAACGAACAATATGAATGCGAAAAGTGTGATAAAGATGGTTTTCATCTGGTTAGAGTTTCGTTTTTATAGCCTTGTACACTAAATCACCTTTCTCATTTGGTTCATAGGGATTTTGCGCATTGTAGAATAAATATCCGGCTGAGGACATGCCAGTATTGTTGCGAACCACAACGACTAAGTTCTCACTTTTGTCAATGATACAGAAATGACCACCTGCTCCATCTGCCCAAAGTGTATTCTCATCTTCATCTACCCACCACAGGTATGCATAGCCCTCCATAAATGGATGTTCCAACAGATCAGCGTCGTGCGATTCATGCGATACAGCAAGAACACTTTGTTCGATCCAGTCAGAAGGGATCACCTGAATTTCATTCCACCTACCTTCTGTCAGATACAATGAACCGAAACGCGCCAAATCCTCGGCACTGATATACACCCTTGTTTGCGGATATTCGGTGTCGTCACTATACTGATAAGTAACGTTCGCGGGCACAAAATCCCGCATCCCTGTTGGAACAGCAATCCATTCATAAATTAAATCGCCTGTGGTTTTGCCTGTAATCTTTTCCAGGATGATAGGTAATACATTGAAATCCCAATTGTTGTAATAAAAGTGCTCTCCGGGCAAGTACTGTCCTCTGGAAGGTTTTCTGCGTTTCATACCTTCCGATTCGCCAACTGCAGGCAGATAGATTCCTGAACGCGCTGTCAACAGATTTCGAATCGTAGCCATTTTCTCTGTTTCGGTTAACGGATTTACTTTGTCATCAATACCAATTTCAGCGAGAGTTGCATCTGTATCAATTAATCCTTTGTTCTCCGCTATTCCGTATAAAGCACTGAATATACTCTTACGAACCGAGGCACAATTATAGGGCACGTTTTTATCGCCATACTCATAAATCACTTTATTTCCTGACAGGGCAACACAAGCATCAAAATAAGTATGATCCTCGATAAGGTTTTTCAGCTCAGCTTTGTTTTCGATGGAAAGTAAATCCAATCTTTCGAGTGCTGTTGCATTCGGACTCATCTGCAAATTGATAAAAGGATCGACTTTGATGCAACCGTTCAGGAATAATAAAAACAACGCAAGGATATAATTCTTTGTCTTCATCTCTGATTTCGCGTTAAATTATGCGCAAAATTAGACATCCAAACAGTAGCATTAAGGAAACCAGCTCAGCTAAGTACCTGATTTTGCTGATTCCTGAACCAATTTGTAAGATTCAGGACTACCCGGTAGGTTCATCCAACTCCTTCAAATACTGACTCGGAGTTTTGCCTGTATTTTTTTTAAATACAGTTTGAAAAGTTGACTTCGATTTAAAGCCGGCCTCCTGAGCCAATGCAATAATATTCTTTTTTT
>JANJXG010000108.1 GCA_024709145.1 Bacteroidales bacterium | reverse complement strand
ACAAATCGCACCTGATCAACATCAGGTACATTCAAAATTTTAGCCGGGATGAAGGTGGTGTGATTACCTTAAGCAGCGGTGATAAGATTCCTGTCTCGAGACGTAAGAAGGAAAAAATTCTGGAGATCATTCATAATCTCTGATTTTTTGCGGTTTACTTCTGTTTTTACACCGGTCATCGGTCAAAACGCATCCCATTTTTTTGCCTTTTTGATGGCCGCTTTCATTTTTGATTATTTTTATCCCATGTTTTTTCCCACAAAATAATACCCACATGGAAGACCTGATTTATATCCTGCTAGGCATCGTCTGGGTGGTTTTTTCGGTCATCAACAGTGCCAAAAAGAAACAGGTTAAAGGCACCACCGAAATGCCAAAAAGCGATTTGGAAGAGATCTTTGGAGAGTTTTTTCCTAAGAAAGTGAATCCTCAACGGTTTGACGATGAACCCGAAATGGTTTATGAAACCCTCGAAGGTCCTTCAGCCGAAAAGCTTGACGACGAACCTCAGCCCATAAGCCCTTTTGAGGCTTATGCCGGTGAGTGGGAGGAGGAAGACGAGCCCTCACTCGAAGAAATGGAAAGAGCTCAACCAGCTTTTGCCTTCTTTGAAACGGAAGAGCAGCAAAGTCAGAAACCAAACCTACAACTGCTTCAACCCATCGACCTGCGTCAGGCCATCATTTATCAAACGATCCTTCAACGGCCTGATTTCTAAAGGAAAAAACTTCAGCATATCAATTTTTAGCACGGCCAGCCATTTTTTGTTAATTAATGTGAAAATGTTTTTATCTTTACCGGCCTTTAACGCACAAAAGAGTAGTATAACATAATTTAAACCAGTATGTTAAAAAATTTACTAATTACCTTGGGTATTGTATTGAGTACCATCACCTTAACATATGCCCAACAAGGAAGGTTGCAAGGAAAAGTATATGAAAAGGACAGCCGGGAACCCGTGTCTTTTGCCAACATCGTACTCGAAAATGGAGGTACGGTGGTTGGTGGAGCCACCTCCGATTTTGATGGAAATTATGTGATCAATCCGATCCCTCCCGGAAAATATGATCTGAAAGCAACTTTTGTGGGTTATAATCCTGTTTTGGTTAAAGGCATAACCATCAGTGGTAATCAGATTACTTTTTACGATGTTGTCATGGTTAGCACCTCAATTGAGCTTCAGACTGTTGAGGTAATTGAGTATAAAGTGCCACTCATTTCCAAGGACCAAACCACGAGCGGAGCTTCGGTTACTGCCGAGGAAATTAAAAAAATGCCCAACAGGTCGGCCGATGCTGTGGCTGCAACGGTGGGTGGGGTTTTCTCTGCCGACGGGGAACGCGGTAATGTCCGTGGTGCCCGTTCTGATGCTACGGCTGTATATATTGATGGTGTACGTGTAATCGGCAACAGCAGTGTTCCTCAGTCCGCTATTGAACAGGTTGACGTAATCCTTGGTGGTACGCCCGCTCAGTATGGCGATGCCACAGGTGGTATTATCAATGTTACAACCAAAGGACCTTCCAGAAAATTTGGTGCAGGTGTTGAACTGGAAACCTCAGAGTTTCTCGATGCTTTTGGTCACAACAGGGTTGGCTTCAATGTTCAGGGGCCGCTTATCAAAGGAAAGAAAAAAGAAACAGCACTTCTTGGATTTTTCCTCGCCGGTGATGTAAATTATGACCGCGATGGAGCTATTTCTTCCAAAGGTTACTACAAAGCTACCGACGCTACTTTACAAAACCTGCAGCAATCGCCCCTTCGTCCTACCGGCCTTGGTTTTGGAACCTACCGAAACGGTGAGTTTGTTCGTGCCTCCGACCTCGAGATTACCAAAAGATCAATGAACACTGAAAACTATGGTGTGAACATTTCCGGCAATATCAACGTCAGAACAACAGAAACTGTAAACCTCACTTTTGGAGGTACTTACAATATCTCCAGCGGCAATGCCTTCAGCTATAGCGGATCATTCTTTAACTGGGACAAGAACAGTGAGTACAACAACAATACCTGGCGTGTTTTTGGCCGTTTTACCCAAAGGTTCCCAACAGCCAACGAAAGCACTTCTATTGTCAAAAATATCTACTATTCCATTCAGGCCGACTACACCCGTCAGGTGAATTCCTACGGTGATCCGGATCATTATGAAAATATTTTCGACTATGGTTACCTTGGCAAATTTTCGATTTACAAACAGCCGACTTTCGAACGTGAAAACGTTACAGTCGACGGAAAAGAATACACCAATGTGATGGTACTCAAGGGCTGGGACAACGATACCCTCGTTACCTGGGAGTCTGGTACTCTTAATCCTTTGATTTCCAATTATACCACAAATTACTTTAACACTTATGCCGGTCAGCCTGAAGATAATTTCAGAAATCTCGACCAGGTTGTATTAGGTGGTGCCCTCCTGAATGGTGCCGGCCCTGCCGGATTCTACAGCCTCTTCCAGGCACCGGGTTCGATTCAGTCAGGTTATGGTAAAGATGACAACGACCAGTTTGGCATCAATGTCGCAGGTTCGATGGATATCGGAAACCACGAAATTAAACTGGGCTTCCAATACGAACAACGCACCAACAGAAGCATCGATTACGCCCCGACAGGTCTCTGGACCCTTATGCGCGGATTAACCAATTTCCACATCTCGGAGCTGGATGTTGATAACCCTTTTGTTGTCAGCTACGATGGTATTGTTGATACAGTAAAATATTACAGAAACTACGACCCGAATTCGCAACGCGTATTTGACAAAAATCTCCGAAACAGCCTGGGTCTTCCTGTAGATGGCCTCGATTACATCGTGATCGACTCCTACGATGCCAATAACAACACCATCGAATACTACGATAAAAACGGTGTTCGTCATACCATCGGAACAAGTGAAAATCCTTTCGACATCAGTATGTTTAGCCCGGATGAATTGCTGAATGACGGTAATTCCTATGCCAATTACCTTGGATTTGACTACAAAGGGAATAAATTATCAAGCCGTCCCAGCTTTGAGGATTTCTTTAACCTGCGCGATGAAAATGGAATGTATCTCCGTCCCGTTGGTGCTTTCCAGCCCATCTATATGGCCGGTTATATTCAGGATAAATTTGCCTTTAAAGACCTGATCTTTAATATAGGTGTACGTGTTGACCGCTTTGACGCCAACCAGAAAGTTTTGAAAGATCCCTATTTGTTTTACAATGCCAAAACTGCCGGTGAAGTTACAAGCCTGAACTCAGCACCGGTTAGCCACCCTCAGGGTATTGGAAATGATTATACGGTTTATGTTGACAAGGCCAACGACCCAACCAGGATTGTAGGTTATCGCTTTGAAAACACCTGGTACAATGCTGAAGGTGCTGTTATTCAAGACCCGACCAAACTTGATGTTGGTTCCGGTATCCAGCCTTATCTCGTAAATCCGGGTCAGTCAAGGGTTGATATCTCCTCGTTTAAAGATTATGAACCGGAGCTCAACATCATGCCCCGTATTTCATTCTCTTTCCCCATTTCGGATGAGGCCTTGTTCTTTGCACATTATGATGTGCTGACGCAACGTCCGACAAGTAACTTATTCTCGAACCCTGCAACTTATTATTTCTTTGAGAGTATCACCGGAACAATTAATAATCCTTCGTTGAAACCTACCCAAACCATCGACTACGAGTTAGGCTTCACACAAAAACTAACTAATACCAGCTCACTGACCTTTACCTCTTTCTATCGCGAAATGCGTAACATGATTCAGGTATACAGGTTCACGGGTGCTTATCCGAAAGACTACACCTCGTTTAGCAACCTCGATTTTGGTACTGTCAAGGGTCTCACCGTTGAATACGATCTCCGTCGTACCAACAACGCCCGAATCCGTGCCGGATACACCCTTCAGTTTGCCAATGCAACCGGGGCTACCACCACTACTGCTGCTTCACTCATTGCAGCCGGTTTACCAAACCTGCGTTCAACCATCCCGATGCCCTGGGACCGTCGTCATCAGTTCAACCTGCTCCTCGATTACAGATATGGTGCAGGTAAAGAATACAACGGACCTACCATCAGTCGCGAGAAGAAAGATAAAGCTCCTGTAAAAGTGCTTCAAAATACTGGTTTCACCCTTACTGTTTTAGGTGGATCAGGAACACCCTACACAGCTGCACGTAAAGTAAATTCACCCATCTCTGCCAGTAGCAACCTGCTCAAAGGTTCTTACTATGGCTCACGCTTACCCTGGCAGTTCCGGCTCGATTTGAGGGTTGACAAAGACATCGACCTCAACTTTGGCAAGATGGAAGACGGCGGGGTTAGGAAAGCTTATCTCAACGTATACGTACAGGTGCTTAACCTTCTCAATACCAAAAACGTTTTACGTGTGTATTCAGCAACCGGAAACGCCGACGACGACGGTTATCTTTCAGCACCTGAATGGCAACGTGAGATCAATACCCAGACCGATCCCATTGCCTTCAGGGAATTGTACGACATTTTCGTTAACCGCCCGGGCAACTACAGCTCTCCACGTCAGATTCGTGTGGGTTTAATGCTGAACTTCTAAGAGCTACCGGTTAAATTTCGAGTAAAAATGAATAATAATATAGGAAAGATGAAGAATATCATTCAAACGCTGTTTGCCGCAAGCTTTGTTTTGCTGATACTCAACCAATCCCAGGCACGCGAGCTGGAGCTGAACAGCGGCCAGAAAACCGCTGTCCTTAAACAAACGTCTGCCGGCTGTTCACCATCCTCTGCTTTCGAGTGGCTCGATGTCAACAACATCCGCGCCCGTATCAACGGCGGAGGCGATATGTGGTGGGATCTTGATGGTAACTCAAAATATTTCGTTCCAAAGAATGGAACAGCCACTTCTATGTTTTCCGGAGCACTCTGGATAGGTGGTCTTGACATTAACAATCAGTTGAAACTGGCTGCACAGCGTTATCGCGGCGCTGGTAATGATTACTGGACTGGTCCGCTAACTGTGGATGGTACTGCTGCCATCGACGAGACAACCTGTGCCCAGTATGACAAACATTTCAAGATCACCCGGGCTGTGGTAGACGAATTTATCGCTCACACCGATCCAATCACCGGAGCTTTCATTCCAAGTGATGATTATACCATCCCCAAAGAAATTCTGGAATGGCCTGCTCATGGCGATATCTCGAAAAATCAAAGTTATTACCTGGCTCCGTTCTATGATGTGGATGGCGATGGCGAATATAACCCGCTTGCCGGTGATTATCCATATTACGACATTGACAATAGCCTTTGTAAAACCCGCACTCCTACAATGGATGAATCCATTGAAAATGTAATTACCGGCTCCGTGTTGGCCGACCAGGTGATCAAGGGTGACCAAACAATCTGGTGGGTGTTCAATGATAAAGGTAACTTCCACTCCGAAACACAGGGTTCGGCCATCGGAATGGAAATCAGGGCTCAGGTTTTTGGTTTCGCAACCAATGACGAAATCAACAACATGACTTTCTACAGTTATGAGATCATCAACCGTTCAACTTTTGAACTCACACAAACATTTTTCTCTCAGTGGGTTGACCCTGACCTCGGCTATGCAGCTGACGACTTCATCGGATGTGATATCATTCGTGGTCTCGGATTCTGTTACAACGGCCGGGCAATTGATGGAAGTGGTACTCCGGAAGCCTATGGAGATCAGCCACCAGCAATCGGCGTTGACTTTTTCCAGGGCCCATACATGGATCCCCTACCTGAAGACAGACCCAAATTCAGGACCCTTGTTGACGCCAATGGTGATACCCTGCTCGAGCAACTTTGCAACGAGAGCATCAACGGGATCAATTTTGGTGACGGAATTCCGGGTAACGAACGTTTCGGGATGCGCAGATTTCTGTTCCATAACAACTCCAGTGGTGACCTTGGTGACCCAAGCACTGCACCTCAATACTACAATATTCTTCGCGGAAAATGGAAAAACGGACAAGCGATGTCCTACGGAGGAAATGCTTTCCCTGGTAATCCCGGTGTTGTAGGTCCTGAATGTGACTTTATGTTCCCCGGTAGCACCGACCCATGTAACTGGGGTACCGGAGGTGCCATTCCAAATGGTGGATATACACAAAACGGATTTTATTGGACTGAAGAAACGGGTAACAACGGATCACCAAACGACCCGGCCGACCGTCGTTTCCTTCACTCTGCCGGTCCATTTACCCTCAAACCGGGTGCTGTTAACTACATCACCGTCGGTATTCCGTGGGCCCGTGCAACCTCCGGCGGCCCTCAGGCTTCTGTTACCCTGCTCAAACGGGTGGATGATAAATGCCAGGCTTTGTTCGACAACTGCTTCAAGGTCATTGACGGTCCTAACGCCCCTGATCTTTCATTCCAGGAGCTGGATCGCGAAATTATCATGTATATCTCAAACTCACCCTCTTCAAATAATTACAACGAAGCTTATTTCGAGTTTGATCCCAACATCGTTCAGCCTCATCCTAACTTCCCTGACCAACGGAGCGACTCATTGTACCGTTTTGAAGGTTATCTGATTTATCAGCTCAGAAATGCCTCCGTAAGTGTTGAAAGCCTGAAAGATCCCGATCAGGTGCGCCTTGTGGCTCAATTCGATAAAAAGAACGGCGTTGGAAAATTGGTTAATTATTATTTCGATGACAATATTGGTGCTACAGTGCCGATGGTTGAAGTTATGGGTGCCGACAACGGAATTCAACATTCTTTTGTGTTAACTCAGGATGCTTTTGCCTCAGGGGATGTAAGACTTGTCAATCATAAACAGTATTATTACCTGGCTTTGGCTTATGCTTACAATGAGTTTATGCCGTATACCGATGAGCCAAGTGTACTCAATGGATTGTTGGGTCAGAAAACCCCATTCCTGGCAGGTCGTAAGAATATCAAGTTATATACAGTAATCCCTCACAAAACTGTGAATGGTACGGTGTTTAACGCTGCATACGGCGACAGCCCTGAAATTACCCGAGTTGCAGGAAATGGAAACGGTGGCTTAACGCTGGATCTTACCCAGGAAACCATCAATAAAATTATGTCAGCAGAACCTGCCGGACCAGACAATCTTTATGGCGATCCCGCCTATCCGATGGCCTATGAGGCAACCTATCAGCAAAATGCTGGTCCAATCAATGTAAAAGTAATTGATCCATTAAATGTTGTTGGTTCTGATTATGAGTTTTGGATGGATTCTCTTTATGCTCAAAAAATATTCAATATTGTTGGTGATGGATCTGTTACAGGAGATACAGCCAGTAAGCTTGTTTCAAAATGGTATCTGAAAGACTTGTCGACCAATGAGGTCTTCAAATCTGATACAACAATCATTTCCGAGAGCGAAAAACTCTTCCTTGAAAGAGGTATTTCGATCCGGATTTCTCAACCGTATTTCCCTGGTATTTACCGAATCGGAAATGATGGTGCCAATGATCCTTTCTCGCAGGTACTGGCTACGAACAATGGTTTCCTCGAATCTTCGGTAAGCTACTCCGACAGTTCAAGGGCTTACCTGACAGGTATTGCTGACAATGATCAACCTGGTTCACCACTCAACTGGATCAGATCGGGTAAATACAAAGATACCGAAAATGCCTTGAATGATGACTGGGGTATGTCGGTTAGTCCGCTTCGCCCATGGGATCCGGATGAATCATACGAAAAGATTGCAGGTCGTACCTGGGCTCCCTATTCATTGGTTTCTTATGGGAACAATACCGGAGAAACAGGTCAGTCGGCAGTTGGTCCCGGCTACAGCTCACTGTCGAAAACCCAGCGAAGCATGTCGACCATTTCAAGTGTTGATATTGTACTCACACCGGATAAATCAAAATGGACCCGCAGCGCGGTTCTTGAGATGGGAATCGATTCATTGCTTACACAGGGCAGGGCCAAGCGATTTGCACTCAGAAAATCACCTTCCGTCGATAAAGATGGCAAACCTGCTGCTTCCATGGACCTCGAACCAAGCGACAATCCCAACGATCCAAATTACATTGGAAGCTATGGAATGGGTTGGTTCCCGGGATATGCCATTAATGTGGAAACTGGTGAGCGTTTGAATATCATGTTTGGTGAAGATTCTTATCTGTCTGCCATGAACGGACGCGATATGCTCTTTAATCCACCGGCCCGTGATCTGAACCTCGATCCCGAAGAGGATCCGAGTATTTTCTCTCAAACAGGTTTCAGCAGTTTGTTTGCCGGCAAACACTATGTTTACATTATGCGTCATGACTATGCCCGCTTTGAACAGTTTGGATTTGTATTTGAGTATAACTCACCTGCCTACGATGCCGGCAGATATGCATACTCTATGCTGGATACTATTTTTGCAAGCCCGAACTTCATGCCTATTCATACGCAGAACTTCTTCTCACAAATCATGTATGTTGGTATGCCGATGCCGGTAAAAGGTAAGGAGTGGTTGTCGAACGATGTGAAAATCCGCATCAGGGTGGCCAAACCTTATGCTCAATATCACAGCCTGCTGGCTCCCGACTCTGCCTACCTGGATAATCTGGAAAACAAGGGTTATCCCAAATATACCTTCTCGCTCAAACCACTCGCTGCTGAACAGCGAAATCCGGATAAAATAGAAACTGACCTCGACCTCGTTTCGGTGGTGCCAAATCCTTATTACGCCTACTCAAACTATGAAACCAATGCACTCGACAACAGGGTAAAAATTACCAATTTGCCTCAGACCTGTGTTGTTACAATTTACAATATGAGTGGAACAAAAATCCGACAGTTCAAAAAGGATGAAGCCAAAACTTCACTCGACTGGGACTTGAAGAATTTTGCCGGAGTGCCTATTGCCAGCGGTGTTTACCTGATTCATGTGAAAACAGCTGACGGCGAACGCGTGATTAAATGGTTTGGAACAATGCGTCCTATCGACCTGAATACATTCTAGTACCAATGAATTGCGAAAAAAATTACAGGAATATGAGTACTTTTTATAAATACATGATCGCAGTCAGCCTTCTGATTATAATGGGAGGGCATAGTTTGCAAGCTGGTAATAAAGACAGGTCAGGACAGGCCGGAGCATCTGAGTTGTTGATTAATCCCTGGGCACGGAGCACCGGTTGGGGCAATGCAGGTATGTCAAGCATCAAAGGCCTTGAATCGATATGGAGTAATGTGGGCGGACTAGCCTTCACCCAGAAGACTGATCTTATTTTTGCCCATACCAATTGGCTTAAAGGATCGGATGTAAACATTTATTCTTTCGGTTTTGCGCAACGGCTCGGTGAATCGGGTGTGCTGGGCCTTTCTGTTATGTCGATGAATTTTGGTGATATTCCAATTACCACTACTGAATATCCTGATGGTGGTCTGGGAAGTTTCTCTCCAAACCTTCTGAACCTCAGTCTGGCTTATGCAAAGTCGTTTTCAAGCAGCATCCACGCTGGTTTTGTTTTGAAAATTATCTCTGAAAGTATTTCCGATATCAGCGCTCAGGGTATTGCCATTGACGCCGGAATTCAGTATGTGACTGGTATGCAGGAAAATATCCACTTTGGTATTACCCTGAAAAATATCGGACCTACCATGCGTTTCTCCGGCGACGGTTTGTCTTTGAGAGCTTTTATACCGGGTCAGGAAACACAGTTTACACTGGAGCAGCGCTCGGATGCTTTTGAGTTGCCAACCCAACTGGTTATCGGAACAGCTTATGATTTCAATTTTGAGAACGACATGCGCTTCACCCTTGCCGGTAATTTTACATCCAATTCATTCACTAAAGATCAAATCACTGCCGGCGCTGAATTCAGCCTTAAGGATTATCTGATCCTTCGTGGTGGTTATACTTATGAGAACGGCATGTGGGACAACATCGAAACCGATTTACGCACCAATGTCAGCAAAGGTGCCAGTGCGGGTATAACTGTTCAGGTTCCGTTGAGCAAGGAAAAGGGCTCTGCCATCGCTATTGACTATTCTTACAGAGCTACTGATCATTTTAAAGGAAATCATTCGATTGGTGCCAAGATAAGCTTCTGATCATTCGATCGAAAAAAGTATTAATTTTGCGTCCTGAAAGGCCCTTACTTTGCTAAGGGTCTTTTTTACTTAATATTTAAAAACCAAATCATTATGTCGGAGACAAAGTATTTTACGGAAGAGGGTCTGAAAAGATTGAAAAGTGAGTTGGAAGACCTGTTGTCGAAGGAAAGGCCCAGAATTTCACAAATGATCGCGGAAGCGCGCGACAAGGGCGATTTGTCGGAAAATGCGGAATATGATGCAGCCAAAGAGGCACAGGGCATGCTGGAGCTGAAAATTGCACAGCTTCAGGATTTGGTCATGAATGCACGTGTGTTGGATGAATCAAAAATGGATACTTCTAAAGTGTTGCTGCTTTCAAAGATCAAAATTAAAAATCTGAAGAACGGGGCTACCATGAATTATGTCATTGTACCTGAAAAGGAAGCTGATCTAAAACAGGGTAAGATTTCTGTCAATTCACCTATTTCCAAAGGATTGCTTGGAAAGTCAGTCGGTGATCGGGCCGAAATTGATGTACCCGCCGGGAAAGTTACTTTTGAAATCGTTGAAATTTCACGCTAAAACAAAAAAACGATGGCTACAATTTTTACGCGAATCGTACAAGGCGAGATTCCTTGCTATAAAATTGCGGAGGATGATAGGTTTTTTGCGTTCTTCGATATCAACCCCCTTGCCAAAGGTCACACATTGGTAATTCCAAAACATGAAACAGATTATATCTTCGACCTGGATGAAAGGGATTTGGCTGATATGATGGTTTTTGCCGGCAAGGTAGCCCGTGCCATTCAGAAAGTTGTGCCTTGCACCAAGATAGGTGTTACCGTAATCGGTCTTGAAGTGCCTCATGCACATATCCATCTCATTCCGATCAACAGCATCTACGACATGGATTTCAGCAGGCCCAAACTAAAATTGGAACCTGAAGAATTTGCCCGCTTGCAGCAAGAGGTGATCGATGCGCTGTAAGTCCGAAAAAAAGCGCTGCAAACTTCGAGGTTTGCAGCGCTTTTTTTTATGCTTGTCTCTTGCCGTTAATCAATCATCACAACCAGGTAACGGGAGGCACTCCAGAAATCGTCGGGATGCAGGATTTTTAAACTGTCAATATTGTCTTCACCTGTCATCTGATAGCTGGCTGCCGGATGAATGGTAAGTAAGCGGGCCTTTTTGCTGAAAACAGGTAATGCAGTCAAATCACGCTGATCAGCCATAGTAAACAATGACTTATCGAAATTCTCACTAACCTTTCTGCTTTTACCAAGGCCGATAAAACCACCTTCCTTAGTCACAATCTTTTGTTCTTCAAGATATTTCTTGTTTCCAATAATGTACCATACAGTATTCTTTTCAACAATCTGCTGATTGATAACAGCCTCTTTTTCCAAACTAAGCGTCTCCATAGCTGCCAGGTTCTTTTCCAGATTGCGAATTACCAGTTGTTTGTCTGAAAGTTCAGCTTTCAATACACTGATCGCAGCATCTTTTTCTTCAATCTGTCCGTTGAGGCTGGCGATCATTTGCTCCAGTTCTGCACGTTTTTTTCCGGCTCCTTTCAGTTGTTTGCGTAAATCTTCCACAATCTGCTTGTTTTTAAGCAAGAGCTCATAAATAGCTTCTATATCGCGGTTGATTTCCTCCTCCTTTGATTTTCTTTGTTCAGGGTCGGTATCTGATAATTGCGTAATCAGTCTTTCTTTCATTTTAATCTCGTCGAGATTGCGCTGAATGGCGTTGAAAGCCCTGACATAAGCCATTGTTGCCGTGTCTTTTTCAACACCTTTGTTTTCAAGACTATCGGCATAGGCGGTGAGTCTTTCGATTTCCTTTTTGTATTTTTCCGTACAAGATGTTGATTGTAAGATGATTGTAGCAACAAACAACAGCTGAATGAGTTTTTTCATATCGTTCTGTGTATTGAAATTATCCTGCAAAATTACAATCAACTGTTGCCTTGTCAACCGAAAAACCAAAATATTTCTACTTTTCAGGCATTTGACCTGATTCCCGCGGTTTTCAGGATGGTTTTTGTTCCTTTTTTAAGGGATATTCATCCCGTTGGATTATTTTTGCTGATATGGTATCAGTAAATAAGCATTCCGAATGGTTGCGATTTGGCACCTTGTGCCTTCTGGCTCTAATTTCCGGCTGGTTCGCTGCCTGTTCTGCCGGTCATGAAAGAGACCGGTATGTGTCAGAAATTCCACCCTCGCCCTGGCTTAACCATCACGATTCGGTTGTTTATGTTGGCAAGGAGGCATGCCGTGATTGTCATTTTCAAAATTATACTTCTTATTTGAGAACTGGTATGGGGAGGTCGTTTGGGAGAGCCAGGCCCGAAAAGAGCGATGCGGTCCTACACCCTGATTCGATCATTTACGATTCTTTCACCAACTTGTCTTATCACCCGTTCTGGGCCGACACAGTTATGATGGTTAGAGAATTCAGGCTTGATGGCCGGGACACTGTTTACCAGCGCACCGAAAGGGTAGATTATGTCATCGGTTCGGGTCATCATACAAATTCCCATATTTTTCTTGTGAACGGCTATGCCTTTCAAATTCCGTTTACCTGGTACACGCAACAACAACTTTTTGATTTGCCACCCGGTTTTGAAAATGGTCATAACCAACGTTTTTCACGATATCTCGGTCTTGAATGCATTTCATGTCACAACGGACTGCCTGCCCTCGTTGCAGGATCTCAGAATAAATACGACCACATGCCACTCGGCATTGATTGCGAACGTTGTCATGGGCCGGGCTCGCTGCATGTGAAACACACCCGGGCAGGCATCCTTGTCGATACTTCAAAAACGGCTGACTTAACCATTGTGAATCCTCGCAGGTTATCGAAAAAACTTCAGAACGACCTGTGTGCCCGTTGTCACCTCCAGGGTACAATGGTGCTCAGAGAGGGCAGGAGTTTTTATGATTTTCGACCGGGGATGGCACTAACCGATATCATGGACGTTTTTATGCCCTCCTACGACGGCGGCCCGCCCACCCTTATCATGGCTTCACACATCGAACGCATGATGGAGAGTGCCTGTTATCTCCGGTCAGACGGCGATTTGTCGTGTATCCAGTGTCACAATCCTCATATCAGCGTGGCTGAAACACCGGCTGAGACTTTTAATGCAGTTTGTGTTGGCTGCCACAAGGATTCAGCAGAAGAAGACCATCGAAGTGAAATAACCCGATCAAAGCCACTTGAGAATTGTGTGACATGTCATATGATTAAACGCGACAGCCGCGATATCCCTCATGTAAAAATTACGGATCACAGGATAAGTCTTCCCGATGCTGACCTGAGCCGACCTCTGCGCTTTAAAGGCCTGGTAGCTGTCAATAACCGTCAAACCGATGCATTTACAAGAGCCAAAGGCTATCTGCGCGAATATGAAACCTATTACGCCAACCCGGTTTATCTCGATTCTGCCAGGTATTACCTCCGTCCGCATACCGGTGAAACAAGCAGGGCGCATTTTAAGGCTTTTGTGCAATACTTTTTTCTTACAGACAATCATGGCGCCATTCGGCATCTTGTGCGCTCAAACGGGCTTGGTGAGGTTCTCAGCCGGTTTTTGACAGTGCAGGACTACGACAATGAGGATGCCTGGGCTGCCTATCGCATCGGACAGGCGTTTGAATCTGACTTGAATTTGGTCAATGCTGCCCTTTTTTACCGGAAAGCCACAAGTCTTGCTCCTTATCATGCCGAAATGATGAATAAGCTGGGAAGTTTGCTTGTGAAAACGGACAGCATCGCAGAAGCCAGGAGAATTTTTTCCTTGGTGGTGAACGAACATCCCCGAAATGACCGGGCATGGGTGAACCTTGGCTATTGTGAAGGCAAACTCAACAAGCCTGTACAGGCTTTTAAATCATTTGAAATGGCCCTCCGGCTGAATCCTGATAACGTGCAGGCACTGATCAATCTGGCCGGATTATACGTTGGAAGAAGGGAATTTGATCTGGCAAATGAACTGGCGCTGAGGGCTGCGATACTTGAACCTGATAATCCTCAGCTCAAGGAATTGATGAAGGTGTTCAACAGATAAACATATTCCAGCTTCTTTCCGTTTCAAAATAGCCTGATGAGCCGGGCCGGATTGAAAAACTCAGGCAGCCTGTTTGCTTCTTCCGTAAAGATCAGGCTAAAGCCCCCACCACCCGAACCACACAATTTCATGGTGTAGACGCCATTCTGAAGTCCCTGTTCCCAAAGTGGAAGCAGTGCATCGGTTATCATCGGTTTTAAGGCGCTGAGCTCAAAAGCTGACAACTGTAAAAGCGCTTCTGCAAAAGATTTGTTCCCGGCTCCGAGAAAGCTTTCAATAGCTTGATCGACTGCTGGCAACCATTGTCTGGAGGTTTTTTTATAAAACGACCAGGTATGCATCTGAGCCTTGAAAAAGGCAACAAGCGGTCCGGTTTTGCCGGTTGACAGACTGTCATAAAGAAAAACCTGAAATTTTGATGGCGGTATAACCTTTTCAGGAAGGCTTATTTTTCCTTCCGATTCAATCAAGACGGGGCGTCGCAGCAAACAGCAGAGGGGATCGATCCCGGAGCTGTTGCCGTGAAAATAACTTTCCATCAGGCCAAGTTGTGACTTGATTTCGGAAAGATGTGTGGCGGTTTCAAAAGCATATGTTTCATAAATGGCCGCTGTAACTGCGCCCGAGCTTCCGGCACCATAACCCAGTGGAATGCTGGACCTGAACCACCATCCTGCAGAGATATCATGATTCAGGGATTGGATATCAAGCATTTGATTCAACTGTTGTTGTTGCTGAAGATAGCTCACATAACCAAGGAGTTCATAGCTGAGTTGTTTTTCACTTTCCAGCACAGGTTTTTCATTGGTCCAGCTTCCGGAATAAATCTTCAGCGGGATGACCAAAGCCTTTGAACCAAGCAGCAAGCTGTATTCGCCAAAAAGCATCACTTTACCGTACCAGGGCTCACGGTGGATATCGGGAATCATGGCATTCGGCTTGGACCATTTCCCACAGCATCGCTGATCCAGCGACCCTCTTCACAATACATCAATAGCTCCCGACGGATGAATTCGCTGACAATCGATTCATGGTCTTGCGGATAAAGCAGGTGAAGGTTTGGCCCTGCATCGAGCGTGAAGCTCAGCGGAATAGCGGTGGAATTTCTGAATTCCCTTACTTTTTCAATGGCTGCCAATGTGCCTGGTTTCAGCAAAATGAAGGAAGGGTTTGAAGTCATCATCAGGGCATGCAGTTGCAGGGCTTCAGCTTCAGCGATCTGAATAAATGATTCAATATCACCTTGTTGCAATGCTTTCAAAAGCCGGGTTGTATGCTGGTGTGCCTGGGTATAACGCACATCGGCAAACGGATTTCCTTCCATCAGGGCATGACCAGCCCGGCTTGAAACGGCTTTTGTTCCGGCATGGATGATCAAAATGCTGTCGCGATAGCTTTTAAAAACCGGATGGACATCGTCCAGACCAACAGCCCAGGCATCATCACTTTTGCTGTGCGAGGGCGTTCTTCCCCAAAGTGAGGCCACGGCATAAACACTTCTGGCTGCACTCCCGCTCGCCAGCCGCGAAAGCCAGGATGCTTTCTGCCTCAGTGCATCAGGCGGCGAAGGGATTTTTTTTATTTGTTGTTCCATGTCGAGCAGACACATCACCAGGGCACTCATCGATGATGCTGATGAGGCGATACCGCTCGAATGCGGAAAGCTGTTATGGCTGTCGATTTGCAGGTCGAATTGTTCTGTAAAGGGTAGTATGTCAATGTTTTGTTCAAGAAACTTTTCAATTTTTGCTTGAAAGGCGGGCTCCTCCCGACCTTCAAAACGAAACCTGAGGCGGAGCCCTTTGCCGGTTTTGGGTATCCATTCCAATCGGGTAACACTGTGGGCAGCACTCAGCGTAAAGCTAACCGAGGGATTGTTTGGCAGTTGATTGCCATGCTTTCCCCAATACTTGACAATGGCAATGTTCGACGGGCTTTGCCAGGTAACTGCACCTGGTTCTTTTTCGGATTCACCCGCAACAAACGCTTCGTTTTTTAATTGGTTTTCAAACATAATTGATGGTTTAAGAGCGAACAAGTTCGTGATATGCGAAAACAATCCCCGACGCTTTTTCGCTGAAAAAATTCACTACCTCCTGTTTATTGTGTTGGGTCATGGCCAACATAAAATCACCACCCCAGGCACCAAGGCTTTTTAATTGCCCTTCAAAACCTGGATATTGAGATTGAATCACGGGCTTTTTCAAAAGTGCGGAAAGCAGCTTCTCGTGGGTGTCCATCAGCTCACAAAAACGGATGAATGAAGTGGTTGTTGCGGCTTCTTCCGACAATGCAGAAATCATGGCTGTCTCTTTCTCCAGATCAAGGTCTTCGGTTAGACGGTTGAAATCAATGATGCCCTGTGAACTGTCTTTTTTTTGACCGGTATAGACAAAAAACAAGTTTTCGGCAAAGGCGGGATAGAAACCTGCTTTGCTAATTTCCTGACGAAGATTGCGAAGTTGAAAAAAGATCGGGGCTTTGGCGGTTGCACAGGCGATGTCGTAGCCCGATCCTCCGATTGATAACCGAAGTAAGGTGTATGGATCCACACCACCCCAACGGGCAAGCGCAGCAATAAGGGTAGAGCTGGTGCCCAATCCCCACTCGGGATCAAAATCGAGCTGCGTTCTGACTTTGTAGGAATGGCTCCCGTCAAATAAGGCTGGATTTAGTTGTTTCAGGGTGAGTAAAATGGATTGAAGTTTTACAGTCTTTTGCTGATCCGGGCTGTGTATAATATCCAGGCTTGGTAACTCAAAAAGCACTTTCATCCAGGGGTTTTCCGGGCCAAAAGCGTACCAGGCAAGCAAGGGGTGGCCGTTTGTTTCTTCGGGTATGATTTCAACCCGCTGTGTTTTCCGAAGTGGTAAGGCCAGCGATTTGGCTCCTTTCAGAACAAGATATTCACCCGTAAGCAACAGCTTTCCATTGGCAGTAAAAGAAAAAGGGGCTTTGTGCATCATTTCCTTAACGAAGCGATGTATTGTCCAACGCTCGCAAACGATACTTTTTGATCTTTGAAATAAGCTGAAGCTGCGTCTTTTTCAGCATCGCTTGCCTTAAAATGGTTCAGGATGTTGAAGAGGTGCATTTTCATATGCCCGGCTTGAATTCCTTTTGTAGTCAATGACTTCACAGCTGAAAAATTGTTTGCCATACCCATCACTGAAGCTATCATCATCAATTCGGTTGCGGTTGGATTCCCAAGTAGTTCGAGCGACTGCTTGGCCAGCGGATGAAGACTCGTTAAACCTCCAACCGTACCCATAGCCATGGGAACTTCCAGGACAAACCGAAACATTCCGTCTTCAATCTCAACGCGTGACAGGCTTTCGTATCTTCCGTTACGGGAGGCATAAGCATGGCCTGCAGCTTCGATTGCCCTGAAATCGTTTCCTGTGGCGATGGCAACAGCATCGATGCCGTTATAAATACCTTTATTGTGGGTGGTAGCCCGGTAAACATCCACGTGGGCAATCTTTACCGCTTTTTCAAATTTTCGTGCAAAAGACTCGCCATCAAGGCGTTCGTCAACATTATCGAGTAAATGTAAAGGACATTCAACCCAGGTTTTTACCACGCATTCAGGGGTATAGTTGGATAAAATAGCCATGATGATCTCAACCTGACGATCCTCATCAGAAAGCTGAATCTGACCTGCCATGAAAACCTTCAGACTTTGACCGAACTCCTCAAGAACAGAATTGATAAAGTTAGCTCCCATCGAATCTTTGGTTTCGAAGGTAACAAGTAATTGATAATAGTCTGATATTTCATGCGTTAGATCGATCAGATTGATATCAAGCACACCACCGCCGCGTTTTTCCATGTTTGCGGTGATGGGCTTCACCGACTCGATGAGGTATTGTTTCAGGGCAGGCAGCATGGTATAGAGCTGATGTTTCTCTCCTGTCCAGCTGAAGTGAACCTGACCGACTTTTTTTGTGCCCAAAATCTCGCAGTGAAAACCACCTCTTTCGCTCCAGAATTTTGCAGCTGCTGATGCCGCCGCCACAACCGAGCTTTCTTCAATAACCATGGGTACGAGGTATGTGCGGCCATTAATTATCACATTCGGTGCGATGCCATAAGGGATGTAAAAGTTGGTGATGGTGTTTTCGCTGAATTCATCGAAGAGTTTTTGCTGGCTTTCATCCGAATGCCAAAAACTTTTTAACAGGCTGACGACTTCTCCGGGGTTTTCAAAGTATTCGGCAACAAGTTTGAGTTTTTCTTCCTTGAGCAATTTGGAAAAACCACTGATGATGATGTCTCTTTTTCTTCTCATAACGGTCTTTTGATTCACGACAGGTTGCTGTTCCTGCAAAAGAAACAACAAAATAACGCAATAAAAGTTTAACTGTCAAATGATTTGTTCTCAAACTGATTGGAAGAGTTTGGTGGTTTTGATCCTAAATCACGTAGTTTTGTGGTTTTAATTGCTCTGGTATGAACAACAACGATATTTTCAGGAGGCTGCGTTATATTTATGATTTTAACGACGACACAATGATGGAGCTTTTTCGTCTGGGTGGTCGTGAAGCAACACGGGCCGAAATCAGCGATTGGCTCAAACGTGATGATGATGAAGCTTTTAAGCCTGTCAATGATCATCAGCTGGCTGTTTTTCTCAACGGCCTGATTGTGAAAAAGCGCGGGAAGAAGGATGGTGAGCAGATGATAGCAGAAAAGAAAATGAACAACAATTTGGTATTCAGAAAGTTGCGAATTGCTTTAAGCCTGCGCGATGATGATATCCTGGGGATTTTGGAAAGAGCAGGTCTTCGTTTGAGCAAACATGAGTTGAGTGCTTTTTTTCGTAGTCCGGATCAGAGTCAATACAGAATTTGCAAGGATCAGGTGCTGCGTAATTTTCTTCACGGCCTTCAGTTGATTTACAGGCCTGATAGCAAAACGTAGTCAACACGATCTATGACAATAAAAAAAGCGCAGGGTTAACTGCGCTTTTTTCAATTTTTGTCTCATCAGATTTTACATCATTCCGGGCATTCCGCCACCCATCGGAGGCATGGCAGGTGCTTCTTTCGGATCTTTGTGTTCTACCAGAACACACTCGGTTGTCAGCAGCATTCCGGCAATGGAAGCGGCGTTTTCAAGGGCAACACGAGCCACCTTGGTTGGGTCAATTACACCGGCTTCATAAAGGTTTTCGTAAACCTCGGTGCGGGCATTGAATCCAAAGTCGCCTTCGCCTTCTTTCACCTTGTTCACAACAACAGAGCCTTCGAGACCTGCATTTTCAACGATCTGACGCAACGGTTCTTCCAATGCACGTTTAACAATGGCGATACCTGTTGTTTCATCCTCGTTTTCACCTTTCAGGTCGGTGAGGGCATCGATGGCACGGATGAAACCAACGCCACCTCCCGGGATTATCCCTTCTTCGATTGCAGCACGGGTTGCAGCCAGTGCATCGTCGAAGCGGTCTTTTTTCTCTTTCATTTCCACTTCGCTAGCTGCACCGACATAAATCACAGCCACCCCGCCGGCAAGTTTTGCCAATCGTTCCTGCAGTTTTTCTTTGTCGTAGTCGGATGTGGTAACTTCGATTTGTTTCTTGATTTGTGCAACACGGGCGTCGATGCTTTCTTTTTCGCCATGTCCGCTTACGATAGTGGTATTTTCCTTGTCAATCGACACTTTGTCGGCTGTTCCAAGCATATCCAGGGTTGCATCTTCGAGACGGTAGCCCTTTTCTTCGCTGATTACGACACCACCGGTGAGGATGGCAATGTCTTCCAGCATTTCTTTTCTTCTGTCGCCAAAACCGGGAGCCTTAACAGCGGCTACCTTCAATGAACCGCGCAGGCGGTTAACAACCAGTGTAGCCAATGCTTCGCCTTCAACATCCTCAGAAATGATGATTAACGGACGACCTGTCTGAAGTGATTTTTCGAGTATAGGCAGCAGATCTTTCATCACCGAGACTTTCTTGTCGTAAATCAGGATGAAGGGGTTTTCGTAAACGGCTTCCATCTTTTCGGCGTTGGTAACGAAATAAGGGGAGATGTAACCACGGTCGAACTGCATTCCTTCAACCACATCCACATAAGTTTCGATTCCCTTGGCTTCTTCCACAGTGATGACGCCTTCTTTTTTCACTTTTGTCATGGCTTCGGCTATCAAAGCACCAATGGTGTGATCGTTGTTGGCCGAAATCGCAGCAACTTGTTTGATTTTTTCATTGCTGTCGCCAACCTGCTTTGTTTGGGCATGCAAGGCTTTGATTACTTCTTTTACTGCCTTGTCAATTCCTCTTTTCAGATCCATTGGGTTAGCACCGGCTGTGACATTTTTTAAACCGGTGGTGATAATTGCCTGAGCCAGTACTGTAGCTGTTGTTGTGCCATCACCAGCAATATCATTGGTTTTGGAAGCAACTTCCTTCACCATTTGGGCACCCATATTCTGAACCGGGTCTTTCAGTTCAACTTCTTTGGCAACTGTTACACCGTCCTTGGTGATCTGGGGTGCGCCATAGGATTTTTCGATGATTACATTGCGGCCTTTGGGCCCGAGTGTTACTTTAACTGCATTTGACAATGCGTCCACGCCTTTTTTGAGGTTGTCACGTGCTTCAATGTTAAATAAGATGTCTTTTGCCATTTTATTATAGTTTTAAGGATGATTTGAAATGATTAAACAATTGCGATGATGTCAGATTCGCGCATGATCAGGTAATTGTTACCATCGATGGTGAATTCGGTGCCGGCATACTTTCCGTAAAGCACGAGATCGCCTTCTTTTACGGTAACAGGATTATCGGCTGAACCAGGTCCCACGGCAACCACTGTTCCTTTTTGTGGTTTTTCTTTGGCGGTGTCTGGAATGATAATTCCGCTGGCAGTTTTCTGTTCTGCGGCGGCAGGCTCAATCACCACGCGATCGGCCAGAGGTTTAATGCTTAATTTTCCCATGTTGTATGATATTTAAAAATTGAACGATGTGATCTGTTAAATCAGGTGTTTCCTTTACCGACATATTTTGTGCCAAAGGGGGGTAAACAAAAAAAATGTCAGAATGAAATGACATTCTGACATTTTTCAGATCATAAGATCTGGTAAAATCTTACTCCTCTTCCTGAACAGGTGGTGCTTTGAAATCGACAGGTGTTGATTTCTCAATTTGCTCACGAAGTTCGGTGTCGGCTTTTGTTGCTTCTGCATTGTATTTTGGGATGGCAACAGAAGCTGCAAGGCTTAATACTAACAGTGCAATTGCCATGGTCCAGGTGGCTTTTTCAAGGAAATCAGCTGTCTGACGCACGCCCATAAACTGGTTTGATGCAGAAAAATTGGATGCCAAACCGCCTCCCTTTGAGTTCTGAACTAATACTACCAATGCCATTAAAACGCTGACTATCAGTATCAAGATGGAAATAACAACGTACATTTTCCTAAAGTTTAATGATTTTTCTTCGAGCTCGTTTCTTCAATAAGGGCTGCAAAGTAACTACTTTTTTCCGGATATTTCAAACTTAATTTTTCATAGATGCCAATTGCTTTGTCGAAATGCCCCTGTTTCACAAAAATATTGGCAAGGGTTTCAGTTACAATATTTTCATTGTCGACAACACTTTGCTGGGCCGCGATTGCCGGATTGTAAAATTCCTGTTGCTGTGGCCTGCTGATGGAAGGGTTTTCACGGATAAACTTTTCTATCAGTTCTTCTTTGGCCGGGGCAGTTTTGGAAGCGTTTTTCTTTTCGGCTTCGATCTTTTTGATGCGTTCGGCGACGAGGCGTTTCAATTCTTCAAGCGATTGTTTGCGGAGATAGGCATCGTCATCGGCTTCGTCATCGTCATTCAGCTGTTGATTTGCCTGGCTTGCGGAGTTGTCATCGTCGGAGGCTTGCATTGAGTCTGGCTCTGCTGTTTCAGCGTACGGCTCAGCTACCGGGCTTACTGGCTGTACAATGGATTGGTCAACAGGCTGCGCTGTATCTTCCACGGAATCAACCGGCGGTTGGTTTTCATGGATCGTTTCAGTTTCTGTTTCAGCAACGGTGGGTTGTGGCTGTTGATTTGGCTTGTATTCATCAGGCAAGGCTACCTGCTCTTTGAGTTTGGCAATCCTGGTGATGTGTTGCCTGAGAATGTTGCGGTCGTTCATCAGGCTGGCAGCCATTTTCAGCTGTGCGTCATAGAGGATGTGGTTTTCACAGTAGAAGTTCATGGCCAGCATGGTGTGTGCTGTGCTGAAATATGGAAACTGAACCACAAGGTCCATCAGCTCAGGCAGACTTTCTTTGCCCAGCAGCTCAGGGTCTTTGATGTGACGGATGAAGGCTGTTTTGTTCATTGCGTTTTACCAGTTTACGACGGCCTTGTTGAAGATATTATCAACGAGCATTTCGGTTATTTCGGCAATGAGGCCGTCCTTGATGCTGTTGAGGTCTTGATCGCTGGGATAATCAATGTATTGTGTGAATTTGCTTTCAAAGCTTTTTGAGTCGTCAAATTTATTTGTAAATCTCACATTCACAGTAATTGAAAGTCTGTTCAGCGCAGCAGTCTGGTCGCTTTGAATAGCAACAGGAGAAGTTGAATAGTCGGTGATTTCTCCTTCAAAATCAAGGTCGCCATTGACAGAGGTCATTTGCAAACTGGTCTGGTTCATGAATCTGTCGCGCAGGGCTGTAGAGAACTGATCGCTGAGCAGCGGCTCAACAAGCAGGGCATTGTTGGGAAACTGCTGTACGGAGAACGTTTTGGCTTCAGGAGGAATGCTGGCTCCGGTAAAAGAATAAATACCACATCCCTGAAAGCATAAACTGAGTGCGATTGCCAGTAACAGTGAAAGGTGTTTCTTCATGGTTCGATCGTTTTTCTTATCCTGAGCCTTTGCATCAGAGCTCGATGTCGTATTCCTTTATTTTTCTGTAGAGCGTACGTTCGCTGATGCCCAGCTCTTTGGCGGCATTTTTTCTTTTTCCGTTGTGTCGTTCAAGGGCAATGCGAATCATGTCCATTTCCTTTTTTTGGAGCGACAGGCTCTCGGTAATGATTTCCGATGGATCAATCAGATTGTCGTCAAAGCCTGTTTCAATGTCAATATCTTTATAGCCGATGGCTTGATCATTTTTCAATGGCTGGTGGTAAGATCGCACAATCGAAGGGGAGGCAATAACAGGATGTGCTTCATCATCTTCCTTGTCCATCATGCCCGCCACGGTTTTTTTCAGCTCAAGCAGGTCGCGTTTCATGTCGAACAGCACTTTATAGAGCAGGTCGCGTTCCGAAATTTTTTCTTCTTCTTTTTCCCTCGAATAGAGAATGGGGAGTGAAGTCGAATTTTCTTTAGGCAAATAGTGTTGCAGAGTGGCAGAAGTCACGTTTTTCGATTTCTCGATGATACTGATTTGTTCGGTGACGTTTTTGAGCTGTCTGATGTTGCCCGGCCAGCGGTAATTTTCGAGCATCAGGATGGCGTCGTCTCCAAACTGGAGCGGTGGCATGCGGTATTTTTCAGCAAAGTCGTAGGCGAACTTCTTAAAAAGCAGGAGGATATCTTCTTTCCGCTCGCGCAGGGGCGGAATCATGATTGGAACGGTATTGAGCCGGTAGTAAAGGTCTTGTCTGAACCGGCCTTTGTCGATGGCTTCCGGAATGTTGACATTGGTTGCTGCCACCACCCGCACATCGGTTTTAATTACCTTTGATGAACCAACTTTGATAAATTCGCCGGTTTCAAGCACCCTGAGCAGTCTCACCTGCGTCGAAAGTGGCAGTTCAGCTACCTCATCCAAAAAGATCGTTCCGCCGTCAACCACTTCAAAATAACCTTTGCGCGCTTCGTGTGCCCCTGTAAACGAACCTTTTTCATGGCCGAAGAGCTCTGAATCGATCGTACCTTCGGGAATAGCTCCGCAGTTCACAGCGATGTAAGGGCCGTGCTTGCGGGCACTCGACTGATGGATAATTTTCGGGAACACCTCTTTTCCGGTTCCGCTTTCACCTGTTATCAGCACCGTGAGATCGGTCGGGGCAACCTGAACAGCTACCTGTATCGCCCTCTCCAGAAAAGGATCATGTCCGATAATACCGAAACGCTGTTTGATAGCCTGAATGTCCATGATTAAAAGTTGTTGAAAGTCAATAACAAAGATAAAGTTTTTGTGATATTAACGCAAGATTGCACCACTTTGTTGTTCAAAAGCGTTGAGCAGTTTTTGCATCGTTTTGTCAATCACTTTGTCAGTAAGTGTGCTTTCGTTGTCCTGTAGCGTAAAACTCAATGCATATGATTTTTTACCAGCCGGAATCTTGTCTCCCTCATATATATCGAAGATCCGGACAGCTTTTAATAACTTCGGCTCTGTTTTAAATGCAATGCTTTCAAGGGTTTCAAAGCGCAGATGCTTGTCTACAACCAGGGCGAGGTCGCGTCGTACAGCCGGATATTTTGGTACGGGTACATAGCGTATTCCGCGCTCGGGAAGGATGTTGAGAAGCATGGACCAGTTGATGGTGGCATAAAAAACAGGCTTCCTGATATCAAAGGTTTTAAGAGTTGTCTGGTTGAGTTGACCGGATTGCAGGAGGATTTGCCCATTGTATAGATAAGTCAGACCGGTTTCAAAAATGCCATCGCTGAAGCTTGATGTTCGTAGTTTGGAATCGTCAATCCTGAGTTTGGAAAGAATACTTTCAACGGTCTGTTTCAGGTCGAAGAAGTCGACAGCCGAATCTTTGGCATTCCAGTTTTCTGCCTCACGACTACCAGTGAGGAAAACATCAAGGCAAAGATGCTCATGATAGGGGGCAAGATCGCTGGTATCTGATTTGGCAGTTTCAGCCTGATATTGGTAGACCTTTCCAAACTCAAAAAGCCTTAAGTCGCTGATTTTTCTGTTTTGGTTGTAAGCGATGGTTTCCAGTCCTCCAAAAAGAAGACTCTGCCGCAACACATCAAGGTCCTTGCTGAGAGGGTTGAGCATCACCACATTGCGTGACTCGTCGAAAGCCGGATGTTTTGTTGTGTATTCCGACCGCGTGAGCGAGTTATTCATCATCTCATAATAGCCGTTGGCTGCCAGCATATCAGCCACCGCGTGCTGAATCTTGTCGGGTTCAAGTCCTTCACTGATATTCACTGAGGCGTTGAGTTTTTCAGGAATCTGTATGTTGTCGTAACCGTAAACACGTAACACCTCTTCAACCACATCAGCAGGTCTGTACACATCAACTTTGAAGGTGGGAATTTCAAGCAATACCTCATTCTCTGTTTGAGTATGGGTTTTTATTCCAAGGTTGTTGATAATTCTCAGTGCTTGTTGGCGGTCGATGTGTTGTCCGGCAATTTTATCCAGATAGTCAAATGAAAAAAGCACGGTAACTGGTTTAATAACCTGAGGATAAACGTCTTTGATTTCTGACGAGATATGTCCTCCTGCCACTTCCAGGATGAGCAGGGCAGCACGCTGAAGGGCAAAAAGGGTGATGTTGGGATCGGTACCTCTTTCAAAGCGGAAGGATGCGTCGGTTTGCAAACCATGGAACCTGGATGTTTTTCGGATCGTTTTGGCATCGAAGCAGGCACTTTCGAGGAAAATCGCTGTGGTGGTTTCTGTTACGCCTGAACTCAAACCGCCAAAAACACCCCCGATGCACATGCCTTCGTTTTCATTGCAAATCATCAGATCGTGTCCGCTGAGTTTGCGCTCAACACCATCGAGGGTTACAAAGGCCGTGCCTGCGGGCAGCTTTTTCACGATCACTTTATTTCCTTTAATCGCAGCGGCATCAAAGGCATGAAGGGGTTGACCGGTCTCAAAAAGCACAAAATTCGTTACATCAACCACATTGTTGATGGGTCTCACACCAATCGCTTTCAGCCTGTTGACAAGCCACTCGGGCGATGGCTGTATTTTAATGCCACTGATGGTGAGCCCGCTGTATCGTGGACAAGCTTCAGGATCAGCAACTTCTACTTCAATATTGAGGTCGGTAAGATCAGTTTTGAATGCATCAACGGATGGCATGAACATTTTGTAATTGGCCGACGAGCTGCGGTGGTTGAGGATTGCTGCCAGGTCGCGCGCAACACCAATGTGTGAAGCGGCATCCGATCTGTTGGGTGTCAACCCGATCTCGAACACCTCGTCTTTTTCTACTTTAAAGATTGACGAGGCGGGTTGACCTACCGGGGTGTCGTCAGCCAAAACCAGAATGCCCTCGTGGGAATCGCCTAAACCGAGTTCGTCTTCTGCACAGATCATCCCCTCGGAGAGTTCTCCCCTGATTTTGCTTTTTTTAATCTGGAAACTTTCATCTCCCTTGTAAATGGTGGTGCCAACCGTGGCAACAAGCACTTTTTGCCCGGCTGCAACATTGGGTGCCCCACACACGATGCTTAGCAATTCACCTGTTCCTGTATCAACGGTAGTTAAACTAAGTTTGTCGGCATTGGGGTGGCGTTGGCAGCTGACCACTTTTGCCGTCACAACCCCTTCGAGGCTGCCTTTCACCGATTCAAAAGGGATGATGTCTTCCACTTCAAGTCCGGCCGAAGTGAGCGCCTGTCCGGCTGTTTCAGCGTCGAGATCGACAGCAAGGTATTGCTTGAGCCAATTATACGAAATCTTCATTTTTCATTGTTTGAGGGCCACAAAATTAGGTATAAAATGTCAAACTGTCATGTATGAGTTCAAATGATTCTTGGTTTTGTCAGCCTTCTCCCGCTTGGTAAATGGCTGATGCCGGCTCAGATCTGTGGCTTTGGGGTTATCCGATAAGACTCCAGTCGAATTGTTTTTTATATAATTTTTCGTAATATGCTTTGGCACAGTGGTTTTCGCCTTGTTGAAGTTTGTTGTCCCGATCAAGAAGGTCGAATACTGTTTTTCTTACTGTCCGGATGAGGGTTTCGTCTTTGGCCAGGTTGCCAAGTTTGAACTCAAGTGCACCCGATTGACGGGTTCCCTGTGTTTCGCCGGGGCCACGAAGCTGGAGATCAACCTCGGCGATTTTAAATCCATCATTGGTTTCAACCATTGTCTGCATGCGTTTTCGTCCATCGGCAGTGAGTTTAAAATCTGTCATCAGAATGCAGTAGGACTGATCTGCGCCCCGGCCAACCCTTCCTCTCAGCTGGTGAAGCTGTGAAAGCCCAAAGCGGTCGGCATGTTCTATCACCATTACCGAGGCATTTGGAATATTCACACCAACTTCGATCACCGTTGTAGCCACCATGATGTGTGCCTGTCCTTTCACAAAACGCTGCATCTCAAAGTCTTTGTCTTCCGCTTTCATCTGTCCGTGTACCATGCAGATCCGGTATTCCGGTTCGGGGAAGTCGCGCAACAAAGCCTCATATCCTTCCATCAGGTTGATCAGATCCATTTTTTCTGATTCCTTGATCAGCGGGTAAACCATATAAATCTGACGTCCAAGCTGTATTTGCTTTCGGATGAAACCGATCATCCGCAGCCGCTGACTTTGGTATAGGTGAATGGTCTCGACAGGTTTTCGTCCTGGTGGCAGCTCGTCAATCTGCGAATAATCGAGGTCGCCATATTGTGTCATGGCCAGGGTGCGGGGAATGGGTGTCGCCGTCATCACCAGTATATGCGGAGGGGAGCTGCTTTTTTCATACATCCTGGCGCGTTGGGCTACCCCAAAGCGGTGTTGCTCGTCGATTACTACCAAACCAAGATTGTCGAAAATTACCGTATCTTCTATCAACGCATGTGTACCGATCAGCAGCTGAAGGCTTCCATCCTGTAGCCTGCGGTGCAGCTGCTGCCGCTCTTTCTGACGTGTGGAGCCGGTTAGCAGGGCAATGCTGACACGTAAATCGTGTGCATATTCTAGGATTGAACTGTAATGCTGGTTTGCAAGTATTTCTGTTGGCGCCATGAGTGCAGCCTGGAATCCATTGTCGAGTGCAAGCAATATAACCATAAAAGCCACAATGGTTTTGCCGCTGCCAACATCCCCCTGAAGCAATCTGTTCATTTGCCGGCCCGAACCCAGGTCGGTTCGGATTTCACGGATGACACGCTTTTGGGCATTGGTGAGCGGAAAAGGTAAATGCTTATGATAGAACGTGTTGAAAAGTTGTCCGACACTTGCAAAACGAAATCCTTCGATGGTTTTGTCGTGCTGTAGTTTGTTGTGAAGCAAATGAAGCTGGAAGAAAAAGTATTCTTCAAATTTGAGCCTGTCGGTTGCCTTTTGAAGCATCGAGGCATCAGCGGGCAGGTGGATGTGATGCAGTGCCTCGTCGCGGCTCAGCAGCCCGTGCTGTTTCAGCACAGGTCCGGGCAGCACTTCAGGAATCTGCTGATGGAACTGAAAGAGCAAGGTTTTAACCAGTCGGGCGATCTGACGCGTTCCCAAACCATGATTTTTCATCGTTTCACTGGTGTTGTAAACCCCTTGCAAACTCTCACCAAGGGTGAAATCATCCGGATTGTAGTCTTCTACTTCAGGATGAACAAAATTGAATTTGTTATTAAATACCGATGCTTTTCCGAAGATAACATATTGTTTTCCGGGCTGGAACCTCGTTTTTATCCAGCTGAGGCCTTTGAACCAAACCAATTCGATGATCCCGCTTTCATCCGTAAATTCGGCTGTTATCCTGTTGGTGCGTGGCGCACCATGAGCCTTAATTTTGCTGACTGTGCCCAGAAGCTGGTAATAAACATTGTCGTCGTTGATCTCAGCGGCTTTGTGAATCCTGCTTTTGTCGACATATCTGAAAGGGAAGCACAGCAGCAAATCCTCAAAAGTGAAGATACCCAGCTCTTTTTGCAGGATGAGTGCTTTTTTGGGGCCTACACCTTTCAGAAATTCGATTTTATTGTCGGACAGCTGGTTCAATGTTCGTGAAGCGATAGATTTGTGAGGGCTAAATTACGTCCTTTTTTAAAACAAAAAAGCCCTGCGTTTGGCAAGGCTTTGGTAGTTCTGAAGATGGGGTCTTAATACTCCCAAAGATCATGTTCGAAATTGAAGATGTCCATTTTCACGCGTTCCGATTCGAGCAAGGCATCCAAACCGGTTGCATATTGATTGATGCGGCGGTCGTAGACATTTTCTTCTTTGTATATATAGCTTTCAAACATCCGTTTCAGGAAAATTTCGTCATAGGTGCGGCGTTCGGCTGAGTTGTGGCGGTTGAATACCTGCGCCTGTGCCATCACTTTTCGGGCCTGGTCGTAGGAAATCCAGAAAAGAGGCTGGGTAAATTCTTTGCCATCTTTTTCAACAATCATCACCGGACAGAAAGCAATGATGCGAACCATCAGCTGGGAACGTTGTTTGTCAAAATACCAATCCTCCTTGAGTCGCAGACGCATCACCTTTGAAGGGTCGAACTGACGGATAATGACGGTGTCGTATTCTTCGTAGGGTGGATAAGGCCGGCGTTCACGCACAAAACTGGTGTCGGTTTGTTTGGCAATGATTTCGCTGTAGGTGATGGGAACCAGCAATTCATCGGTGTTGCTGATATCATAGGCCCTGAACTTACGTTCTTTCAGACCATCCATCACCACATTGATGAAGCTGCGCCAGTTGTTGTGCGACTCCAGTGGATAATAAAACGGCTGGTTGAGTTTCTGCCGGAAATCGATTTCCCGCCAGACCCTTTTTTGCCAGGTAACATCAGCCACCCTGATGGTAGGTAGTGGTATTGGATCTTTTTCGATCATGCCATTGTCAGCAAACAGCCCGTCTTTGGGACTTTCGTCCAGGATCTGAGCTTGAATGCGTATGCCGCCCCAGGTTAGTAGCTGGACGACAAATAAGCTGAAAATGATTCTTTTAATCATGGTATGATGCTTAGATTAATTGATTTCGAGGTTGATAGGGTTAAGGGTACGCATTGTTCCGTCAGGTCCTTTGGCTTGAATTCTTTCAAAATAAAGGCGCTGCCCACGGCCTGCATTTTTAATCAGATTCGAAACGGCGTCGTTGAACACATTGCCGCGTACGGTGCCGGTACGCTGAAGCTCGGTGCCACGATAGGTTGAAAGTTCGTAGGAAACAATTTCAAAATGAAATCCTTCAAAGTCAAAATCAACCATTTCGGGAATGATAGCCCTCGAGGCCAACAGACGGTTTTTGTCGATCGTACCATCGGTGAGGTCTGCAATTTTGGCTATCGGATCTGGTACACGCTTAATCCGGAACTCAAAACTTCCAAGCGGAAGGCTTTTTCCATCAACATTTGCAGCTGCGCTGATGGTGGTGGTGCGTTCGCCTGCCGGCACTTCAACATCCCAGTTTCCATTGGCATTGCGTATGATTTTGCCTTTCGAAATGGATGGAACGATTTGTTCGTTGGGAATGCCGGGAGCACTGATTGAGATCGGATTTTTGAGACCTGAATAAAGGATATTCATTTTCAAAGGAGCAACAGTGAGCGAGGGCGGTGCAACAATGTATTGGGCATCGAAAGGGTGTCTCTTCAATTCCTGGGTCAACGGGTCTCTCACCTCGATGACGCCGGCATACCGTTGTGGACCTTCTGTTTGTCCGGGGAATGATAGCCTGACAACACCGTTCTCACTTTTGAAAACCTGAGCTCCACCGATGTTTCCATCGTTGATGGCAGAGGCTCCGCGAACTATTTTAACCTCTGACTGAGTTTTTGAATCATAAGCAGTTAGTATAACAGTGGCCTCATAGTTTTGACCTTTCAAAATATAAGTCGAATTGGGAATTACCTCTGCCGATAACCGGTCGAATTTGTAATCCTTCTCGGTGATATTTTCAAACAACCTGTTAACAGCATCAAATTCAGCACTTTGAACTTCGGTAACAATTTTATTCAGAATGGTTACGTTGGCAGCAAGAATGGTGTGGTAAAAATTGTAATACATCCAGTCCTGTGTTACACCGGAGGCGTCCTTAAACTTTTCGTGAGTGTTGAGACCGATCTTATCGGCATTATTTTCTCCCACAATGCCTAGAACAAACTGCCTGTATTCCTCAATTTTTTTGGCCATGGTATATGCTTCCCCGTTTTTATTGGGACCAATCATATAATTGGTGGCTTCATCGTATTTGTCGCGTGAGGGAACAAGCGAAAGATCAAGGAAATCTCGGTCACGCAAATCTCCCTGGTTTCTGAAGTCGGGCAACTGTACTTTCGCATAATAGAGTGACTTCACTTCTTCGTGGCTTTTTCGCTCCGACCGGCTCACCACCTCCAGTTGCACTGAATCGAGGTAGTGGATCAGCTGCTGGCTGCGTAACCTGAGTTCCTTTGCCTTTTCCCAATATTCACCAACCTTACCGGGATTGAGATTGTACTGGCTTTCAAAACGGCTGTAAACGGTGGCCACCTTGCTTTCAAATCGCACGTTTGTGCTCACCATTCCTTCATTGACCACCAAAAAGGCATCCAGAATATCTTTTGACACATTGAGTGCCAAAAGCGCGGTAAGCACCAGATAGAGCATACCGATCATCTTTTGCCTTGGGGTTTCTTTATATCCTGCCATGGGCTATAATTGTCTTAACTTGTTTAGGTATAAAGGCTTAGGCCTTGAAATTCATTGCAGTCAGCATATTGCCGTAAACCTTGTTCATGGCGCTGATTTTGCTGTTGAGTTCGGCAATATTTTGATTGAGTTGACCAGTGTTTGCAGCTGTTTGATTCACTTTCTCCAAATATTCGGTCATAGTTTTGTAGAGCTTATCAGAAGTTTCGGCTGCTTTTCCGGTTCCCTGAAGCTGAAGCTCATACACACTGTTGAGTGCAGCCATGTTTTTGGCAATTTGCTGCAATTGCTTGTTGTAAGAAGCACTTTCAACCGATCCGAAATCGAGTGCTTCAACAGATGTTTTAATCATCGAAGCTGATTTTGTGTAAGCGTCAGCGAGTTGTTTGGCTGAAGCCGAAGCTGTTTTGACGGTATTGGCAAATTCTTCGGTTGACTTTACTTCGGTTTGCAACACATTGGCAGCCTGTGCGTAGGCTGAACTTAACCTGGAAGCACTGTCGGAGGCCGACTTCATATTGGTAATGTAATCAACCGAAGCTGTCGCATCTTTGCTCAGCACTTCAGAGGCTTTTTTGTATGATCCTGACAATTCTCCGGCTGATTTGGTAGCATTTTTCATGCTGTCAACATATTCGTTGGTTGCAACCACAGCATTGCTGATCTGACCCATCTGAACGGCATTTTCACTGAGTTTTTTCAGCCCCTGACCAAGTCGTTCGAGTGTTTCCTTTTCAATATTGGCTTCTTTAAACATCGTATCCAATTGCTGGGTAGCTGTTTTTTTGCCATGAAGCTCGCGTTCAACAGGTGTATCACCGTACATGCCGGCCAGCTGTGGATAAACCAGGCTCCAGTCGGGCTCAACATGTGGTGGTTCAAAGGCCGAGAAAAGGAAAATCAGGGCTTCGGTTCCCAGACCAATGATGAGCATTTCGTTGGCGTAGTTGTAGTGGTTGATTTTGAACAAAGCTCCGATGATAACGATAGCCGCTCCGATGCCATAGAGCTTCGACATGAAGTTTTTATACTTTTTGCTTCTTACTAACTGATTAAAGTCCATGTTGATAGATGTAATTGAAATGAATAATTGTTCTGATATTATCTGTAAACCCTTGAAGCTTTGAGCGGGTTATCACCTTTGTTACGTCCCAGGTAAGGCTGAATAGTACGGAAACCGATGTAACTTTTGGCGGTATCCTGGTATTCATAGGCTCGGGATGTCGTTTGAAGGTAATAGGCAATGTCTTTCCATGAGCCGCCACGAATCACCTTTCTTTTCATTACGGGTGGATCGTTTTCGCTGGCGTTGTAGGTGTAATTGGGGTTCATATCCCAGGTCAGGTTATAGCTTGCCGGGTCAAAGGCACTGTTGGTCCATTCAGCCACATTACCTGCCATGTCATACAAACCAAAATCGTTGGGAGGGTAATGTCCCACGATGACGGTGCGCAATCCGCCGTCGGCGATGTAATTGCCGCGCAAGGGTTTAAAGTTGGCCAGGAAACATCCCTGGTCGTTGCGGGTGTAGGGTCCTCCCCAGGGGTAGGGGTTGAGTGAGTTGCCGCCACTGGCAGCCCATTCCCATTCAGCTTCGGTGGGAAGCCTGAATTCGGCCAGTGCCACTTCGCCTTTTCGTGAAAGCAGGTAGGCATTAAGTTTCTCGGTACGCCAGACACAGAAGGCCCGGGCCTGACTCCAGTTCACACCAACAACCGGATAATGGTCGTAGGCCGGATGCCAGAAATATTTCTCCGTAAGCGGATCGTTGAATGAATAGGCATAATCATGAATCCATGCCAGGGTGTCGGGATATACGTTGATCATCTCCCGTTTTACATAAACCGATCTGTTGGTTAACCCTTGCGGGCGATTGGCCAAACCCGCATTGCGGTAGTCATATTGCTGGTTTTGATCAAATTCTTTCTTGGCAGCTGCCTGAAGATCGACCCAGTAATAGGCATAATTCAACTTACGGGTATCGATTTCCTTCCTTCTGAAATAACGTTCCAGATCGGGAAGAAACATGGCCTCCAGGGCATCACGTACATCTTGTTCCTTGCTGTTCCATTCAATGGCCGGCTTCCAGTTGAGATGCGGCGGGTCGTATTCTTCACCGGTTTTTTCGTTCACCGAAATGAGGTAAATGTCGGGATTCACCTCGCCAAGCAGCGTTCGGGCAATGGAGTCGCGCACGTATTGTACGAATTCGCGGTATTCATTGTTGGTGATCTCTGTTTCATCCATGAAGAAGCCCGAAACCGAAATTGTTTTGGGTTGGTTCAGTTGCCCGTATGTGATGTCTTCACCGCCGGCTCCCATCGTGAAACTGCCCTGCGGAATGAAAACCATGCCGTAAGGATCGGGTTGATAAAAAGGATTTGATTTCTGACGCACACCAACAAGTTCGCCTGAATTGGTGTTTCCGCAACTTGCCAGCATCAACAGAGCTGATGCATATAACAGTAGATGCTTCATTGGGTTTAATGGATATGTTTTCAACGTATTTCTTCTATTTTCATTTGATTTGTAGCTCATCTGCCGCATCATCTCGCCATTATAAATAACGCGTGTTGCGGTAGGTTTTGATATTTTTCTCCGTATTGATCTTAAAACAGTAGCCAAGACTCACCTCATGCGATCCGGGTACACCAAGCCCCATGGTATTGATGTCGTAGCTGTAGCCTATCCGCAAATCCAGCACTGTCATCCCGATCATCATCCCGATACTTTCCTGCGGACGATAATTAACGCCTCCCCAGAACTTATTATTGTATACAACAGTGCCTGTGAGGTTCATCTGTGTTTTGGACAAATTGCTCATCACACTGATGGATGGATGAAACTCGAGTGCCTGATTCCATGGAAGGACAAGCTGATAACCACCTACAAAATAAATCGTCCGGTCGCCCACAAAACTGCTGCTGCTGTTGTCGGTGAGTGCTTTGCCCTTGGATTCGAGCAAGCTGGTGGCCGAAAAACCAACGTAATAGCGGTCGGCCACCTCCAGAAACAATCCCAGATTCAGGTCGAAGAGCATATCCGACTGCTCGGCTGTCGCCAGCAGGGGATCGCCGCTCTGATGGGGTTTAAACTTGGAAAAATCAACGGTCCTGTTCAGAAAATTCAAGGCTGTACCGATTCCCAGCCGGGCTGAACCCAGCTCTGCATGGTAAGAATAGCCAAGCTGTACGCCCACATTTTTCTCAAAACCAAGCTTATCCTGAACGATTGCCAGACCAACACCGCCACGGACAAATTTTACGGGCATATCACCGGTGATCAGAAAGGTCTCCGGCGCAACTTTGTTACCTTCTGCGTCTTTAAAACCTGCCCACTGCTGCCTGATGACACTGTTCACACAGATGCCTTCGCCAAGTCCGGCAAAGCCGGGATTGGTAAAACTATGGGTGTAAGCATGGTGGGTAAAAATAGGTGCTTGCTGCGCAAATACCGTGATTTCGCATAACAAGAAAACAAACAGAATACCTAAATATCTGAATTCCAGCTTCATTAAGCCAATTTTACCTAACATTTCAAGGCGGCTAAAATAGTAATTTTTAGCCAATTGAATGGGTTTTTCTGAATTAATGATTTTCACATCAAAATGTGTCACCGGTTTTTGGTTTTGTTGGCATAAACAACTTTTCTTTCAATTTATTGTTCAAACGGGCTCTCAATCTCAATTTTGAGAATTTTTTGATTCGGATTTCTGCTTCATGGTTTCGGTGGTTTCTGCTGCATCCTGCCATTGGTTGCCCAAAATGGTCTAATTTTGCCCCACAGATTCAAATTTTCATTGTTATGGCTTTCATTCAGAAGGATAAGGTGTTTTCCAAACGCTGGTTGATCAATTACAGCCTGATTGTTATCGGCTCATTCATTTTGGCAGCTGGTTTCGTATTGTTTATTACTCCTTACAAAATCGTGCCCGGGGGCGTGTATGGTATCGCCATTGTGCTCCATTATTTGTTTGACTTGCCGGTGGGGATGATGGCCTTGACGATGGATATCCCCTTAACCATCATAGGGATAAGAATCCTGGGGCCGCGGTTTGGTTATAAAACTGTTGTCGGGTTTTTGCTGACGGCATTTTTTGTCGATGGCCTTACAATGGTTTACGGCAGTGAACCGCTCGTAGCTGGTGAGCCTCTTTTATCGTCGGTGTATGGGGGCGTTTTTCTCGGGATTGGCCTGGGATTGATCTTCAAATCCAAAGCCACCTCAGGCGGGACCGACATCGTGGCCATGATTATCAGCAAATACACCAAACTTCCGGTGGGTCAGTTGCTGATTTACGTTGATTCAGCGATCGTGCTGGTGGGTTTACTCGTCTTTAAAGACTGGCGCATCCCGCTTTATTCGCTCATCGTAATTTTTATTACCGGACAGGTGATTGATACCATATTACAGGGAATCAATTACGACAAGACCTTATTTATCATTTCTGATCATTTCGAAGAAATCCGGAATAAAATCATCAACGATCTGAATCGGGGGGGTACCTTTATCGAAGGCAAAGGAATGTATAACGGTTCGGATAAAACAATCATTTTCACCGTCGTCAACCGACGCGAAATGGCAATGCTTCAGGAATTCATCCACCAAATTGACCCGAAAGCTTTTGTCACCGTTATCAATGCCAATGAGATTCTGGGTGAAGGCTTCAAATCGCTCAGGGATAAAGTAAGTAGTTGACATGGCTTTTGTTGTCAGCTACAGGCCATTTACGGCCAAATGGTTTAAAGCCTATGCGCTCATTGCTGCCGGAGCAGTGTTGATTGCATCCGGTTATGTGTTTTTCATTACGCCGCATAAAATTGTCCCAGGTGGAATCTACGGCATCTCCATCGTTTTGCACCACACTTTTGGCACACCGGTGGGTTTGATGGCCCTGGCTTTCAATGTCCCGCTCACTTTGCTGGGAATTAAAGTGCTTGGACCACGCTTTGGCATCAAAACTTTCACCGGCTTTATTCTTACATCAGCTTTGATGGATCTGATTACCTATCTTTATGGGGATAAGCCACTTCTGCCGGATGATTTGTTGCTTTCTTCCCTGTATGGCGGCGCACTGATCGGGCTGGGAGTGGGCTTTCTGTTCAAAGCCAAGGCCACTTGTGGCGGAACGGATGTGATGGCAATGATGTTTGGTAAATGGACCGGCCGGCCGCTGGGCCAGCTCATGATGTCAGTAGATGCGGTGATTGTTTTGCTGGGTGCAATGGCTTTTCTCGACTGGGCGATACCGATGTACTCCCTGATCGCCATTTTCATTATGGGTAAAACGATTGATACCGTTCTTCAAGGCTGGCACTACGACAAGCTGTTGCTCATTGTATCGGATCAACACGCGCTCATCGGGGAAAAGATTACCCGCGACCTTCATCGGGGCGGTACTTTCATCGAGGCAAAAGGGATGTTCAGCGGGCAACAGAGAACACTGATTTATGTGGTTTTAAACCGGCGCGAAACGGCCATGCTCGAAGCTTTTGTTCAGTCGGTCGATCCCAAAGCTTTTGTGACGGTGCTCAATGCCGATGAGATTCTGGGTCAGGGATTCCGCTCACTTCACGATAAATTGTCGTCCTGAAACCTGCGCAACCCGCGCATCATGCCTGTGTTTGACTGGTGTGGGTATCGTTTTCATTTGCCTGAAAGCGTGTTTTGCTGCCGGTTATTGCATAATCCATTGTGAATATTTTAACAATATTTGAAGCCTGTGCAGCAGCATGCAGCAAATTGTGCTAATTTTGCCGCTGTTTGGGCAGAATTAAACCGATGATGCCCGAAAATGAACGTTATCAATACTTCAAAATATGGATCAACAAGTTAAACAACTCTTCAGCGAGTTCCCCCCCGTGACAACTTCCCAATGGGAGGAGTTGATCGGAAAGGACCTGAAAGGAGCTGATTACGAGAAAAAGCTGATTTGGAAAACCAACGATGGATTATCTGTCAGGCCCTACTACCGGGCCGAACATCTGGCCGATATTCCCTGGGTGAAAGCTTATCCGGGCGATTTCCCGTTTGTTCGGGGCAACAAAGCCCTTGCCAATAACTGGCTGGTGCGGCAGGATATTCCTGTTGACGACCTCCGGGAAGCCAACGAAAAAGCCCTCGAAATCCTGATGAAGGGCGTTGATGCCCTTGGATTTCAATTTAGTTGCAAAAAAAGCTACAGTTCTGACGACATCGAACTCTTGCTGAAGAATATCCGTGCCGACATTGCCGAGATCAATTTCTCGGGTGTTTCTGATGCGCTGGCCCTCGTGAAAACCATGGATAAGCTGGTGCGGAAATACAACCGTCCCCTGGATAAGATTTACGGTTCGGTCAATTTCGATCCGGTTATCCGATTGAGCAGACGGGGTGTCTGGTATCAACAGGAGGAGCATGATTTTGCTGTCGCTTACGATTTAATTCAAGCATCAAAAGCATTGCCGCATTTCAGGGTTTTGGGTGTCAACGGTCATGTTTTTGCCAACGCCGGTGCCACCACCGTTCAGGAAATGGCCTTTACACTTGCTGCCGGAAGTGAATACCTTACAAGGTTGACAGATAAAGGCCTTTTCATTGGCGAAGTAGCGCCTAAAATGAAGTTTAACCTCGCGGCAGGTTCATCTTATTTTATGGAGATTGCCAAATTCAGGGCTATGAGGCTTCTATGGGCTCAAATCGTGAATGCCTATGGCCTGAACGATGCCAGAAACGGGAGGATGTTTATCCACGCCACCAATACGGCCTGGAATTTCACCGTGTATGATCCCTATGTAAATATGTTGCGCACCACCACCGGAACAATGGCTGCATTGCTTGGCGGTGTCGATTCTTTCGCCGTACTGCCTTTCGATGCTCCGATGGGTCATTCATCAGCATTTGCTCAGCGCATTGCCCGCAACCAGCAACTTATTTTAAAGGAAGAATCCTATCTCGATCGTATTGCCGATCCCGCCGCAGGCTCCTACTACATCGAGAACCTGACAAAAATGCTTGCCGATGAAGCCTGGAAGCTCTTCCTGACTATCGATGCCGAAGGCGGTTTTGTTGAAGCCCTCAAAAAAGGGAGCATCCAGCAGCAAATCAAACAAAGTGCCGCTGTCAGAGATCAAAATCTGGCCACAAGGAAAGAGATTTTACTTGGCACAAACCAATATCCGAATTTCAACGAAAAAATTGCCGCTACACTGCCCGAAAGCGTTTTCCTGCCTGAAGACAAGACTTCCGGTGATGCCGTCATTGAAACCATCAAAACATACCGTGGTGCCATGGGCTTTGAACGCTTGCGCTACAAGACCGATCGTTTCGCTCAGGACAACCGCAGGCCCCTAGCCTGGATGCTGACTTATGGTAACCTGGCCATGCGCAAAGCAAGATCAAACTTTGCATGCAATTTCTTTGCCTGTGCGGGTTTTGAGGTCGTTGACAATCCCGGTTTTGCTTCTATCGACGAAGGAATAGCTGCCGCACTGGCTGTCAAACCCGAAATTGTTGTTATTTGCAGTTCCGATGAAGAGTATGCGGGTCATGCCGCCCATGCTTTTCAGGCTTTAAAGGAGCATTCAATCGTGGCACTTGCAGGTCAGCCTGTCGGCGTTACTGATGAACTTAAAGCGCTGGGAATGAATAATTTTATTCATATTCGTTCCAATGTGCTGGAAACATTGCAACAGTTTCAGCAAAAGATGGGTATCGTTTAAGACTTAAATCAACGGAAAAACGTATGAAACCTAACTTCAAAAATATCAATATCCGCACTGTTCCCGAAAGCCGGCTTTCGCAACCGGAATGGGAGCAGAAGCACGGTGTTTCGCCTGAATGGGAGACGCCAGAACACATCCTTGTTAAACAAGCCTACAATCATCACGACCTGGCCGGAATGGAACACCTGCAATATGCTGCCGGCATCCCGCCCTTTTTGCGCGGGCCATATTCAACCATGTATGTGATGCAACCATGGACAATCAGGCAATATGCAGGTTTTTCAACTGCTGAAGATTCCAATGCCTTTTACAGACGAAACCTGGCTGCAGGTCAAAAAGGTTTGTCGGTTGCATTCGACCTCGCAACTCACCGTGGTTATGATTCTGATCACGAACGTGTTGTGGGTGATGTTGGCAAAGCCGGCGTGGCCATTGATTCAATCCTCGACATGAAGATACTGTTTGATCAGATACCTCTCAACAAGATGTCTGTTTCGATGACCATGAATGGTGCTGTTTTGCCGGTGATGGCTTTCTACATTGTTACCGCGCTTGAACAGGGTGCCAGCCTTGAGGAGTTGGCAGGAACCATCCAGAACGATATTCTTAAGGAGTTTATGGTGCGCAACACCTATATCTATCCTCCAGAATCGTCGATGCGCATTATTGCCGATATCTTTGAGTACACCTCGAAGAAAATGCCCAAATTCAACTCCATCTCCATCTCAGGTTATCATATGCAGGAAGCCGGCGCAACGGCCGACATTGAACTTGCCTATACCCTGGCCGACGGTCTTGATTATATCCGCACAGGAATCAAAGCCGGACTCGATGTAGATGCCTTTGCACCCAGACTCTCCTTTTTCTGGGCTTTGGGGATGAACCATTTTATGGAGATTGCCAAACTGCGTGCCGGACGCTTGCTTTGGGCCAAAATTGTGAAGCAATTTGAACCGAAGCTCCAAAAGTCGATGGCACTGCGCACGCATACCCAAACTTCGGGCTGGAGCCTCACCGAGCAGGACCCATTCAACAATGTGGCACGCACCTGCGTCGAAGCCCTGGGCGCTGCGCTGGGTCACACGCAGTCGTTGCATACCAATGCCCTCGACGAAGCTATTGCCCTGCCCACCGACTTCTCGGCTCGTATTGCCCGCAACACCCAGATTTACCTGCAGGAAGAAACCATGATCACCAAAGCCGTGGATGCCTGGGCAGGCTCTTATTATGTTGAAAAACTTACCGCCGATCTCGTGGAAAAAGCCTGGGCTCATATCCAGGAAATCGAAGCCATGGGCGGGATGGCCAAAGCCATCGAAACCGGCCTTCCAAAAATGCGCATCGAAGAGGCTGCTGCCCGCAAACAAGCCCGCATCGACAGCAACAAGGATGTGATTGTCGGGGTGAACAAATACCGCCTTGACAAAGAAGACCCGATTGATATTCTTGATATCGACAACACCGCAGTGCGACTTTCACAGATTGAGCGGCTCAAAGTGCTCAGGGCCAACCGCAATGAGGCCGACGTAACTGCAGCGCTTGAAGCGATTACACATTCCTGTGCCACCGGCGAAGGGAACCTGCTCGAACTGGCTGTGGATGCAGCTGCCAAAAGGGCTTCCTTGGGCGAAATTTCCATGGCTTGTGAAAAGGTTTTTGGCCGCTATAAGGCCGTTATTCGTTCGATCAGCGGGGTTTATTCTGCCGAAAGCATGGGCGACAAAAGCTTTGTCAAAGCCACTGAAATGACTGATGAGTTTGCCCGCCTCGAGGGTCGTCGTCCGCGCATTATGATTGCTAAAATGGGACAGGATGGTCACGACAGGGGTGCCAAAGTAGTAGCTACAGGTTATGCCGATATTGGCTTCGATGTGGACATCGGTCCTCTTTTCCAAACCCCTGCCGAAGCTGCTCGTCAGGCCGTTGAAAACGATGTGCATGTGCTGGGCGTTTCAAGTCTCGCTGCCGGTCACAAAACGCTCGTCCCTCAGGTGATTGCCGAACTGAAAAAGCTGGGTCGCGAAGACATCATGGTGATCGTTGGTGGTGTGATTCCGCATCAGGATTATCAATACCTGTATGATGCCGGCGCCCTTGCCATCTTTGGCCCGGGCACGATCATTCCCGAAGCGGCCATTAAAATCCTTGATATCCTGATTCAGATGAGAAAATAGCCTCAATCTGACATATTTCATTCCGGACCGCCGATCATCGGCGGTCTTTTTTTTATTTTTGTAATGGCATGAGGTATATTTCCCTTAAACTTCTCACCCCTGCGCATTGGTGCTTGCTTCTGGCTTTGACAGGAGGTTTGTTGCTGCATCTTTCCTGGTTTCCCAATGGGTTGACAGTGCTCGTTTTCATCGCTTTTGTTCCATTTTTATTCCTTGCTCAGCGATGCCAGGCACATAGCTTGTCTGCCTTTGGGTATTTTTTCGCGGGTTTTTTTCTTTTTCATCTTTTTTCGGGTTGGTGGATGTATAGCTCAACCATTCCCGGAAGTCTTATGGCACATCTTTTCAACGCAGCCTATATGTCGGTGGTTTTGGTTGTTTGGATGAAAGTAAGTGGATTGAAATCTTTCAGATCTGTAAGATTGGTTGCGCTGATTCTTTTTTGGCTGGCCTTCGAACGACTTCATCAGCAATGGGAACTGGCCTGGCCCTGGTTTACACTTGGACATGCTTTGGCGCCTCAATCCAATTGGATTCAATGGTATCAATTTACCGGAAGTCCCGGCGGCAGTGCCTGGATTCTGCTTGTAAACGGACTGATATTTTATCTGGTGAAGGCCATCATTGATCAAAACCGACACGACATACTTTTGCGGTTACCGGCACTTTGCCTTGTTTTCACCGGGCCGGTTTTGATCTCTTTTCTGATTGAAAACCAAGCTGTTGATACCTCTACTTATTTACGTGTGATGGTGGTTCAGCCCAACATTCATCCGCAGCGCGAAAAGTTTGCAGGCATGTCGGCTTCCGATCAGCTCGACAAAGCCTTGCGACTGGTGCAACAACAGGATTTGAATGGGATGGAGCTGATTCTTTTTCCCGAAACGATGCTCGTAGATGCCGTCGATGAAGCGGATCCGGCAGATTCGCCCCTCGTAAGGAGACTGATTTCTTTGGTTCCACACGCCACGAAGACTGTTATCACAGGCACCTACTCCAGTCGGTTGGCAGGCTGGCATACCTCCGACCACAAGGCCGTGATTCACGATTCAGTCGCTTCTGTGCTGTACAACAGTGCGATGATGATCCATCGGAATGGCGCTTATTTTTACCACAAAGAAAAGCTTGTTCCCCTGGTGGAAAAGCAGCCATTCGGACGCTTCATGCAACCGCTTCAAGCTTATATTGAGCGGTCGGGAGGCTTTTTTGGCAGTTATGGGATTCATAACGAACAAAAAGTTTTTTACACAGCGGACAGCATCGCCATCCTTCCGCTGATTTGTTTTGAATCGGCTTTCAACTTCGAGGCTGCAAAAGCATCAGCTCGTCCGTCGTTAATTGCCATCCTGACCAATGACGGCTGGTGGTCGGATACCGGCGGATATTTGCAACATCTTGAACTGGCACGGCTGCGGGCGATCGAAAATGGCAAATGGGTGGTGCGTTCTGCCAACACAGGTGTTTCGGCTGTGATTGATCCCTCAGGAAAAGTGATCAAACACTGCGACTACGGCATGGAAGGGGTAATCATTTATGATGTGCCGCTTGTTGCCGGGCGCACGTTCTTTGCTCAACACAGCGATTTCCTGCAGGATATTCCTGTCTGGATGGCTCTTTTTACCGGGTTATACTGGTTTTTATCCGGCCGGCGGCGGTCGCTTAAAGGTAGCTAAGCGAACCTTGCTGCAATCGCCCTGCAGCAAGACATTCACGTCGCCTCTAGCACTAAATTTTTATCTTTGCTGCCTTCATCAACAGCAAACAGTATGGCATCTCCCGATTCAAACGCGAAAAACGGCTTTCGTTCCTTTTCCAAAAATTACTGGACGGTTATCATCATGGAATTTTTTGAAAGGGGTTCTTACTATGGGGTCATGTCGGTGCTGTCAGTCTATCTGGTCATGAGCACCTCCGAGGGCGGTCTGGGTTTCAGTAAAGAAAGTGTGGGTGTAATCAAAAGCACCATAACACCCTTGCTTTATCTTTTACCCATCCTTAGCGGAGCACTTGCCGACAGGTTTGGTTACCGTCGCATGTTGATGTTTGCTTTCGCCATCATGAGTACCGGCTATTTTTTAACGAGTCTCTCAACTTCCTATGCCCTGGTTTTTCTGAGTTTGTTGCTCATGGCAGTGGGAGCAGGGCTCTTTAAGCCGGTGATTTCGGGCACCATCTCGCGCGAAACAACCGAAAACAACAGCGGGCTGGGTTTCGGTATTTTCTACTGGAGCATTAACCTCGGTGCTTTTATTTTCCCTCTGATCCTTATCCCTTATCTCAAAGGGATTTCATGGTCCTACATTTTTATAATGGCTGCAATTGGCACGGGCTGGCTGCTGATTTTGAATATTTTCGTTTACAAGGAACCCGGAAAACCTGCCAGCAGCAAAAGCCTGGCCGAGGTTTTAGGCGGGGTTTTGATGGTGCTCAGGGATTTTCGCTTTGTCAGTATGATCATGATCTACTCCATGTTCTGGATTTTGTATTTTCAAATGTTCGACACGGTGTTGTGGTACCTGACGGATTATGTCGACATGACTCCCGTAAACAATACCGTCAACTCAGCTCTGGGATTTTTTGGCATTCAATCCCAATGGAAATTTGATGCCGAGCATGTGACCGTGATCAATGCCGGAACCATCATAGCCCTGCAGCTGCTGATTTCCAGTTTGGTAAAAAATACCAAGGCGCTGCCTACCATGATTTTCGGTATTGCCCTTGGAACGGTAGGGATGGGTATCTTGTCGATTTCCATGCATGCCTGGGTTTTCATCGCCGGCCTCATCATTTTCTCCATCGGTGAAATGACGGCTCATCCTAAGTTTTTATCTTATGTCGGCTTGATTGCCCCTCCCGACAAAAAAGCATTGTATCAGGGTTATTCCTTCCTTTACGGTGTCATTGGAAGTGGTGTAGGCGGTATTTTGGGGGCTTTACTCTATGTGCGTTTCGTGGATGAACTTCAGCGCCCGGGTCTTTTATGGTTCATTTTCAGTTTGATAGGAGTGGTGACAATCCTTGGATTGTTGCTTTACAACAAATACCTGGCTCCCCGGTCGGCAAACAAAGAAGATTAGCTTCAGCCGAAAAACTTTCAACGCATCAGCACTCCCCATTCGGTGAGCACAAAACCTTGTCTTTCAAAGGCTGCAATCTCTGGTATGGAAGGAAGATGTGCAGGAAGTGCTGACACACCCTCGATGAGGTAAAAAAGTCTGAGAATTCTGTCGGGTTGTGTTGAGATTTCCAACCGGATCAACGGATCGATGTTTTCGCGCGTTTGCGGATAAATCAGGTAATGGGGGTAAAAAGTCAGCCGTTGCAGCCACCAATCAGTAAAGTCGGTAATTTCGTTTTCATTAAAGCCGTACTGCCGGAGGTTATTATCGAAAAAGCTTGACAGATCTGCCTGTGCAACCACCCAACCCTCAGTTCTTTGCCAGCGATCGGGTTGACGGCTCTCGTAAAAGAGGTAAGTGAATTTACCGTCAATTAACCCATCCGGCTGCACCTGCACCTTCCACCCATCCTGGTAAGCGGGCTCTGAAGCAATGATTTTTCCTCCCAGCGGGAAGCTGATACTGATCGTCAGTTTAACAGCTTGAATGGGATAGAGGTAGATGTTTGGCTTGTAGACAATGAGGCAGGTGTCGCAGTTTTCATCTTCCTCGTCGGGTTTGCAGCTCTGCAAAGGCAACAAGGTCAAACCTGCCAAAGCCAACAGCAATACCGAAAGGATAAAACCAAATGATTTCCTGTGATGCTGCAATGCAGCTGAAAGGTCGTTTGCTGTCATTCGTCTGATGGTGCTTAATGGATTCGTTTTGAATTTTCTTCAAGGTCAAAATCACCTTGTCATTTGCTCTTTGTAGGAAACCATCGCTGCCAAAGTGTGGAAAGTTTTGTCAGGTCTCTGTCGGGTTTTTCATCCGGTGTGTCGCCCATGAGGTAGCCGTAAACGGCTGTTGATGGCGAAAGTTCGAGCAGTTTTTTTACGATGGCTGCAAGTGGAATAAACAAAATCATGCCGACAACACCCCAAAGCAGACTGCCGATCAGCAGGGCTATCAGCGAAACGAGCGGGTTGATGTTGACATTGGAACCTACAATTTTCGGGGTGAGGAAATTGCCTTCAATGGATTGAATGATAATGAAAGAGGCCAGCACTGCCACGGGAAAAAACAAGCTGTCTTTGGTGAGCAGGGCAAAAACTATGGGGAAAAGCGAGCCGATCAATGGTCCTACATAGGGCAGGATGTTCATGGCTGCAGCAAAAATACCGAAAAAGAAAGCATGCTTGATACCCAGGGCCGACAAAGCAATGATGTTGAGCACGGCCAGGATTCCCATTACCTTGATCACACCACTGATGTAATGCTGAATCACTTTGCGCAGATCGGTCACAACTTCAACAACCATATCGGGACTGTGCTTGTGAAAGAGTTTGATGGCTACTGTGGTGAAATGGTCTCTGTAGAGCAAAAACATAAACATATACACCGGCAGCAGGATGAGTGAGCCCAGGCTGCCAATGGTGCTGAAGGCGGCTGAGGAAATGGCTGAAGCATGGTCTTTCAGAAATTTGAAAATTTGGTCGTTAATCCGTTGGAGTGCAACAGCTTTTTCGATTCCGAAATTGTCTTCCAGGAAAATTGAGATGTCGTCGATCATTTGATCGAACCTGGTCTGTACGCCCGACAAATCTGAAGCAAAACCACCGATCTGATTGCCGAAAAACCAGCCAACAGCACCCAGAATACTAAGCGAAAAAACCAGCATGATTACGATGGATAGGATGCGGGGTATGCCAAAAGACTCCAGTTTATTCACGGGAGGTACCAGCAGCATCGCGATAAATGCACCGGCAACAAGCGGCACGAGCAAAGTTTTCCCGTAGATAAAAACCAGCACGATGCCGGTAATTAAAATCACGGTTGCTGCTGCTGTGATTGTTTTCAGCGGTAATTTGGCACTGTTTTCAGTTTCCATAGGGGGCAGAATTTTCGGTTTCGATCAAATTGTTTTTTTAGCATCGACATTTAATATCATTGCTTGAGCAATCAAAAGTAAAAGTTTTATTTTTTGTCCTGAAGTGTTTTCTTTCTTTTTTTCAAGCCTGTATGCAGTAAGCTAAATTTCGCCGGCAAACAAAAAGCACAACCACCTGAAAGTGATTGTGCTGTTGTCTCCCCGATAGGACTCGAACCTATGACCCATTGATTAAGAGTCAATTGCTCTACCAACTGAGCTACGGAGAGAATTGTGGGCTGCAAAAGTAATATTTTTTCAAAGATGGTGAAAAAATGGTGAAAAGAAAATAGCTATTTCAGCCTTTTCGCAAACATCCTTCCTCTTCGGATGCTGTTTCTTGTTAAATTTGCCACAGCATTCAAGATCATGGAGCAGGACAAACAATTTCAGTCGGCACTCAAAGTCAACGAAGGGATAACCCAACCCGATTCGCTGAATCCGCAAGCCATTGAAAGGATGAAGTCGATGCGCAGTGCCGTCCTTCCTGCCAGGCGGTATGTTGAAGACATTCTTGGTGGCGATATAGTGATGTTGAGCAAAGCAATTACCTTGATTGAAAGTTCCTTGCCGCATCATCAGTCAGTGGCTCAGGAAGTGATTGCCGGTTGTCTGCCCCATTCGGGCCAGGCAGTCAGATTGGGAATTACGGGTGTTCCGGGAGCCGGGAAAAGCACATTTATTGAGGCACTTGGGATGGAGCTGGTCGGCAGGAAACACAAAATCGCCGTCTTAGCCATTGATCCAAGCAGTCAAAGGTCGAAAGGCAGCATTCTGGGCGATAAAACCCGCATGGAGCAATTGGCAAGTCACCCCCAAGCCTACATCAGGCCTTCTGCCTCGGCAGGTACCCTGGGCGGCGTGGCTCGAAAAACACGCGAGAGCATCATCCTGTGTGAAGCCGCCGGCTTTGATACCATCATTGTTGAAACAGTGGGCGTAGGCCAATCTGAAACTGCCGTACATTCAATGGTCGATTTCTTCCTGCTGATTCTGATCAGCGGGGCGGGCGATGAGTTGCAGGGCATCAAAAGGGGTATCATGGAAATGGCCGACGGCATCGTGGTAAACAAAGCTGATGGCGACAACATCCTTAAAGCCAACAGGGCGAAAGCCGAATGTGAAAACGCATTGCACCTGTTCCCCATGGCTGCCTCCGGCTTTGCTCCAAAGGTGCTCACCTGCTCGTCAATTACAAAGGCGGGCATCACCGGCGTTTGGGATATGGTGCTTGAATACCTGGCACTCACCCGTGAGAATGGTTTCCTGGCCCGGAAAAGAGTACAGCAGGCCGTTCAAATCATGCACGACAGCATCACGGAGGATGTGTTGTTGCACTTCTACCAAAACAATGAAGTTAAGAAGCTGCTGGCGTCGGCCGAAGAAGGTATCAGGCAGCAGAAAATCAGTCCTTATGCCGGCGCTGCCAACCTGCTCGCAGCTTATTTTGCCCAACTTAAACAGTAACCACCTGGTTGCTTAGCCCCTTAGGGTAACCACCACCGCTGCTTATTTGTAAAGGTTATAAATTCACCTCACATCCGGGGCGGATGTCAGGCTGACAAAGCATTTTGTAACTTTGCTGCATTAAATCAATATGTTGACCCAAACACTTTTCACATGAACGAATTCACTTCCATGAATCCCAATCCGCTGGTTCAATACCTGAACAAGCCTGCCCATGATTTTACCCGTGCTGATTTGATCCGCTATATCGAAGATCATGATATCCAAATGGTTAACTTCAGATATGTGGGTTGGGACGGACGTTTAAAGACCCTTAATTTTATCATTAACAGCCGCGATCACCTCGAAAACATCCTTTCGGTTGGCGAACGTGTCGATGGGAGCAGTCTGTTTCCTTTTATCGAAGCCGGATCAAGCGATTTGTATGTGATTCCCAAATACAGGACGGCTTTCCGCAATCCTTTCTCAGATATCCCGACCCTTGATGTGCTTTGTTCTTTTTACGACAGGCACGGCAAACCCCTTGAATGCTCGCCTGAATACATCCTGCGCAAAGCCCACCGGGTGATGAAGGAAAAAACCGGGCTGTCCTTCGAGACGATGGGCGAACTTGAATATTACATCATCAGCGATGAGCAGCCATTGTATCCCGCAGTAAATCAAAAGGGTTACCACGAATCATCTCCGTTTAATAAATATGGTCAATACCGGAGGGAGGCCATGCAACTGATTGCTCAAAGCGGCGGTCAAATCAAATATGGACACAGTGAGGTGGGTAACTTCTCGATGAACGGAAAAATTTATGAACAGAATGAGATTGAGTTTTTACCAACCAATGTTGAAGATGCGGCCGATCAGCTGGTAATTGCCAAGTGGATCATGCGCACCCTGGCCTGGCAATATGGTGTAACCATCACTTTCGCCCCGAAGATCATTGTCGGAAAAGCAGGAAGCGGTCTACATGTTCACACACGTTTGATGCAAAACGGACAAAGTGTGATGATGAACGGAGGTCAGCTGAGCGACGAGGCCCGCAAAGCCATCGCAGGCTACCTTTCGCTGGCGGCTTCACTCACCGCCTTTGGCAACACCAACCCCACCTCATACTTCCGCCTTGTTCCGCATCAGGAAGCGCCTACCAACATTTGCTGGGGCGATCGCAACCGTTCTGTTCTCGTGCGTGTGCCCCTGGGATGGACCAACGAATTCGACATGATTTCGGATGCCAACCCCCTGGAGAAGCCTCTCGACCTCAACCTGCGCAACAAGCAGACAGTTGAGTTTCGTGCCCCCGACGGTTCAGCCGATATTTACCTGCTGATGGCCGGTCTCACGGTGGCAGCCCGCAACGGTTTTGAAATGGAGGATGCTCTGGACTTTGCAGCCAAAACCTATGTGGATATCAATATCTTCCACGACGAACACAAGCACAAGGTGGCAGAGCTCGAACAGCTTCCTGCCTGCTGCGTTGATTCGGCTGAAGCCTTGAATAAACACCGCGAAATCTATATGAAATATGATGTCTTTCCGGCAAATGTGATTAATTTCCTTATCAACTACCTTGGAAATTTTAAGGATAAAAACCTGAGGCAGGAACTTGGAAACGATGAGGAGCGCACCTTGCAGCTCGTGAGCCAGTATTTCCACTGCGGCTGATCGTTGCCGCGAAGAAAGATTGACAGCCGGTTGGCCAATTTCAGGCTGACCGGCTTTATTCAATCCGTTCGTAAACCATTTTTTTGCGGAAAACCCGTTTAATCCAGCGGGGAAGCACAATCGCTCCGATAAAGAGATACGGGTAATAACTGATAAGACGCCACAATAATGCCAGTGGGATGGCCCAGCTGATATTGGGCAGGATATCACCCAGAAAGTCGCTGAAAATAAACTCAGCGATGCCGCTGCCGCCGGGTGTCGGACTGATGAGTAAAATAATCCACATCGTCAGCTGACGTGCATATACAAGTAAATGGTCCATCCAGCCGAGATGATCGAAAAACCAGGCCATAAACATGAAATTAACAACCCAGTAACGGCCTGTCCAGGAGAGAAAAGTGCTGAAGCCGACTTTAAACCAATAGCCGGCCGACTTGCCTTTGATCATATTGGACGTGATGATGAGTTGGTTGGCAAGTTTACGCATCCGCGTGCGGTAACGGCGTAAAAAAGGAATGAGAAAGATATAGGACAACAGCCACTTAAAAAAATACGGGTTAATGAAAAGGGTGTATGCCAAAAGCAAGGTATACACAAAAATGGCCAGGTAACCCAGCATCAGGGCCAGCTTTATGCCATCTGACATGAGAGCTCCATCGGGCGGAAAAACCTGATTGCCGAAAAGGAAATATAAGAGGGGCACCATCACGATGAAAAAAACTTCGTCCAAAAAAATCGCGGTCAGCACAACAGCCGTACTTTTTCCCGTGTTAATGCCTTCCTTGTAAAGAAAAAATATCGCAGGGCCTGTGCCTCCAACCACCGAGGGTGAAACAGCCGAGCTGAACTCCCACAGCATAATCACATCAAATGCCTGCTTCCAACTCAATTGAAAGTCGGTTAACACCCTGATCCTGTACATATAAGCCAGGTCGCGCAGGGCCATCATGCCAAATGCTGCCAGCAAACCTGCTGCCGCTGCCCACGACCACTCAAAAAAACTAAAAGCATCACGGTCGAAATTGCGCCAAAGCATCCAGCCCGCAACAGCAAGGCCGATTACAATGGGATAAACAACACGTCCCGGCTTAATAATTTGATGTATGTCAGTCAATGGATCCGATTTTGGAGCAAAGATAATCATCCGGCTTTGGCAACCATCATTTTCTTTGTGAATAAATTGCCAATTCTTTCTCCCAATCTGCTTTTATTTATTAAAAAACATGCCATAATGACACTTAACAACAATTCGTATAGGACAATATGGCAGTAAATCCCTCAAAAGGGATCAAATTTGGCTTTGGAACAGAAGTTGAAAAGGAGAGAGCGTAAACGTTTAAAAATTAATTATAAACTTAAAAATAGGAGATCAAAAACATGAACTTAATCAAATTTAACCAGCATCCGGTAAACATGCTCTCAGCATTAATGGAAGATTTTGACAGGGACTTCTTTTTCCGTCCACAGTCGAACCGCGACTTTGTTCCATCAGTGAACATTCGTGAAACAGAAGAAGGTTTTGGCCTTGAACTGGCTGCACCTGGCTTGAAAAAGGATGATTTCAGGGTGAATCTCGACAACCAGACGCTCACCATTTCGGCTGAACTGAAAAGGGAAGAGGAAGAAAAGAGTGAAAAACTGATCCGTCGTGAATTCAGCTACAACTCCTTCAGCCGCTCGTTCAGCTTGCCAAAAACCATCGACCTCGACAAAATCAAAGCCGACTACAAAGATGGTATCCTGAGCATCAGCCTGCCAAAACGTGAAGAAGCCAAAGTGGCTGTAAACAGAGAAATTTCGATCGCATAGCCGCATCGACAACAGCCTTCATCAAGCCTTTCACTTTGCCGTGAAAGGCTTTTTTATTCATGCCATCGTGTATCAGAATCAGAGAAAAAGCAGTAAACTCACTGCCATAACGGCCATACCGGTAACGAGCCCATAGATGGCCAGATGGTGTTCGCCATAGGCTTCGGCTGCGGGCAAGAGCTCATCGAGCGAGATAAAAACCATGATACCCGCCACAAGGGCAAACAGCAAGCCGAAAATCAGCGGGCTCATGAAGGGCATCAGCACAAGGAAGCCGACGGCTGCGCCAACAGGCTCGGCCAAACCACTGCTGAAAGATAGCCAGAAGGCTTTGCGCCTGCTGCCTGTGGCATAAAACACGGGAACAGAAACGGCGATACCTTCAGGGATATTGTGTATGGCGATGGCGGTGGCAATGGCCAGCCCGATGCCCGGATCGTTGAGGGCTGCCGTGAAGGTGGCAAGACCTTCCGGAAAATTGTGGATACCGATGGCAATGGCTGTGAAAACTCCCATACGCGCCAGCTTCCGTTTTTTAACCGTTTCCTCGTCCATATCTTCCACGCGCTTGATCTCGTGGGGGTTTTCGACATTGGGGATAAACTTGTCGATGATACCAATGAGCAAAATGCCGCCGAAAAATGCCGCTACCGAGAGCCAGTTGCCCATCACCTCGCCATGATGCTCGATCAGGGTGTCGCGTCCTTTCTGAAAAATCTCCACAAAGGAGACATAGATCATAACGCCGGCCGAAAAACCAAGCGAAAGGGTGAGAAAACGGGTGTTTGTTTTACGGGTGAGCAGGGCAATGGCACTTCCGATACCAGTGGATAAACCGGCAAAAAGCGTGAGTGCAAAAGCCAGCAATATTGCTTGTGGTTCAAAATCCATCATCATCCCTTTTCGTTCAGCTTATTTTTATCCCGCTCGCGCGAATATTGCGCCCGTGTTTTGATCTTCAGCATTTCTCTTTCGATCACGAGCAGGGCAATTTCTGTGGCACGTGCATCGTCGTTGGGAAGATTCAATGCCTCGCTGAAGCGTTTTTCATTCACATCGTGCCGGTACATCAATCCGCATAATTTATTGAAATCGTGGGCAAGCAGGTCGAGGATAAACAGCTTGAGCTGGGCTGTCATCGTGTCTCTGTCGAGGTGCTGCATCTGTGCAATGTCGCCAGGTTCAATGGGTTGCAAAGCGTTCTTCATGGGCTGAGTTTGGGGCAAAGTTACATAAGAATTCAGCCGGAACAAGGGATAATTCCTTGATTTTTGCCGGCTTCCAACCCGGTCAGCGCCGCCCGGTGAAACCCTGCATCGTTTTGTAGACGCCAAGACCTTTGCCTACAAGTAAATCGAACCAGCTGACAGGTAAAATTCCTTTCACAAACGGAAGGGTGTAAACCATGAAAGGCATCCTGACAAATATTTTATTTTTTCTGATCCCATTGATCACGGCTTTGGCAGCTTTTTCAGGAGTGAGTTTGGGGATTACAGCATTGGTGCGCACACCGTCGAACATGCCCGTGTCGATGTAGCTGGGTGTAACAGTCGTAACTTTAACGCCCGTTCTCAATTGCTGCATTTCGAGCCGCAGACTCTCCGACCAGCCATAAACTGCCCATTTGCTGGCTGCATAAACGGCCATTCTGGGATTCGAAAGCATGCCTGCTGCCGAAGATATGCTGACGATATGACCCGATCCTCTTTGGATCATGGCGGGCAAAAAGGCATGAGCTACCCACATAACGCCCAACACATTTACTCCGATGGTGTGCTCGATTTCATTGTCACGGTGTTCGTGAAAGAACCTCCCGGACACGATTCCCGCATTTAATATCAGGATATCCGGTATGATTCCGGATGCCAGACAAGCGCTTGCAGCCTCACCCACAGAGGTCTTGTCCGACACATCAGCCTGCTGTCCCGTTGCCTGATAGCCTTGCTCCCTGAACCCGCTGACAACCTTTTCCATGGTGCCGGCATTCAAATCCCAAATGATCAGCGTGGCTGCCCCTTGTTCCAGAGCCATCTTTCCCATCAACAGGCCAATGCCCGAAGCACCGCCGGTAATCAACACTTTCTTGTCTTTAAAATTGCTCATCGTCCCGAATATTATACTTTTGCAAGCTGTTTGAAGCACGAATGTACAATTTTACATGGCCGCGTAATGAAAAGATATCAAATTTTGTCACTGTCGCTCCTCATTTTATTACCCATGAGCCTTTTCAGCCAGCAATTCAATCAAAGCATCGAAGATCCGGTAAGAAACCGGCCTATTCTCATCGACCAGATCGACCGGCAAGGATTGCTGACCGGCGAAATGGGTGAGTTTTTTCAAGTCGATTACGATGCTTATTTGCCCGAAGATGAAGTGGTTGATTCTTTACGAAACAGTTATGAAGGCATTCGCCTGCACGTCGTTCTGGGTAGTTGGTGCGGCGACAGTAAAGAGCAAATGCCCCGCTTGCTTAAAGTGTTGGATCAAAGTGGTTTTGATATCAGTCAGCTGATGATGACAGGGGTTGACTCCCACAAAAAAGGCCGAACCACTGATGTTGGTCCGCTCGAAATATTAAAAGTGCCCACCGTCATTGTTTACCGCAACGGTAAAGAGGCTGGCAGAATTATCGAAACGCCTGTCGAAACGCTTGAAAAAGACCTGCTGAATATCCTGCGCAACAGCCGGTAGGCAAATTAAGATTATTCACGATTAAATAACTGGAAATGATAACTATAGCCAGTATCGCTGCTTTGAAAGCCGCGTTGAAACAAGCCAAAGACAAGGGGCAGAGCATCGGGTTTGTACCCACAATGGGGGCATTGCACGAAGGTCATCTTGAACTCATGCGAAGGGCAAAAAAGGAAAACGGGCTGTTGGTCGTCAGCATCTTCGTAAACCCTATCCAGTTTAACAACAAGGAAGATCTCGACAAATATCCCCGCGTTCCGGAAGCCGACAGCAAATTGCTCGAATCTGTGAACTGTGATATTCTTTTCGCGCCTGAGGTTGAAGAAATGTATCCGGAGCCGGACACCTCCGATTACGATTTTGGTGCACTGGGCGGAGTGATGGAAGGGGCTTTCCGACCCGGGCATTTCAATGGCGTTGCCATCGTCGTAAGAAAACTTTTTGAAATTACTGAACCTGACAAGGCCTATTTTGGCGAGAAAGATTTTCAGCAACTGGCAATCATTCAGCAGCTTGTGAAGATGCTGAATCTGCCCGTACAAATTGTACCCTGTGCCATTGTCCGCGAAGCTGACGGGCTGGCAATGAGTTCACGCAATATGCGTCTGACAGTGGAGGAGCGAAGGGTGGCACCGAAGATTTTTCAAATCCTAACAAAAGCCGTCAGCCTTAAGAATGTACTTAGTCCAGCCGAAATGCGGCATTGGGTGTGGGAACAACTGTCGGCCGAAAAGGCTTTCAGGCTCGATTATGTCGAAATTTCCGACGACCGGCTGCTGCAGCCCGTCGAGCACTGGAACGATGCTCCGGGTGCGGTGATTTTCATTGCCTTGTTTCTGGGTCAGGTGAGGCTGATCGACAATATGCGGATTTTTTAGTATTTTTGCGGCCCATCAGGTTGTTTTGGAGCCTCAAATAACTTCGTCATGAACATCGAACTACTCAAATCAAAAATACACCGCGCCACCGTTACAGAAGCCAACCTCGATTATATCGGAAGCATTGCCATCGATCAGGATTTGATGGAAGCCTCTAATCTTATCGAGAATGAAAGGGTCAACATTTACAACATCAACAACGGTGAGCGCTTTGATACCTATGTCATCAAAGGCAAGCGGGGCAGCGGCATCATTTCGCTCAACGGGGCTGCCGCCCGTAAGGTGGCTGTGGGCGACAAGGTCATCATTGTTTCCTATGCCTCCATGGATTTTGAAGAAGCCAAAAGCTTCAGGCCTTTCATTATTTTCCCTGACGAGAACAACAAAATCCGCGGCCGGCATTGAAAAAACTTTTCATCGACATCTTTAAGTATCTGTTTTTCCTGGGTCTTGGAATTTTCCTTTTCTGGCTCAGTATGCGAAAACTCGACTTTGATGAAATGATCCGTGAAATGTCGGAGGCCGACTATCTGTGGGTTTTTGTTGGCCTGCTCCTGGCCCTTGTCTCTCACATTTTCAGGTCGCTGCGCTGGAACCTGCTCATCAACAGCATGGGCTACAAAACGCGCCTGTCAACAACCTTTTATGCACTCATGGTTGGCTATATGGCCAATACTGCGGTACCCCGTATGGGAGAGTTTATGCGTTGCGGTGTGCTTTCAAGAAAGGAAAAAATACCCTTCAACGCGCTTTTCGGAACGGTGATCTCCGAGCGTTTGTTCGATTTGCTCGTGCTCATCCTGATGCTTCTTGCCATCGTGGTAACGCAGTGGGCGCTGTTGGGTGATTTTGTCATCAGGATGACCGCTCCCTTTGTCGAAAAACTCGGTGACCACCTCATTCTGTTTGCAGTTTTGTCTTTCACTTCCTTGCTGATGTTGGCCGCCGGTATCTGGTTTTGGTTAAAAAAACGTCATTCCCTTCACCGGCTTCCGGCCTTCGACAAAATCAACAACCTCCTCTCCGGATTGGCCCAGGGCATCCGTACCATCGACAGAATGAAGCAAAAAGGCCTGTTTCTGTTTCACACCGTGATGATATGGTTATTCTATATTCTGATGATGTATGTCCCATTCAGGATGCTTCCGGAAACCGCGCACCTTAATTTCATGGCCGGCGTTACCCTGCTTGCAATCGGCAGTCTTGGCATCGTGGCTCCTGTACCCGGAGGCATCGGCGCCTATCATTTTATTGCCAAGGCGGTGCTCACCGAGCTTTATGCCATCAGCGGCCATGCTGCCGGAAGTTTTGCCGTGATCACTCATGCCGCTCAAACACTGCTCAATGTGGTGGCCGGAGCCATCGGCTACCTCCTCCTGTTTTTTGTCGACCAAAAACCACCTTCCAATGACTAATTCCGAATTCATTCGTGGCCGCATTCACGACCTGACATCGCTGCCTTCGTTGCTGAAACACTGGCGTGATCAAAACAAAAAGATTGTGTTCACCAACGGATGTTTCGACCTGGTACACCTGGGGCACCTCGACTACCTGAGCAAAGCCGCAGATCTGGGAGATGTGCTGGTAATTGGTCTTAACACCGATGCTTCCGTCAGACGCCTCAAAGGCGAAAGTCGTCCTGTGGTCGATGAGCAGGCACGCGCCTTTATGATGGCTTCGCTGCGATTTGTTGATGCCGTGGTGCTGTTCGGTCAGGATACCCCCTATGAACTCATCCAACTGGTTCAGCCTGACGTACTTGTCAAAGGCAAAGACTACAAGGCCGAAGAGGTGGCTGGCTACGACATTGTCATGGCTAAGGGGGGCAGGGTGGAAACCATCGACCTTGTGCCCGGATATTCAACCACTGCACTGATCCGGAAAATTACCGAAAGTGCGCGATTGTCCGAAGGAAGATTTTAGGTTTTTTCCCTTCTGAAAAATTTGTTGATTTTCGTTGCTTAATCAGCTAACTTTGCGTCTTTTAGGAATTATTTCCATTTGTTGGAAAATCAAGAAGCCAAACCGCTGCCGCAAAGCCGCACCCTGAGTGGTTGTGCACTTTTGGCACAAGGATTGCCGAGTGAATTATCAAACCAAATTGTCATGAAACGTATCTTCCTGCTGTCTGTCGTGCTGGCGCTCATCTCTGCCTCGGTTTCCTGCCGAAAACAACCTTCGACCGAAAATCCGGAGACAAAATTTGAAGGGCTTGTGGTGCCGGCTACCTTCAACTGGAGCACAACAAAAACAATCCAATTCACCATCTACAGCGAAGCCTCAGCAGTGATCAACATCAGCTCGGCTGACGGTGATGTGTTGTATCACAAAGGTTATTACAACCACCTCAGCGATTCTTATCAAACCTCGGTCACAGTGCCCGCTTTTCTTGATGAGCTGGCTGTGAATGGCAAAACCATCGCACTGAACAGCAACACCATCGTAATAGATCTCGATGCAGCCTATGTTTCCAAAAGCACATCAACCCCCTATGAGATTCCCGATGGCCTGGTTTCATGGTGGAAATTCGACGAAGGCAGTGGGACTGTCGTTGCTGATGCCAGCAACCTCAACAACGGCAGCATCCAGAACGGCGCTGTTTTCCAGACAGGTATTTCAGGTTCGGCCCTGTATTTTGACGGCACCGACGACAATGTGAGCATTCCTAACAGCAGCACACTCAACCTCACCGGCAACGAGATGAGTATTTCGCTCTGGTTTTCGCGCGATCCTTCCTTCAAAGGAGGCACCTTCATCGCACAGCGTATGAAATTCATACTGCGCATCAACGATGGCGGAAGAATCACCATCGGACTCTACAACCCCACCTGGCACGAAGCCACCACCGCCTGGGCCGACCGCGTGATTGACACTGACTGGCACCACCTGGTGGCAACCTATGACGGCAGCCAGTTAAAAGTGATCATTGACGGCCTTGAAAAGGCCGTGACAGAAACTTCGGGCAGCATCAACAGCAGTACCTCCGAAGTTCAGATTGGCAACCTCTATACGCAAAGCTATTTCCCGGGTTTGATTGATGAAGTGATGGTCTACAGCAAATGCTTGTCGCTGTCGGCAATTGAAAACATCCGAACCCAAACCCTCAACCCATCCAACGGTGAAGATTTTCTGATCAGCCACTGGAAACTCGACGAAGCAGCAGGCACCGCCATCAGCGACAGCAAAGGCAGCAACCACGGAACAGCTTCCAATATCGGCTGGACCGGTGGAATGAGCGGCGCAGCAGTAGCTTGTAACGGAACAAGCAGCAACATTAACATCCCCAACCACAACAGCCTTAACCCCACCGAAGCGCTGAGCATGATGGCATGGGTGAAGACATTTGAAAACAAAACCACCAAAATTGCCCAGAAAGGCGACTGGGACGGACACGGTCTGGGCCAGGGAAAATGGGATGGCTGGAATGTCCATGTGCGCACCGCTGACAATGTGAGTCATACCCTGCATTGGGGCGACGGCCTGCCTCAGTTCGACACCTGGTATCACCTTGCCATGACCTACGACGGCACTTCCCTGAAAATGTTTGTCAACGGACAACTCAAAAACACTGCAGCAGTGAGTGGCGCCCTTAAAGTGAACGGACGTGCCTTTTCAATTGGATCGGACAACGCTGCCCAAAAATTCTTCAATGGCCAGATTGACGATGTGCGTTATTATGGCAAGGCATTGAGCCCCATAGAGATACAAACGATCTTCGGAGGCTCCGGACCTGTTTCAGACAGCGATGGCGATGGCATTGCCGATGCAGAAGAAGACTACCCCGACGATCCTTCGCGGGCGTTCAACAACTTTTATCCGGCAGCAGGCAACGGTAGCTTAGCTTTTGAAGACCTCTGGCCCGGCAAAGGCGACTACGATTTCAACGATCTGGTGTCGGACTACCGCTTTACAATTGTTACCAATGCCAACAACAAACTCACTGAACTCACCGGCACTTTTGTCATCAGGGCCAACGGAGCCGGACTCGAAAACGGCTTTGGTTTTCAGCTCGACAATGCCATCAATCTTTCGGATGTTGAAGTTTCCGGCAGCCACCTCAGCAGTGACTATATCGGCCTTGCTGAAAACGGACTCGAAAACGGACAGGAAAAAATTACAGCCATTGTTTTCGACAACATCAAAGATGTGTTGCAATCACCTTCAGGCTTTGGCGCCAACGTCATTCCTGATGATCCTTACATCGATCCCGATACCATTCAAATAGTCATGGCTTTCAAACCAAATACCTATAGCATTGATGACCTGCGCATTGAGCATTTCAACCCCTTCCTGATCGTGAACAAGGTAAGGGGTCATGAGATTCATTTGCCCGACTACGCACCCACCAGTCTGGCAGACCCAGCTATTTTTGGTAGCAGCGATGATGCTTCAGATGCCGGTGCAGGCAGGTTTTACAAAACCAGCCAAAACCTTCCATGGGCCATCCACATCGCCTCCTCGTTTGATTACACCATCGAGAGCGAACAAATCATTCACGGACACCTGCATTTTGCCGAGTGGGCCGAATCGGGAGGAAGCAGCTTCAGCGATTGGTACCTCGACAAGGCAGCCTACCGTGATGCGTCGAAAATTTATTCGAAACCCTGATGAGGCTGGCATGGATTTACAATCCGCGCCATCCCAAACCTCTGACCGGTCCCGGCATCGCCGGATTTGATTCATTGCCTGTTGCCAAAACACCTGCCTTTAGCATTGATTTTTATGCTCATGTACTTTCCATCAAGGGAAAGTACAAGAAAGCTGGGCAAGCCCTACAGGCTATCAAAACAGTCCACAGCCACAAACTTTAAACTTTGAACTCAATCACCTGTTTCCAATGAAAAATTTTAACTTAATGCTCACTCATTGGGGCGCGTTTTGCAAACTACGCGCTACCCTATTAGCTAGCGTTATGACAGGGATAGCCCTACAGGCTGCACAAAACAACTGATCACAGATCACCCGTCACCCGTCACTTTGTTGATCTTTGGTACTTTCTATCAAGAGAAAGTACGAAAACCAGCAGGTTTCCAACTGCGACAATTCGTTGTATTGCATGATGTTGAGTCGTTGGATGACACCTCCAACCTCCATCTCGGTGTAGGTGGGCCGCCAATCATGGTTGTAAATATAGTCAAAGGCAAGTGTTTTAGATAAAGATTTTAATACTTTTCAAACATATCATATTCCTTTCTAATAAACTTCTTTGAAACTTCAGGTGTTGAATATCCAAAATAATAATCTTCTTTCTTCTTGCTTAAATTTGTTATTCTAATTACTAAATATTGGTAGCTAAGCCAAGCAACTTTAACGGTACCAGAATAATTGAAGTTCCCTCCCTTATATTTCTTATGAGTAAAATTGATGGTTATTGTATCTTCTGAACTTAATGAATGAATTGTTTTGGCATTCGCTGAGGTTAACTGGATTTCACCCAAAACA
>JANJXG010000075.1 GCA_024709145.1 Bacteroidales bacterium | reverse complement strand
CCATGGGCTGTCTGGTTCTGTTGTCAACCGGCATTTTTGCTTTGATGTAACCAACTTTGGCTTCAACATACTCGATACCAAGCTGTTCCATCAAAGTTCCTTTGTTGGTAGCGTTAAGCTCATCGATATTCCAATTCATCTTTCCTTATTCTAAATCACTCTGTAGCTAATGAAATCTGCTACTGTTGAATTCCAAGTTCGTTGAGCATAAATGCATATTCCAAAGCGGCTTCTTTCAATCGCTCAAAACGACCTGAAGCACCACCGTGACCAAAATCCATATTGGTTTTGAGGAAAAGATGATTTTTATCAGTTTTGACTGCTCTCAATTTAGCGACCCATTTTGCCGGTTCCCAATATTGAACCTGACTGTCATGTAGACCTGTTGTCACCAGCATCGCCGGATAGTCTTTGGCCTCAACCTGATCATAAGGCGAATAGGAAAGCATATAATCGTAATAGGTTTTGTCGTTGGGATTTCCCCATTCATCATACTCACCAGTGGTTAGCGGAATTGTTTCATCAAGCATTGTTGTAACAACATCAACAAAAGGAACCTGAGCGATGATGCCTTTCCAAAGGTCGGGACGCATATTTACAACAGCACCTACCAACAAACCGCCAGCACTTCCGCCCATCGCAAACATTTTTTGATTATTGGTAAACTTCTGATCAATAAGGTATTCCCCGCAGGCAATAAAATCAGTAAAGGTATTTTTCTTCTTCAGTAGCTTTCCATCCTCATACCACTGACGGCCCATTTCCTGTCCGCCGCGAATGTGAGCGATTGCATATACAAATCCTCTGTCGAGCAAGCTCAGCCTTGATGAACTGAAATACACATCCATGGTAGCGCCATAAGAGCCGTAGCCATACAACACAGTTGGATTATTACCATCTTTGACAACACCTTTCTTGTAGACAAGCGAAACCGGTACTTTCACCCCATCGGGTGCTGTGGCATACAAACGTTCTGTAACATAAGCACTTGGATCATAACCGCCCAAGACCTCCTGTTGTTTGAGGAGTTTTTTGGCCTTGGATTCCATATCATATTCGTATACAGAATTCGGAGTGGTAAGCGATGTATAGCTGTAGCGAAGCATTTTTGTATCGAAATCCGGATTTGTTGAGAGATAGGCAGTGTAGGCTGGTTCACCAAAATCCAGATAGTAATCGGTAGCATCATTCCATTTCAAAACCCTTAGTTGAATAAGTCCCTCCTTACGTTCGGCAATCACAAGGTGGCCGGAAAAGACCTCAAACTCTTCCAGTAAAACGTCAGGGCGGTGCGCTATTACTTCCTGCCAATTCTCAATGGCAGTATTTGTAACAGGCGTTTTCATCAACCTGAAGTTGGTTGCATCGAGGTTGGTACGAATGTAGAAGTGATCCTTGTAATGGTCGATACCATACAAGAGATCTCGCTGACGGGGCTGAAAAATTCGGAAAGCCTCCTCAGGATTTGCAGCCGGTTGTACCCTGAATTCGGCTGATACAGTGCTTGTTGATCCAATTACAATGTATTCTTTAGATTTGGTTTTGTATACAAAACTATAAAATGTCGGATCTGCTTCATGAAATACTTCCACATCAGCTTTTCCACTGCCAAGGGTGTGTCTGAGGATTTTGTATGGTCGCAGTGTTTCATCTTTGATGCTGTAGTACAAAGTTTTATTGTCGTTGGCCCAGGCCAGGTTACCTGAGGTGTTGACAATTACATCAGGATAAACCTCACCGGTTGCGAGGTTTTTGATGTACAAATTGTATTGCCTTCGGCTTACAGTGTCAACGGCATAAGCTAAAAGGTTATTGTCGCTGCTCACTTCAAGGCCTCCGATTTGGAAGTAAGCATGACCAAGGGCCATGTCATTTCCGTTCAGCATAATTTCTTCCACACCCTCCATCGAACCTTTTTTGCGGCAGTAAACAGGGTATTCCTTGCCTTCCTCAAAACGGGTGTAGTAATAATAGCCGTTTAGCATATAGGGCACCGACATGTCCGTCTGGTTAATACGTCCGATCATTTCATTGTAAAGCTTTTCCTGAAGCGCTTTGGTGTGACCAAGAAGGCTATCGGTATAGGCATTTTCAGCATTGAGGTAGGCAATCACCTCAGGATCTTCACGTTGGTTGAGCCAATAGTAATTATCCACACGGGTGTGACCGTGCATGTTCATTTCATGAGGAACAATTTTAGCAACAGGTGGTTTCATAGTATTAACAGGCGTATTTGTACAACTTATCATGCCTGTGGCAAGCATGAAAGCAGCTGCTGAAGCAGCCATATGAAAATGTACTTTTTTCATAACATACGGGGGATTACGGTTTATTTAAAAAGTAAAAGTTATTCCAAGACTTGGCATAAGAGGAAGCTGACGCAATACTTCGTTGGTAATCTGGTCAACGTAAAAAACATTTTTTCGGTTATAAATGTTGGTTAGGCTCAGGTTGATTTCCATCTCACTGTGTTCGCTGAAATAAAACCTCTTTTTAACATCCAGATCAAGCCGGTGGTATGAAGGCAGTTCACCTGCATTGAGGTCGCCGTAAATCATACCAAGCTGTCCGTTGGCGGTGGTATAATCATAATTGATACCCTGGTTAAAAGAGAGATATTCATAATTTCCCTGTACCTGAGTAAACGGAAATCCGGAGCCATAATTCCATCTGGCACTTAATTCCCATTGCTTCAATGCTCCTGCGGTATAGGAAAGAATGACATTCATATTGTGGCGCCTGTCATAATGAGGTCGGTAGGTGTACAAATCACCGGCTTCTTCTTCAAAGCTTTTGTTAACAAAACCGAGCGAGTAAACAGCCCACACATAAATCTTATTCTGTTCGTATTTGAAAGCGACATCAGCGCCATAGGCAGCGCCTTTCTCGATAATAAAATCTTTCTTCAGTCTGTCGGGAACGCTGAAGTCGGCTGTTGCCTCATCGTATAATTTGTTCCTGTTTAGGTTTGTAAGCTGGCTGAAATTTTTCAAATAGCCTTCAATATTCACATTGAGGTGGTTAGTGAGATCAATTTCCGTTCCGAGGATAAGGTGACCTGCTTTCTGAAGCTTGGAAGTCACTTCGTTCCCATCGAATTTTGCAGGAAGGTTATCCGGACCCGAGAGAAATCCATAAAAAAGATTCACTACATCCCGGTCACTGTTGGCAGCGATCAGATTTTGTGAATAAAGCCCGGCAGCAAACTTCAGTCTGACATGGTCGGTGAGCAGATATTTCATTGCCAAACGTGGTTCAGGAGAAATTTCGGCCAAGGAAGCATAATACTGCAACCTCAAACTTGGTTCGAAGAGAAGTTTACCAAAGCTTCCTTTATAACGCACATATCCAGCCAATTCGGTCGTATTTTCGATCTGTTCGATTTTACGTCCAACCCCGTTTGTGAAATTAAAAGCAGTCTTGAAACCAAGAATTTCAACACCATATTTTATCAGGTCTTTGCCAAGAAAATACGTGAAATGAAATCCCATGTTGAAACCATTGATACTGCTCGAACGTTCGGGGGCAGATTGCTCAGTAAGTTTGGCTTTATAGGAAGAATAGGCCAGGTTTCCTTCGATCAGAACTGGTGATTTGCCGGGAATGATCAGAAAATCGGATCCGCCCCCAAATGATTTCCAGCCAAAATCGGATAATGCCTTGTAGTTGTTAACCTGATCATCAAAGCTAAAACCGAAAAAATTGATTTTACTTCCGTTTGAAGCATTAATGGAAGCTTTTCCATAAATGTCGAGAAAGTTAAAAGGCAAGCCATCCTTTTCGATGTAGGAATAGAGCGTTTTACTGCTTTGCTCCAAATAGGAGTTTTTAACAGAAAGGACAAAAGACGAACTGCCCGATTGGTCAGTTTTTGGCTTTACAATCGGCCCTTCGAGCAGTACTTTGGCACCGAAGGTACTGGCACCGATTTTACCGGCGAGCTTGTTTTTATTGCCATCGCGGGTTGTGATGTCCATCACGGATGAAATTCTCCCTCCATAGTCGGCGCTGAAGCCACCTGTAAAAACCTCGGCATTTCTAATCATGTCGGTATCAAACACCGAGAATAAGCCAATGGAATGAAATGGGTTGTAAACAATCATGCCATCGAGCAGCACTTTATTCTGAATGGGTGAACCACCCCTGATGTAAAGCTGTCCACCCTGATCACCTGTAAAGATCACTCCCGGAAGCACTTGCAGGTATTGGGCAAGGTCAGCCTGGCCACCGATGGATGGAATTTTCTTCAAAGTTTTGGGCGTCAGGTTGATGACAGAGGTTTTTGTCTCCGTCATTGCTTCAATTCGCTCGGCCGTCACGTTCACTGTCCCCAGACTTACAGATGACTCAACGAGCTGAAACTTTTTGTTGATCACCTCTCCCTTCCGTAACTGAATCGCTTCTCGAATGGTGTCATAGCCAAGATAAGTTACCAACAAAGTATAACTGCCTTCCGGTACCCGGGTAATACTAAAATACCCATTGATGTCGGTGGAGCCACCCATATTTGTGCCTTGCAGATAGACATTGGAAAAAATAACAGGTTCGCCGTTTTCCTTTTCATAAACAAAACCCCTGATACTGGCATCCTGGCCAAACAAAAATCCGGCAGGAATGACAAAGACAAACAGGATCAACAGGACGGCTTTAAATAGAGTAAATTGCTTCATTTCAGAATGTTGGAAATAAATATTAGATTGATAAACGGTCTGACCGCATCAGTATTTTAAACGCACAAAGTAACTAAAAAGTACGGTACAGCCCGAAAAGAATCAGTTATATGTGTCAGCCGCAAAGGGAAAGGCGCCGTCAACTGCTTCTGTTTCCTTAAGAAGTTGACGCAAAACTACTGAAGCACAATACATTCCAAAGATTGCAGGCATATAGGATATGGTACCAACCGTACTTCTTTTGTTCATCTCGCCACTTTCGGCACGGACCCTGTGTTTGGCAACGGCTTCGGTCGAATACACAGCGGTGATACCATCCCAAACTCCAAGCTTATGAAGCTTTTTTCGAATGTAGTAAGCCAACCTGCATTGTTGTGTTTGCGAGATGTCAACCACCTGTATCAGTGACGGATCAAACTTTCCTCCTGCACCCATACTGCTCACCACTCTGTGGCCCGCCTGACGGGCATAAAAGAGCAAATATACCTTTGGTGCAAGCGTGTCGATGGCATCAATTACAAAGTCGTACGGTTTTTGAACAACATCCATCAAAAGCTGATCTTTGATATAAGCCGTAACAAGATCAAGTTGAATTTCGGGGTTTATGTCGCGCAGGCGTAGTGCCATGACCTCTGTCTTTGGTTTTCCAAGTGAGGTAATAAGTGCTGGCAATTGCCTGTTTCGGTTGCTGTTGTGAACAGTATCACCATCAACTAAGGTGAGCTTACCAACCCCTGCCCTGGCCAATTGCTCGGCAGCATATGCGCCTACACCACCTAAACCGGCCACCAATACATGGCTTTCAGCCAGTTTCACGATGCCTTCATCTCCGATAAGTAGCCTGGTACGCGTCTGCCAATCTTGTTGATTCATTCCTTCAAATTAAAAATCCTGACAAAATTAGCAAAGATGGCGTTGCGAAGGTATGAGACATCGAGATTGAGCAAGTTTGCAGCCTGAGCATATATCTCCTGAATTGAAAAACTACTTTCGTCAGTCTCAAGAAACAGTCGGTCAAGCGGCACTACCCGAATGCTCCCGGCAGCACTTCGGCGTGAATTCAAAAGCGCTTCGCCAAAAGAAAAACAGAAACCGGCTCTGAGAAGTTGAGCCGCTGATGAGGATTTTCCAGCAAAACCGTGAATAATGCGAACCAAGCCGGGCATGGCTTTCGCCCTGGCAAGCAAAAGATCATCAGCTTTGACAGCGTGATAAATCACCGGAAGATGCAGACTGGCAGCTATTTCTTCCTGCCAGACCAGGATATCATGTTGAATCTCCAGTTGAACTTGTATCGATCTGTCATAGCCTACCTCTCCGATTGCAATGGGACGGCTAAGTGCTAAGTCCTCCTGAATCATTATTTTTAGCATATCAGGATCAGTATGTTGAAGCTGCCAAGGATGAATGCCCAAGGTGAAATAATTGTTAAACTTCGTTTTGGCTAGTCCTCCTGCCATCAGGCTGACAACCGTAAGCACAGCTTCTTGATAGCCGACACGATGGCTGTGAATGTTGATATACGGCATTTGTTCTTTCATAGAGGCAAAGGTAATGTTTCACAAAGAAAAGCAAGGATGTCTGCCAAGAACCGTCATTACTATGTAGCACACCGAACGAAAAAACTCGTCTGACAAATGTTAATGAAATCTTAAAATTGTAAACTAAATTTGTAGTACTTTTGGCTAATCCCATGTCGAAAAGGGAGATTACAGATGTTACATAAAATTAAAGCATTATAACATGGACGTTGAAATACTATCGCGGATTCAGTTCGCATTTACGGTGTCGTTTCACTACATCTATCCCCCTCTAAGTATCGGTCTTGGCTTGATGATGGTGCTGATGGAAGGTGCTTATCTGAAAACAGGCAACAAAGAATATGAGACGCTTGCCAGGTTTTGGACGAAAATTTTTGCCATTACATTTGGACTAGGCGTGGCCACCGGTATTGTAATGGAGTTCGAGTTCGGGACCAACTGGGCCACTTATTCGCGTTTTGTGGGTGATGTGTTTGGCAGTGCACTGGCTGCTGAAGGCTTGTTTGCCTTTGCGCTCGAAAGTGGTTTTCTGGGTGTTTTGCTGTTTGGCTGGAACAGGGTGAAACCTGTAGTTCACTTCATTTCCACATTGGGAGTATGGCTCGGATCGATGTTTTCTGCGGTTTGGATAGTGGTTGCCAACAGCTGGCAACAGACACCGGCAGGCTATCATATTGTGGGTGAAGGCGTAAACGCACGGGCTGAGATCACGGATTTCTGGGCGATGGTTTTCAACCCTTCGAGTGTCGATCGTATCCTGCACACCTGGATAGGCGCGTTGATTGCCGGTACTTTTCTGGTGATGAGCGTTCACGCCTGGTACCTGCTGAAAGGCCGTCATATCGAGATCTCGAAAAAAGCATTTACGCTGGCTTTATTTGCCGCAGCCATCTTTTCACTGCTGCAATTGGTCACAGGGCATCATTCAGCCAGTGGTGTAGCCGTGAATCAACCTGCCAAACTGGCCGCTTATGAAGGTCATTACAACAGCGCGAATAAGGCAGACATGTATATCTTTGGCTGGGTGGATCAAAAGAACCAAAAAGTGTATGGCCCTTATGTGCCCGGAGGATTGTCGTTTTTAATTCATGGTGATTTTGATACCAAAGTACCCGCCCTCAACGACTTTCCAAAGGAAGACATTCCCTCCCAAGTGAATGCTGTGTTTCAGTTTTACCATCTGATGGTGGCATTCGGGATGTTCTTTATAGGCATTACGCTTTTGGGAATATTCATGTGGTGGCGAGGTAACCTTTTTAACCAGCGTTGGGTGTTGCTGATCTTTGTTTTTTCAGTCATTTTGCCACAATTGGCCAATCAGTTTGGATGGTTTGCAGCCGAGATGGGTCGTCAGCCCTGGGTGGTATATGGCTTATTACGCACTTCTGATGCCCTTTCAGAAGTTGTCACAGCCAATCAGGTACTTTTCAGTCTGATTATGTTCACGCTGCTGTACGCCTTGCTTTTTGTTCTATTTATTTACCTGCTGAACAAAAAAATTCAGGCCGGACCCTACGATCATCACAATACCGAGCATCGTCCTTCGCAGGAGGCAATTGCAGAGGTCATTGACAATCAATCAAAAATTTAACACTTATGACAATGGAAACATTTTTAGGAATAGATTACCCTACCATGTGGTTTCTGGTAGTAGGTGCATTGTTTTCGGGCTACGCCATTTTAGACGGCTTCGACCTTGGGGCTGGTGCATGGCATTTGTTTTTCAAAAAAGAAGAGAGCCGCAGGATTGCTCTGAATGCTGTTGGTCCGGTTTGGGATGGTAACGAGGTGTGGCTGGTGATTGGAGGCGGAGCCCTTTTTGCAGGCTTTCCCATTTTGTATGCATCGATGTTTTCAGCGCTTTACATTCCATTCATGCTGTTTTTGTTCGTTCTGATTCTCCGGGCCGTGAGCATCGAGTTCCGCAGCAAAGAGCCCATGTTTTGGTGGCGGCAGATGTGGGACATTACCTACAGTATCTCAAGCGCAGTGATGGCTTTGTTGTTGGGTGTGGTTGTTGGCAACCTGTTGAAAGGTGTTGAATTAGGCCCGAATTATACCTTTCTGGGGCATTGGACTGATTTCCT
>JANJXG010000068.1 GCA_024709145.1 Bacteroidales bacterium | reverse complement strand
TCGAATATGTTGAAATCACATCCTTTTTTCTGGGCATCTTACATGGTTGTTGGTGATAACAGTCCTGTTGTTTTTTCACCTGGTTCAAAGTTTTCAACCAAATCAATACTTCATTTCTCTATTTTATTGTTTGTGTTATTGGTTGTAGTCTTGACTGCTATTTGTTACCGAAAAAAAAGGAAATCAAAGAAATACCGAAAAAAAAGGATCGATACTTGACCAAATCAGTTTTACCCATTTCTTGATCTGGTAATTTGCCGCTCAGCGCCAGGATTATATACTGATAAACTTCAGTTCCAGTGAGGTCAACCTATTTGACCAGTGGTATTTGGTTTAATTATTTTTAATCATCTTTTGTGAAAATATATTGCCCGGTTTTAATTATTGTTTTAATAATCAACTTAGCCTCTAAGTTTAAGTGAATGTCGAATTGTATCTTTTTTTTAAGGTTATCTGGAAGTGTTTTAACATCAATTTGTATAGAAAGCTCAGGGGTAAAATAAGTCAATCTAAATTGCAGTATACCGATTGTAACCTGATGAACTTCATTAGCATTTTTATTGACCAACTCAGTTCCGTTTTGAATAAAAAAAATCAAGCGTTCCAACAATATTATCAAATAATTTGAATTTAATTAGTGCAATCGTATCCCCGTCTTTTAGTTTGTAAAGCTTGATGATCCGTAAATGCGATCGATAACTTTGATTTATCCTGATTGATGTCTCAAAAATCATCAATAATAACTTCGGAGGGTTGAATATAATTAGATTCGAGTGATAGCTCTGGTTTAAAATCTCCAAATTCATCATATCTAAACGCTAAAACTCGCATAATGAATTCTCCAACAACATCTAAAACACATTTGGTGAGTCTAAGATGAGATTGGGATTACTTGGCTGCTCCCGGTGAAAAGGAGGCATTAACGTCACCTGCAGCGCTTATAAAAATTTTAAGGAAGTTTTGTCCTTGTTCCAGTGGTAATAGTTTGGCCTGTTGATAGATGGAGTTAGCTTGTTGACCGATAAAATATTCTCCGTGATGGGAGAAGATGATTTCAGGTTTATCAGGGTAAGTAGGTAAATTCAGATCATTAGTGTAGGAAGCAGCGGCAGGAAAATTATGATTACCTCCCGGAAAAGGAGAGGCGCCGGGGAATCCGACAGACCTATACATAAGCAGAAGTGCATCAAGTGCCGTTAAACTGTTGCTTGAATTAACATCAGCGATATTAAATGCAAAATTAGAAAGATTAGGCTCAAGAGGGGTTGCAATCCATGGAAAATTTTGAATTACAGGATTCTCAGTAGCCATATAATTAATAATTAAGGCGTCAAGTGCCGATACGCCCCCCCAATTATTCCATGTCCAACTGCTTTCTATCAGGTTATCCAAAGGCTGGTCCCACAATCTGATGGTATATTGTTTTGAAATTTGTAAATTATCAAAAACGAATGGAATACCTTGTGTAATTGAAATGGGTTCTGAGACCGGTAGTTCGTTATCAAACAACTGAACGACGAAACTACCACCAGGGTAGGGTGAAATCACCTCTGATTCTTGAGGGTTGAAGAAAGTAAGCTTTCCAATCAGGCTATTGGTAGGGGAGAAGTTTGCTTGTAAGAATACTGAACATTGATTCAGTGTAATTTCAATCACCTCTGCATAACTAATGATACTATCATTGTGATCAGTCCAATTGGTAAAAGTCCAACCTTCAAAGGGACTGGCTGTTAGTTGAATTGTTGCACCCAAGACCGGAGAACCATAAACATTTACCAAACCGGCAGAAACAGGTGAAACCGGGGTTTCCAAAATGGGTTCTATAGTACTGCACATTGTCTGAGCTTGTGCCGTCTTTCCAGCCGAATATTGATAAATTTCATTAAAAGAATAGGCCTTGTAATGATAAATGGTACCTGCATTCAGTCCGGAATGGTTGGTCGATTCATCACTTCCCTTATAAAGAACCGTACCTCCGCCAGCCAGCGATTGCCCAATTGAATAATTTTCGCCTATCGATGGAACGCCAAAAGCAGAAGTTGGTGACCAAACAATCATCACATTATCATTTTGTTGATTTTTTATCCAATTAAGTTGAATTTGACCGGCATTAAGTGAAGTTGCTTGAAAAAGTTGAGGGTTCTGAATGCTTGATAGATAGCTTTGGGTAAGTTCTAAAGCTTCCTTTGCGTTTAGTCTTCCGCTTCCTAATTGCCCTATGTAGGAGGGGTTCAATTCGTAATGGTCATCAGCCGAGTTTATGAGTATATTCCAGACGTCATTATTATCCAGTTGACCGTAACCAACCGAGAGAATAAGAGCAGCAACACCAGAAACATGAGGACAAGCCATAGAGGTCCCCTGATAAAAACCGTATCTTGATCCACGAAGCGTACTTAGTATTCCTTTGGCTAAAATAGGTGATGTTTCACCTCCTGGTGCAGAAATATCAACCCAAGTATCATAATTTGAATAGTATGATCTAACGTCATGAATGTTAGTGGCTGCAACTGAAAGACTCCCTGAGTAACATCCGGGGTACCATAATCCAGAACTGTTATCATTCCCCGCAGCAAAAATTGTCAGCCCGCCATTCATTGCCGTTCCCCCTCCATTTGCATTAAAATAATCAATTGCATCAAGAACGGCTTGCTCGTATACACCAACTTCAATATAACCCCAACTGTTTTGAGAGATGGAGGCGCCATTATCAGCTGCGTAAATTGGCGCGATATGAAAACCATTTGCTTCACTGTCGGTAAATACCTGGCAACTCATTAGTCTAACTCCATCATCAAAACCACTTCCTCCTGCTACGCTACTTACCCCGATATTGTTGTTGTTAAGGGCTGAAACAATTCCTGCTACGTGTGTACCATGATTATGGGCAACAATTGTTGTGTTATTATTAGCAAAATTATACCCGATGCCCGGCCAGATATTACCTGCAAGGTCAGGGTGGTCAATCTGAATGCCTCCATCTATGATGGCTACAATAATGTCAGCATTACCTTTTTCGGTTTCCCACGCTTCCGGCAAATCTATATCTTTATCAATAGTTCCAGACTGCTGTCCTGTGTTGTGATAGCTCCACTGGTCAACAAATTGCGGATCATTTGGGTTCCAGTCGGCATTTTCTACCTTTCTGGGACCATTTTTATTTTCACTTGAGTCGGGATCACCTATTGGTAAAATCATTCTTTTTTTGAAGATAGGTTCAGCAAGTTCAACAGAATTTAACTTCTTATATTCAGAAATGATTGTTTTGAGGTCGCTTCTATTGCCTTCAAATTCAATTTCATACCATCGATCAAAACCCCAGGCTTTATGTCTTGCTGTAAATGAGCCTCCAAGCGCTTGCGAATAAAAATATTGCTTTGCTGACTTTACATGATATCGTTTATTGAGAGAACCTATCTGTTCAATCCCAAGATCAACAATGCCATTTTTTTGAGTAATTTCATGTTGTTCAGGCAAATTATTAGCATAAGCTTCGGAGATTTTTATAATAATTCGATGACGTTCAAAAGCTGATTCAGGTACCAATTCCAAATCAATTTTTGGTCGTTCAGCCTTAATAATCTGAAAAGTCTGTTGACCGTATAAACAGCTAAAAAGCATTAAAGCGTTTATAATTATGAGTTGAAATGCTGGCCTCGATATTATCATTGTAAATCAGTGTGATAGATTGATTTTATTTATACAAAGATACACTTTTTGAATTCTATTCCTTATTTACTGAATGCCTTACTACTGTGAAAGGTCGTCGGGTGAATCGTTAAAAACTTAGCAAGCTAAATAAAATACATTTTTCTACTCGTTAGAAATGCGATTCATATATAACCTTTGAACTTGTAAAAGGCAATGGCGGTATATTCTCTGATTACCTTGATTTCATATTGCAGGTAGCTCCACATATTGTATCGGAGCTGAATGTTTTCAGCAGGTTTTTTGGAATCCGGGTTCGCCTTGTTTTCTTCTGAT
>JANJXG010000148.1 GCA_024709145.1 Bacteroidales bacterium | reverse complement strand
TTTCAAATCCAGACCATCTATCGTATCACCCCATCGGCGAAGGCGTGGGAGCGGGCCGTCAGCTGTTGCAACAGCCTTGCAATGCCCTTCAATGCCCTTGCATGAAAGAAGAGCTCTTTTTTGTCCCGATGATTATAAATAAAGTGCTTGTCTTTAATTCTGAAGGCTTCGTTATGTATGTCATTTATACTTTGCACTTAAAATGAAAGCTCAAGCCCCTGGAATTATGGATCGACACAGAATAATACTCCATATTTTGTTTTATATAGTTCATAGTCAAGCTTAAAACTTTGTCATGCAGCAGTTCAGTCACATTTTCGGCGTAAAATGTTAGTAATCAAAGACAAATGATTCATTTTATACATTTTTCATTGTCATTTTTTTGGTATCAAAGATTTTCCTTTCTCATTGGCTGTCAAGCTTTGATGCTTTAAGCTATTATGAGTTTGCTTTTCATCAGGCTTGTTTTCAAACTGAAACACGAGATGTAAATTAAATTGACGTTGAAGACTCTATTGACATATGATTTGTCTGACATTTTTTTGGTACTAAAGATATTGCGTTATTTCTTCAATAAGCCGGAATACAGTTGTTGACGATTCAGCAATAGCAAAGTTTTTGGTGGTAAGATTATCCTGAATTTTTCTTGCTCTTTTAATTGCGAGCGATTGGCGAGATTTTCTTGTCAGAGGATCGATGTCTTGCATTAGGTTAAAGAATTCCGGTGTTATTCGCTTTGAGCCCTGTCCATCATAGGAGATATTATAAGGCTTGAGATATTCATTTATAAGATCATTGTATCGTGAACGGTGTAACTTGCTGCCCTGATGATCGTTGAAGTGAAGGATAAGCCAATATTCAAAGGCCTGATTGGAATAAGCCACGCCAAAACCAAATTTTTCGGCCATTTTTATCGCATTGTTGAAGTTTTGTAAGCTATGTAGATCTCTGTCAAAAACCACCCAAACCTGATCATAAGTATCCTTTTTTGCCAATTGTTTTGCTTGCTTAACCACTGCAGTAGTATTAAAACCTTTTCCAACAGCTTTAATGGTGGCAGAGGTTAGTCTAAATTGGTTGAAGTAGGAGGGTTCAGTATTTTTGCCTTCGCAGACTATCAGAAAAGCAGGTTTGATTTTCATCTTAGCTGTCCGGCGAGTTAAAACCGGTTCGCCTCTTCGACGGGCTTTGGGGTCCTGCAATTGTTGTATATGACGGTCCTTATTATCCGACTCACGCTGTTTTTTAATCCCTTCACGATTCATGGTAATCAATTTCAGATTTATAATCAGGATTCAAGTCGTGGACAACAGGCACAGCTCCATATCTTCCTTTGAGGTAATTGCGTTCGAATTGCTCGTCGTTACGTGCTTTAAAGTCGGAAAGAGAATACAATTTAGCTGCTCCATATCGATCTTTTTCGGTGAACCAAATCTGATCACGACGAAACAAATCGGTACTCAATAAGTTGGTATCGTGGGTATTAAAGATCAATTGAGCGTTATTATTATTTACGTTTTGGTCGTTGAAAAGTTCAACAATACGTGTAACCAGGTTGGGATGAAGTTTTGAATCCAATTCGTCGACAGCCAAAACCCATCCTTTTTCGAGCACATCGATAATGGGACCTGAGAGGGCAAAAAACTGGTTTGTGCCTGAGGATTCTTCGGTTTCGAGATCGAGGCTTACTTTTCCGACAACATTTTTGTTTTTGTCATAAACGTTGTGTAAAGCGTCAACAGAAGCAATTCGTAGTTTCCTGTCTTTAATCAGCTCGATAACCATGTTTGGTTCGTTGCGAAGTTTACCACTGTTTATAAGTTCATCTGAGTCAATAGATTTGAGATTCATGTCCTGAATACCCATGTCAGCCTTGGATAACAGGTTTAACATCTTTCTTTTTAGATCAATATTTTCGAGGCTCATC
>JANJXG010000122.1 GCA_024709145.1 Bacteroidales bacterium | reverse complement strand
ATGGCACATTGCAAGTGAACACAATTGGAACATAACGACCAATAAATATGGACGGCTTTTCAAAAAGTATCTTAACCAGGAAATGTGGGCTAAAACAGAACAAACATTTTCAGGGAGCGATATAAAGGAAAATTGGACTGCTCTATTTTCAATGACTGATTTAGTTTCAGAAATAGGAACTGAATTGTCAAAAAAATTAGAGTACAAATACCCGGATAAATTAGAAAATGACATACGAAAATATTTAGCTGGACTAAAACCCAAAACATAACTACGTCGTACAACACTAAGTCGAATAGCCGAAAAGCCCCGAAAAAAGAGCCATTATACCGCTGAGGTGTAATGGCTTTTTGGTCTATTCGCTGTTCAGCGAAACCCTTAGTGACTAACCTGCCTTAAGGAGAAAAGTAAGTGATTTTTTGGCGTTGTGTGATGACCCTGATCACTTCTTCACTGGGTTTTTGGGTAAGATTCTGTAAGCTTTTGATACGACTTTCGTTCATTTTGCTGATTTTGTTGTTGAGAAAATGATTCATACTCCGGGAAAAAGGTTTCTTTATTATTTTCCGACAAAGCACTTGCCTTTCGCCCGGTAGAGCAAGCTGATCGCAGGAGTATTTATTTTAAAACGGTTGAAAAAGAAGACGTTAGCGGACTTCCGCGATTGTTGGGATACAACACGCCAGTGAGCATCATCCTGCCTGTTTTGCATTTTGGACACAGTTCGATGTCAATTCCATAACGTTCCAGCAGACGCAGCTGGTAAGGCACTTCCACCGCAGGCGGATGCAGCGGCAGGTTCATCTTTTGTAGAATCCTGTTGATTCTGCTGTGTCGGTTAGCGTTGGCCAGTATGCCATAATGCCGCATCTTGACAAAACCACGCGGCAAGATATGCTCGGCATAACGCCGCAGAAATTCCTCTGCTGAAAGCCACATCTGTTTTGTGGTGCCATTATCGTTGTAGTCCTTGTATTGAAACAAAACCCGCTCCTGTGTCACCTCCAGAATACGATGATTGGAAATAGCCACCTTGTGAGCATAGCGCGCAAGATATTCAACCACCTGAGCAGCACCACGCATGGGCGACTTGGCATAAACTACCCACTTCTTGCGGTAAAGCGCATCCTTCAGCCAAGGCCATTGTGTCACTTGCTCTGCAGTTAAGTTGAGCACTCCCTGGCTGATCATCTTTTGCACCTGATGTAGAAAATGCTTTTTAAACAAGGGCTCCATCACATGGTAAGGGAACAAATATCCCTGACCGGACTTTTTTTTGAGTTCAATCCAGTTCAATTGCTCGTCGACTCCACCGCCACTGACAATGCAATGCACATGCGGATGAAAACTTAGCTGCTGTCCCCATGTATGGAGCACCGCCGTGATGGAAGGAGTAGCACCCAACCATTTGGGGTCGGCACCAAGGGTAAGCAGGCAGTGGGCGGCGCTGTCAAAAAGTAGTTTGAAAAGCAGCACCCTATTGCCCATCACCATCGCATTGAGCTCGTGGGGCAAGGTGAACACCACATGAAAATACTTCACCGGCAGCAGCTCATTCAGGCGGGCTCCCATCCATGCCTGCTGCTTCTGCCAGTTGCAAACCGGGCAATGCCTGTTGCGACAGCTGTGGTACTGATAATGCGTATGCGAACAGTTGGGATTGTTGCAGCGATAATGATGATAGCCCAAATGCAAGGTGCGGCAACGCGCTAGTTTGGAAAAAACGTTTGACACATGCGTATTGGACAGTTTACACCAGTCTGTCTGCTTCAAAACCTGCTGCAGACTGTGATGCGTTTTCAAAGCAACGGCTTGTTCTTTGGCACATTGGATATCTCATCATCTGGCTTGTAGAGTTCATCAAGCGGGCTAACAAGCAAATTGCGTTTGGAAGTCTGCAGATGCAGATAGACCATAGTGGTTTTGATGTCGCTGTGACCCAGCAATTCTTTGATGGTGTGAATGTCGATGCCGGCATCCAGAAGATGGGTGGCAAAACTGTGACGCAGGGCATGTACTTTATGTTCTTTTTTCGACAGGTCGGCATACTTGTAAGCCATCACCACGCTGTGCTGCAGGCTTCGGGCGTGCATGGGCTCCCCGGGCTTACTGCCTTCAAAAAGGTACAGCTTTGGTTTTATTGGCTGTGCGCGGTAGTAATGCCTGAGGGTTTCTACCAATCGTTTGGATAGCAGGGTGTAACGGTCTTTGCGTCCTTTGCCGTTGCGCACCATGATGCGGTTGCTTTTGGATTCCACATCGGTGAGTTTGAGCATCTGTAGTTCGGCCAGTCGCAATCCGGTAGCATAAAAGGTTTCCACAATGGCTTTTTGTTTGGGACTTTGGCAGCTTTCGATGAGCTTGACAACTTCCTCTTTGGTGAGGTAGTGCGGCAATTTAAACTCCCTTTTAGGGTAGAGCTTGCTGGGAACATCGTAAGGTCGTTTTAGCACATGGCGAAAGAAGAAAGCCACGCTCTGCGCCACCATTTTGCATTTACTGTAGGAGGCATGATGCACTGTTTTGAGGTAGGCCATGTACTCTACGATGTGCCTGTCGGCCCAAAGATCAGGACTCAGTTCAGGATAATAGCCGCAGATGTAGCGTATCTCACGCACATAAGCTGTCACACTACATGTTGAATGACCTGAGGCCACCATCACTTTTTGAAGCATCTGTAATGCTTCTGCCGATTTTTGATTGAATTTTTCCATGATTTTTTTGTTTTAAAGGTGAAACAATCATGGTTTTATACGTAGCTTTGAGCCGGTAAGCTACCCGAAGTGAAACGAAGGGTTTCGCTTGAACAGGCGTTTGGCTCAATGGCGGGTGCAGTGGGTATTCGAGCGGCACAGCTCGTATCAAAAGTTTTGTAACATGACCGGACAGTGCTTCAAAATCGGTAACGAACCATACCGCCAAAATGTTCATTCCATGATTGCAAAGTGACGAAAAATAATAAAGGTGAAATATGTAACAAAAACAGTTTGGATTTTATCATTGGTGAGTCTATTTACAGACATGGCAAGCGAAATGCTTTATCCAATAATGCCAATTTATTTAAAGTCTATTGGATTCTCAATTGTATTGATCGGAATCCTTGAAGGTGTTGCCGAAGCCATTGCAGGGCTTAGTAGAGGCTACTTTGGGAAACTCTCTGATATTTCGGGCAAACGAATTCCGTTTGTTCAAATTGGTTACGCATTCAGTGCAATTTCAAAACCAATGATGGCGATTTTTATATTTCCACTCTGGATATTTTTTGCACGTACGATTGACCGTTTTGGAAAAGGGATTCGAACAGGAGCAAGAGATGCCATTCTTTCTGACGAAGCTACTCCCCAAACAAAAGGTAAAATTTTTGGCTTTCACCGTTCAATGGACACCTTAGGAGCGGTTATCGGACCATCATTCGCATTGCTCTATTTGTATTTTTTTCCTGAAGACTATAAAACACTATTTTTTCTTGCATTT
>JANJXG010000119.1 GCA_024709145.1 Bacteroidales bacterium | reverse complement strand
AAGATTTGCCCGACCTATAATTTTCAAATTAGAAATTTTCAAATCCCAAATTGGTTGCCAAAAGCCAAGAGCCTTCAGCACCGCTCACATTCAAACGCGCCAGCATCAACAAATCAACAAAGAACAAATCAACTTTTCAGTCGGTTGATTTGTTGATTTAGAGTGGTTTAGGGTTTAAATTGAGGGTTTAGGGCTGGCGTATCAGCTTGGGAGTTGATTTGAAAATTTGGGGATTTGAAGATTTGAAGATTTGCCCGACCTATAATTTTCAAATTAGAAATTTTCAAATCCCAAATTGGTTGCCAAAAGCCAAGAGCCTTCAGCACCGCTCACATTCAGGAAAAAGGCAAAAGTAAAAAGGCAAAAGTAAATAGTAAGAAATAGAGATTTAATAATTGCCCATGCCGGTCACAATGTTAAACTTTGAACCTTGAACTTTGAACTACATTCATCACTACCAACCTTCCAGCCCCCAACGAACCAATCATGCCAAAGACCAAAGACCTTCAGACCTCCAGACCTCCAGACATCCAGACTTTCAGACCTTCAGACCTCGAGACCTTCAGACCTTTACCCTAAAACAATTCTCCGCGTCATCTGTTGTCTTAAAAGAATAGATAAAATGTTTATATTCAAATAATCAGTATTTTTGCAGCCCAAAAAATTTAGAAAATCATGAGTCAAACACTTGTTGAGCAAGCGCTTCAGTACAAGGTGGCCGATATCCGCCTTGCCGACTGGGGTCGCAAAGAAATAGAAATAGCCGAAAAGGAAATGCCGGGTCTGATGTCGCTCAGGGCAAAATTTGGTCCTGAGAAACCGCTGAAAGGTGCGCGCATCTCGGGTTCGCTGCACATGACCATCCAGACAGCCGTATTAATCGAAACCCTTGTGGAGCTTGGTGCCGAGGTGCGCTGGGCCAGTTGCAATATCTTTTCCACCCAGGACCATGCTGCTGCGGCCATTGCTGCTGCCGGCATTCCTGTGTTTGCCTGGAAAGGCGAAACCCTCGATGAATACTGGTGGTGCACCAAACAGGCACTTACCTTCGAAAACGGACAAGGCCCGCACCTGATTGTTGACGATGGCGGCGATGCCACACTGATGATCCATAAAGGCTTTGAAGCAGAGAAAAATCCTGCACTCCTTTCAAAAAGCGGCAGCAATGCCGAAGAAGTGGCTTTCATGAAAGCCCTTGCCGAAACCTATACCGAAGACAACCGCCACTGGCACCGCACCGTTGAAAGCTGGGCAGGTGTTTCGGAAGAAACCACCACCGGCGTGCATCGCCTCTATCAGATGAAAGAAGCCGGGCAATTGCTGGTGCCTGCCATCAACGTGAACGACTCTGTGACCAAATCGAAGTTCGACAACCTTTACGGCTGCCGCGAGTCGCTGGCCGACGGCATCAAACGTGCCACCGATGTGATGCTTGCCGGAAAAGTCTGCGTGGTGCTGGGTTATGGCGATGTAGGTAAAGGATCGGCCAAGTCGCTGCGTGCTTATGGCGCCCGTGTGTTGATCACCGAAATTGACCCCATCTGCGCCCTGCAAGCCGCGATGGAAGGCTTTGAAGTGACCACCATCGAAGAAGCCCTGCCCATCGGCAACATCTACGTGACGGCCACCGGCAACAAGGATGTGATCACCTTTGAGCATATGCAACAAATGAAAGATCAGAGCATTGTGTGCAACATCGGCCATTTTGACAATGAGATTCAGGTGAGCCTGCTTGACAGCACCGAAGGGGTAGAGAAAATCACCATCAAACCTCAGGTGGACAAATACACTTTTGAAAGCGGAAACGCCATCTTTATTCTGGCCGAAGGCCGCCTCGTGAACTTAGGATGTGCCACCGGTCACCCCAGCTTTGTGATGAGCAACTCGTTCACCAACCAAACGCTGGCTCAGCTTGATTTATGGAAGAACCGAGGCAAATATGCCGTGGATGTGTACCGCCTTCCCAAACACCTGGATGAAGAAGTGGCCCGTTTGCACCTTGAGCAAATCGGTGTGAAACTGACAAAGCTCACCAAAGAGCAGGCAGCCTACATCAGCGTTCCGGTAGAAGGTCCTTACAAACCCGATCACTACAGATATTAGCATCAAGCATTTATTGACATTTCAAAAAAAGCTGACAGCGCACTGTCGGCTTTTTTTTGTCCGGCCGCTTGCGTGATGATGGCCGCTTCCTGAAGCAATATTTCATCTATGTCCTGCCTTCGGCCATATGCCGGTTAAAACTGAAATACCAATGGCCTCACTCAACCGTTATTATAAAATTCACAGACTTTTTGGAAGTCACACATCCTAAAAACACTTCCCAATGCCACTGGGCCGGGCGGGGAGGCTGCGGGATGAACGGGGAGCGTGCTCCCGGCTCTGTCCTGAGCTAAGTCGAAGGCGCTGCTCTGAGCGAAGTCGAAGGGGGTGAATCAGCAAACAGCCGGAAATCTTGCAAGGCAGCGCCGGGAGGGGCTTTTAGCTATTGGCTATTGGCCTCGGTTGATTCGCTGAAGGCCGGCGACACTGCATCATTGAGCACTTTGACAACTTGTTGGTATGGCGTAAAATCAAACCTCGCATCATTTCGCCCATCACTGATCAGTATGCACCGATCACTGTCACATGTCACTGTCACTTGTCACTGTCACTTGTCACTGTCACCTGTCACTCCTCCCGGGATGGGTAAGCCCTACAGGCTTGTTTGCCATTAGTATTCGTCATTCACCCCCGGATGAACCGGGGGTTATGACAGGAATAGCCCTACAGGCTATCAAAACAGTCGTTGTACCACAAACTTTATTCTTTGAACTTTAAACCTTGAACTTAATCACCTGTTTTCAAAGGAAAATTTCATCTTAATGCGCACTCATTGGGGCGCGTTTTGCAAACTAGGCGCTACCCATTACCCGAAACAGCTTGTTGACTGCACATCAAAACCACAGAAACACTTCAATCCATCACCGGGATGGGTGCGCAGGCCTGTGCGCCCCGCGGGGCAGCGGTCGGGTGAATAAAAAAACAACAGAAAATCCGGCAAGGCAGCCCCTCCTCAAGAGGGGCTGTTTGTAAAATGCAATGCTTGAAAAATCCAATAATGAATCATGAGCTCCCGCCCAGCGAGTCCGAAGAGCCAAACAGAAGCATTGCGTTTTACACTCCTTGCCAGGATTTACGTTGTTTTTTTAGAGCGGGCTGACCGCTTGGGGCGCACTTGATCTTTGGTACTTTCCATCAAGGGAAAGTACATGAAAATAAACCCTTAAAGAAGGTTATTGCAGACTGCCTATATCAGCGTTCCGGTAGAAGGTCCTTACAAACCCGATCACTACAGATATTAGCATCAAGCATTTATTGACATTTCAAAAAAAAAGCTGACAGCGCACTGTCGGCTTTTTTTTTGTCCGGCCGCTTGCGTGATGATGGCCGCTTCCTGCATCAATATTTCATCTATGTCCTGCCTTCGGCCATATGCCGGTTAAAACTGAAATACCAATGGCCTCACTCAACCGTTATTATAAAATTCACAGACTTTTTGGAAGTCACACATCCTAAAAACACTTCCCAATGCCACCGGGCCGGGCGGGGAGGCTGCGGGATGAACGGGGAGCGTGCGCCCGGCGTGAATCGCCAAACAGCTGGAAATCTTGCAAGGCAGCCCCCAAAAGGGGCTGTTTGTAAAGTACAATGCGACTCAAATCCTAGCCGAAGAAAGATTGCTCTGCCATACCAAACCGAAGCAAGAAGTTAAAGCATTGTGCTTTACAGGACCTTGCATAGATTTCCGCTGTTTGGCGAGAGCGGGGAGATTTCCCGTGTTCATCCCTTGATCTTTGGTACTTTCCATCAAGGGAAAGTACAAGAAAATAAACCCTTAAAGAAGGTTATTGCAGACTGCCTACATCAGCGTTCCGGTAGAAGGTCCTTACAAACCCGATCACTACAGATATTAGCATCAAGCATTTATTGACATTTCAAAAAAAAAGCTGACAGCGCACTGTCGGCTTTTTTTTGTCCGGCCGCTTGCGTGATGATGGCCGCTTCCTGAAGCAATATTCCTACCTTTGCCAAGTGCATGCCACCAGCGTCGGCTCACCAGAATTCAGCCGGACCGGGGGCGCATGCATCAACGTTGGATGTAAATGCTGAACCATGAAAAAAAGATGCCTTATTCCCCTGTTCCTGATCCTGTTACAAACAGCAGCCTTTGGGCAGCTGCAACTGCCTGAGCAGTGGAAATTCCATGCCGGCGACAGCAGTGCCTGGTCGTCACCCGGTTTCGACGACAGTCAATGGGTTGATATCGACCCACTTTCAAATTGGGAAAGCCAGATGATGCCCGACTACGATGGCTTTGGCTGGTACAGGGTCAAGGTTTTTATCCCGGCGAAGTATCAGGAAAAAGCCAAAAAATACGGTGGATTGATGCTTTCGCTCGGCAAGATTGACGATGTGGACATGACATGGTTCAATGGCCGTGTGATCGGTGCAACAGGAAGCTTTGCCCCGGATTATACGACGGCCTGGGATCAGAACAGATTGTATGCCGTGCCGATGGAGGAGGTGCTTTGGGATCAATACAACAGCATCGCTGTGCGTGTTTTCGACAGCACCGGAGGCGGCGGCCTGTATGGCGGACCTGTGGAGCTGACGCTGAAGGGTTTATCAGAAAACATCAGCGTGAACGGGCTTTTCGATGTGGCCGACCACATTCTGAAAAATGCAGACAAGGCAGAACTCCGCTTTGAGGTGGTCAGCAGTCTGACTTTTAACATCGAAGGCGAAGTGAAAGCGGAGATTGTCTCAGATTTTGGTCAATCGCTGCGCTCCTATAACTGGCCACTGAAGCTGAAAGCGCAACAGAGAAAAGCCTTTGTGGTAGAAATGGATGCCTTTGATCCTGGCTTTTATCATCTCGACATCCGTGTGGGCAACGATGAATTTGCCAAAAATACGCGCATCAGTTTTGGGTATGAACCAGAAAAAATAAACTCTCCGGCCAACCCGCAGGCCGACTTTGATGCCTATTGGGCACGTGCCGGGAAAGAGCTTGCTGCTGTTGATCCCCAGTTTCGGATGATTCGAAAAGACTCCCTGTGCACCAACAGGAGGGAGGTTTACCTGATCGAGATGCGTTCGTTGGGCAATGTCTTGATAAGGGCCTGGTATTCGGTCCCCAAAGCAGCAGGTGTTTATCCGGCTGTGATGATGGTTCAGGGTTACAGCTCCACCATCATGCCGGAGTTTGTGGATTACGGAGACGACATCATCGGTCTGGGACTGAACATCCGCGGGCATGGCAACAGCCAATCCAACATCAGACCCGGCTTCCCGGGCTATCTTCAGCATCAGCTGCACGACAAGGAGATGTACATCTACCGCGGTGCCTATATGGACTGCGCAAGGGCGCTGGATTTTCTGTTCACGAGGCCCGAAGTGGATAAAAACCGCGTTGGTGTCGAAGGCGGAAGCCAGGGAGGGGCGCTTACGTTTGCCACCGCAGCACTCAACAACGACCGCATTGCCGTTTGCGTGCCGGGTGTGCCCTTTTTGTCTGATTTTGAAGATTATTTCAAACTGGCCCGATGGCCTGCCAATGAGTTCACCGAATGGGTGGAGGAGAAACAGATGCTGAGTTGGAATCAGGTGTTTTATACCCTCAGCTACATCGACATCAAAAATCTGGCAGATAAAATAAAAGCACCCATGCTGATGGGTGTGGGGCTGAAAGACGATGTGTGTCCGCCCCACATCAATTTTGCTGCCTATAACCTGGTGACAAGTCCCAAACAATACATCGTTTATCCCGATGCCGGACACGGACTTCCGCGCGATTTCGACAGGATGAAGATGGACTTCATCAGGCAGCAGTTTGGGCTGGATCAAAGCAGGGAAGATTCTAAATGATACATCTGCAACACATGAAACCATACGTTATTGCAGTTCTATTGCTGGCAGCACTTTTCTGGAATGATATCCAGCCCCATGCGGCAGCGCAGGCACCCTTTCAGAAAGGGGTCAACCTTACCGGCTGGTTTCAGGCCGGCAGCGCCCATAGCATTCAGTTCAGGAAATACAGCAAAAAAGACTTTACCGACATCAAGAGTCTGGGTTGTGATGTGATCCGCCTGCCGGTGAATCTGCATGCAATGACTGATGGAACATCCGACTATCTGGTTGATCCGCTGCTGTTTATGTTTCTCGACTCCGCGGTGCAATGGGCTGAAGAGCTGAACCTTCACCTGATCATCGACAACCACAGCTTCGATCCTTCGGTGAATACATCGCCCTCGGTGGTCAACATCCTCACCAAGGTGTGGCCGCAGCTGGCGCTGCGTTACAAGGACCGTTCCCAATTGATTTATTACGAAGTGCTCAACGAACCCCATGGCATTTCCAATGCATTGTGGGGAAGCATTCAGCAGCAAACCATCGATGCCATCAGGGCCGTTGATCAAAAGCATACCATCATCGTGGGACCGTCGGGCTACAACAGCTACAACGACCTCAGTCAGATGCCCGTGTACACCGACACCAATCTGCTGTATACCTTTCATTTCTACGACCCTTTCGTTTTTACCCATCAGGGAGCAAGCTGGGTGGAGCCGTCCATGCAACCCCTGGCCGGTGTGCCTTTCCCGTACGACGCTGATTCGATGCCTGCCTGTCCGCCATCGCTGCAGGGCAGCTGGATTGAGTCGGCACTGAACAACTACATGTGGGACGGAACAGCTGACAAGGTGAAGTCGCTTATCGATGTGGCCATTGCCTTCAGGGAACAACGCAATGTGCCGGTTTTTTGCGGTGAATTTGGTGTGTATATCCCCAATAGCCACAACGACGACCGCGTGGGTTGGTATCATCTGGTGCGCAGTTATATGGAATCCAATAACATACCGTGGACCATTTGGGACTACAAAGGCGGTTTTGGATTGTTTGAAAAAGACTCGGGCGAATTGTTTGAACACCACCTCAACATACCGCTCGTGGAGGCACTCGGATTCATGGTGCCGGAGCAGACCCTTTATGTACCTTATGCTGACAGCACCGGCTTCATCCTCTTTGATGATTTCATCGGAGCTGGCATCAGCGAGGCAAGCTGGGCGCCCGATACACTCGATTTTTACAACCAGACTTATCCCAACAACGGGGCGTTTTGTCTTTACATCGCCGGTGGTGACCAATATCACAGCGTGGCTTTCGACTTTCAACCCAACCGTGACCTGCATCGCCTTGTCGACAGTGCCTATGCACTCGATTTCCTGATCAGAGGCAATGTGCCCGGCATTGCGCTCGACCTGCGTTTTCTCGATACCAAAACCGGCCCCGACGATCATCCCTGGCGCATCAAAACCACCGTCAACAGCAGTGTGGTGCCTTTCGACAAACGGTGGCATCATCTCCACATCCCCTTGTCAGCATTCGTGGAACAAGGGTCGTGGGACAACAATGTATGGTATAACCCGCAAGGTCTTTTCGACTGGACTGCCATCGACAGGTTTGAAATCGTGGCTGAGCACGGTTCTTTGGACGGACAGCAAATCTGGTTCGACAACATCTGCATTACCCGGCTGGACACCGCTATGGTGCACGAAACAGCCACGCTGGGCATCCTCGGCAAGTCAGAAGAAATGCTGAAGGTGGTTCTTGCACCCAATCCTTTCAGGGATCAGACGTCAATCACATTTCATCCACTCCATTCCGGAGCTGTTACCATCGAGATCAGGGATTTTCAACAGCGGATTGTAGCATCCCAAATCATCGATGTGGTGGCCAACGAGCCGGAATTGTTCATCTGGAATGGTACGAACCTGCAGGGTCAGCAGCTTGATAAGGGGGTTTATGTGTTAAGCATAAGGAACCGGCACATAAACAGCACTGTGAAACTGATAAAAATCTGACGGTTTCGAAGTGACAGGTCAAACACTGCTCAACACAACTCGGTACATGGGTAAACACCTGGCCCTGCACTTTGTGGACGCGGATATTTTTGTTGCTTAAATTATTAACCTGATTTCAATCATGTTAAAATAAAAACAACTACCATCTTTTATGATGATAGGCTATTTCTTGTGACTATTGTTTGCTGTAACTTTAGCGGAATCAATGAATAATTCTCTTTTCCCTGCCTATCTGATCCTATGGTTTTGATTTGCAGTGTCTGGTGACAAGGTCGTTCTGGCTTGGCTGGCCTGCAGTGAGCTTTATTTCATCCTCGATTATCTTTAAGTATCATCATGTCAATCAAAACACGAACAGGGTCCTTTGGGGCTCAGGTTGCAGAATAATACAACAAGCAAAAAGAACTTCAGTTACTCGCATTTGCCATGTATTCTGACGATGATGTGTCAGCACTTAACATTTTGAATGAGGTTAGAGCAGTGCTTTTTAACAACTCTAATGCCGCAGTAAATAGGGACTGCTGAAAAACCCTTAAGTGAATCAATATCAATAAATAAAAACTGTATTTTATATTATTTGTGCACGCATTTGAAACTGTTTAGCTCAAAAAGCTTGCATCCCGATCTAAATTCGAAGCTCGGATTGAATGAAAAGTCTTCGGTAGTGTTCTTTTTTTTACCGCAGTGACCGCCAAGTAGGCGCAGAGAACGCAGAGAGATTGATGATTTCTAATCGCTTCATTCGCCTTCCTTAAATCACAATGCGTCAGCCCTTTGCGTACTCTGCGCCTGCTTTGCGCCCTCTGCGGTTAAACTGATTTTGGCACAAATTAATGCGAAAAAGCCATCTTCTCACTTTGTGAAATGTGGATGAAATTTTGCTTTATTAGGCTCGGGGAGTTTTTCAGCAGGCCCTACTT
>JANJXG010000146.1 GCA_024709145.1 Bacteroidales bacterium | reverse complement strand
CAGCTCCTTGTCAGTTAACTGTGAGATTTCTTGCTGATTCATCGTGTTTTATTATGATATTTTGATGTGTATTATGAATGAAGTCAACGGCCGAAGCTAAGTGCAGGCGGGCATTTAGAAGCAATAAACTGTCAATAATTTGAAATCTAATAACAGTAAAATGTTTCAAATCGGCACTATCTGCCCGCTTGCATTTAGCTTTTGTTACGAGCATTTTGTTTTTCAATCTTAAATTACCATTGTGATTTTATCGCAGTAATTATTTTATGACCCCTTTCTTGGTATAATATCTGACTTTAAAACCATAACAGCAGCTTTGTCATAAGTTCAATCTGGTTTAACAAAAACATTAACAACTTTTCCACTTCCGCATGCTGTTGATTCTTCGTTTGTCATTACTAAGAGACCATTATAAAAAACCTTATGAATAAATAAGGCGTTATCCACTTCTTTAAAGTCTGCGGATATTGTATCAATGGTTAATTCACCAATCTTAACTATCGTAGTACTATCAATATTGTTTATAAAGATGTTAAACTGATAAACACCATTAACTTTCCAAATTGTGTTGCTTACTTCTTCGCCACTCAAAGTATACGTTTTTAAAGCTAATGTATCCAAATGTGATGATAAATTCTGGTCAAATATATCATTTCCGTTTTCGTCGAAGAATGAAAATACCTGATTCATACATAAATTTGAGTCCTTTTCTTTACTACAACTGAGTAATCCAAAGAACATTATTATTACTATTATTGACTTTTTCATGATGGTATTTAACATATTTACTTTTCAATATCGTATCAGTGCTTTGGTTCCTATTTGGCTTTCAATCGCAATTTGAAAACATTAGAATTGTTTACACCACAGCTCTTTTTTGGGGCATTGGATTATTGATTCATTTCATATTCTATTTGATTATGCGAAATAATTCGATTAACGGTCTTAATAAGGAAGATATATTCGAATAATAAAATTGTATTTACAATTTGTATTAAAATCCAATTTGTCATTCTGTATTTCTTATGGTTACCGGTCATCAGGTAGGGCTAATACACTTGCCACTAACGTTCGGAAATATATGTAGTTGCCGATTGCGGAGAACTTTCCTGTCGAGCCGCACCGAAATTATTGCGGGCTGTGAACTTCGCAATCAGCACGGAAACGGCAATTATCATATATTTTTTGTTAGCAACAGGCATTCTTTATTTTTCTTTGAATTTTAATGATCCGTTACAAGCATCTCCTTCTTCAACTCCTTCTGTCCAAGCTTTTAAAGTTGAAATTCTCTCGCGAGTTAATTTCTCCAAATAGATTGAAACGCACATTGGATAGACACTTCCGTAATATCCCGTTTCTCTCTCAGGATACATAACCTTTAACTCCGCATCTCGAAAAGTAATCCAAATTCTCTGGGCCGTTTTTAGATTCTTAATGAAAATAGTATACGACTTATACTCAGTCAAGATAGTTTTTTAAATTTCATTTAGTTATTTATCAGCTTTTTTGTACGAATCATTTGCTTCTCTATTCATCTCTGCTTGAGTCTGGGAAAAACCTGTCAGGCAAATAATGCTAATGAAAATTGTCAGTATATATCTCATGTTGCTGTCTATTATGCTTGTTGCTAACGATTGTAAATACGCCATATGGCGGGTATTTCTGAATTACCTTCAACTCCAATAATTCCTAAATAGCTCATAACAAGTAAATTACAAAATATACGCCATTTGATCTGTACAATGTTCGCCGAAGATATGATGCTGATTGCCGGCATAGGCTTGGTTTGATGCGTTGGACCTTTCAAAGGTAAAAATGTTTTAGCTATATCCAGCAAATCCATCAGATTTTCTACCGCTAAAAAATTGATGAACCAACACTCAGTTATTTTAAACGGCCAGAAGTCTGGTGGCTGGTGTCGGTAACAGAATGATAATGAGACAAGTGCCATGAAACTTTTTTTTGGCTATGACATTGGCGTTTTTGACCCCCAGACCCCCAGACCCCCAGGCCCCCAGACCCCCAGACCAAAGACTAATCCTCAAATCAACCCCAACTTCAAAAAGGGTCTCTAAAATTTTACTTCGATTCCCGCATACATATTACGGGGCAGGCCCGGGTAGTAATAGCGTGCTTCGTTGTTTCCGAATCCGATGGCGTTTACAACCAGCATCGAGGCGTAATGGCTGTTGCTCAGGTTGTTGATGCCGGCGTAGAAGCTGAGACCGGCTGTTTTTCTCAAAGGTAATTGCACGGAGGCTTTCAGGTTAATCAAAAAATAGCCGCCATATTTCAGGCTGTTGGCATCATCGAGGTATTGATCGCCGCTGTAATGTAAAGCTGTCGAAAGCTTAACGCTGCCCGACGGATTCCAGGCAAGTTGCAACTGAAGGGTCTGTTCGGGTATTCCCGGCAAGGTTTTTCCATCGCGGCTGTTGCCGTCGTCGGTAAAATCAATGAAACGGTTGCGCAGCAGTGCATAACTGAGGGTTGAATGCAGCCTGCCGGGAAAATGGCTGTAATCGAAAAGTCTGTTCCGAAGCAAGATCTCCAGGCCCTGATGCCTTGTACGGCCTGCATTCATTCCCGTGAAAATGTCTTCGCTGATCCGTTTTGTGAGCAGAAGATCATGCAATTCGATCCAGTAAAAGCCTGCGTCAACTTCAAATGCCTGATTAAAAAAGCTTAAACGGGAACCAACTTCATATTGCATGCCCTGCTCTGGTTTGATGTCGGGATTAACATCACCTTCGGGCAGCAGTGTTTCTTCCGGCGACGGCATCGAGAAGCCATGTCCCACGGAGGCGTAAACCACCAGGTTTTCGCCGAAGTCATAGTTGAATCCAATGCGGGGCGAAGCCATGAGCGGGAAGGTGCGTTCGGCTGACTGGTTGCCGTTGGCGGCATAGCGGTCATTGAGTTTGAATCGAATCGAGTTCAAGGTGGCTGCAATCGAAATATGAAGCCGGGAGACGGGACGGTAATTCACGATGCCAAAAATGCTGAGTTGGATTCGGCTCTCCATGTTTTCGTTCAGCAGCATTTCGTCTTTATCCAGTTTCCACCCGTATTGCTCCGCAATCCAGTCGATTCCCAGAATCCAGTCAGTTTTTTGTCTGTAATAACCAAGCTTATTACGCAATCCGGCACTACTGTTTTGGTCAGTAAGATTGTTAAACGGACGTTTTTCGAAACTGTTGCTCCATTTGCCGTGAAGCGTCAGCTGATTGTTGAGTCTGGACGACAGAATGTTGACAACTGTGATGCCGGCCAGAACCTTCTGAGATTGCCTGTAACCCCGGATAGCCAGCCAATTGGAAGCTGCGGCTTTAGGTTCGTTTTCAAACTGTGTTTTACCCAGCGAACTGGGAATTTCTCCTTTGACGTCGGTCAGCAGGATCGTTGACTTAACCGACCATGTTCTTTTTTTCCATTGTGCTGTTGTGAGCAGGGCAGTTCTGTTGTAGGCATTGTTGTCGCGGTAGCCGTCTGATTGTAGCCGGCTAAGGCTGGCCCAAAGATTGGTGCTTTCGGTGCTAAGGCTTCCGGACAGATTGGTTTTCAAGGTGTTGTAGCTTCCGTAATTGAGCGAAAAATTTCCCCCGTTGTGCCATTTCACTGGTGTAAACAATTGGATGCTCCCGCCCAATCCTGAGCCATACAAGGCTGAGGACGGCCCTTTGATTACTTCAATCCTTCCAAGACTGTGCAGATCGATTTCCTCAGGTGAAGAAACGCCATCAGCCGTGGTGAGCGGAAGGTCGTTGAGATAGGTCCGGATCCTGTTGGTGTTGTAGGGTGTCCTGCTGCCCATACCTCTGATTACGATGCGGTTGGTGGCATAGGTGCCGCTTTGCATACTCAGTCCTGGCAGCGTGTTGAGCGCTGTAGCCATATTTGTTCCGTCGCCCGAACGGATGGCGTTGGCGGTGAGCACAGAAATGCTTCCCGGAAAGCTGCGCTCCTGATGGCTCAATCGGAAGCCCTGCACTGTAATGCTGTCGAGAAGGACGGAGGTATCAGAGGCTTGAGCCGCAGCAAAAGGGAGTTCTCCATTCTGGGCATGCAGCACCCGAAAACTGAAAAAGCCCGATGAAAGCACCAAAAACCAAATGGAAGCAAACTTTATCAGCATTTTAACGAGGTGATGGATCAATTCACTCATCCGGTTTGGGACTTTGCTTTTGTTGTATGATCAATACATGGGTGCATTTAGGCTTATCCGGCTTCAAAACCTATATCGCGTAACGCTTGATATGGATTACATTAACAGACATAAATTCAATGTATTGCAGAATTCTGTAACATTTAATTTATTCGTTTTATCATGGTCTAATGGAAAGTTTTCTTCATTATTCCACAGGGATCAAACGGACAATAAATCCCGGATTTTCAGTCGCTACATAAATCAAGCCGTCAGGCCCGTCAACCACATTGCGCACACGTCCGATATCCTGCAGGAGTTTTTCAGTGTGCACGACTTTCTGGCCGCTGATTACGACCCTTTCGAGGTATTGGAACCTGAGTGAACCCACAAAAAGGTTGTGTTGCCACTTTTTATAGCGGTCGCCACTTAGAAAAGTCATGCCACAAGGCGCAATGGAGGGTGTCCAGTAGAAGACGGGTTGTTCCATGCCTTCCTTTTCTGTCAATTCTGTCAGGATGCTTCCGTCGTAATTAATTCCATAGGAAATCACCGGCCAGCCATAGTTGTATCCTGCTTTGATCAGGTTGATTTCATCGCCTCCCTTCGGACCGTGTTCGGTTTCCCAAAGTTCGCCGGTAAGCGGATGAATGCAATTGCCCTGTGGATTACGGTGTCCGTAGCTGTAGATGGAAGCAACAGCTCCTTTGGTTCTTACAAAAGGATTGTCTTCGGGGATCGTTCCGTCATCTTTGATGCGGTGAATTTTACCGTTGGGGTTGTCGAGCTGCTGCGGGAAATCGAAATGTTGTCCCCGGTCACCAATGCCGAAAAACAGATGACCTTCGTTGTCAAAGGCAAGTTTACATCCGTAGTGGTGTGTCCTGTTGGTTTCATGATCTGCTTTGAAAATTAGCTGCTGATCGGCAAGCTGATCACCTTTCAGCCGTGCCCGCATGATGGCAGTATTGCTCAGCGACTTACCATTGACTTTGTACAAAGCGCTGTAGGAAAAATAGATCCAGCCGTTTTTTTCATAGTCAGGATGCAGGCTGAGGTCGAGCAGGCCACCCTGACCTTCGCCCCTGATGGGAGGTAAGCCCTTGATTGGGGGCGACAGTTTTCCATCCGAGAAACGGTGTAAAGTGCCGGCACGCTCTGAAATCAGCAGGTCGCCATTGGGTAAAAATGCCAGGCCCCAGGGAACATTTAAGCCGGTTACAACCGTGTCGACAATAAATTTCTGCACCTCCGATTGGATGACAGCTCCCGGAAGGACCGCCGGTTTCAGCGAGCTCTTGTCATCGGGGATACCTTTCTTCACATATGCTGCCAGTTCTGCCAGTTCCTTCTCCGAAAAAGTTTTCCCGAATGCAGGCATGCCCTGGGCTTCAAGGCCAAACTGAATGCTTTGGATAACCGAGGCATTGTCAGGTTCATCCATCCACTTCTTAGCTGTAAATTTTTCCATTTTTTCACCATGACATCCGGCGCAATAATTACGGTAATTCAAGGCTGCCGGATTGTCTGCGCCTTCACCATAGCCGGGGGCAGGAGTATTTAAAATTTTGAAGCCGGACAAAAATAGCGCGCCCAGCGCGATCAGCGCGATAGGATAGAATGCAGATCGTTTCATATTCTCAGTTTTATTATTCATGCATCATTGAGGGCATTAACACATTTTAAACCCATTTGTTCCATTTCGAGCGGCAAGATACGAAAAAGGAGCAGAAAAAGACAGGCTTTTACAAAGCAAGCATTTGACAGGCAATGCAGATTCATGCTTTATCACTCGAACATACCAATGAACTTCAGACATGGGAATACTTCAGAAAATGATGAAAAATGCTGGTTTTTGCTTTTCATTGCCGTATCTTTGAACCACTTCAATCCAATCGGGATTGACATTTTTCAATTGTTGTGTATGCTTATTTCAAGGGAGATGCAAAAGATATCAAGGAATTCGTTTTTGAAAAGTACCGGTCTTGCAAGTCTGGCCATACTGATTGAACCTGGTCTGGGGCAGCTGATTGAGTTGGACTCAGAGCCCATGCATGGTGTCTCACTCTCCGAACCCATGCCCGGTGAGGATATCTTTAGTTATATAAACCGTATCAGTGGTGGCTTTGACCTCAGTCTCTACAGGAAAATTCTGGGAGCTGCCAACGCCTTCAAGGAAGGAGATCAGGCCATCGGTGTGGCTGCTGCAGACGAGACTTCAAGGGAATTTGCCAGGTCCTTGCTGGCCAATACTTTGTTGTCGGATCTCAGTTCAAAGGAAGTGTTCACCGACGGAATCAGTGAGCTGATCAAGTCAACCACAATAAAGAACCCTGAGCTGCTTCGGATGACCATGGCCGGTCTGAAGAACTTTGTCCTTGAAAAGGAAGAAGCTGAAATCAGGAAAATGATGCCTGCTCTGAGCAGTGACCACATTGCTTGTCTTGTAAAACTCATGACAAATGATGAGCTGATTCACCTAAGCCGGAAAGTGTTTAACCCACTTGCAGGCAGTCAGATAGGTAGCAAGGGATACCTCAGCGCGCGCATTCAGCCCAATTCACCAACTGATGATGTTGAAGATATCCAATGGCAGGTTTTCAACGCATGGTCATTTGCCGTTGGCGACCTGGTGGTGGGAACCAATCCCGTGTCTTCGGATGTGTCCTCGGTGGCTGGCATCGAGGCTGCCTTGTTCGACATCATTGCGACTTTTGGATTGCAGGATACCATCCCCAACTGCGTTCTTTCGCACATCGATATTCAGGCTGAGGTAGAGGAACTTCAGCCTGGCACTACCGGTATCTGGTTTCAAAGTCTTGCAGGCACCGTCAATGCCAACGCCACTTTCGGGCTGACCATCGCTAAAATGCAGAAATATGCAGCTTCTCGCTCAGGACGTTATGGGTTGTACTGCGAAACAGGTCAGGGTGCTGATTATACCAATGGTCATGGAGAAGGCTTCGATATGGTGATGCATGAATCCAGAAAGTATGGATTTCTGAGAGCGCTTAAGCAGCAAATGGAAGCCTCAGCCAACGGGCATCAACCATGGGTCTTTGTGAATGACGTGGCTGGATTTATTGGTCCTGAGGTGTTCCGAACGAGGGAACAACTGGTTCGTTGCTGTCTGGAGGATACTGTAATGGGAAAATTGCATGGCCTGACGATCGGTCTGGATATTTGCTCCACACTGCACATGGATGTAACCCTCGACGACCTCGACTGGTGTATCGAACAGGTGATGCCTGCCAACCCTGCTTATCTGATGGCTTTGCCAACCAAAAACGATCCCATGCTCAGTTACCTCACTACGGCTTTCAATAACCATGTCAAAATCAGGCAACAATTTGGTTATAAGGTCAACGATGCCATGTGGAAGTTTTTCATTCAGCTCGGTGTCATCGGTGATGATGGAAAGCCGGGACCTCATTTCGGTGATCCACTGTGGGTTTATACGCAATACCGCCTGACGAAAGAAGCTGATGCTGACATCAGTGCCATCAGGTCAGAAGGACTGGCTTGTCTGGAAAGGATCCGTCAACGCGGGGTTCCAATCGTGCAAGGACATGGCAAAAACCACTGGGACCTTCCTGATGAAGTGGATAAAGAGGTGCACCGCCTGTATGAGGATGCTAAAATTAGTCTTTGGTCTGAGCTTTCAGCCTCTTTTATTTCAGCAGTACCAGGAGTCCTGCCTTTGTTTTCACAGTCGACTGACCGCATTGATTACGTCTACCATCCACCCACAGGTGAACATCTGAGTTTGGGCTCTGAAGCCAAATTGAGAAAGCTGCAGCAACAATGGAAACAGTCGACACCTGATATTCAGCTGATCATTTCAGACGGGTTGAATGCCAGGGCTATTATGGATGAAGGTCATTTGGGTCCGTATATGAAAAAGCTGAAAACCGAGCTGAATTCCTTAGGACTAATCGTGAGCAAGGAAACACTTGTCATCACAACTGGCAGGGTGAGGGCCGGTTATGCCTGTGGAGAACAGCTCTTTGGAAACCTGAAAGCTGCAGATCAACGCAAAGGTATCATCCACATCATCGGTGAGCGGCCCGGATCGGGTCATCACAATTTCTCAGCATACATCACCTTTGCATCTCCATCAGTTTGGGCTCAAAAGGGTAGGGTAGATCACGATATCACCCGCGTGGTCTCTGGCATTTCCGACACAGCTTTGAACCCGGAACTGGCAGCTTTGGAAACGGTCTCCATCGTGAAGCGATTGCTGAAGCTGTAATCCCCACAGGCCGTATGATTTCTTTCTGGCTGGTGATTTGGTATCTAAATGGGTTTGAAGTTGATAAGTATGAAAATAAAACCTTGCAGCTCGCTGGTCGAGAGGGCGGCAAAGAGTATGAAGTTGATAAAAATAATTCTAAAACGGGATCACAGCAGGAATCCTGAAAACAGCTCAAAAACAAATACTCAGGAATAAAAAACCACCTACAACATGAAGTCACAGGTGGATTTCTTTAACAATTAAAATATTTCCGCGGAGAGGGGGGGATTCGAACCCCCGGTACCCTTGTAGAGTACGACAGTTTAGCAAACTGTTGGTTTCAGC
>JANJXG010000091.1 GCA_024709145.1 Bacteroidales bacterium | reverse complement strand
TCAGCTACTTTTTAACCAGGCTGATGAACTGATATCTCAAACCTTTCTGGTTAAGAATGAGCTTCTGATGAAACGTGCCCATATACTTGGTAAACTGTTAAGCAGCAAAGGATTTCAAGGCGAAGCAAATGAGCTTTTTGAGAAGGTTATTGATACCACCATATCCCCAAATAATTCTGAAGCTCTTTTATTAGTACAAATTTCGAATTACAATGGGATAATTTACCTCAATCAATCCAAATTAGATGAGGCACTTACCTTTTTTAGAAAAGCAAAGTACTTTTGCTTAAAGTATGGTATCAAAGGTATCGATTATGCAGATGTAATTCAAAATATTGGCATTGTTAAAGCCAATAAGAGTGAATTCGATAGTGCCGATTATTATTTTCATCTTTCCAAAGATATTCGCGAGGCATTATATGAGACAGGTGATCAGCGTCTAAAGTCGTTCTACCTTAATTACGCATATTTCATGCATTTGCTAAATGATGTTGAAACGAGTTTGAAGTATAATAAACTGGCTGAATCTCTTTTTTTGAAACAAAGCAATCCAAACCAGGGGATCTATGCCCGGCTGTTGCTTAACATTGGGAATAATTACTACCTGCAAAATGACTTTGATAAAGCTGCAGTTTACTATCGAAATGCGATCAATGCTTTTACTCAGGCAAACAGCGAAATTTCACTTGTTACACTTGCAAAAAATAACCTGGCACTCGTCAACATTTTGGGAGGTAACTATGAAGAAGCGATCAAACTATTGCTGGAAATAAATGGATACGAATTGAGTGTTTCGACAAAGGCCAAAGTATTAAAAAATCTTGCGAAGGCCTACGCCGGCTTGGGTCTTTTTAATGAAGCCTATAATTTTTACAATAACTATTTACTTCATGTGAATACGCACTTTGGTGCAAAGTCGGGTGAAAGTGCAGTTGCAAATATTGATTTTGCTGATTTCTTAATGGGACGATTAGCGTTTGCAAGGGCTGTTGACCATTTAGAAATGGCCGAGAAAATCTATGAATCGAAAAGCAATGTGAAGGTTGACTTGATCTCAATTTACCGTAATCTTGCTGTTTGTCACTTTCGTAACGGTGATTTCCACCTGGCAGAAGGTGTTTTTCACCGGACAGAAAAATTTATCAGCGAATTGGAGGACACGGGAAAAATTACTGAAAGAAAAGGCAGCATGCTTCACATCAGGGTTACAGATTATTACCTGAGCAGAGCAGAGTTTTTTTTGAGCCGCTTCAAAGTTTGGCAGGACAAAAAGGATCTTTACCACGCATTAGAGGATTATCAAAAGGCCTTCGCAATGGTTGATGATATGAGTTTGGCGTTAACAGACGAAAGCAAGCTCCGATTCAATGAGAATTTACGGGTTCATTATCAGAATGCAGTGGAGGTGGCCTACCTGTTGTATGAAAAAAATGCTGACATCCGTTATGCCCAGGCTGCTTTTGATTATACAGCACGAAGCAAAGCTGTTCTTTTAATGACGACATTGAGAGAAAACCAATCTATAACTACAGGAGTTCCAAATTCGGTGGCAATGGCTGAGCGTCGAATAAATACCGAAATTTTGTACTTGCGAAAAGCTGTTTCGGATGAACAGGCAAAGTCAACTGCCAACCAATCAAGAATTGCATTTCTCGAAAAAAAACAGTTTCAACTTCTGCATAAGTATGATAGTTTATTGCGCCACATCGAAATGGTTTATCCTGCATACTATGCCCTAAGATTCAAGCCTACTATGAGCGATGTTGAAGCTGTGCAGGCTAATCTTCAGCATGATGAATTGATGATTGAGTACCTCCTCAGCGACAGTGTCTATTATATTTTTGGAATTAGCCCGACGACTTTTATTTTTAAAAAGCTTGAAAATCAGAAACTCCTGACAGAAACAGCAAACTTATTTCGCAATGATTATGTGCAGATTTTGCCAAATCACAGTCGAAACGACTTTGAAAGGTACATCAACAATGCTTCCAAATTGTACCAATTATTGATTCAACCTGTCGAGGATCAAATCGATAATAAAAGATTGGTTATTGTTCCCGATGGTTTATTGGGTTATATTCCTTTTGAAATTTTGTTACCTGTGAATGACCCTGCAATGCTTGCAGATACAGCCGGAGGTTATGCGAATTTGCCCTATTTATTTTTAGATCATCCTGTTTCTTATGTTTATACCTCCGGAATGAGATTGATAAAACCATCGAATAAAGGAGGTTATTCAAAAGGGTTTCTGGGTATGGCGCCAAGTTATGAAACGATCTCATCTGTCATCTTGGATTCGCTGGGTGTGGGCTTGAATAAATTACCTTTTGCTCAGGAAGAAACAAAACAGGCAACTCATTTTTGGAAAGGTGATATGCTATTGGCATCTGACGCAACAAAAGGTAGATTCCTTTCTAAAGCTGCAGATTATCAATTGATTCACCTGGCGATGCATGGTTTAATTGACGATGAAAATCCGCTTTACTCAAAACTTGTTTTTCAACCGACTCATTCTGTTAAGGAGTCAATCCTTGAGACTTTTGAGTTATATTCACTCAAGTTGAATGCTGATTTAGTGGTTTTAAGTGCATGTAACACCGGTAGTGGGAAACTGAGATTAAGCGAAGGAATAATGAGTCTGAGCAGGGGTTTTTTATTCGCTGGAGTACCTTCTATTGTAATGACAGGCTGGGAGGTTAATGACCAAAGTGGAAACGAATTAACCAAGAAATTTTATCATTTTCTTCAGGCTGGTGATTCAAAGGATGTTGCGCTGCAGAAGGCGAAAGCTGGCTTTCTAAGTGAGTCGAATATGTTGAAATCACATCCTTTTTTCTGGGCATCTTACATGGTTGTTGGTGATAACAGTCCTGTTGTTTTTTCACCTGGTTCAAAGTTTTCAACCAAATCAATACTTCATTTCTCTATTTTATTGTTTGTGTTATTG
>JANJXG010000040.1 GCA_024709145.1 Bacteroidales bacterium | reverse complement strand
TATTAAGATGTAAATTTGTTCAAGCATTTGAAGCTTTTAAATGTTCGTATTTGAATATAAAATAAGTCAAACTTAACGTCCAAAAAGTTTACAAAGTTAACGTTTCAATTCAATTTAAACGATATTGAAAGTCTATTGCATCCTATCTTTCTTTCAACTTTTTGTTAACAAAACATTAGGGAATGCTTCAAAAATGAACCAATAATACTTGTTTCTCTTAATATTCCAGCGAATGGCGGAGATTGCTGATAACGACAGGTAGTTTTTCCAAATTGAAAGGCTTTGTCAGAAACCCGTCTATACCGGCTTCCAGACAATTTTGCCGGTCGTCTCCCAAGGCATTGGCTGTGATGGCTACTATTTTAATGGGTGTTTCAACCTTACGTTCCTTTTCAATGGATCTAATCATTCGCGTGGCTTCAAGTCCATCCATAACAGGCATTTGTATATCCATCAGTATCAGGTCATAATGATTGCTTAGGTATTTTTCAACAGCAATTTGCCCATTATCGGCTACATCAACTTCAAATCCTTGCTGGCGCAGACTATACATGGAAACCCTCTGATTGATCAGATTATCCTCAACAAGCAAAATGCGGTTAATGGAATTCTGACTCATCAGGTCAGGCACTGTGCCTTTTGGTAGACAAATGGTAAACCAAAATGTTGATCCTTTTCCCTCTTCGCTGGTAAACTCAAAACTTCCACCCATCAGCTCAACCAATCTCTTCGACAAAGTTAGTCCGATTCCAATGCCCCCTGTTTCCCGTGAGTTACTAATGTTTACCTGGTGGAATACATCCCAGATGTGCTTCTGTTGTTTTAAAGGGATACCTTTACCACTGTCGCTGATTTCAATTTTCAAATAAAAAAATTATGCATGCAGCGCTTCAAAAAGACAGCTGAAATGTATTCATCCTTCGTTTGTAAATTTTAAAGCGTTGCTAAGCAGACTATTAACAATTTGTCGGAGTCGGTTTGGGTCACCAAGAAAAAACAAAGGAAGGGAGTTATCAAACTGAATAGTGAATGCCAGACCTTTTTCCTGACTCTTTTTTCGATAGAAATTGAGTATTGGACTCAGTTCATTCATCAGATGGAAATTGAGTCGATCGAGCTCCAGCCGTCCGGTTTCAAGTTTTGTGAAGTCAAGAACATCACTAACCAGGGCATGCAGATGTTGTGTTAAAAGCTCAATATCCGAGAGCATCTCAGCCTGGAAAGGACTTAGCCTTTCTTTCTTGAGCTGGCTTGTCAGACCAAATATTCCGTTAAGCGGTGTTCGGACCTCATGGCTGATATTGGCCAGAAAACGTTGTTTGGTTCTTTGAGCAATGTCAGTCTCTTTCTCTAGTGACTGTACGTAATGTTTTAATCGCAAAATTTCTTCCTGTAATTGCTGTTGATTCCGGTTTGATTTCCGCTGTCTGAACAACAAGGCTATGACAACCAGTGATGTAATCGTGAATGAAATCAGAATAAACAAGCTTGAATTTATCAGACGTATCGTATTTACGGAGGTTAAAAAAAAACTATTAGGGATTTGTTGTGAATGTAAACCAGATGGTAAGAATGAAAGGGTTAATAATACAAGCGCCAAACTGTACCTTGAATCAAAGATATCAACAAACCTTTTAACCATTTAGCAGGATGTCTTATTAAGAAAGGATAATTTCCTCAAATTTAATGCCATGCAAATATTTGAAATAACGAATTGATTTCCAATAATTTAAACATAATTAAAAATAGGCAGATTCTTTATCTTGGAATTATTTTCCAATTATTGGAATTGATATCCATAATTCATCCCAAACGAATCAGGTTACCCGGTTTACTGAATTATTTAGCGGTAGTTCAAAAAGCTCATATGCATGATTTTACTAATAATAGGTTAGCTAACACACATTCAGGCGATGAAAAACAATAAATCTAAATATTCTGATTTTCTGTAAGTTAGATAAATAAAATTCAAATATAACTAAAAACTTGACAGTCAGTGACCTTCAGTATATCTTTGAGCCATTCTAAGTCTTATCCATTAACATAAACAACAAAAAAAGCATTATGAAGAAAAATGTCGGAAGTGTAGATCAAATCATTAGAATCGTGATTGGATTAGCCATTGGAGTTGTGGGAATTATGTACCAATCCTGGTGGGGCTTGGTTGGCATTGTACCTGTGGCAACCGCTTTGTTGAATTTCTGTCCGTTTTATCCCATTTTAGGAATAAGCACCAAAAAGAAGGAATAGCCTCCCTTTTTTTACAGCAGGAACCACATTCAAACCACAATTGTATACAAAAAAAGGCTGCACATAAGGGCAGCCTTTTTCATTTTGAGGTTGATCCTCAATCTATTAATGTGGTTAAAAAAGACTCATTGTAACCGTTAAACCAGCCATCACAACAGCAACCATCGTCATAAGCTTGATTAAAATATTCAGTGACGGTCCGCTCGTATCCTTAAATGGATCACCTACTGTGTCGCCAACAACACCAGCCTTATGGGTATCGCTTCCTTTTCCACCGTAATTCCCTTTTTCGATGAATTTTTTTGCATTATCCCAGGCACCTCCTGCATTGTTGAGCATCGATGCAAGCGTAAACCCACTAGTTAAGCCACCGACAAGCAGCCCGACTACGCCTGAAACTCCGAAGAAAATACCAACTGCAACAGGGACAATAATTGCAAGTAAGGAAGGAACTAACATTTCGCGTTGAGCCCCTTTGGTAGAAATTTCAACACATTTGGCGTACTCTGGCGTAGCTTTTCCCTCCATAATACCCGGAATTTCACGAAACTGTCTTCTCACCTCGTCAACCATTGCACCGGCAGCCCGACCAACGGCTTTCATAGTCAGAGCAGAAAATACGAATGCCATCATAGCACCGATGAAAATTCCACCTAAAAGCATGGGATTAAAAATAGATAGGTCGTAAGCTTCAGAGAAATCCTTGATTGTGGCTGCTGAAAGCGAAACCACACGCTGACCTTCATTGGCAACAGGAGCTATCGCTGCTTTGGCTGTATAAAAGATGACATCACCCACTTGTTTGATACCGGCAGTGTCTTCAGCAAGTTTTCCAATCCATAGCCTGATTTCTTCAATGTAGGCTGCAAGCAATGCCATCGCAGTGAGGGCTGCCGAACCAATGGCAAATCCTTTACCGGTTGCAGCTGTAGTATTACCAAGCATATCAAGTGCATCGGTTCTTTCCCGAACCTCTTTGGGAAGGTGTGCCATTTCGGCATTACCTCCGGCGTTATCGGCAATCGGCCCAAAAGCATCTGTTGCTAGCGTTATCCCAAGGGTTGAAAGCATGCCAACTGCCGCAAAACCAATGCCGTAAACTCCCATGGCAAAGTCGTCAAAACCGCCTGCAAAGCCAAAAGCAGCAATGATACCAATTACAATTGTTGTGACAGGAATCCATGTTGAAAACATCCCTACAGCAATCCCATCAATGATGGTAGTGGCCGGTCCTTGGGTTGCCTGACGTGCAATTCCTTTGGTGGGTTTGTATTCGTCTGATGTAAAATATTCTGTACCCTGACCGATGATGACGCCAGCAACCAAACCTGAAACTACTGAACCAAACATCCCGAAAGAAATCCAGTCCGCATAGGCCATCAGCGCCACAACAGCCAAAATAAGCAATGAACTGCCACCAGTTCCGAGTAACAATGCATTCAAAAGGTTCTTCTGGCTGGCTGATTCCTTTGTCCTGACAAGAAAGATACCGATGATTGAAATAATTACACCAACAGCCGCAACAATCATAGGTGCAATTACATACTTCTCTTGTTCTCCACCCGACATAATTGGCAGTGCAGCTCCCAAAGCAGCTGTTGCAAGAATCGAACCTGCATAAGATTCATAAAGGTCGGCACCCATTCCGGCAACATCACCTACATTATCACCAACATTATCAGCGATAGTTGCAGGATTTCTTGGATCGTCTTCAGGGATACCGGCTTCAACTTTTCCCACAAGATCAGCACCAACATCCGCAGCTTTTGTATAAATACCACCACCAACGCGGGCAAACAAGGCTTGTGTTGAAGCACCCATTCCAAAAGTCAGCATTGTTGCTGTAATTTCAACCATTTTCAAATGCTCCGTGGTATCAGGATGAACGAAAGTGAGACCAAGCAATTCAAGGCCGTTTTTCATATTATCAGGAGTGTAAATCCATTCAGTTAGAATGTAATACCAGGCCGCAATATCAATCAAAGCAAAACCCACTACAACGAGCCCCATCACAGCGCCGCTTCTGAAAGCTATCTGCAATCCTTTATTAAGTGATTGGGTTGCTCCAAATGCCGTTCGGGCTGATGCATGCGTGGCAGTCTTCATACCCAGGTAACCACAAAGACCCGAGAAAAAACCTCCAGTCAGGAAAGCAACTGGTACAAAAGGGTTTTGAACACCAAAGTAAGCCAGCATGGAAAGCAAAACAACCAAAACTGCAAAGACGATTCCAACAACTTTGTATTGTCGCCTGAGATAAGCCATTGCCCCTTCGCGCACATACTGAGCAATTCGTTTCATTTCATCCGTTCCCTCACTGTTTTTCATCATATTGGTGAAAAAATAGTAAGCGAACACCAAAGCCAGCACCGCCGCAGCAGGAATTAGCCAAAAGATCGAGTTCATCATACAATTTAGAATTTGGTTATAAAATTCAAGAAAAATTCATTCTAATTCAATCCAGATTGATTTTACCTCTTTAAACATGAATCATAAATGATTCATAATAAATATTTTACAATAAATAAGGATCGATCTCAAAAAACAAAGAACATCGAATCAGCCTCAAAACCCAACACCTGGTTTCCAATCAATTCGCAAACGATTGCGAATCGTTGAACCGAATTGGAGGCAGGCAAAATTAATCACTTAATTTTTCCTGTCAAAGGATTATTTACATCATGTACATTGTCTGAAAAACATGTTCAAAACTTTCGATCATAACATTCATCAGGTTTGAATTTCTTTATACTTTTATGGATTGAAAATGAAGTTTAGCCTGAATGGATAAAATTTTACTCGAAATTGTCGGAATGTCCTACAGCCATTCACAAAGTGGTGCATACGCACTCATTCTTGGCGAAGTTGACGGCAGGCGTCGCTTACCTATAATAATAGGTGGTTTTGAAGCACAAGCCATCGCGCTTGGGCTAGAAAAAATGCAACCTGTCAGGCCAATGACACACGATTTAATAAAAAACTTTGCCGATCATTACGGTGTAACAATCACCGAGATATTAATCCACAAATTTCAGGAAGGCGTCTTTCATGCCATGCTCGTGTGCTCCCGGGATGGACAAGCAAGCTATATTGACGCACGTACTTCTGACGCAGTTGCCCTTTCTATTCGCTTTCAATGTCCTATTTATACTTATCCTGCCATTTTAGAAGAGGCTGGTATCATCATGGAAAATGAAAGTGAGGATGATTCTGAAACCCATCTTCCCACTGATATAAAGGTTTCCTCTGAGAATGAATTCAGTGATTACCTCTCAGCCGAGCTTGAAGATATGCTGCAGAAAGCAGTTGAAAATGAAGATTATGAACTCGCTTCCCGTTTACGTGACGAAATAAAAAAGCGTAAAGACCTGATCTAAACAAGCAAACCCAAAAACCCGACAGACATAGGTATGAAAAATTCAAGATTATTTCTTTTTTTGGCATTTCTTATAATGCTTAGCCCATTAATCACAATTGGCGAGGATATTATATCCGCAGATAGCCTCAACCAATTGACTGAAACAGCAGATACAATTCGCAGGAGTGAAGCAGCCACAACGCTGACCGCTGACAAAAGCAATTTGCTCGACCTTGAAAGGAATACTGGATTTTCTTTGATGACGATCTTACGTGGACTTCTTGGCATGCTCACCCTGATTGGTATCGCATTTTTGTTCAGTACCAACCGCAAAGCAGTAAATTGGAAGGTTGTTCTGATTGGCCTGACGCTGCAATTAAGTCTGGCTATAGGTGTACTCTATGTTCCCTTTATTCAGTATTTTTTTGAGTTTGTCGGCAAACTTTTTGTGTTGGTACTCGATTTCACCAAAGCTGGAACCGAGTTTCTTTTTAAAAGTTTTTCGAGTAACTCCATCGAAATGGCTCTTCAAAACTTTGCAGTTCAAATCCTGCCGACAATTATCTTTTTCTCTGCGCTTACCAGTTTACTTTTTTACCTGGGTATAATTCAAAAAGTTGTAAAGGGAATGGCTTGGGTGATGACCAAACTTATGAATCTGTCCGGAGCCGAGAGCCTGAGCGTTGCCGGTAATATTTTTCTGGGTCAAACCGAAGCTCCGCTAATGATCAAAGCCTACCTATCGAAGATGAATAAATCAGAAATTCTTCTGGTAATGATTGGAGGCATGGCTACCCTCGCCGGTGGTGTTTTGGCCGTTTACATCAGTTTCCTTGGCGGGGACGATCCGGCTCAACGATTGCTTTTTGCCAAACACTTACTCACGGCTTCCGTTATGGCAGCTCCCGGCGCGATTGTTGTTTCGAAAATATTGGTTCCTCAAGGTGAAAAAATCGACAAAACGATTGAAGTTTCCAAAGATCAAATCGGATCTAATGTGCTTGATGCAATCTCCAATGGCACTACTGAAGGGCTAAAGCTCGCAGTAAATGTTGCAGCAATGCTCCTGGTTTTCATTGCCTTTATAGCCCTTTTCAACTATGTTACTATTTACATTGGCAATCTGGCAGGCATCAACGAAAACATTGCTAGTTTCACCAACGGAAAGTACAACGAGCTCTCGCTGCAATTTATGCTTGGATATCTATTCTCTCCAGTGATGTGGATGATTGGCGTTCATGCAAACGATATTACTTTATTGGGACGATTATTGGGTGAAAAAGTCATCATGACCGAATTCATTGGATACGTGAGTCTTTCAGAACTCAAGATGGCCAATGCTTTCACCGACCCTAAATCAATTATCATGGCCACATATATGCTTTGTGGTTTTGCAAATTTTGCCTCAATCGGTATTCAGATTGGAGGCATCGGTTCATTAGCTCCCAATCAAAGAGTCTTACTTTCAAAATATGGTTTATTGGCGCTCTTGGGAGGTACTCTGGCATCACTGCTTTCAGCAACAATTGTTGGAATGCTCATTGGTTGAGAGATTACGAGACAGCAGATTGTTAATTTACTAACTATTTCAAATTTACACTGAGACAGCTATGCAACAATACCATGATCTAATCAGGGAGGTGCTTGAAAACGGAAACCTGAAATCTGACCGCACCGGAACAGGCACCATCAGCATTTTTGGTTATCAGATGCGCTTCGATTTGCAGAAAGGTTTTCCCTTGTTGACTACAAAAAAACTGCACCTGAAATCCATTCTGTATGAGCTGTTGTGGTTTTTAAAAGGCGATACCAATATTGGCTACCTGAAAGAAAATAAGGTTTCAATCTGGAACGAATGGGCTGACAGTCAAGGTAATCTTGGGCCGGTTTATGGAGCCCAATGGCGAAACTGGAACAACGAAGGCATTGACCAGATTGCCGAAGTGGTACAAAGTTTGCGTGAAAACCCCGACAGTCGGCGACATATTGTCGCGGCCTGGAATCCATCTGTTTTACCACTGCCCGGAAAATCATTCAGCGAAAATGTCTCAATTGGCAGGGCCGCTCTCCCACCCTGTCATGCCTGGTTTCAGTTTTATGTAGCCAATGGAAAACTGTCGTGCCAAATGTATCAGCGCAGTGCTGACATCTTTTTAGGTGTACCTTTTAATATCGCCTCCTATGCCTTGCTGACTTTAATGATCGCACAGGTGACTGGCCATAAACCAGGAACATTTATTCTGACTTTAGGTGATGCCCATATTTACTTAAATCATCTGGAACAAGTCAAGCTACAGATCAGCCGTGAACCAAAACCATTACCAATTCTTCACTTAAACCCTGAAGTTACTGAAATAGATGACTTTAAATATGAAGATTTTGTCTTGGAAGGATATGATCCACATCCGCATATTAAAGGAGATATTGCCATATGACTTCAGGCCGTCCCATCATCAGCATCATTGTTGCCATTGCAAAAAACAGGGCTATCGGAAAAGATAATCAACTTTTGTGGCACATCTCTGACGATCTCAGGCGCTTTAAGCGCATTACATCGGGGAAAACAGTAATAATGGGCAAACGAACGCTGCTGTCTCTCCCCTCCGGACCACTTCCAAACCGAAGAAATATTGTTTTAAGTGATAACCTGACCGACTGTTTTGGAGGTAACTGCGAGACAGCTTTTTCAATCGAAGATGCACTCAAAAAGGTTTCCAATGAAATTGAAGTTTTTATCATTGGCGGAGGGATGGTTTATCAGCAGTTTCTGCCTTTGAGTGACAGACTTTACCTGACCATCGTTGAAGAGGATTTTGAAGCAGATACTTTCTTTCCGGAGATTGATTTCAACCAGTTTGAACTCATCGAAAGCGAACTGATAACCAATGATGAAAAGGTAGCGTTTCAATACAGATATGAAACCTGGCAGCGTAAAAAATCACGCTAAAATTCATTCTGAAACATTTTCAAACCAGAAGAATAAACAACAAGTGGTTTTGTTTTCAGGATATCCTCTCTGGTTGCTGACATCAGATCCATGTTGGTTACCACAAAATCGGCGAGTTTTCCTGGTTCAATGCTACCTTTTAAGTCTTCCTCAAAGGCACCTTTGGCTGCCCATATTGTTATTGAACGCAATGCCTCCTCCCTGGTGAGGGCATTCTCCATCTGAAAACCACCTTCGGGCTGACCATTCATGTCAACTCGGAATACAGCAGCATAAAAAGTGTATAACGGATTGATGTGTTCTATCGGGAAATCGGTTCCATTCACAAGCCATCCATTGGTTTCAAGTAATTTTTTCTGGGCATAGGCTCCTTTAATGCGTTCTGGTCCAAGTCGTTCGTCAGCCCAATACATATCCGAGGTTGCATGCGTACTTTGAACCGAAGGTATAATATTATATTTTCCAAACAATTCAAAGTCTTGGGAATCAACTACCTGAGCATGTTCGATTCGCCATCTTTTGTCATTTGGGCCTTTCAGGAACTCACCATAAAGTTTCAATACCAACTCCACACCTGCGTCACCAATGGCATGTGTGTTAACCTGAAATCCAGCTTCATAGGCACGCATCATCACATTTCTGTAAAAGCTTGTGTCGTACATGAGCAATCCGGTCTTGCCTGGGGCATCGCTGTATGGAGCTTTCAACCTGGCTCCTCTGGAACCCAAAGCACCATCTGCATACAATTTTACCGATCTGATGCTCAGCAAATTGCTTTTCTCAGCCCCTCTTGCAAGATAATAAGTAAGCGTGGTTTCGTCAGGGTCAATCATAGCATTAACCCTCATTTGCAGTTGATTGCTTTCCTGCATTTCTCTGATAAGTTCGATGGTAGCCACAGGCAATCCTGCATCTGTTACACTTGTTAACCCAACTTCAAAACACCTGGCTTGTGCCTCTTTCAAAGCAATCTTTTTTTCAGCAACAGACAAAGACGGAACCAGCGATTTCACGCCTTCATCGGCTTTGTCGATTAAGACTCCGGTTGGCTCACCATCGGCACCCAGATGAATTTCACCACCATCGATCCGCGTTTTGGCATCAATTCCCGCTGCTTTTAGTGCAGCCTTGCTTGCCAAAGAAGCGTGTCCATCAACTCTGATCAACAAAATCTTTTCTCCCGGGAAAACGTTTTCAAGTTGTTCATTATCCGGGAATTGCTGGCCAGACCATTGATTTTGATCCCATCCCCTGCCGAGAATCCATTCGGAAGGATGAGTAGAAGCATGTGTCTTCAGGCGTGAAATGACCTCATCAAACGACTGAGCTCCGGCGAGATCAGCATAACGGTAAAGGTTTTCACCAAAACCATAGAAATGACAATGTCCATCAATAAAACCCGGATACACAGCTTTTCCGCCTGCATCATAAATTGTTACGGCCGAGTAGGCTGCCATTATATCACTGTTTGATCCAACTGCAACAAACTTACCATCTTTGACTGCAAAAGCCTCGGCTTTACTAAAAAGACTGTCAACCTGATAAATATTTCCGTTCACAAGCAACAAATCAACCTCTTGTTTTTTCATGGGTGTACAGGCATAAATAGCTGAAAGAATGATTATTGACAAATACTTCATCATGAGATCATTTTGATTTCCGTGAAAATTCTTTTTTATTCACTGGCAAATATACATTTCTAAACTCTTAACAAAAGTATTTTTTGAAGCAGCCAGCCCTTTTAAAAACTTAAATAGTGACTGATTTTGCCTTCTTAATCCAATTTAAAATCAAAATACTGCTGATTCTGATTAAAATATTCCGGTAAATAATTGCTTTGGAGAATGGATGCAGGACTGGCTGAAAGAAGTTTCTTTTGAGCAGCAATTAACCAGATTATGTCAGCCTTTTTGAAAACCACTTCCAGATCGTGAGACGAAAAAAGGATTAGCTTACCTTCCCTTATTGCCAGTGTTTTAAGCAGCACCATCAGCTCCAGCTTACCTGGATAATCGAGAAAAGCCGTTGGTTCATCGAGCAGCATGATCGGAGTATCCTGCGCCAATGCTTTTGCAATCATCGTTTTTTGCCTTTCACCATCGCTCAGATCAACCATCATCCTCCCTTTCAGATGGCTAATCCCGCAGACTGACATGCATTGATCAACCTTTTCACGGTCATTACCCCTCAACCTGCCCCAAAATCCAACATAGGGATAACGCCCCATGGCGACGACATCCTCAACCCTTAGAAAAAAGTCCGTCGGATAAGAGGTTAGAACTACACTGACAAGCAATGATTTATCGTAGGAGGATATCTGTTCCAACGACTGATTGTCCAGGATAATGTGTCCAGCCAACGGACTAATGATCCCGGACAATGTTTTCAGTAAGGTTGATTTTCCGGAGCCATTTGAACCTATTAATGCAATTAGTTGCCCCTTTTCGGCAACTACATCAATTGGAAGAATCAGTGGATTTTTCAGGTTTCGATAGCCAATGCTAAGTTTTTGTATCTGAAGGAAAGGCTGTTTCATTCGTTGGTAAATAAATGTTTACGCCTGACAATGACCCAAATAACAATAGGTGCACCAATGAGCGAAGTCACAGCATTGACTGGCAAGCTGGTATCAAAGCCCGGAAGACGTGCAATCAGGTTGCAGAACAAAGCCAGGGATGAACCTGTTAAAATTACGGCCGGAATAAGCAGTCCATGATTGGATGTTCTGAAAATATTTCTTGCAAGGTGAGGAACAGCTAACCCGATAAAAGCAACCGGTCCGGCATAAGCTGTGACAATCGCGGTTAAAAAACCTGCGATTACCAGGACAAACATCTGAACCCTTTTGACATTAATTCCAAGATTTGCTGCATAACCCTCTCCCAATAATAACAAATTGAGTGGCTTTATCATTAAAAGTGCCATCAGAATTCCAGTAATGCTCCCAAAAGCAAAATAAGGTAACTGACTAAGTCCAACATTTGAGAAGCTACCCAGCCCCCAAAGAACAAAAGCTTGTAAATCTTCCTTTTGACTGAAATACTTTGCAATCCCAACCAAAGCCCCGGCTACATAGGCAATCATAATACCCGCAATCAGTAAACTTACGATATTGGACAGAATTTTACCAAGCCAGCTGATCAAACCTAGAACAGCTGTTGCACCAATAAATGCGGCAAAAATCAATCCCATCTGACTGACCCAGCCATCTGCAACGCTATTGGACCCAATCAGTGAACCAGAAACAAGGAGTAAAACCGCCACTCCTAAACTTGCACCTGAGCTTATCCCCAATATCGATGGATCGGCCAGCGGATTGCGGAAAAGAGTCTGCATCAGCAAACCTGCCACAGCCAGTGAACTACCGGCTATTACTGCTGTAATGGTTTGAGGAAGACGGTATTGCATGACAATGTGAATTGCAGGACTCCCATCATTTGTAACCCTTCCAGAGAGTACGCGCCATACCTCTTCGAAAGGTAAATCAACTGATCCGATAAACAGATTGGCCGTAAAAAGTAAAAACAACAGCAAAAACTGGGCAATAAGATGAATGGAAACAGGATTTATTATGTTTTTCATGGTTTGAGCAATTGATGAAAAACAGGCTTGTGCCCGGTAATAAGAGTTGGATTAAAAACGGCGATAAAATCAGCCAAAATCAAATGAGGTTCAAGAGGTCCTCGCTCAAAATAAGCGGTTTCGAAACTGTTACAGTAAATAACCTTGTGATCTCTAAAGGCTTTAAACGAGGCGTATATCTCATTTTCTGATTTGATTTCAGCATACCCATATTGTCCTCTGGCTGCCTGTGCAATCCTCCAGTAATCAGCATCACCGGCTTTAGCAAGAATGGTTTCGATGTCAAGCGGAAAACTGGCTTCGGATTCATTATCAGAGAAAACATAAGTGGCACCAGCATCCTTGAAAATTTGCGACATGTAACTTTTGCCCCCGGGTACATACCATTGACCTGCAAAGGCTTTATCTGCAAATACAACAGGCCTTTCAGTTACTCTTGCTGCCAATGATTTTAATTGTTCGTATCTTGTTGCTATTGAATCAAATAACACGACTGATTCTTGCGAAACACCTGAAAGAACTCCCAGGATCTTCATCCATTCCGTTCTTCCAAGAGGGTCAGTCTCAAAGTAATCAGGCCAGGCAATCATGGGCAAGCCGGTCATTTTCAATGGAGTGGGAACACCGGTTGGGTCTGGAGAGAATAAAATCACTTCAGGCTTCATAACCATCAGTTTTTCAATATCATATTGGCCATCAGAAGCAAGATCCACCACCTCACCACGCTTAACTAGTTGATTCATTAAGGTATCTGCAATGAACGCGGACTCAGAAACCCCCTTGACCACTTGAACCCTGTCCAGCTTAATCAAGGGTCCCCATTGCGTGGATGAAAGTGCTGCCATTGATTTTACAGGAACTTTTATCTGAGACATAAAACCAATTGAATCAGGTAATTGAGAGTGATCTGACACAAGCAAAACCTCTTGCAGAATCTCTCTTTTTTGCCAGGGATTAAATATTGTCAAGTGAAAATATCCAGGAAATGCCTCCAGCTTAAAACCTTTCGCATACCTGATAGATGAGAACTGTGGTTGATCGGTTGATTGATGATTCTGATCATTGGGAACGCAGGAAGATAAGAACAAGACGAAAAGCAGCGGCCAGTGCAAAAAGTAAAAGCTGCAGAATTTCCTTTTGGGTTGGGAAATACTAGATATCGTGGGTGTCAATTGAAAAATCATCCCGTTCCAATAATAATATAGCTTGCTGATTAACAATGAAATAGCGATCCTGATTATAAATAATCTCGATTGCTCCTTTTTGAAGAAATATTGCCAGGTCACCAACTTTTGCCTGAAGTGGTAAATACCTTGTTTGGTCAGACGATGTTGACTTCCACGGCTCATTATCCTCATCAAATGCTGTTGGCAAAGGATATCCCGGACCAACTTTAACAACGTATCCGCGCTGAATAACCTCCTTTTCTGAATAACCCGGTGGAAGCAATAGCCCAGTTCTGGTTTTGTCGGGGTTTGATTTCGGGCGTATAAGAACCCTGTCTCCAACAACAATCAGTTTTTCTAAAGGATCATGAGACGTTGTACCCATCATAATTGCTTCTTTTTGATGGCTTCAAAATTACAAAATACCCGGTAGTCTGCCTCCATTCTGGAAAAATATCGGTACTTTTGTGAACTCATTACAAAATCCAGTCAATAAAACGAAGATTATGAGAATCGCCCTTTTTAAAACGGTGAAGCCGAAAAAGTTTCAATACAGCCCGCGCTTTTACGATCCTGCCAAAGAAGAACGAGCAAGGCGAAGGGCAGCCCTGGGTTTGGATAAAACGCTCAGCAAAGAAGAAAATTTACGTATGAAAATGGAAAGTCGCTGGCGTAGAAATACTGAAACCCAGTCTTCACCATACAACAAGCTGCGAATTTTAATCTACGCTACCGTGGTCATTGTGAGCCTCTATGCTGTTTTTTTTACTGACATGATTGAAACATTTCTGCGTGCTTTCGGCGTTGGCAACTAACTTCTAGTTTCACTTTCATGAGCGATATCATTAAATTGCTTCCTGATTCCGTTGCCAATCAAATTGCAGCCGGCGAGGTTGTTCAACGTCCTGCTTCAGCAGTGAAGGAGCTGCTCGAAAATGCCATTGATGCCGGAGCAGGCCATGTTGATCTGATCTTAAAAGATGCCGGGAAACTACTCATTCAGGTTATTGACAATGGATGTGGTATGTCGGAAACTGATGCGCGCATGAGTTTTGAGCGTCATGCCACTTCAAAAATCAGCAAAGCTGAAGATTTGTTTGCAATCAGAACAATGGGCTTCAGGGGTGAGGCACTTGCAAGTATCGCCGCCATTGCGCAAATAGAAATGAAAACCAGAAGGCATGAGGACGAATTCGGTACAACATTACTGATCGAAGGTTCGGTTTTCAAAGACCAGCACATTTGTCAGTGCAAGCCAGGCACGTCTATCGCTGTTAAAAACCTCTTTTTCAACGTGCCTGCCCGCAGGAATTTTCTTAAAACCACACAAGCGGAGTTGAGACATATCTATGATGAATTTCACCGGGTAAGTTTAATTCATCCTGAAATCGGCTTTACTTTAACTCACAACGACAAAGAAGTTTTTCATTTATCCACTGGAAGTTTCAAGCAACGAATTGTTGCCTTGTTGGGTTCTGCCTACAACGAAAGACTACTCCCCGTTTCGTTGTCGACTGATAGCCTGCAGATTGAAGGATTCGTCGGTAAACCGGCATTTGCAAAAAAGACCAGGGGTGAACAGTATTTTTTTGTCAACAAACGTTTTTTTAAGCACCCCTATCTTCACCACGCCGTTGAGAATGCTTTTCATGAACTCCTGCCAAAAGACAGCTTTCCAGCCTATTTCTTGCATCTTTCCATCGATGCGGCAGAAATCGACATAAACATTCACCCAACTAAAACTGAAGTAAATTTTCAGGATACCAAAATCATATATGCCATGTTGCATGCTGCGGTAAAAAAATCGCTGGGGCAGCATGACCTCAGTCCGAAAATTGATTTTGATTCTTCATCCGATCATGGAATTGATTTCGGCGACATCAGCAGATTAAACCGTGTGGTATCTCCTCCAACGATTCAAATCAATCCTGATTACAACCCTTTTCACAATCTGGGAGGTACTTTTAAAAGCACTTTCAGGCCAAGTAATGCCCCGGTGGATGAAAAATGGCGCATATTTTATGATGATTCCCAAGAAAAAGAAAGTCAGCCGCTTATCGATGAAGCATTTAACATAGAAAGACAAAATGTCGATTTTCGACAAAGTGTAAAATATCTTCAAATTCAGGGGCGTTACATCGTCACTTCAGTGAAATCAGGTCTCATGATTATCGACCAACACCTCGCCCATTACAGAATCCTTTTCGAAAAATTTCTACGACAACTCAATGAACAGCGGGTTCATTCGCAACAGGTATTGTTTCCGCAAACCATTCACCTTTCGGCTCCCGATGCTGAGCTAACGCAGGAAATGATGCCAGAACTCCGATGCCTGGGTCTTAGTCTTGAAGCGATCGGTAATCGCACTTTTGTTATCAACGGGACACCCGATGGCTTTGGAGAAACTGACGCAGCTCAAATCATCGAGCAACTACTTGAGACTTTCAAAAATAACAGCCTGATACCTCAAAACGATAAAAAACATACTTTAGCCAGATCGATGGCTCTGCAACTGGCGATCAGATATGGTCAATCTATGAGTGAAACCGAAATGGCCTCACTCATAGATCAGCTGTTTGCCTGTGGGATTGCAGACGTAGCCCCAGACGGTAAGAAAATATTAAAAGTATTAACAATCAATGAGTTAAGCTCACTCATTAAATAATTTCCTGACAAAAAATGTCGTATTATCAACCTTCCAGATTTCAAATGCTGCCTCCGGTGGTGAAAAACCTGTTGATCATCAATGGTTTGTTTTTCCTTGCTACGATCACCCTCGAAAGTAGTTTTCGCATCGACCTGACCAAGATCCTCGGCCTTCATTATTTTGCCGCTTCTGATTTTAAGCCCTACCAGTTCGTTACCTATATGTTCATGCATGGGGGCTTTACACACATTCTCTTCAACATGTTTGCCCTCTGGATGTTTGGCAACAGCATTGAGAATGTTTGGGGAGGAAAACGGTTTTTAATTTATTATATGGTAACAGGTATCGGAGCCGGCTTTGTCTACACCGTATGGATATATTTCCAGTTGCGTCCTAACCTTGAGATGATTGAAGCATTCCTCAACAGCCGTGATATCAGCCTGTTAAGTCAGTTCACAATGAATCATACATTTCAGGTGAATCAATATTCCGGTCAAATTTGGTTAGACTTTCAACAATTTCAGCAAAGTGTGAGGGTTCTTTCTTTAAACCCTGACAACTTTGAAGCAATGCAGCAAACGGTGATGTTTATTGAAAACTACAAGGAATTTTACCTTAATCAATCTGTTGTGGTTGGAGCCTCAGGGGCCGTTTTTGGGCTATTACTCGCTTTTGGAATGATGTTTCCCAATGCGATAATTTATATTTATTTCGCTATTCCGCTCAAAGCCAAATATTTCGTCATGATTTATGGCGCTTTTGAACTGATTGAAGGTGTTTGGAACCGTCCAGGTAACAACATAGCTCATTTTGCCCATTTAGGCGGCATGCTTTTTGGATACCTGCTGATTGTTTACTGGAAGAAAAAAGGTGAATTGTACTAGATCATGAACGGCAGCTATTATCCGAATCCGCTTGACCAATTCAAACGGTTTTTCAGCAGCAAAACAGCACTACCCAGGCTGATACTTATCAATATTTTCATTTTTGCATTTGTTAATCTCGTTCAACTTTTCCTTTGGCTCTTTCGGGTTCAGACCGAACAGGGCCTGAGTCTTATAACCTCCCTTCTGGCAGTACCTGCCTCGATTGATACCTTGGCATTAAAACCCTGGACCATATTCACTTATATGTTATTTCACGAAGGTTTCTTTCACCTTCTATTCAATATGATGGTTCTTTATTTTGGAGGTATTATTTTCATGCAATACCTCAATGAACGACAGCTTATCTGGACTTATCTTTTCGGAGGTCTCATGGGAGCTGCCTTTTATGTAATGGCTTTTAACTTTTTTCCTGTTTTTCTCGAGGCTACTCCTTTTGCCATAGCTCTCGGGGCCTCAGCTTCGGTGTTGTCAATTTTGATTGCCATTGCTGCCTACGTGCCCCACTACACTGTCAATCTCCTTTTTATCGGACAAGTAAAACTGAAATACCTCGCGGTTTTCTTTATTTTAATGGATATTTTCAGCATCCAGGGTGACAATCCGGGAGGTCATATTGCACATTTAGGGGGTGCTTTTTGGGGAATTCTTTACGGAATTACATTACGTTATCACATTGACATATTGCCATTTATTCATTTGAAAAGGAAAAAGTCCAATATGAGGGTTAACACACCCGGGGTAAATTCATCCGGTAGCACCAACAGACGACCTTTGAGTGATGATGATTACAACAAACAAAAAAATATTAACCAGCAGCAAATTGATCAAATATTGGATAAAATTTCGCGTTCCGGCTATGAAAGTCTGACACAAACCGAGAAAGCCATTTTATTCAAGAATTCAAAGCAGTAATACCAAATGAAAGGCCAAAACACCTTCATGACCTATCTCAGGAAAACGTTTCTCATTTTGGTGAATCCAATTGGTATTGTCGTGTCAGTGATCTTTGTGATTTCCGGCCTAGCCGGATATATCGACCCCTCAACACACGATCTTTTTGCCGTCGCTGGATTATTCTATCCAATCGTATTTGCTGCGATGTTTCTCGGCACAATCATTTCGGCTTTGCTGCGTACCCGGCTCTTCTTTGTTCAATTAATCCTGCTAATGATTTCGCTTCCTGTAAGCAGTAAATATTTTGGTTTGAACCTGAATCCTAAAGATTCAGCACTCAATGTAATCACTTATAACGTGCATGGCTTCAAAGGTTTTCGTGATAAAAACACAGAAAAATCGACCCATGAATCCATCATAACCTATCTTAACAAACAGCAAGCTAACGTAGTTTGTTTGCAGGAATTCAGATCATGGACAGGGAAGATTGACAATGATCTGAAATATTTTGCGCAAGAGGCTGGTTATGATTATTATCACTTTTCCGGCTACTGGAGAAGAGGAGGCGTTCAATCGGATGGTTACCTGATTTTAAGTAAGTTACCTATCATTAACCACGGTTCAATTCCTTCGGCTACAAAAAGAAATATTGGTGCTTACGCTGACATTCAGTTTTCAAATAATCAAGTCATTCGCTTTGCTTCTGTTCACCTCATTTCCTTTTCTCTAGGCAAACAAGAAATTGAAGCTTTTGGCGAAGCAGCTGCACTTGAAATGGATCTGATGAAGAAACACGGGCGGTCACTTCTGGGTAAACTTCGGAACTCGTTTACTATCAGATCATCAGAAGTCATTGACTTGCAAAAATTTATCGAAGGAACTGACCTCCCTTTGATTCTTGGTGGTGATTTTAATGATACTCCGGCATCCTTTACCTACAACAAAATCACCGGTTCAGGCCTGAATGACAGCCACCTTCAGGGTGGTCTTGGGTTGGGAACAACCTACGGAGGAAATCTACCATTTCTTCGGATAGATTACGTTTTTTATACAAAAGCTTTCAAGGCAGACGGCGCCACTGTTCATCAGCTTCCCTATTCTGATCACAATCCTGTTCAGGCAACACTATTGATGCAACCAAACTAAAATTCGTGGTTATGAACCTTCAACTCATCTCTGATTTCAGTCCTACAGGCGATCAACCCGAAGCGATCAAACAATTAGTGGATGGCTTAGTCCGAGGTGATGCTTTCCAAACTTTGCTCGGGGTTACCGGTTCGGGAAAAACCTTTACCATCGCCAATGTATTGTCTCAGGTAAACAGACCGGCTCTGGTTTTAAGCCATAATAAAACACTGGCTGCACAACTTTATGGAGAATTCAAACAATTTTTTCCTGAGAACGCTGTCGAATATTTTGTTTCCTACTATGACTATTATCAGCCTGAGGCATTTATTCCTGTTACCAATACATACATCGAAAAAGATCTTTCGATCAATGATGAGATTGAAAAACTAAGACTTAGTGCTACCTCAGCGCTACTCTCAGGCCGCAGAGATGTGATTGTTGTTTCTTCTGTTTCGTGCCTGTATGGTATTGGTAACCCTGATGATTTCACCAACAATATGATACCCTTAAAGGTTGGTCAGGTGATCTCAAGAAATTACCTGCTTCAGTTACTGGTTAATGCCCTTTACAGCCGGACGGTAGTCGAGCCGGGTCGCGGTCAGTTCAGGGTTAAAGGCGATGTGCTGGATGTTTTTCCTGCTTATCTTGATTCAGGGTTCCGCTTTTATTTCTGGGGGGATGAAATCGAAAATATCGAACGTTTTGAGGCTCAAACCGGTAAACGAATTGAAAAACTTGAAGAGGTTGTTCTATATCCGGCAAATATTTTTGTAACCTCACCCGATACGCTGAAAAAAGCCCTCGTAAACATCCAGTCGGATATGTTCAAACAGGTTTCCTATTTCAAAGAAATTGGAAAATATGAAGAAGCTAAACGTTTGGAAGACAGGGTAACTTACGACATAGAGATGATGCGTGAGCTTGGATATTGCAGTGGCATCGAGAACTATTCACTCTATTTCGATGGCAGGCTCCCGGGCTCAAGACCTTTTTGTCTGCTTGACTATTTCCCGGATGATTACCTGACAATTATCGACGAAAGCCACGTTACAATCCCGCAAATACGGGCGATGTACGGTGGCGACAGGTCGCGAAAGCAAACTCTGGTCGAATATGGTTTCAGGCTGCCGGCTGCGCTTGATAACAGACCGCTCAAATTTGATGAATTTGAGGCACTGAGCAGGCAAACGATCTATGTGAGTGCCACGCCGGCGGATTATGAACTTCAAAAGTCGGATGGTGTCGTTGTAGAACAACTCATCAGGCCGACAGGACTGCTGGATCCTTTGATTGAGGTTAGGCCGTCGGGTAATCAAATTGATGACCTGCTTAACGAAATTGCCAAAACTATTGCTTCGGGTCAACGGGCGCTTGTAACGACTCTAACCAAAAGAATGGCTGAAGAACTGACTAAATACCTTCACAAAATTGATATCAAAAGCCGTTACATCCATTCTGATGTTGACACACTGGAAAGGGTTGAAATCATGCGAGGATTAAGACTTGGAGAATTTGACGTATTGGTTGGTGTTAACCTTTTACGCGAAGGACTAGACTTACCGGAAGTTAGCCTCGTTGCAATTCTGGATGCCGACAAAGAAGGCTTCCTCAGATCTGAAAAGTCATTGACGCAAACAGCCGGCCGGGCTGCTAGAAATGCCGAAAGTAAGGTAATCATGTACGCCGACCACATTACCGGATCGATGCAACGAACAATTGATGAAACATTGCGAAAACGTGAAAAACAGATGGCTTACAACAATTTGCATGGAATCACACCCACAACCATTAAAAAGTCATTAACGGCCCTGCTTGGTCAGGGCAGCCTGGCCGATGTGGCTGCTGAGGGTCAGCGTGCTTACCCTGAAAAAAGTGAGCTTTCTTTGGCTTCCGATCCTGTCGTAGCTTACATGACAAAGGAAGCACTCACAAAAGCCATCACCAAAAACAAGAGGTCAATGCAGGAAGCTGTAAAAGAACTTGATTTTATTGAAGCAGCAAGATTGAGAGATGAAATAGCAGCCTTTGAAAAAATTCTTGAAACAAAAAGTTGATCTGTTTTTGTTGCTTGAATACTGGTCAAAATCACAATCGAATTGTAGCCTCTCCGATTGGAATTCCAATTCTGAATCCTGTGATCTGATGCCTACCTCCCTCAAAACCTGCAAATACTTCGGCGTTGAAAAGTAAAAATAATTGTTGAATTCCATAACCTGCCTCAACATAAGGTTGTGCCACTTTTTGAGTCAACACATTCAAAAACAATGATTCTCTAATCAGTTTATCAGCTAAAAAAGGTAATCTCTTAATAAGGATCCGTGCATGCTCATACCGCAGATGCAACTGGGCATAATTGTCAGAGGTACTTCTTTCATAAGGGTTGAGACCACGAAATGTAGTCAATTGAGTATAGGAACCTACAAGGGTTGGACTAGCCTCAAAGTGCTTATAGTCAGCAAAATGTAAGGGTTTGTCACCAACAAAAACGCCTCCGCCTATAAAAAACTCAATCTGGCCTGCCAACCTGGAGCCATACCGATGCTGAATACCTAAATTAAACTCCTGGGTAATTGATTTAGCGTTATCTCTTGAGGCAGCATCGACTTTCCAACCCAAATTAATAGTCGGCCAACTGGAATGCGACATTCGTTTCCGGCCTTCGATTACCCTGTAATAATAAAATGGTGTGAAGGAAAAATCAGCCTTTAACCGGACTGTAGCAGCATCTTCAACCAAGGTTGAATCAATACCATTAAATGTTGGTATGTTGGAAGTGTATTCTTTTCCGAAAGGGTTAGTCAGGTAAAAATCACTGTTATTTAAAAGATTGCGTCTGGTTACATAGGAGACTTCTACTTTCGTTTCCAGACCATTTGACAAGTCATATTGCAAGTTGGCCCGAATAAAATCAGCTTCATACAGTTTTGCGATGTTTTGCCTGAAAAACAAACTGTTTAATCCATTCAGCAATGGATGAAGCCCGCCGGATTGGTTAAAGTCGAAAGTGTTTCTGCCTCCTTCAAGTTCCATCACTCCCCTGTGCAGAGGAGCAAATCTGAGCCGGTAAGCGGCAGTTCCCATGAACCTGTCTCTGGAAAATGCATATTTTCCGTTAACCGTGAACTGATGCTGGAATCCCGGTCTGAAGCGATGTTCAAACCTCCCGGCTTGTTTGAAAACAAATCCATCTACTGTATTAAAATTGAATGTGTTGATACCAATTAAACCATCATAGGACATTTTTTTACCTTTGTCAAATTCCCATACATGTCCGCCAAGAACCAGCTTTGTCCAAACTTTCCTCTTTTTTTGAGAAGCTGTATCTGACAAGTTCATGTCTGACAAACTATCTGTAACCAAAAAGCCCGTTTTCTCCGACTGAGTCAAAGGAACCGGCCTGTTTTGCTGCCAATATTCTGAGGGTCTTTTCCTGGCACTATCATCCATGATGGTGTTTCGCGACTTGATTTCCAAATTTGGTTTTTGATTTTGTTCCCTTGCTTCGAGTTTAATGAGTCTATTCAATTCTCTCATTTCCTTGTTATTGAGACTGTTCTGCTCAAATAAAGAAGCAATTTTTTGTTGGGTTTCGTTAACCTTACGTATTTCCTTTGACTCGGTAATGTGAACTGTACCTTCAGTTAAATTCTCTTGCTTGGGGTAATCCTCCTCCGATAGCCTGGCATAAAATGCATGATCTAACTGCTTGTTAAGCCTGATCTTGTAATCGCTTATTGAGACCAGGTACTTGAATGAAAAATTAACACCCATGAAATTCACTTTCACGTCATAATCATGGCTCACAGGCATCCAAACCATTTGACTGACTGACTGATAAACCTGATTGATTGTAACATCAAACATCCTTTGATTCAAACTTAGTTGTACTGAGTGGATACTCCACGAACCGTCTCTGATAAAAATCCAGCCACTGTACAAATCATTGCCTTTTCTTTTTGGTATTACCTTGATTTTATATATCGTATGAAAATCTTCCATAAATGTTCCGTCCAGCTTATATCGGTACACTGCAAATGCGTCTTTGCCTAAAGGGCTGATCAGGCCTTCCTTGTCATTATACAAACTTAGAGTCATGAATTGCATGGGGTCATTGTCGCTACCCGGCAAGCTGCTTCGGGTCGAAATCACCCTGGTTTGCAAGGGCTCACCTTTCTTATGCATGATTTCTGACATCGTTTCAGTAACATAATGTTTGCCCTCTTCAATACCCTGCTCTTTAAGTTGTTTCTTCATCAGCATGGGGATTTTCGTGGCGTAGCCGCTTCCTTTCAGATACACACTAGCCTCATAACCATCAAGTTGATTTTGATAATACTGGCTCATTCCAATCGCTTTTCGCATCACATAATAAGCAGGATCTTCGCCAGTTGAGGTAATAATAACCTCCGGCAAGAGGTAATCCTGCGGTTGAAGTGTGACATCAATAAGTAAATTGGATTCACCCAGACTGACCTTAACATTCACTGTTTGGTAACCCAGGTACTGAAAACTCAATTCATAATTTCCAGGTGTAAGTGGTAAAATGTATTGTCCTGATTCATTGGCTGTAGTCCCCTTTTTTAATGAAGCTACATATATGGAGGCATAGGGTACTGCTTTTCCCTGGTTGTTGGTTATAGTTCCTTCAACAATTTGTGATTCAGTCACTTCAGCAAACAAAGTTAGAAAAACAGCGAGGAGTACAGTGAATCGCATGGTGGATTTTTTTGCAAGATTAAGGAAGTTAACCACATAAAACAGCAGTAAAATCGTCAGAAAAAGTTAATCAATACTAAAAAAGCTAAAATGTACTTATTTTTGTGTGCAGATATTCTTCAGAATGCATCAAACTAATCTATTTCGATTCTACCTAAACTTGTTTATTGCAACACTATCGCTCCTGGGCAATGTGGCTGTAAGCCAGCAGAATTTTGGTTCAATAGTTAGCAAGAATAATGAGTATTCTATTGATTCACAAAATATTGTATCAACGATTTCTGTACCGTTAAAGATGCAGGGTGTTGGTTTCTTTTCCATCAGTAGTTTTAGTTTTTATATTGGGTTTGATCCCTCAAAACTTCAATTTGCCGGAGTTGAACCTGTTGCTGTGTCTAATGTTTCTTCCAATGTTTCAGGCAATCTGCTCAGCCTTCAGTGGAGCAACCCGGGAAATCCGGTAAACATGACAAGTAACACATTGGTAGTTAATATTTTATTCAATCGTATCGCTATTGGTGACGTCAGCTTGATTTTTCAGCCGGGGAGTAAAGTTGGTGGGAGTCAGGGATTGCTTCCTGTGAATTACACAAATACTGTCCTGCTGCAAACATGGGATCTAAGCATTGAAAACGTGCCTTCAAACGGCGGAACTTCCACCGGTGCCGGCAATTATTTACCCGGTCAGCTAATTCAGCTGCAAGCTACCCCTGAACCGGGATTTCTTTTCTCAAGCTGGACTCAGAACGGTCAAAACATCGGGAGCGGCCCCAACCTTGCTTTTATCATGCCCAATTCCCATGCTAGTCTTCAAGCCAATTTTACGCCAAAATCTTATCAAGTTCTCACGCACCCGCTTCCAACACAAGGAGGATCTACCAATGGATCAGGTATTTATAACTATGGTCAGACTGTTACTGTACAAGCTGTTCCAGCTCTTGGCTACTCTTTTAGTAAATGGACGATTAACGGGGTTCAGGTTTCTTCACTTCCATCCTACTCATTCCAGATGCCGGACAGTGATCTTGACCTGTGGGCAAATTTCGAATTAATCAACTACAATCTGAGTCTCAACGCCAATCCTCCAACCGGAGGCAGTGTGACGGGCGGTGGTAATTACCATTACAATCAAACAGTTGTTGCAACAGCAATTCCCGCCACTGGTTTTCATTTTGTGAACTGGACACAAGGCAGTACCATCGTGAGTGATCAGCCAAATTACACTTTTCAGATGCCGGCATCTGACTATCAGCTAACCGCAAGGTTTTTAATCAATACCTATATTATTGATATTCAGACAAATCAAGATGATTATGGCATTGTAAGCGGTGGTGGAAGCTTTACTCATGGCAGTCCTGTTTCACTTCAGGCTGTTCCAAATGAAGGCTATGAATTTGTTGCCTGGACCGAGAACAATCAGGTCGTTTCCTATGAATCAAATTACAGTTTTATCGCTGAAGCGAATAGATCTTTAACAGCTATATTTCAGTTATTTTCAACTTGTCCACCACCACTTAGTCTAAGTATCAGCGAATTAAGTGAATATACTTCCACGCTACGCTGGGTTTCAGCAGTTCAAATTTCAGATTGGAAGGTTTGGTGGGGTCGTGCGCTTGAAGATACCATTGCCGGCGAAGGGGTAATTGTTGAGGTTGATACCAATCTGCTTGTGCTTGATACACTTTCGCCTCAGACTTCCTACATTTTTTATGTCAAATCATATTGCATTGAAAATCAAGAAAGTGTATGGTCCGAAGGCTTCAGTTTCAGCACCCATTACGTCGGAATTAATCAAAAATTCCATGAAAATCAGTGGTCGATCAGTCCTAATCCAGGGAAGGGAGTTTTTACTCTTTCCCATCCCGAAAATCATGTCTTTGATGGACAAATTCAAATTCATGACATGAGTGGCAAACTGATGACAGCTGAATCAAGGCAAATACACCCTGAAAATCTACTTGACCTTCATTTTCTTACCCCTGGATTCTATGTCATCAAACTTTTGGCGAAAGATAAATCTTATTCGATTAAATTACTAATAATCATGTAATTAACATATCTTCCTCCTTTAGAACTTCCCGTTTCTTATATTCTTTTCGCTGGTTGATATGCTGTTCGTTCTGGCGGAATACCTGCTTAACTGTCATTTGACCTATCTTTGCAGCCAAAAGAAAGAAGCATGCTACGATTTAAAGCCGGAGATAAAGTACGATTTTTGAATGATGTTGGTGGTGGCGTCATCGTTAAAATTACAGATAGCAAAATGGCCTTAGTTGCCATCGAGGATGGATTTGAAATTCCGGTCATGATGCATGAGCTCATTCCGGCTGAAGTTGATTCCAGAGCAGAATCTAAACAAGAAACCTTGCAGAAAGAAATTCTTGCAAAAGAGACAGAAACAGCAAGGCAGGCTGAGGCAAGTCGGCGTGAAAGTTTAAGACGTTTTGCAAAAGACCCTGAGCCTGAAGGTTTTTACCTGGCATTTGTCCCACATGAACAGCAATGGATTCTGACTGGTTTGCTCGATGTCGTTTTTATTAACCACAGTCCATTTCCGCTTTATTACAACTTTGCATTGAACGAAAACCAAAAATTAGATAGTCTGGATCATGGTTTTCTGAATCCCTTTTCAAAAGTATTGATAGAAACTATTTCGCGTGAAGACCTGAATATCTGGTCGCAAGGACTCGTTCAAGCCATTCTCCTTACCAACAATGTTGAGGATACTTACCTGCCGCTGCATGCCAACTTTGAGTTGAAGCCAGCCAGGTTTTTCAAAGAAGGGAGTTACAGCCCTGTCCAAATCATTGGTGAAAAAGCTGTTCTGGTGCAACTTCAACGTTTGACAAACCTAAAATCAGTTGATCAGCAAGGGATTCAAGGCAAATATGATCAGATTGTACAAGAAAATAAACCTCAGATCATCAAAGAAAAAGCACTGATCGACAAACATCGTAAAAATCCGGGCGAAGCCATTGTTGATTTACACATTGGTGAGCTCATCGACAACATTGCAGGCTTATCTAGCCATGATATGTTCAAAATTCAGCTTGATTATTTCCATAAAACACTTCAAAGTGCCATCATGAACGAGTATTTTAAGGTGACGTACATTCATGGTGTTGGCAATGGAGTCTTGAAGAATGCCATTGTCAAAGCACTTGATAGCTTTGAAGGGATAAACAACAGAATGGCTAGCATGAGTAAATTCGGAGTGGGCGCTATTGATGTGCTTATCAAGGATTTATAAAAGATAACGGACGGCTTGATTATACATGCAGGATTGTTTTAGTCATTTTTTAAATCTTATACTTCCTTTTCCAGAGCAGCCTTGATACACAGCTGTAGCTTGGTGTAACTTTCTGGTAATTAATTACCCCTTTTCTGTTTAAGTTTTTTTAACACCTCAAATGACGGCATTCTCCTTACCGGCAACGCCTGTGCAGTGGCTTTTGATTATTTTTGAACAGTTTTTCAATGCACTATAAATCAATTTGTTTAATAAATATGAAGCGAATATTCAACACTCTAATCTCGATGGAGTTGATGGGTCTGATGGTTTTGGCCTTTGCTGTTTCCATCGGCGTAGCCACCTTTATTGAGAATGATTTTGGCACAGAAGGGGCTAAAGCCGTGGTTTACAATGCCACCTGGTTCGAAGCACTCCTGGTATTACTCTGTATTAATCTGATCGGGAATATTTTTAAGTACAAAATGTGGCGTAAGGAAAAGTTGGTTCTTTTCACCTTCCATGTTTCCTTTGCAGTTATCCTGATTGGTTCCGGAATTACACGATTCATTGGTTATGAGGGCATAATGAGTATTCGTGAAGGCGAAGCAGAAAGCACGATGCTCTCTGACATGGCTTATGTGATGGCTGAGGTGCATGATGGAAGCCAGATGACATATACTGATCAGGCTGTGATCATGTCTTCATTATCTGCAAAAGCTTACAAAGACAAAGCCTCTGTCAATGGGAAAAAAGTCAGTTTCAAATCAGTAAGGTATATCCCAAATGCCCAGGAAGTGCTCGTAAAAGGTCAGCCCGGAGAAGGTTCACCCTATGTAATTATGGTAGTATCATCGGGTAACAGCGGGCGCACCAATCTGATTCTTAAACAAGGCGAACAAAGACCTTTTATGCAGTATCAGTTTGCCTTTGATCAGGTATCAGCTAACGAATCTGTCAAACTCAGTTATAAAAATGGTCAGCTAATGATTAATCCCCCAGCCGACCTCATCGCAATGGCAATGATGGGGGGAACAACTGATACGCTGCCCGCCGGAAACTGGCATCCCTTCGAGATGCGTAAGCTGTACAGCATTGGGGATCTGCGTATTGTATTGACAGAAATGTATGAAAACGGTAAACTTGATTACACCACCTATAAAGGTAAAGACATGAATTTTATGAACGCCATGATGGTGGAAGTTTCTTCAGGTAATGAGAAGAAAACCGTTGCCCTGCGCGGTGGTAAAGGCTATCTGGGAGAAACCAATGTTTTCAGCATCAATGGATTGGAGGTGAAAATGATGTATGGAGCCAAAATTATCGATATACCGTTCTCTATTCAACTGAATGATTTTCAACTCGAACGTTATCCAGGTTCCAATAGCCCTGCTTCCTATGCCAGTGAAGTTACCCTGATCGATAAAGCTGAGAATTTGCAGAAGCCATACAGGATCTTTATGAATAATGTGCTGAATTACAAAGGCTATCGCTTTTTCCAATCTTCTTATGACAAAGATGAAAAGGGCACTGTGCTTTCGGTAAATAAAGATGGTCTTGGGACATGGGTCACCTACCTTGGTTATTTTCTGATGACTCTTGGAATGATGCTGGCATTGTTCGTGAAAAATACCCGCTTTGCTCTGCTTGGTAGGATATTAAATAAATCATCACAATCTGCCAAATTTCTCCTCATCCTCCTGATGATGGGTGGAATTAGTCTCCAGGCTCAACAACATCAGCATGGTTCTGTTGATGTTTCGCAACTGAAAGTAATCGATGCCGATCAGGCTGCTGCTTTTGGCAGCATTATGGTTCAGGACAACGATGGCCGAATGAAGCCTATGAATACGCTTTCGAGTGAAATGCTTCGTAAAATCAGCCGAAAAACCAGCCTTAACGGGATGAATCCCGATCAGGTGATGTTGGGCATGCAGCTTGAACCCGAAAAATGGCAGTCGGTCAAAATGATCAAAGTCTCACATCCTGAGCTGAAATCTTTGCTCAAATTGTCTGAAAGTCATGCTTCATTTACTGATATGCTTGATTTTCAACAAGGTGGAGGATATAAGTTGCGTGATCTTGTTAGTCAGGCTTATGCCAAAAAACCTGCTGAAAGAAGTAAATTCGATAACGATGTGATAGCTGTTGATGAGCGTGTTAACATAGCCTATATGGTTTACACCGGCGAATTATTGAAAATACTTCCTGACCCGCGTGACTCTCACAACCCATGGTTTCATCCGGGATCAAAGTTAAGTGGTTTAAACAAAGAAGATTCTGGATTTATAGCAGAAGTAATACCTTTCTATTTTAATGCATTAGCATCAGGAGATACCAAAAACGCCAATCTTTTAGTTCAAGGCATTAAAGATTATCAGGCCAAATATGGCAAGGATATTATACCTTCAGAAGGAAAAATCAAGGCAGAAATTTCTTACAATAAGATGATGATTTTTGATCGCTTGGGGAAATATTTTGGGTTAGCCGGCCTGCTGATGCTTATCCTTGTTTTCATGAACATATTTAATCCGAAATCCTGGATTGATAAGGCACTAAAGGTTTTCTATGCTTTGATCATCATCTTTTTCGTTTTTCAAACACTTGGTTTGGGCATGCGATGGTACATCTCCGGCAGAGCCCCCTGGAGTAATGGCTACGAATCAATGATTTACATTGGTTGGGTAACAGTATTGGCCGGGTTGATCTTCTCCCGCAAATCTCAGATGACAATAGCTGCTACATCCATTCTGGCTTCCATCATTCTGATGGTGGCCCATCTTTCATGGATGGATCCCGAAATTACCAACCTTGTGCCCGTACTTAAGTCATACTGGCTCACAATCCATGTTTCGGTTATCACTGCAAGTTACGGCCTTTTGGCTTTGGGTGCTTTACTTGGTTTTATCAACCTGATCTTGATGATTTTGAAAAATCAATCCAATTTTGGCAATTTGCAGCAACGCATTAAAGAGTTAAACTACATCAATGAGCGAACCATCATCATCGGTTTGTATTTGCTCACAATCGGAACCTTTTTAGGTGGAATTTGGGCCAATGAATCCTGGGGAAGATATTGGGGCTGGGATCCAAAAGAAACCTGGGCTTTGGTTACAGTGTTGGTTTACACCTTCATTGCACACATGGGCTATACACCAGGATTGAAAACTGACTATAATTTCAGCCTCTTTAGCCTTGTGGGTTTTTCGAGCGTTATTATGACCTACTTTGGCGTAAATTATTACCTTTCAGGGTTGCATTCCTACGCTGCAGGTGACCCCGTTCCTGTACCAACTTTTGTGTATTATACAGTCGCAATAATAACTCTGGTGGCTGTATGGGCCTACGTTAATGAAAGAAAATTCCAGTATCTGCCTGATAGAAAATAAGTTATGTAACATTCTTGAATCCCGGACAACCTGACCAGGTTTCCGGGATTTTTTTTAGCCTGATTTGACTTGTGTCACAATAATCTCTATACTAAGTTGAACATTTGACCAAATGCTGCTGTTTAGTCTTCATGGAATATTTAATCAAACCCGGTAGAATTTTACTTTTGATAAGCATGTTGTCTTTGTCAGGGCGGCTAACCGGACAAGATGCAACTGTCCGGACTGTTGACTTCAATACATTTTCAGGTTTCTTTCAAAACAAAAATGACAGCATCCTTGTCATTAATTTTTGGGCTACCTGGTGTGCCCCGTGCGTTGAGGAACTACCCTATTTTGAAAAAATTCATGAAACTTTTAAAGATCAAAAAGTTAAAGTAATGCTGGCAAGCCTCGACTTTCAGCGGATGAAGGAGACCCGTCTGATTCCTTTCATTGAAAGAAATCAACTTAAATCACAGGTAATTCACTTATACGAACCAGATGCAAATAAATGGATTTCTCAAATAGATTCAAACTGGACAGGTGCCATACCAGCCACGCTGATTCTTTTCGGGCACCAAAGGATTTTCAAAGAAGGACAATATACTTTTGATGAACTTAATCAAATCATTCTTAAACTCTTAAACACTCACAAACAATGAAAAAAGTTTTTCTATCGAGCGTAATGATGTTTTTCATCGTTATTGGTTACTCCCAGGGTTACTCACCTGGAAGCAAAGCTACTGATTTTAAACTACTAAATGTGGATGGTAACATGGTGTCGATGACGGATTTCCCTGATGCAAAAGGGTTTATCATCATTTTTACTTGTAATAGTTGTCCCTATTCTGTTGCTTATGAAGATCGTAAAATCGCACTGAGTAACAAATACCGCCCACTTGGTTATCCGGTTATCGCCTTAAACCCCAATGATTCTCTTGTACAACCAAAGGACAGTTTTTCGAAAATGATCGAAAGAAGCAAAGAAAAAAGGCTGCCCTACCACTATTTACTCGATACTGACCAAAAAGTTGCCAAACAATACGGAGCAACACGAACCCCTCATGTTTATGTGCTTCAAAAAGAGAAAGATGACTTGATTGTAAAATATATTGGTGCCATCGACAACAATTACGAAGATGCCGCCTCAACGTCAGAACGCTATGTTGAAGCAGCTGTTGATGCTTTGCTTCAGGGAAAAGACGTGGCTGTTGCCTCTACAAAAGCAATTGGTTGCGGTATAAAATTCAAAAAATAACTTATTGGAATTGAATTGACAGTAAAACGGAACAGGAAAGCTTCCGTTCGCTTAATTAGGCAGGCCTAAAACTTAACTTTGAAGTTTAGTTTTAGGTTTGCTGGTTAATTTTACTGGCCAAAACCACAATTCTCATGAGAAAAATTCTGATATTTGCCGTAGTTATGCTCCAGCTGGCTGCCTGCAAACAAACCACAAAGACCATGGAACGAGTAAATCCCCTGCTCACAGATTACACAACACCCTATGAAATTCCGCCCTTTGAAAGCATTGAGTTGGGTGACTATTTGCCAGCGTTTGAACAGGGAATGCGTGATCAAATGATTGAAATAGAGGATATTACTAATAATGTAAATCCGGCTGATTTCTCCAATACCATTGAAGCTCTTGAAAAAAGCGGAGCATTGTTGACAAAAGTAAGCAGCGTTTTCTTTAATTTGAATGGATCGCTAACAAACGATTCAATGCAGTCCATTGCAAGGACGCTATCTCCGCTCATGTCAAAACACAACGATGATATCAGCCTGAACCCTGTTTTGTTTAAGCGAATCAAGGCGGTTTATGATATGCGTGATCAGCTCTCATTAAATCCAGAACAAGCCATGCTTCTGGAAAAAACCTATAAGAGATTCGTCCGTGGTGGCGCAAACCTAAACCTTGATGACCAGGAAAAATTGCGTAAAGTCAACGAAGAATTATCGATTCTTTCGCTTCGTTTTGGCGAAAATCTCCTGGCAGAAACCAATAAGTACCAGCTGATTGTAGACGATAGCAGCCAACTTACAGGATTACCGGACAATATGAAACTTGCTGCCGCCGGTGCCGCTGCAAAAGTAGGGAAAGAAGGCAAATGGATGTTCACCTTGCATAGCCCCAGCATTTTCCCCTTTCTGCAGTTTGCCGACAACCGTGCCTTACGTGAGCAAATCTTTAAGGCCTACATATCAAGAGGCAACCACGACGACGAATACGACAACAAGAAAATCATCAGCCGAACAGTTGCCTTACGTTATGAAAGAGCAAAATTGCTGGGATACGAAACCCATGCTGATTTTATTCTTGAGCAAAATATGGCCGGCAACCCGGCTACTGTTAACGCATTTTTGGATAAGCTGATGAAACCAGCCGTTGAAATGGCAACCAGAGAAGCATCTCAGCTCCAGGCAATGATTAACAAAACTGGTAGTAATTTCAAGCTTGAACCCTGGGATTGGTGGTACTATGCTGAGAAATTAAGAAAAGAAAAATTTGATCTGGATGAAGAACAACTGCGACCATATTTTAAGCTCGAAAATGTGAGAGATGGTGTTTTTGCAGTAGCAAACAAATTATGGGGTTTGAAATTTATACAAAGAAACGACCTGCCAAAGTATCATCCGGATGTGGAAGTTTATGAAGTTCAGGAAGCGGATCAAACACACATCGGGATACTTTATATGGACTATTATCCACGTGAAAGTAAACGTGGAGGTGCCTGGATGAGCAGTTTCCGAAAGGAATATGTTGACAATGGCAAAAAGGTAACACCCATTATAACAACAAATTATAATTTTACAGCACCTCAAGGTGACCAACCAGCCTTGCTCAGTTGGGATGAAGTTGAAACCATCTTCCACGAATTTGGTCATGCACTCCATGGGTTACTTGCCAACACCACATACAGCAGCCTGAGCGGCACTTCTGTGCCACGCGATTTTGTTGAACTACCATCGCAAATCATGGAAAACTGGGCTCCTGAACCAGAAGTTCTTGCTCTTTTTGCAAGACATCACCAAACCAATGAGCTGATTCCAGATGCCCTTGTTCAAAAAATGATCAATAGCGGCACATTTAATCAAGGCTTTGCCATGACAGAATTTCTGGCAGCCGCGATTCTTGATATGCATTGGCATACGGTGACAACCAATGTTGAACTCGATGTTGAAAGTTTTGAAAAAGAATCACTTGCCAAAACAGGCATCATTCCTGAAATCGTTGTCAGATACAGAAGCACTTATTTTAGTCACGTCTTTTCGGGTGGATATTCTGCTGGTTATTACAGTTACATCTGGTCAGAAGTACTTGACGCCGATGCCTTTGAGGCTTTTAAGGAAAAGAGTTTGTTTGACCAGGAAACTGCCGCTTTATTCCGTAAAAATATTCTTGAAAAGGGTGGAACAGAAGATCCGATGGCACTCTATGTCGCTTTCCGCGGCAAAGAACCCGACCAAAATGCTCTGCTGAAGAAAAGGGGTTTGAGATAATACGATACAATTTAATAAAGACACCGGCTGTTAAATTCGGCCGGTGTTTTTTTTCCAAAATGCCAACTTCCATGACTCATTAGCATTTTGGCTAAATTTGCTGCAGATTATTGCTTATGACAACAAAAGCTCCATATGATTTTAAATGGCAAACAGAACAGTTTGCCGACATCCGTATCTTAAGGTATTATGTTGATGGTTTTGAAAAACTTGAATACAATCAAAAGTGCATGATCTGGTATCTTTATCAGGCTGCACTGTCAGGCAGAGACATTGTATATGATCAAAACTATAAATATAACTTATTGATTAGAAATGTACTGGAATTAGTTTATACACATATTGATCACAACAGTCACGCGGAAGAAGCAATCCGTTTTTACCAATATCTAAAGCAATTCTGGTTTTCGAATGGCATTCATCATCATTATTCCACTGAAAAACTAAGTCCCTCCTTTAGTCAAAAGTGGTTTGAAGTTGTTCTGCATTCTATTCCGGAATCGCAGCTTCCGGATTTTAATTCACTTTCGAAGAAAGAACTGATTGACTTCCTCTCGGACCAGTTATTTAACCCAAATGTGTCACCCAAAAGAGTGGAACAGGCTGATGGCACTGATCTTGTTGCAGGTTCATCCTGTAATTTCTACGAAAACTTAACACAGCAGGAAGTGGTTGATTTCTATCAATCTAAAATAAATCCTGATCCACTTCGCCCTGTTTCCTGGGGTTTGAACAGCAAACTTATAAAGGAAAATGGTCAAATAAAAGAAGTTGTCTACAAAGCTGACGGCAGGTATGGTAAGGCAATACGCAAGATAGTTATCCAACTCGAAAAAGCAAAGCAGTATGCCGACAACGATCTCCAAAAAGAAATAATCACCAAGCTTATTACGTTCTACGAAAGTGGTGATTTGGCAATCTTTGATGCTTACAGTATTGATTGGGTGAAAGATACAGATTCAATGGTGGATTTCGTGAATGGATTTATTGAAGTGTATGGCGACCCGCTGGGTTATCATGGCACATGGCAGTCTGTGGTATCCATTCGGGATGTTGAATCCAGCAATCGTTTCAGCCAAATCAGCGCTTTAGCAGCATGGTTTGAAAAACACTCCCCGATTGAAGAAAAGCATAAGCGACAGGATGCTGCAGGTGTAAGTTACAAGGTAATTAATACAGTTGTGGAGGCCGGTGACAATGCTCCTTCGTCCCCGATTGGTGTTAATTTGCCCAATGCCGATTGGATCAGGTCTGAATTTGGTTCAAAATCAGTCAGCCTCGGAAACATTGAAGAAGCATATGAAATGGCATCCAAAACAAACGGAAGCTTGGAGGCATTTTTTCTGCCCGATCAACAGAAAAGAATCAAAGCGTTTGGGGCTTTGGCTTCAAAACTACATACAGGCTTACATGAGGTGATTGGACATGGAAGTGGACAACTGATGGCTGGTGTTGGCACCCCAAAGGAAACTCTTCAAAGTTATTCCAATACCATAGAGGAAGCCAGAGCAGACCTCGTTGCACTGTATTTTATCGCAGATCCGAAATTGATTGAAGCCGGATTAATTGACGACCCTGAAACTGCCAAAGCAGCCTACGACAGTTTTATGGTAGGCGGTTTAATCCGACAGTTGGTAAGAGTTGAACCTGGTAAGGTGCTCGAAGAGAGTCACATGCGAAACAGGCAGCTGATAGCGTCCTGGGTTTTTGAAAAAGGTCTGGAGCAAGATATAGTCGAGAAAGTTCAATTGGATAGTAAGACATATTTACGTATCAATGACTATCAGGCATTGCGGCATCTTTTTGGTATACTGCTGAATGAGGTTCAGCGAATCAAGTCAGAAGGAGACTATGCAGCTGCCCGTGAGCTGGTTGAAAATTATGGAGTAAAAATTGATCCTTTACTTCATCAGGAGGTATTGGCTCGCTGGAAATCGCTTGGTATTGCGCCCTTTGCCGGATTTATTCAACCACAACTAGAGCTTAAAAGACAAGATGGTAAAATTGTGGACGTAAGTATCTCCTATCCGGATGATTTTGCAGCACAAATGCTCTATTACAGCAGAAATTATTCATTTCTTCCTCTTATCAACGACTAGTTCCTCCATCCTACCATGTCAGAAATTTCAAATCACCAACAAATACGGGTTGATGGCCTCTACGAAGTTTTCATGGCCGTAATGCATCAGCAAAATGCTGTTTATCAGATAAAAAAACATGATAGAATTATTAACCAAACCCAGCCTGAAGATATTATAAACCTGATTGACAGATTGATGCGGGAAAATCATCCTTTACCTAAACTAAAAATCGCAACCAATAAATTTTTAAATGTCTTAGGTAAAACACTTCAAAATATCCCTGATGTAGCCGCTGAAACCAACAGTTTGATCTGGGTTATGCAGCAAAACAATCGTAGGCTCATTGAGTTAATGGCACAATTTAAGTTGATCATTAAAGAACTCAATCAACATGCAACTCCCAGCCTGATCGAGAAAGCCGCTGACGACTTTGATACCATCCAGCAGTTTGAATCCTATTATGCGATCAAAGAAAATATCGTTTTTCCGCATCTCGAAAAGCATTGGTCAAATTTTCGGTGCCTGCAGATGATGTGGTCTTTTCATGACGACATTCGGACGCAAATGAAAGAAGTGAAACAGCTGCTGAATGCTGGCAATTTTGAGTTGAAGACATTCAACAAACACATTGGTGACCTCTATTTTAATATTTATGCCATCAGGTTGCGGGAGGAAAAAATATTGTTTCATTACATCCATTCTACCATTGACTCCGAACTGCTTAATACCCTGCTCCCGGAATGCATGGCCATCGGATTTCCCTATTTTCAACCTGACAGCTTGATTGGCTTCCCGGAACCGAATGAAACCAATCTATTGGATGGGTATATAGATATGGGAACAGGACTTGTTAATTTACAGCAGCTTATCCTTATCTTTAACCATCTTCCTGTTGATTTAACCTTTGTTGACGCTCAGGATAAAGTCAGGTTTTTTTCTCAACCTCCGCATCGTATTTTTCCAAGAAGCAAGGCTATTATCGGTCGCGATGTTCACAATTGTCACCCACCCGAAAGTGTTCATATTGTCCGCCAAATCATTGAAAACTTCCGCAATGGACGGAAAAACGAGGCCTCATTCTGGATCAATATGAAGGGACAAAAAATTCTGATTCAATACTTTGCTCTGCGCGACTCAGACAATAATTACCAGGGAGTGATCGAAGTGAGTCAGGAGATTTCAGCCATCCAAGCTTTATCAGGTGAAAAACGGTTGCTCAACGACGATTTTTAATCCAGGTTAGCTAAATGCTTTTTTCCAGCCAGCCGTTGCCAGCCTCCTCACGGTGATCAAAGGCAGGAATAAACGGTTTGATGTCCAGCAAAGGTGAGCCATCCAGCATATCAGCATGGTTAAAATATATTTTATTTCCGTCCACTTTGACTAACTCGACAATTGAAATTCCGATGGCATTGGGTCTATTTGCATTTCGGGTAGCAAAAACTCCATATTCATGATCAGTCAGATTGGTTTGTTGCATGAGAACCGGCGTTTTTGCCTGGTGAAATTGATACACGAGGATGATATGTGTAAAATGCTCTAAACCAACAAGTCCATCAATGAAGACATCCCGAATTTCTGCCATGGCCATCATGCTTTTTTCGGCAAAGGTTGACTGAACAGGCATAGCCAAAGGATCGGTAAACTGTGTATGGATCGTTCCGATGGGCGAAAAAGTTGTCATCCTCATTTCATCAACTGCCTTCTGTACATTTGGATGGTGTTTTCGATTCCGAAATAAAGAGCCTCGCTTATCAGCGCATGCCCAATTGAAACCTCGAGTAAGTCAGGAATGTGGTCGGAGAAGTACTTCAAATTTGCTAAACTGAGGTCATGACCGGCATTGATCCCGAGACCAAGAAGGGCAGCTTCCTTTGCAGCCAGTACAAAATTTGTAATTGCACCCTGTGGGTTCAATGGAAAGTTGGTTGCATAAGGTTCAGTATAAAGTTCAATCCGATCAGTTCCGGTTTCAACAGCATGTTTAACCATCTCAACATCAGCATCAACAAATATCGAAACCCTGATTCCCTGATCATGAAAACGTTGAATCACCTCTCTCAAAAATTGTTTGTGCCGTATGGTATTCCATCCATGATCAGAGGTAAGCTGACCTGGATCGTCAGGAACGAGTGTCACCTGATCAGGATTCGTATCCAGAACAAGTTTGATGAAATCTTCTGACGGATTGCCTTCAATATTAAACTCTGTACTGATCAATGGCTTCAGTAAAGCAACATCTCTGAATGTGATGTGCCTTTGATCCGGCCTCGGATGTACCGTAATACCTTCAGCTCCATACCTTTGGCAGTCAACTGCAAATTTCTGCACATCAGGCACATTCCCACCCCGGGCATTGCGCAAAGTAGCAACCTTATTGATGTTAACGCTTAATCGGGTCATATTCGTAATTTGCAGCAAAAGTACTAAATTGCAGCCGTATTAAACCGATTAACTAAGTATGCGTGCTGTTATCCAACGAACAGATTCAGCTTCTGTTTCAGTCAATCATGAAATTTTTGCTGAAACAGGCAAGGGAATGTTGATATTCCTTGGTATCGAAGAGGCTGATAATGAAGATGATATAGCTTGGCTTTGTGGAAAAATTGCCAGATTAAGAATTTTTTCTGATCACAATGGCATCATGAACCTTGATGTGCAGGAAACAAAAGGTGAAGTGCTCATAGTAAGCCAGTTTACCTTGCACGCTTCCACAAAAAAAGGGAACAGACCCAGTTATATCCGGGCAGCCAGGCCCGAAAAAGCTGTTCTACTCTATCATTTATTTGTCGAAAAACTGCAAGAGCTAATACCTACAAAGATTAAAACCGGCTCCTTTGGGGCCATGATGAAAATAAAGCTCATCAATGATGGCCCAGTTACCATTATGATTGATACAAAACATAAAGAGTAAGGTATTCTTAATCCATGCATTAAACCGGAAAATTTACCTGGTTAAAAGCTTATTTTTGCCGGATGAAAAAATCACATCAATCTATATTTTTCGCATTGCTGGCTGTGGCTTTCTGGTCGACAATGAGCTCAGCTTTTAAGCTAACACTTAACCACATTGCTTTCGACCAGCTTTTATTCTGGTCTTCATTGTTTGCAGTGTTTGCTCTTGGTTTTCTTGTTTTGATTTTAACCGGATACCAAAAAGTTCTCGCGCAGTCAAAAAAAGAAATCCTGCTATCTGCCATCCTGGGTTTCCTGAATCCCTTTGCCTACTACCTCGTGTTATTTAAAGCTTATGAATTGCTTCAGGCTCAGGAAGCCGGAGTACTTAACTACAGCTGGCCGGTGATTTTGGTCATATTGTCTGTGCCACTACTGGGTCAACGCATTGGAATTATTGGATTTACGGCAATCCTGACAAGTTTTGCCGGTCTCTGGGTTATCAGCACAAAGGGTCAGGTTTTTTCATTGGAATTTAGCAATGCGTACGGCGTAACGTTGGCAGTGGGCAGTGCCTTTTTGTGGGCGCTCTACTGGATAATCAACCTGAAAGATAAAAGAGAGGCTTTGGTAAAAATTTTCATGAATATGGTTTTTGGAGGTGCCTATATAACACTTTATCTGTTAATTACATCCGGAATTAAACTACCCGGAAGCAAAGCACTGATTGGAGCCGGGTACATTGGTTTATTCGAAATGGGGATTACATTTGTTTTTTGGCTTCTGGCACTCAAAAAAGCAGCCAACACAGCAAGAGTCAGCAACTTGATTTTTTTATCGCCCTTTATTGCGCTCTTTTTTATACGGCTTTTCGTTGGCGAACCCATTCTACCCAGTACCGTTCTGGGATTGATCCTGATCGTTTCAGGAATCTTACTTCAACAATTTGGCCCGGATGTCCGGCGCTTGGTTTTAAAAAAATAATCATGCTGTCATACGAACAAATCACACTATCTGTTGTGGAAATTGCGCAGAAAGCTGCTGCATTTATCAGGAAAAACAAAGGCAGACTTGAGGTTCATGATATCGAGGAGAAAGGTCTTCATGATATGGTATCCTATGTTGATAAACAATCTGAGAAATTGATTATCAATGGATTGTCAAAATTGTTACCTGATGCCGGTTTCATTGCTGAGGAAAGCGGGACATCATTAAAAGGAAATCTGAACTGGATTATTGATCCATTGGACGGCACAACCAATTTTGTTCACGGTTTGCCCCTCTTCAGTATCAGTATCGCATTGATGGAGGATGGCAACATCGTTTCAGCCGTTGTACTGGAAGTTAACAGCAAAGAGTGTTTTTATGCCTGGAAAGACGGTCTGGCTTTTTGTAACGGGAAAGTTATTCATGTCAGTAAAGCAAAGTGGTTGAATCAGAGCCTTTTGGCCACTGGCTTTCCTTACAATGATTTTAGCCGGATGACTTCCTACCTCCAACTTTTTAATGAATTAATGCGGCAAACACGTGGCATACGGAGGCTTGGTTCAGCAGCACTGGATTTGGCTTATGTTGCCTGTGGAAGGTTTGAACTTTTCTATGAGTATGGCCTTCATCCCTGGGATGTTGCAGCGGGAACATTAATTGTCGAGAGAGCCGGTGGAAAAATCACTGACTTCAATGGCGAGCCGGATGGAATATTCGGTAAAGATATCATAGCGAGCAACTCACTCGTTCACAATGAGATGCTTGATAAAACAAAGAAATATTTTAAAGTCTTTCCGGTTGAAGAATAGCCTGGTATCTACCTATTGTTGTTACGCCTTTGGCCTCCCTTTCCCCGTGAGTTACCGATGAAATTTTTTCTAAAATTCCCTGATCTTTCATAGGATTCAATTGACGGGCCTTCACCAATGTGAACAGGCAGAAGGAGTTTTCGGATTGTTGATCCCAAAAAAGCTTCAATTCGCTTAAACTTTCCCATCTCTTTTTCGTTAATGAAAGTGAGGGCTACACCACTTTTTTCTGCTCGTGCTGTTCTACCGACGCGGTGAACATAATCCTCGGCATCACCTGGCACATTGTAATTGATTACCAAACTGATATCATCCACATCAATACCTCTTGAAACGATATCAGTTGCAACCAGAATCTGAAGTTCTCTGCTTCGGAAACGGTTCATCACATCAGATCGTTGCTCTTGTTCAAGGTCGGAATGTATGGCGCTTACGTTAAATTTTTTACGTTTGAGAATGGATTCAACTTCTTTTACACCGGCTTTTGTTGAGGCAAAAATGAGTACAAGCGGCAGGTCTTTTCCTTCGATCAGGCTTTCGATCAGGGCAATTTTCTGCTGGTCATAAACCAGATAGGCAGCCTGCAAAACATTCTCGGCTGGTTTTGAAACAGCCAGATTTACCTGTTTTGGTGCAATTAAGATTCTATCGGTCAAACGTCTGATCCCTTCCGGCATGGTTGCCGAGAAAAGCAGAGTTTGCCTTTTGACAGGTAAGTGACTCAATATTTTTAAGATATCGGGCAGAAATCCCATATCAAGCATGCGGTCGGCTTCATCAAGGATCAGATATTTCAGGTTTGAGAAATCAACATAACCCAGGTTGAGGTGGGAAATCAGCCTTCCGGGCGTTGCTACAATTACCTGTGCTCCACGTTGCAATGCTTTTTTCTCCTGATCAAAACCTGCCCCTGTTCCTCCGCCATACACGGCAATTGAGCTCGTATTGGCAAAATAAGAAAATCCTTCGAGCTGCTGGTCGATCTGAATAGCAAGTTCTCGCGTGGGTGCAATGACAAGAGCTTGAATACTGTCGTCTGCTTCATGGTCGCCTAATAAACGATGAATCAGTGGCAAAAGAAAAGCAGCTGTTTTACCAGTGCCTGTTTGGGCACAGGCAATTAAATCATGGCCGCCAAGAATGATAGGTATCGCAGCCTCCTGAATAGGGCTGGGCTTCTCATAACCCATCGCTTCGATGCCTTCCATCACAGGATCGGCTAAATTAAAATCGTTGAAAGTCAATGAATAAGTTTTTAGAACACAAAGATAGTGTTATTCTCTTGCATTGTGACAAACAAATCAAATGGGTCAGAAGCCAAAATCCTTGCCTTTTCTAACAGCCGGTATCCCTTTCGACATCCAGGGTGGCATGGGGTAGCCTTTGAGGTAATGATCGAAAAACTGTTGCATTCGCATCGTAAGATCCATTGAATCAGCTCTTCTGATCAGATTATGGGGCGCATTGTTATAAACAAGCATCCAGACCGGCTTACCCAACCTGCGCAAGGCATTGTAAAACTCGATACCTTGATACCACGGAACAGCACCATCCTGATCGTTGGACATCATCAATAAAGGAGTCTCAACCCTGTCAGCATAAAAAAGTGGCGAGTTTTCAATATAGGCCTGTTGATTCTCCCACAAACTGGCACCGATGCGACTTTGACCTTCTTCATACTGAAAAGACCTGACCATTCCACTTTCCCAACGTATACCACCATAGGCGCTGGTCATGTTGCTTACAGGTGCTCCGGCCATTGCGGCTTTAAAAAGATTTGTACGTGTAACAAGCCAGGCAGTTTGATAGCCTCCCCAGCTTTGTCCCTGTAATCCCATCCGGTGTTGATCAATTTGAGGAACCCGTTCAAGCATGCTTTGCGTTCCACTCAAGATGGCATCGTAGGAACTTTGTCCGGGCAAAGGAGCTCTGTAACGAATATCAGGTGTGAAAACAAAATATCCCCTGCTCGTATAATCCGCAATGTTAATTGTTGACCTTGATGGCCGCGGACCAAAATGCCGGAAAAGATTATCACTATGAGTTTCATAGAAATACACTATCATCGGATAACTGCTATCAGCTGTAAATGTTGCAGGATAGTAAAGTAATCCTTGCAAACTGTCACCGTTGAATGATCTCCAGCTGACAAGTTCGACACTACCCCAGCAAAAATCTTTTTGCTGAGGATTGGTATGGCTGATTTTATCTTTCTTTTCCCACTCATTGAGTGTAACATACAAATCAGGATACAATTCAAAACTTTCCTTTCGAAAAATAAAAACTTCGGCTTCTTTTGCTTTTGCCAATCCGGAATGCCAACCAAAACCCGATTCCAAAATCCTGGTGTTTCCGGTTTTCAGGCTGAGTTTTGCGAATCCGGAAGCCTTTGTTGTTCTGTTATATGTGGAAAGGTACATTTCAGCTGGCAGCAACTCAGCATCTTTGTCAAGTCGGATAAACCGATAGACCAGATCCAGCTCCGAATCTTTTGTTAGAGGTTTTGCGACACCACCTTCCTTAAGATTCAATAACCACAAATGCCGCTTGCTGTATACAATTGCTTCGTTATCGTTTTTCCAGCCGGCAAAACCATAAGCAGAGGCTTCGTTCGGAACATCGTTGTCGTCCTGATAAAAAATATCCGTCGTGTTCCAGGTCAGTCGTTTACGTTCGTAATTTTCAGTATTGATACAATACCACGAGCTGTCATTTTGATGATAATACAGTAAAAATCCGCCCTCCGGCGAAAGAAACAGCAGGGAGGAATGTTTTTCTAGCAGAATCTTTCTTGTATTTCGTTCTCTGTCAATCAGGTAGACATCGGCATACCTTGATTGCTCCCAGCTGGAAAGGTGCTGATAAGGTAAATAATTGAATCCTAATATTTTTGATTGATGAAGTTTTAATTCAAGTCGCAGTTCAGGAACGCTATCGTCAGCCAATTGAAACACAAGGTCTTTGCGGGGATAATAAACAGCTCTGAAGGAAGATTTCTGATCTTTTTCAAGTTCTTTGAGTTGTTGAGACTGAATACGGCCATCTTTCCAATTCCAGATATCGAGGCTTACTTTTTCATCTTCCGTCAAACTATCTTTTTTCCTTGGTTCGGGCTTAAGGCTAACTCCAAAATAAATCGCAGTACCATCTTCCGAAAACTGAACGGCCTGATGCTGACTTACAGTCAATTTTCCACCAAGCCATGTTGACAAAGTATCAACCAAAGTTCTTGTACTTTTGCCTTCCTGCTCATAAACAAGTTGATACAACTTTCGTTCACTTGTGTCGGGGCTAAACAAAAACGCGGCTTGATCACCAAATTTACTCATAGCAAGTTGTATCACCTTGCCCCTGCCGTTAAAAACGGAGGTAATTTGACCATCCTTGTAATAGCGATTAACCTGCACAGAATCAATGCTATCAGTCAATTGTTTAACCATCAGGGTTTTATCCTTTTCCTCAGAAATTGAAAAACTACTTATGCTATCGAAAGCTGTTACACCACCGTTTCGGATGTTTACAATTTCGATCATTGACATTTTTACATCTTTTTTCAGCGCTTTTTTTCGAGAAGCCTTTTTCTTTAAGGTCGTATCCTGAATTGAGTCCTTGTTTGGATGATATCCTTCCTCATGCCAGATTCCCAATAAATCACCATTCCCGGGCAAGTGATAGGACTTAACCTGTGCGAATTTCATCAGAGTATCTGCTGTAAAGAGCCACACACCCAATGAGTCTTTCAATTGCTTTTCCTTTTTAATCCCAGCAAGTTGCTGCCTTCGCAAACTATCTGAAGGTGGTTTTATTTTGAAGACAAGACCTGTTCCTTTAGCTAAAAACGAGGCACTATATGCTCTATGTATAGTATCATAATGCTGGTTGTCAAGCCTGTAAATGATTATCGACCCATCTCCTTTCTGAGGATTTCGTTCCCACATTACATAATTACCATTCTCAGAAATCACTGGATTTGTTAGATCATACCATTGGTCATACTCATCATAACTAAGTGGCTTGCAATGCTGGGCCTGAATTTTATAGGAGAAAAGGTGCGCGAAAATCAACAGAAAAATGAGTCGCAATGCTGTTTTCATAAATGAAGACTAGGTGAATGAAAATGGAACACTGTCCAACGATTAAAAGAATGCTCAAAATTATTAAAGTTAACGGGAATTCACAAAGCTTTTCGTTTCCCTTGCTTAAAATCTGTAGGAAGGAAAAGGATCAAACAGCAAATCAGGCACCCGGTGTAAATTAAATTATCAAGCGAAAAAGAACGACATAAGTATTCAATGCGTAGGATTAGGACAAAAAAAGCCGGAAATTGGTAGTTTCCGGCCCTTGATCAGCAATCTTCAAGAAAAACTATTCTACTACAAGTTTTTTCTGAATCGTTTCATTACCATGGCGCAATTCGATGTGATAAAGCCCTGACTTTAAAGATGAGATATTCAATTGCGATCCGTTCAGAAAATTTTTCTGTTGAATTATTCTCTTTCCTTCAGTCGAATAAACGGAAACTTCATCTAATTTGGTAAACCCTGACATTTGAACGGTAACGACCCCTTTGGCCGGATTGGGCTGAAGGATTAACTTTCCAGTCTGCAATTGCGAATTATTCCCAACTGTTGCACTAACTTCGATATCAGTAATATACAAAGGATTTCCGTAACCACTCCAGGTTTCGAATGCGATGAGTACATCCGATTTACCAGCCCAGTTTGAAATATCAAGTTGCTGGCATGGTGCACCATAACCGGCACCACACCAATCTTCCCTGACAACCGGAACAAAACCTTCTGATTGCGGATGTGTTGCGAAATTACCTGTTCCATTCTCAGCATCAGCAAAGAGTCGCGTCCAGGATTGCCCGCAATTATCTGATATTAAAACAATCAGTGAGTCTGCAATTTGGGGAATTCTTCGTGCATAAGCATGTTTAAAACCAAGTGACATGTTCTGGAAATTTCTTAAATCCAGTGGCGGGCTTACCAATCGGTCGCGTTCGCCAATGGCATAATAATGAAGAAAATCAACAAAAGCAGCCTGATTTGTTTCCGTAAGACCCTGTACTTCTGTAATTTCCCATGTCATTTTTAAATCCGGGTTAACTCGTTTCCATTGATTGGACTCAAATCCCTGCTCGTTAAACTGCTCGACCAAAGGAACCATCATACCGCCTGCTTTGACAAAATCAAACTTTGTTTCAACAGCGTTGCCATTCAAATTGTTGGTTGATAAAGTTACAGAGTACGAAGCCGCTTCGTTGAAAACAACTTGAGGATTTTGAGAAAACTGATCCGTTCCGTTGACAAATGTTACTGTTGAAGGGGTAAATGTCCACTCCCAACTTACTGGCATATAAAGTGTTTCATCAGTAAAAGTAACAACTTCATTGGTGCATACAATGTCCTTATCAGCCGAAAAGGCTACATCCGGCAACAAACTCGCACTAACAGTAATATAGTTTTCCAAAACAAAAGTACTGCTACCAAAATCATTGTTTACGTTAAGGCTGACATCAAAAGTTCCTTCAACAGGGTAATTCACTCCTGATGGATTCTGAAGGTTCGAATTCGTTGGATTTGCTCCTTCGAAAGTCCAGCTCCAATTTTGAGGAACACCAACAGAAAGATCAGTAAAATCAATGCTTTCACCCAGTGGAATGGTTGTTTGGCTGGCAGCAAAATTTGCTTCAGGAGCGAATGGTATTTTAACATAGGCCCACCACGTACCCCAACGATCTCCGCCTGAAGGGAGCTCAGCATATTCCTGTAAGACCCAAAAATCGACACTATTCACAGGATCAAGCATGGTAGCGCTGTAATCGCCCCAGCGATTTCGTCCTCCGCCAAAGGTTTTATAATAAGGGGCAAGACCTTCTTTATACTGGTAAGGCATTCTGATGGAGTTATCAGGATCTGCATTGGCTTTATAAGAATATCCGGCTCCGGCGAATTGGTTGGCAGAAAAAATACCGTGTCCGATAATCATATCTTCAAAATGGTTAACTGCCACTGTCGCAAATGCATAAGACATCGTCCCGGAAGGATCGTCAACACGCCCCCTTTGGATGATACTGCCTTCCGGGCTTATATTCCACCATTGAACTGCAGCTCTTGTTGGATTGTCAGCCGGCAAAAAAACATGGTGAACTGCCCAGATTTTGTTGTTCCTGAAAATCACATTCTCCATTCGGTGATCAACAGCATTGATCAATTGATCGGAACCAAGTTGCGGTAAAAAATCACCACTGCCTCCCACACCACCAGCCCAGGGCTGATTTGTGCCAATCTGGCCAACCAGACTGAATTGCGGGTTATCCACAGCTCCCTGAACCTTAAACAGAGTGATATATCCCATTCCACCCTGATTGCCATTGGCAGCCGAAACGAGGTAAATATTTTCCTCGCCGGCATCATAAGTGATGGCTGGCACCAGCGTAAATCCCTGCGTGGTAGAAAAACGTGTAAATTGTGGCTCAGCATCTCCGTTATACATCGCCTGTTTATCAAAAACGTAGACAGTGCGGTAATTTCCGTTGCCAAACATATTTCCCGACACCACAATCCATTTACCGTTAAAGCCCATGCTTGGATAATCAAACCAAACTTCGTTTTGAGGATCTGCAATGTAGGAATATAAAAACCAATCACCCGTTGGATCGGAATTGGCTGAAACACCCATGTATATCCTGCTATCGCCTGGCGTACTTCCTGCGCAGGTAACAAAAATCCACCGGTCCTCTTCAAAATCATATAAAATTTTAGGATCAAAGGTATTACCGCCGGGTAGGCTATTCCAAAACAGTCCTAATGATAAGGTGTTGATTTCTGTCCCTATACGGTCCTGGATTCTGACTTCAGTGTTTAGCGTAACCATCAAATGATCAGGACCGGGAGCACCATTTACATCTGGCGGAATAGAATTTCCGGAATCGTAGAGGGCATCAAAAGTGGTGTCGGGCATCGGGGAGTTCTGTTGAAGCCTGTAATCAGGTGTGGCAGTAAGTATCTCTGAATCTGTAACTTCAGAAGGGTTAACTTCAATAACCGGAGAATAAATAACCGGATTTGGTTTTTTGTAACTTTCCTGATAAAGGGTTCTGTATAGGCTGTCTTCATCCAACATTTGACGGATGTTTCGTTTCGAAAAAGCTTCTGCCTTGCCTTTGAAAACTTCTTGTGCTGAAAGATTTCCTGAAATAACTGTGAAAAGAATAACGAACAGGAAGAATCTAAAAAAATCTAAGTATTTCATCTGATGTATGTTTGGGTTGCAAATATAGATTAAAAAGAAAGGTTTTGCCTGAAATCCTGCAAAACCTTTCTTTTTGTCCTGGGTATTATATTATTGAACCAGAAGTTTCTTAAGACTTTTTGACTCTCCGTTGATTCCAATCGTATACACTCCACTTTTCAAATCGGTAAGAGACAAATTAACTGTTTTGTCAGAAAGTACAGTCTTTCTAACAACTTTGCCATTCAAGTCACTGATTTGTATCACTTTACCTACAAATGCGTCTGATGTAGAAATTGTTAGTGTACTTCCAGCCGGATTTGGATAAAAGCTAAATAGAGCATCATTTACATCATTATCCACTACGGATGTGTAGGATGAAACAATAACCTGATCCAGGTAAAGATTATTTCCGTACTGATTATAGGTCTCAAATCGGATTTTGATGCCTGTTAATCCAACATAATCGTTCAGGTCAATGACCGGGCAGTCTGCTCCGTAACTACCGGCAAAGCACCAGTCTTCATCGGTCAGAGGCACAAAAGATGTTATCGATGGTTGCGCTGTCTCAAAAATACCCTGTCCATCAGGACCATTGGCATAAACACGTTGCCATGTATTACCGCAGTCGGCGGAAATACTGATAATGAGTGAATCAACCTGTGCATAACGTTGGGAATAAGCATATTGAAAGGAAAGAGATGCATTTTCGACGCCTGTTAAATCGAGTGGCGGACTTATAAGATAATCGCGTTGCTGGAAGGAAGTATAATTGAAAAAATTCATCCAAACCACTTGGTTATCATTTTGTAATTGCTGCAAAGTCCATGTTTTCCCGTTGTCAGGATTGTTGATCAGCCACGATTTCGTTGTCAAAGTTCCGTCTTCAAAATCTTCTGAATAAGGCAAGGGATAACCACCCAGCTGAACGAAATCTTCCTTAAGTAAAGTGTTGACTCCATTGCTGTTAGATGCGGTCAGCCGAACATCATAGTGCGTATTCTCTTCAAATCTGACAACAGGATTCTGCGACAAATTAGATGTACCCTCAAGATAGGTAACCGATGTAGGTGTGAAATCCCAAATCCACATTTCAGGACAATTTTCTGTCAGGTCATTAAAATAAACAATGAGTCCGGCACAACCCTGAGTTGAGGTAGCTTCAAAATTCACCGTTGGATTAGCTGCCGGTCCAACCGTGATGCAATCTTCACAAACATAAGTATCACTTCCCAATGAATTGGTAACAGTGAGTGTCACATCGAAGGAGCCCTCTGTGCTATACTGGATGTCTTGAGGGTGCTGGAGCTGGCTGGAGGCCGGATTCCCGCCTTCAAAAGTCCACTCCCAGGTGAAAGGTGTACCCTGTGTCAAATCAGTAAAATCAACCATGCAGCCTGCACTAAGTATAGAAACCGATGCCTGAAAATTTGCCGTAACAGCACCTACAACAGGCGAAGCGCTCCACAAGCCGCGTCCATAGGTTCCTGCTCTTACAAGATCATTTTGCGGATTCAAGGGATCATAGTAAATTTCGATTTCTGTAACCTTCACGCTGGCAGGTAAACCGTCACTGTATAACATCCAGTTTTCCATTCCCGATTCCCGATAAAAAACACCAATATCTGTTCCGAGGTAAATTCCCTCATTGCTGTTGCGATAAATGGCAATGGTGCTGATTTGAATATCTAGCAAATTTGCAGATATCTCAGACCAGGTATGACCTTTATCCGATGATTTGAAAATCCGGCTTTGCTGGGCTATGTAGACAACATTTTCATCCGTGGGATGAGCCTCTATGGCTGTGATGGCAGAAGTTGTCGGAAGCATTGGTGTTAAAACCTCCCAGCTGACTTGTGAAGATTTTGCATTCTCTGTTAAATAAAGTCTGTTGCCAGATGACGCATATAATAGGTTGGTGTTGACACGGGATTGATCCATTTGATCGAGGTTGGTATTTCCGAAAGCGCTGATTTTTTCCCAATCTACTCCACCAGTGCTGCTGGCTTTGATGTTATTACTTCTCCAAACATTTTTATATCCGACGAACATGGTATTACCGTCGAAATGATCAATTAGAAAAGGTGTTACCCATCCACCTTCTTCTGTAATCCCATTCGTCCCATTGCCTGCAATGGTGCCTTGCCCGTTGTTGTTAAAAATCCTGGTGATTTCCCCATAATAAACGGTTGAGTAGCTATATCTTTCATCCTGGGGATCATAAGCACATTCCATTCCATCACCTCCACCTACTGCAAACCAATTGCTGTTGTTGATGACACTTGTTCCATTATCCTGATATCCGTTGATGACAAAGTTTGGTTTCGTTTGGCTTTGTCCAATTTTGTATGCCTGACTAATGACCAATCCATTTGAAATCTCTGTCCAGTTAACACCGCCATTTTCAGTCCAGTAGAATCCACCATCATTACCGACATATAGTCGGTTGTTCAGTGGGTTATATTCCAAAATATGCAAATCAGCATGAACAGATTGCACTCCGCAACCGCCATACCAATGCGACCTGATTGTCCAGTTCAGACCACCATCAGTCGATTTGAAGCTATTGACACCGCCTGCGATTACGTTGTTTGCATCCATTGGATCAACAGCAATATCAAGGTCATACCAGGCCTGACCACCACTTCCGCCGTTACAATCCCACGACATGATGTTTGGCGAATTTGATCTCATTTCAAACGACAAGCCTGCATCCAGCGACCTGTATAATCCTTTGAAGGATTCAGAATTGGTGATCAGGCAATACACTATGTCAGGTGATGCAGTTGACACACCAATCACAGCTCTCGAACCACCGGGTAAACCATTTGAGATGGAGGTAAATGTTTCACCATTATCTGTTGACCTGTAGAAAACACCCCCCGATGCTGCATATACAATCATTCTGTTGGTTGGATGAAAAACGACTTCCTTGAAATTTCCTGTCCTGGATCTTATCCAACTGGCACCGCCATCGGTTGAGCGATACAGACCGTTACTGGCAGCAGCCAGGAAAATTTGAGCCTCTTCCGGATCCTGAACAAGCCTGCCGACCGTAGCCTCACCGATACCATTACTCCAGCTCTCCCAGTTCACTCCTCCGTCAATACTCCGCCAAACACCAAGTCCGGGAGCATCACCAGCATCCCGGTCGCCTGTTCCTATCATGATAACTGATGAATTTGTGCGGTCTATTGCAATAGAAGAAACACCCAAAGTAGGAAGATGGTCAGTTAAAACTTGCCAGCTTCCACCATGATTTTCTGTCATCCATAAACCTCCGGCCGGGGCTCCAACATACAACTTATCCGGATTCGAAGGATCAAACCCAATGGCATTTAAACGTCCTAATCCCCGATAACCATTGTAGCCAGATGGAACAGTGAATGGTCCAAGTGCAGTCCATTCACCTTTTCCGGCACTTAAAACCTGATTTTGGTCTTTAATTCTTTGCAAAGCCTTCATCTCGCGGTTTGCGGCAGGTCGGTTACCTTGATTATCAACGCGTTGTTGCATCATGTACTCCCATCGCTTAAATGGTTTATATCCACTGCCTTTGGTAATTTCACGGTTTTGCCAGTATTTTTCAAAAGCAGTCCTCGTTTCAAAAAAGTTGGCTTTTTCATCCTGCATCATTTCGATCCAATACGGAAAATCAGCTGTGTCAGCTTGTTGAGCAAATCCCACTCTGACAAACAAAACCAATAGTAAAACGATGAGCGAAGTCTTCAAAGTAAATTTCATATCATTCTTCTGTTTAATGCATTTCAAATATCCGGCTTTCATATTCACACTGATATGTCATCCAGTTTAACGTCAATCTAAAAAAACTAACGGCAAAATTAACATACTTTGAGGCGTATTTACAGGAATTACTTACTTAGATTGAAAAATTATAGCTATCTAATAAATAAACAAACTACCTTTGGCGACCGTATTTTTATCCATTCATAAAGGATTAAAATGGCTAATTTACTCTGCAACTGTTAACTAACATAATTTATAATAATGAGCTATCTGAACACTGTAATTACCGGAACTGGAAGTTTTATTCCTCCGACGGTTATTAGCAATGCAGCTTTTACAAAACAGGTGTTTTTTGAAAAAGATCATAGCCTCGTCGATTCTTCGGGAGAAGAAGTTACCAGGAAATTTCGTGATATCACAGGTATCTACGAAAGAAGGTGGGCTGAACCAACTGTCAACAATGCTGATATGGCCGCCAAAGCAGCTCTTGAAGCGATTAAAACATCTGGTGTTGACCCCGAAACCATCGATCAGATCATTGTGGCCCACAATTTCGGAAATGTTATGCCCGACAGTATCCAAACCGATATCCTCCCAAGTATCGCATCACGGGTAAAAAACACCTTAGGCATTAAAAATCCGTCGTGCATTCCTTATGATATCATTTTCGGTTGTCCGGGTTGGGTCCAGGGAATGATTCAGGCTCATGCTTTTATCCGTTCAGGAATGGCCCGAAAATGCCTTGTTATTGGTAGTGAGACCCTCTCAAGAGTAGTGGATAAATACGACAGAGATACAATGATTTTCAGCGATGGCGCTGGTGCAGCCGTTGTCGAAGCACTTGAGGAAGACCAGCAAAGAGGATTATTGTCCTTTTCTTTTGCCTCTCATACTGACGAAGAAGTTGGTTATCTGTACTTTGGCAAATCAAATTCTCCTGATCATGATCCTAACATTAAATATATCAAAATGTTAGGTAGAAAAATCTATGAATATTCTCTCACTCAGGTTCCTTTGGCAATGAAACTTGCCATGGATCGTTCGGGAATATCAATCCATGATTTGAAAAAAATCCTGATTCACCAGGCCAATGAAAAAATGGATGAAGCGATTGTGCAGCGGTTTTTCAGGCAATATCAACTTCGTGTGAACACTGCTGAGATGATGCCGATGAACATTCAAACATTAGGAAACAGTTCTGTTGCAACCGTCCCAACACTTTATGACATGATTCTGAAAAATCAGCTGGAAAATCATAAAATTAATTCAGGAGATATGCTCCTGTTTGCCTCGGTTGGCGCCGGAATGAATATTAATGCTTTTGTCTACAAACAATAAAAACTGATAAAACCTGACATTTCGTCGGTTACATCATACAAGCTCAATAAAATGAAAGAAACAGTTTTAGTTTTGGGCGCTTCTGCCAAACCTGAGAGGTTCTCTTTTATGGCTGTCAGAAAATTAAACGCATATGGCCATAAGGTTGTTGCTGTAGGTAACCGGAAAGGCATGATCGACAGCACCGAGATCCTCATAGAAATTCCGACTAAATTAACTATTGATACAGTTTCGCTGTATCTCAATCCAATGCGTCAGGAAGGGTATGTCAACCACCTTATTTCACTTAAACCCAAAAGGATTATTTTCAACCCGGGTACCGAAAATCAGGCTTTTTTATTGCTTGCACAACAAAACGGCATTGAAACCGTTCAGGACTGTACTTTGGTCATGTTAAGCAGTGGGACTTTTTAATGGAAGTATGATCAAGTAATTTATTACCATTCAACACAATAAGGTTACCTTTTGCTATGTCGAATTTTGGAAAATCCCGTTTGTATCTCAAAATCTTCATGCTGATTCTGTTTTGTCTGTTATTGTCACACGAGGATATCCTTGCCCAACCCGAGTGTACAATCACCAGCCAGCAGCAAATGCCTGTATGTTCTGGCACTTCAGTCGTTTTGGAAGCGCCGCAGGGTTCAAATTTCAGCTATGAATGGTCTTACAATGGACTGACGACATCCGTTATAACTTTTGATGCTATTGCAAATCAATCAATAACTGTCAAAATTACCGATAATCAAACCCTGGAAGAATGCATCAGCGAGCCTTTTATTGTTGAGGTTTTTCCGGTTGCGGAAATCTCTTTCGAGCAAATGCAGCTGACCTGCACCAATGGCGACAACGACAATGGAAATACTGCCATGGTAAAAGCGTTTGCAAGCGGTCAAGGGGGACCCTATATCATAGCATGGGATGTCAGGCCAATTCAGATTGCCCCGGGTGATCCATCTCTGGCAATTGGATTAAAGGCTCATTTGTGGTATTATGTTCAGGTTTTTGATCCGAATGGTTGTATTCAAACGGATTCTGTCTTTACGAAAGCTTACCCCAATCCTGTCATCGAAATACTTGCCGATCCTGATACTGCCTTTATCCAAAAACCTTATGTAAACTTTGAATTCGTAAACAAATCTGCTGATTCAGTTCAGGTAAACAGTCAATTTTGGGAAATGGGTGATAACAGTCCCAGGATTGATTTGCCTACCCCAATGCATACCTATACTGAAATTGATGACTACACAGTGGCATTAACTGTTTTTAACCAATATGGCTGCGATACAGTTTATTTCAAAGATGTAAAGGTTCTTCCTATCAGGTTGAACATTCCAAATATCATCACACCAAATGGCGATAACATCAATGATGTGCTTGTAATTACCGAAGGCTCTGCTGAGGAAATCGACGACAATCCAATGAAATCCATCTCAGCTGATGGTGCCATCAGACCGCTTGGTGATTATTATAAAAAGACTTCACTGGTTATTTTCAATCGCCACGGACGAAAAGTTTACGAGTCGGGTAATTATAACAATGATTGGGGAGGCGAAGGTTTAAGTGATGGCGTTTATTTCTATGTGCTTCAATGCGAAGGTTTTAAGAGTAATGAAGTTTACAGAGGATCAGTAACCATTTTCGGAAGCGGAAATTAGACGGCTTGCTGCTTCACCAAATTTTCCTACTTTTGCAAGCGAGAGGAAAATAAAATTCGTTGTTTGATGGTAACATTTACCTTTTTTAAAAATCAGTTACAAACCCTGCTTCTGGGTGTTGTCTTATTTGTTTCATGTGAGCAATCCCCATCAGAACGCAATCCTGCCTTAATAAACAATCCGAAATCAGCTACCGAAAGCTCCAACAACGCACTGGCAGAGATCAGTTTCAATAATACTGAGCACGATTTTGGCAAGCTCATACAAGGCGAGAAAGTGGTTCATATTTTTAAGTTTACCAATAAAGGCAACGCCGACCTGATCGTTAGTTCTGTGAGTGCGAGTTGTGGTTGTACTGCAAGTAAATACACCAAAGAACCGATAAAACCGGGAGCTGAAGGCAAACTTGAAGTCACTTTCAATTCTGAGGGTCAGCGTGGAATTCAAAACAAAACAATCACGGTCATAACAAACGGTAAACCTCAAACAACGATCCTGCGCCTGAAGGCTCAGGTAGCTACACCCGAATCTTTTTAATTTATCCCTATGAATATGCTTAACATTTTATTGTTTGCACCTCCGGCCGAAGGACAGGAAGCCGGTGGATTGATGTCGTTCCTGCCCCTCATTCTTATTATGGTGGTCTTTTACTTTTTCTTTATCAGACCACAAATGAAAAAAGCCAAAGAACAACGAAAATTCCGTGAAGCTTTGAAAAAGGTGATAAGGTGATTACCATTGGCGGTATTCACGGCAAAATCGCTGAAGTAAAAGAAACCACGATCCTCCTCGAAGTAGAAGGTGGCAACAAACTTATGGTCGAAAAAAGTGCCATCATCTCGGACAACACACAGGTTGGCCTGGCGAAATAATCCTTTATCAGGCCGTCAAACTTTGACGGCCTGTTGTTTTTTCAATAAGCAAGATTTTTTCTTCTATGGCCATAAACCAATCATCCGAATTAAGCTTGCGGGTGGACGCCCCAAAAAAAAGGAGATTGCGCGCTTTTCTCTTCTTTCTGGCATTTTCCACCGTTCTTTGGCTTTTTGTCAAACTAGCTGATACCTACACTGAAAACCTTCAGGTAAAAATCAGTTTAACTTCTCCACCAGCTGAATACTGGCTTTCCGCCTCACAATCACAACACACCATTAACCTGACTATCAGTGCAAGAGGTTTTAAACTCCTTGCTTTGTTGCCAGCCTCTAAAGATCAAAATGTGGTAAGTGTGCCATTGGATCAATTGGTTGTCAGAAAACAAAATCAGAATACCTTTTACATAACCTCAGCAAGCCTGCGAACTTACCTTGGATCCGTTTTTGCAGTCGATGAAAACGATTTACAACTGCAAGATGGCGATGTCTACTTTACTGCTGAGCTGCTAAGCGGGAAAAAAGTTCCAGTTAAAGTGCTGCATCGTTTAGCTTTCAAAGATCAGTTTAACCTTTATGGCGAAGCAAGAGTAATTCCCGATAGTCTTAATATTTTTGGACCGTCTTCTGTCCTGGATACCATCAGATATATCCCAACCAAGCTTTTTCAGGCAACAAATGTGAGTGAAACTTTTACATCCGAATTGCCTTTGGATTTCGACCCAATGGTTTTACAAGTGAAAAGCAAATTTGTGTCGGCAACCTTTACAGTTGAAAAATTCACGGAAGCCTCAATTCCAATAAAGATTAGTAAACCTGGAAAGCTGAAGATTAAAGTTTTCCCGACTGTTGTCAACGTGATATATTCTGTTGCTCTCAGAGACTATAAACTCATTACTGAAGACCAGTTTTACCTTCAACTTGATACAAACGGGTTGGCTGCCAGACAAAAGTTTCTGGGCGTTAGGCTCTTGGAGCAACCGGGAAAAATTAAAAACATTCGCATCGAACCTAATCAAATTGAATATATTTTGCCTCAATGAGCCTGAAAGTAGCTGTGACCGGCAATATTGGCAGCGGCAAGACATTGGTTTGCAAGCTCTTTGAAGAGCTAAACGTACCTGTTTTTTATGCTGATTTGATCGCCAAAGATGCTTACCAGTTGCCAGCCATCAAAATACAGATGATCGAAAGGTTTGGAGCCCAAATTTATTCAAACGATGGGGTTCTGAATAAAAAACGACTCGCAGATCATATATTTAACGATGCTGATTCACTGGCGTTTGTTGAGGAAAGAATTCATCCCGAGGTAAAAAAGAAATACAGCGAGTGGCTTTTGCAACGTCGAAATTATCCTTTTACAATTTATGAAGCGGCAATTTTATTTGAAAAGAACCGAAACCTTGATTTTGATTGCGTCATTTATATATCGGCACCTGAACACTTAAGACTTGCCAGAATCATGCTTCGTGATCATACCGACGAGGCATCCATTCGGTTAAGAATGCAAAAACAATGGCCGGATGAAGTGAAAATACCTTTAAGCCACTTCGTTATTCTAAATGACGGTAAAACCGATCTTTCAGGTCAGGTAAAGAAAATTTCAGAATTGTTAGCTGACTTTCCAATACAGAATCAACATTAATGACCCTTTCTTTTTTCACTACCTCAATTCAGGAAAACATTTCCAAAAAATGGAAATCTCAGCAACTTTGCGATTCCGGAATTGGCACATTTGTGCTTCATTTTCAGCACATAGTTAATTGTAAGTAATTTGCGGTATAATTCTTGATAATAAGAATTGGGAAAATATTGTTTTATTGTAAATTACAGTCAAATGAAGGTAGTTTTACCAGCTTTTCTTTTGCTTTTCGTAATGCTTACTCGGGGAATCTATGTTTGCGCCCAAACAGATGATTCCAAAATTGAGAATAAGCAAGATATATTTAAGGCTGATATTCTTCATAATTTGTCTCAGGTTTGGAATTCATCTGCAGTAAGCCGAATTATTCAGGAAACTGATGCTTCTAAAATAAACGCTTTCAATAAACGAGATAATCAAAAATTGATGGATCAGGTTACGTTTTTACCTGATACGATCATCATCTATTCTACAACTGAAAATCCAAAACGACATACATTCCTTCACAACAACAATGGTAAACTTTTGGTAACTATTACAAAACAGCTTGAAAATGGAAGTTGGGTCAATCGTGCCATGGAAAGCCGCAGCTACGATAGTCAAGGAAATGTTAGCTCTGTAACAACACAGATTTGGTCAGCCGGATCCTGGTCAAACGCAACAAAAGTTACTCATACTTACGATAATTTTCAAATTTTGACTTCCACATGGCAAAATTGGGAAAGTGGTCAATGGCTGAATAATTATCGCATAAATAATAGTTTAGATGTGGTAGGGAATATTGTTGCAACACTTCGTGAAAATTGGTTTGAAGGCCAATGGGTAAATGATTTTTACGAATTATTGGTTTATGATGCAAACAACAATTTACTCAACCTCACACGTCAAAAGTGGAACGAAGTTTATTGGCTGAACGAGCAATATCTGGAGTTTACTTATAATACCAATAATACTCAGGCAACCGCTGAATATCAGGTGTGGAGTATGGACGCCTGGCAAAAAGTATATCGCGAAGAATTTACCTACGACAGCCAGCTCAACATTAGTCAATATATCGGAAAATCGTGGCTGGGAAGTGGATGGATTTTTAGTGATAAACTTAGTTACACTTACACTTCTGCCGGTGAACTGGAATCAGCACTTCACCAAACCTGGCAGACAACACAATGGCTCAACTTCTCAAACTCATTCTATACTTACAATCAATTTGGAAGTATTCTTTCATCCATTTCTCAGTTATGGATTGGTAATCAATGGGTTAATCAAGACTTACTGAATAATGTTTTTGATGAAGATGGCAATACTACTGGAAGCGATTACTTTACATGGAATGGAAGCACCTGGGAACAAATCAATGATGGACTTCTCGAGTTGAACTATTCTTATGGTTCAAAAAATTTGTTTTTTACAGGATATCAGGCTTATGCGAAATATGTTTCTTTATTAGTGGGATTGCAAAACATGCACGATAATGTTGTTTTGATTTGGCCTAATCCGGTAACTGACATGCTGCATATTTCAGTTTCAGATTTCGCAAATCAATCATTTGAGATAATATTACATACCTTATCGGGACAAAAAATTATTTCTGAAGTGGCATTTTCTCTTACTGAAAACATAACCGAAAAATCAATTGATTTGTCAAATCTCATTTCAGGTAGCTACATTTTAAGTGTAAGATCAGAATCACAAGTTTTTTCGAAAAAATTAATCAAGAAATAATCAAAAAAATCAATAACAATTCAATTCTACCAATATGAAACATTTATTCTCTCGCGCAAAAACAGCACTCGTGGCTTTGTTGCTACTCATCGGAGTTTCATCAACAGCCCAACCATTTGTGGAAGTATTGCAGCCCCAACTTGGAGATGTATGGGTGATCGGTTCAACGAAGCTGATTTCATGGAACACTAATTTTACCCAGCCTGTTAAAATAGATTTAGTAAATCTCACTGGAAATGTGGTTACACCCATCGTTGCCTCAACTGTAAATTCAACTTACTCCTGGTATATCGATGAGCTTGTTTATACCCCTGGTGATAATTATATCATTAGAGTAACAAGCACTGTATCTGCAAGTTATACTGATGATAGTGAAGTTTTTGAACTGGCAGAATCAGCACCCGGAACCTATGTGAGTTTGCAACAGCCGAATGCAACAGGTATTAACTGGCTCAATAATTCTACTTATCTGATTTCCTGGGACACAGATTTGGGAGGTAGTTTTAAACTTGAACTGATTGATTATACAAATTTAGCGCTGCCTGTCACCACATTAATTGCAGGCGCAGCACCCGCCTCAACCTATTTGTGGACGATCCCAAATAACACTGTGGCCGGAACCAAGTACAAGGTCAAAATCACAAGCAATAACGATAACTCAAAAACTGACATTAGCGACCAGTATTTCACTATCAGCATTTCACCATCTGGAGCATACATTGATGTGCTACAACCTGATGAAGCAGGATTGAAGTTGGTTCGCGGAACCCAATACCTGATTTCATGGATTGATGATGTTCCAGGAAACGTTGATTTGGAATTGTATAGCACAGAACCTTTCACAATTGCTTCTGACGATGCCGGAAATTATGGTGGAATCTGGGCTGATGGTGACAACGAAGGATCAGGCTTTGAGCCGTGGGACATCTCCGACGGGGATGATGGTTCAGGCGGTGTTTCTGACTACTTTATAGGTGACCCTTCACTGGCAGGAATTACAGGTATGGACAATCCCTCTTTTGGAATTCGTGCATACAGCAATCCTACCACCTCTACCTTAAATTTCGTTAAGGCTGACCGCGAATTATCAACCCCACTCGAAGTAGGTAGCACACTTTCTCTCGATTGGGCTTTTCATTGGGCCTCAGGCGCTGCCGGCGAGGGCGATAAAGGAATTATCCTTTACTCAGGCGGCGTTTTGGGCACCGAAATTCTACGCATTAATGTGGCTGGTGATGTGGCTCCCGTGAGCATTACAGGCGGGACCATGTTTAACAATTTTGGAAACAATGCCATGGATCTCAATTTTGAAATGGTCGACGAAGAAACCCTTCGTGTATACGGAACCGGCCGCGATGGTGTTGAAACTTATGATCAAAATTTTACAATCACAGCTGCTCCTGACGCAATTCGTTTTTACACCGAAGCCCAATCATCAAGCGACCTACAAAGAGTTCTTTATTTTAACAACCTGAGAGTTACCCGCCATACAATGGACATAGCACTTGATGTTGTTGGTTCAACACACGTATGGTCAATACTCGGGAGTCTTTCAACAACAGCTTCTTACAAGGTGATCGTTGCCGATCAAAGTGGTGAAATCACAGGCCAAAGCACGAACTTCTTCACATTGTTAACCAACCCCGAAAACACTTTCATCGAAGTATTGCAACCAAATACTTCTGGAATGGATATCGTACGCGGGACTTCATATCTGATCAGCTGGAACGATAATGTTCCCGGACCGGTAGATGTTTATCTTCAACCCGGAAATGTTTTGCTTGGTAATGATGTTGTTGGATCTACGCTGGTTTGGAATGTCCCTTCAGGCTTAGCATTAGGAGCCTACACAATTCAGGTACGTGCAAGCAATGATGCAAGTGTTCAAGACAGTGGCGCTTCTTTTGATATCATTGCCTACCCCACAGGAGGTACCCTTGAAGTTTTGCAGCCTTCACTGAATGGTATCGTATGGCTAAGAGGAAATGAATACCTAATTTCATGGACTTCTGATTTTGCCACAGGTCCGGTTAACATTGAATTGTACAAAGGTGGCACAGCTCCAGGTAATTTTCTGGCAACGCTTGTATCAAACTACGAAGGATCAACCTGGGTATGGGACATTCCTGAACTCACTTATGTTGTTGGTGATGACTATTATATCCGAGTAACCGCTTTCTCGGCCAGTGTTTCTGATTTCAGTAATTTCGATTTTAGTCTTGCTGATACCCCTGGCGGGACCATTGAAGTGCTGCAACCTAATGGCAATGAAATACTCTATACCAATCAAGGTTACCTGATTTCATGGATTGACAATATTCCAGAACCCGTGAATATATTTTTAATTGACGATGCGGCACCAACATCTGTTACATCGCTCGCAACATCCGTCATTGGATCAACCTGGGTTTGGAATATACCGCTTGGAACGGATGCCCATGCTTTTTATAAGATCAGAATTGAGAGTATATATTCGTCATTAATTTTTGATGAAAGCAATAATTATTTCACAATTACGCCGCTTCCAATGACTTTCAGTGTCTTCCCCAATCCAGCACGGGACAATGTAACTGTAAGGTTTGATGAATTAGCCAATGATACATTCACATTAAAATTGACTGACAGGTTTAATACTCAGGTTCTCCTGCAAAAAGTTGATGCCAGATCAATGAAAGAATTCAGAATTTCAACTGCTGAACTTCCCAATGGTGTATACTTCCTTAGTGTTACATCAAATGAATCAAAAACAGTTCAAAAAATCATGGTTCAACACTAAACAGGCACAAAGCTATTTCAACGGCTGCAGTCATAGCTGCAGCCGTTTTTTTTTGACCGGATTACACAATTATCTGTTAAAAAAATGGTTATTTTGCAAATAATTAATCTATTTCAATTGTATGTCAAACGAGTTAACATTGGGAATCGGTTCGAGGGTAAAGCACCCTCAATACGGTAAAGGAGTTGTTATTCAGGTTTATACCGACAGTTATGAAATTACATTTCTTGATTATGGAACAAAAACATTGCTCCGCTCGTTTCAGGGGCTCGAAGTGCTCGATTTCGTTAGCAGTGAAACTGATTTGCTGAGTTTTGAAAAAGTAGAAAAAGTCTTTACAAGAATAATCAGGAAATTTTCAGATATTCAGGAGGTTGTGCACATTGGATCAAAGTGGAAAAATGGTACACTGTTGATGCAGCCCGGAGATAAAAATCTCAAGCCAAAAGAAGTACCGATTGATACTTTTTTTCACAAAATAGTTATGGTACGTGACAGACTTCGGGTTATGGAACAAAAAATCAATGCTTCAGACCTCAGCGAAGATGAAAAAATTGACTTACAGCAGTATATTACCAGGATTTATGGAAGCCTGACAACTTTCAATGTTTTATTTGCAGAAAAGGAAGACTATTTTACTGGTGACTCAAAATAAAAAAAGCGGCTAAGGCCGCTTTTTTTATCTGTTCTTCAGGAAGTTCGCTGTATAGGTAAAGTAACTCCATAAAAAGGCCCTGCTTTCATCATCCATCGCCACCTGGTCCATGGCTTGTTTCATACAATGCAGCCAGTGTTCCTTTGCGTTTTCGTCAATCGGAAAGGTTACATGTCGCATTCGTAGCCGCGGATGGCCACGCCGTTCTGAGTAGGTAGATGGTCCGCCAAGATATTGTACTAGAAATAAAAACAACCTGAGCTCAGCAGCTTCAAGGTCACCCGGATACATTGGTAAAAGTACAGGATCGACCTTGACAGCTTCGTAAAAGTGGCTAATTAGCAACCTGAGATTATCTCTACCGATGCGTTCGTAATAACTTAACTCCATTCCTGATTTTATTTCATGCCTCTCTGACGCGCAGCCTCTTCCAATCTTTGCTGAAAGGCTGATTTTTTGACTGGCTTTTTCTTGTTTTCTTCAATCTTCAAACGAAGTTTGTCTTCATTAATTGCAAACCTGAATAAGTACATTTGGGCAAAAGTGATGAGGTTAGCGAGTAAATAATAATAACTCAAGCCTGAAGCATAATTGTTGAATAAGCCCAAAAACATAACCGGCATCAAATACATCATCGTCTTCATTCCCGGAAGCTGATTACTTTGGCTTCCCATCATCTGATTATTCAGATGGGTATATATGATTGTTGAGATTGTCATTAACAAAGTAAAAAGACTCACATGTGACCCATAGAACGGGATATTGAAAGGCAGATCGAAAATACTGTCGTAGCTTGATAAGTCATGCGCCCAAAGGAATGATTTCTGCCTGAGCTCGATACTAGATGGAAAAAAACGGAACATGGCAATCAGGATAGGCATCTGGAGCAGCATGGGAATACAACCCGACATTGGATTTGCTCCTGCCCTTTTATACAGGCTCATGATTGCCTGTTGCTTTTTCATGGCGTCTTCCTGCTTTGGAAACTTAGCATTTATCTCATCAACTTCAGGCTTGAGTACACGCATTTTAGCCGAGGAGGTGTAAGTTTTGTATGCAATCGGAAGAAGAAACATTTTAAGAATTATGGTAAGCACAAGAATGACGATACCATAATTCCACCCAAAGCTTCCCAAAATATTAAACACAGGTATAACGAGGTATATGTTGATCCAGGCCAATAAAAAGAAACCCCATCCCAAAGGAATCTGACGTTCGAGATCAAGGTCATAAGATTTGAGTTCTTTATAACTGTTGGGACCAAAGTAAAAGAACATTGGAATTTTCTCAAAAGCAGCCGGATTGACCGGAAGATCCATCGATGCTCCGGCTGACTTCATATATCTTGTACTAGAAGGTTGCTCTTTGTCAAATGTCCTCAGGTCAGCATTTTCGAAATAATCCCCTGCTACCAATGCTGAACTAAAAAACTGCTGCTTAAATGAAATCCATTTAACCCTTGTTTGGATACTTTTTTCATCGCTTTTTGTCTCTGAGAGGTAATCAACTTCATCATTCAGATGTTTGAAGTAAATCGTCGGCCCATTAAAACGATCAACAGCCCGTTCCTGATTCAGAAGATCTACGGTCCAATCAAGATTTACAAAACTCGTGTTGGATGCCAATACATTGTTCATCCCTTTGAAGTCGATTGCAAAACCCACTTTATAATCATCAGGATAAATAGTATAATCGAAAGCGAGGTACTTGTTTGCATCAGCAATTTCGTTTTCAGAAGCAAAAGCTCTGAAACTAATGGTCAGACTGTCATGAAGAGCAGCTGGTAACTGATTGCCATCAAACGGTTTTCCATTAATAAATGGTTTAAAAAAGAGTGCTGAAGTATTGATTGTCCGGTTTCTGCTAAAAAAAGACAAATCGAGCTTTGCCGTTGATGGGTCATAAATTACCAAGGGGAGAGTATCCCAGGTTTGATAATTCTTTAACTCAATCTTTTGAATAAATCCCCCTTTGGAGGAGAAAGTAAGCTTAAGTTGATTGGATTCAACTTCAAGCAGCTCCTCTACTCCAGAACCTGAAACAGCAAAAAAACCAAAACGATCCTGCAAATCCCTGAACGCTGATGCTGAATCAGTTAACACGAGATTATTCACAACCTCTTCTTGCTTTGTCTGAAGGCTTGCCATCTCTTCAGCCATGCGGATCGAATCGGTCTTGCGCTGCTGAAGCTTTGCCTGAACAATCGAATCATGTTTATATTGGCGTGCTGCCATTTCTTCTTTGGAAGGTGTCATCCAGATTGAGTAACCAACCAAAATGAGTGCTATCAGGATAAATCCAATAATTGTATCTCTGTTCATGAAGATAATTTAAAAACAGCTGCAAAAGTAGGAATAAAAACCGTAGGCAATGTGTCGATGAATGGCCCAAATCATGATAGATAGCAAAAAAGAACAGCTAAAATCAGCCCTTAAGCTTGTTATTCAGCATTGCTTCGACAAAACCTACAAATAAAGGATGCGGATTGGCTACCGTGCTTTTATATTCGGGATGAAACTGCACACCAACAAACCATGGATGATTTTCGAGTTCAATGATTTCAACCAGATTTTCGTTCGGATATATACCAACAGCTTTCATTCCAGCCTTGGTATACGTTTTCCTGTAATCATTGTTGAATTCAAATCTGTGACGGTGACGTTCCGAAATCATGGTTTCATGATACAATTCGAAAACCTTTGAATCCGGATCAAGTTTACAAGGATAGGATCCCAATCGCATGGTCCCTCCCAGGTTTTTAACTGATTTCTGATTTGACATGATATCGATAACAGGATTTCCCGTTTTTGGATTCATTTCAGTTGAGTGGGCATCCTTTAAACCCAAAACATTCCTGCCAAATTCAATCACTGCACATTGCATACCGAGACATATTCCAAAAAAAGGAATGTTGTTCGTTCGGGCATATTCGATGGCAAGAATTTTCCCTTCGATACCCCTGCCGCCAAATCCTGGTGCTACAAGAATGCCGTCTACATCGGATAAAAATTCATCAAGATGTTCGTGATCAACATGTTCGCTGTGTACATATTTTACTTTAACGTGACATTCATTGGCAACTCCTCCATGTATAAATGCCTCATTGATAGACTTATAAGCATCTTTAAGTTCAACATACTTTCCCACAAGTGCCACAGTTACCTGATGAACCGGGTTATTCAGCCTTTGTAAAAAATGCTGCCATTTGCTGATATCGATTTTTTCAGGAATTGCTGTATTTGTCTTCCTTAAAACTTCGATGTCAAGCTTTTCCTCGAGCATCAGCATTGGTACTTCGTAAATGGAACTTGCATCAATACTTTCGATGACAGAAGTGACTTCCACATTACAAAACTGGGCAATTTTTCCACGAATAGATTCATTGAGGTGACGCTCGCTGCGGCACACGATGATATCTGGCTGGACACCTTGTTCGAGTAAAGTTTTTACCGAATGTTGTGTTGGCTTTGTTTTAAGTTCGCCGGCTGCCGAGAGAAATGGTACAAGCGTCAGGTGAATCACTGCGCAATTTCGACCCATTTCCCAGCGCATCTGTCTGATTGCCTCAATGAAAGGAAATGATTCGATATCACCAACTGTCCCGCCAATTTCAGTGATAACAAAATCGAAATTTCCATTCTGCCCAAGCAAGCGTATCCTACGCTTTATTTCGTCCGTAATATGTGGAATTACCTGGACGGTGGTACCAAGATATTCACCCTCACGCTCTTTGTTAATAACATACTGGTAAATTCTACCTGTCGTAACATTGTTGGCTTGCGATGTAGGCACATTAGAAAACCTCTCATAGTGTCCAAGATCAAGGTCAGTTTCAGCCCCGTCCTCTGTCACAAAACATTCACCATGTTCATATGGGTTCAGTGTACCCGGATCGACATTGATATAAGGATCGAGTTTTTGAATGGTTACCGAAAACCCTCTGCTCTGCAGGAGTTTGGCTAATGATGATGAAATAATTCCTTTTCCTAAAGATGAAGTAACACCTCCTGTTACAAAGATGTATTTCGTATTTTTCATGTGTTGAAAGTGCTTGAATAAGCAGGCAAATTTAGAGATGTTAGGCTTTCAAATCCGTTTTGACTGAAAATTAATTTTAAGACTTGCTGCTGATTGTCGAATTCAAGAAAAAAAGCCGGATATACCGGCTTTGGTAGCGCGTCAGATTTTTTAGTAATACCGATAGCTTTTCACCTTAGAAATGTGTCGTGCGAGCCGCACTACCTGGCTTGTGTATCCAAATTCGTTGTCATACCAAAGGTAAGCCACAATGGTGTGTCCGTCTTCTGAAACTATTGTTGCAGGACTGTCAAAAATGCACGGACATGAATCACCAATTCCGTCAGAGGATACAAATTCAGTTGAATTGGAATAACGAATTTGTTCGATCAGTGTTCCGCGCAGCGAAGCATCTAAAAATAGCGCATTCACTGCTTCAACATCTACCTTCTTTTCAACCTCTGCAGTCAAAATTGCCAACGACATATTCGGCACCGGCACCCTGACTGCGTTGGAGGTAAGTTTGCCTTTTAACGCAGGAATTGCCTTGGCTGCTGCTGAGCCGGCACCTGTTTCTGTAATCACCATATTCAATGGTGCCGACCGACCCCGTCTGGTCTTTTTATGGAAGTTATCCAGAAGATTTTGATCATTTGTATAGGCATGAATTGTTTCGATGTGTCCTTTCTTAATGCCGTAGTTCTTTTCAATGATTTCCAAACCAGGAACGATGGCATTTGTTGTGCAGGAAGCAGCAGAAAAAACTGTTTCCTCATCGACAGAAACCATGTTTTGATTCACTCCATAAACAATGTTGGGTATATCACCTTTGCCAGGGGCCGTAAGTAAAACTTTGGCTGCTCCTTTCGCACTTAAGTGCCTGGAAAGATTTTCCCTGTCTCTGAATGTCCCCGTATTGTCGATAACCAAAGCATCACTGATACCAAATTTCGTATAATCTGGTTCTTCGGGTTGGTTTGCAGCAATAAAATGGATGATCTGACCATTGACTATCATGGCCGAATTTTCTAAGTCCTCATTGGCAACACCCGGAAAAGGACCATGAACAGAATCTTTTCGAAAGAGCGAAACCCTCTTTTTAATATCTTCCGGAGAATTGCTGCGGGTTACAATGGCGCGCAAACGCAGATGAGACCCATTTCCTGCAAATAAAACAAGTTCCCTTGCTAAAAGTCGCCCGATTCTTCCAAAGCCATATAATACAACATCTTGAGTTTTCAAACTCCTGGGTGGCGCATCAATAAAGGCCTTAAGTTTTGATTTTACAAATGCATTCACCGAACCAAATTGATCTTTCTCATCAGTCCATTCAGCATTAAGTCTTCCAATATCGATCCTGGCGGGCGCAATATTTTCTTCATAAATAGCCTTGGCGATCAACAAGGAGTCTTCAACTCTTACAGGTTTTTTTAAAATTGTTTCGGCTCTGATGTGCTTGTTCAGAATTTTGCCGGAGCCACGGTTGACCAACACCGAACGGAGTAAGATCAGTTCAATCGATTTTTCATACCAAAGTTTGCTCACCAAATTGATCAATTCGGCAGCTGCCTTTTCCATTTCAATCCAGGATTTTACAGAATTGTTAAATTTTTCCATCGTGCTTCTTTTTAATGAAAACTTTCCATGTTTGCTTTTTAACTTGCTTTTGGCAAAAATAGAACATTTCCGCAATCGTTTTCGGAAACCATTAAAAATAAAGGAAGAACACTTATATTCTTCCTTTACAGCTACTTAGAAAAACCTACTGCCCAAGATAGGCCTTTAGTAATCGGTTTCTTGCAGTATGTTTCAACCTCCGTATTGCCTTTTCTTTGATTTGTCTCACTCGCTCGCGGGTGAGATCGAATTTGGCTCCGATTTCTTCCAAGGTATAGCCATGATTCATGCCGATACCATAATACATATTGATTACGTCTCTTTCTTTCTCACTGAGTGAGGCAAGCGAGCGTTGTATTTCGCTGCCAAGCGATTCACGCATTAATGGATCATCAGTCTCTTCAACATCTTCTGGTACATACTGATCAAGAAACATCACATCATCATCCACCTTTAACGGTGCATCCATGCTGATATAACGGGTATTGATTTTGAGTGCAGATTCGATCTTTGATTCCGGAATATCAAGCTGTTCAGCAATTTCGTCAGTAGACGGTGTGCGTTCAAATTCCTGCTCAAGTCTGGAAGAAGCCTTCTTTATTTTGTTTAAGGAGCCGACTTGATTTAGTGGTAACCGAATAATCCTTGATTGCTCGGCAAGAGCCTGCAAAATGGATTGCCTGATCCACCAAACTGCATAAGAGATAAACTTGAATCCCCTGGTTTCGTCAAACCTACGGGCAGCTTTGATGAGACCAAGGTTGCCTTCATTGATTAAATCAGGAAGGCTAAGTCCTTGGTTTTGATATTGTTTTGCTACAGAAACTACAAACCTCAGGTTAGCATTTACCAACCTTTCGAGGGCCTGCTGGTCACCGTTACGTATCTTGCGAGCCAACTCAACCTCTTCATCGGCAGTGATCATCATTTCTTTTCCGATGTCCTGCAGATATTTGTCGAGCGATGCAGTCTCTCTGTTAGTTATTGATTTAGATATCTTCAGTTGCCTCATTTGGAGTAATTTAGAATGGATAGTTCATTAAATTTGACACTTTTAAGGTGTAATCTATTCCCCCGGTTTTTCTTCATAATCACAAGTTATTGATTACCAGATTACTCACAAAAAATCAGCTACAAAATGTCTAAACAAACTGATTTTCAAAACAAACGCAAGTTATTTAAAATTATTCTAAATTATTGAATAAATTCAAAACTTATTTTCATTCCATTTGGATACATCCCTTGAACCCTTACAGAACGATTACCATTTCCATTTAAAGCACGCTCTAAGTCACTTTTATTGTCAACTTTCTGACCATTGATCTGAAGGATAATAAAGTCTTTTCCAATTCCACCCCTGCGTAAAACGCCATCTTTGACTTCAGTGATTTTCAGTCCGTGTGTGATTCCGTATGAGGATTTATCTGCATCGCGTAGTCTTTCAAGTGTAACTCCCAGATCAGCATTGTAGAAAAACTCTTCACGTTTTTTTACTTCTGTTGTGCCATCCTGATTGCGCAGTTTGACTTCTTTAGTGAATTTTTTTCCATCGCGTAGTGCTACAACACTTACTGTTTCTCCCGGACGGTATTGTCCAACCGCCTCCAATAACTGAGCCAGGGTATTTACCTGCCTTTCATTCACTTCCAGAATCACATCACCAGCTTTGATTCCGGCTGCTTCTGCACCACCGTTTTCAACAACACGGGCAACATATACACCCTTTATCTCAGCCTCTCCGGCCTCTTTAGCAAGCTCTTCGTCCATTTCCCTAATTTCTACTCCGAGGTAAGCACGCTGGGGCTCTCCAAAACGGATGATGTCATCAACAACTTTTTTGACGATATTGGCCGGAATCGCAAATGAGTAACCTTCATATACGCCTGTTCTGGAGGCGATAGCTGCATTGATACCGACCAGTTCACCGTTGGTATTCACCAGAGCCCCGCCACTATTGCCTCGATTGATTACAGCATCAGTCTGGATAAAAGAATCGACTGAAGAACCATTCCCCAATATATTGATGTTTCTGGCTTTGGCGCTTACAATCCCGGCTGTAACCGTTGATGTAAGGTTGAAAGGATTTCCAACAGCCAGCACCCACTCTCCAATCTTTACGTTGTCAGAGTTTCCGAATACAAGAAATGGTAAGTTATTGCTTTCCACCTTAATGAGCGCGATGTCTGTTGTTGGGTCAGTCCCAACTACAACAGCTTTCATTTTACGTTTGTCATTAAATGTAACTTCAATATTGTCGGCCCCTTCAACCACATGGTTGTTGGTGACAATATACCCGTCGTCGGATAATACAACACCTGATCCAAAGCCAACCAGACTCCTGGAATTACCATGATAAGGACTCCCGTATAGATATTCGCGCAAGGAGCCAAAAAAATCATCGTACGAACTGCTTCTTTGTTTAATCTCTGTACGAATGTGCACCACAGCATTTACAGTGCTTTCTGCGGCTTCAACAAAACTAATATCCTGAGGTAAAGCACTAAATTGGGTTTGATACATTTTTACACCTTCAGGCTGAACCGACATTCTGGCTTCAGCCTTCTGGTCAAGGTCACCCTGGCCTCCCTTAGACGAAAAAACGATCAGGTAAATAGCTAAAACAATGAAACCGCCTAACAATCCAAATGCAAAGTTTTTCAATCCGTTGTTCATAGTTTTACGATTTAATTTCCTTAAAAACGATGTTTAATTACTTTAGTTTTATAAATCCTGTTAATTCATGTTAAGTTTTGTCCGGTGAATTCACACCATCGGAAGAAAACCTGCTAAATTTGCTGCAAAAAGTGAACCATAGTTTAAGATTTACAACTTGCTTAACTTTTATTAACAGCTTCATTTTCATGTAAATGATTCACAACAAGATAGCATTTTATAAGTTTCATGGCGCCGGAAATGATTTCATCATGATCAATCTATTCGGGTGTAAAATCAATCTGAAGGCCTCTGATATTGCCCATTTGTGCGACAGGCATTTGGGGATTGGTGCTGATGGTCTGATCACAATTGAACCTTTCCAAGATGTTGATTTTAGGATGATCTATTATAATTCAGATGGTTTTGAAGGAAGTATGTGTGGTAATGGAGGCCGTTCGGCAGCTGCTTTTGCTTTTTTTGAAAAGATTACGGGAGCCAAATCTGAATTTCTGGCTTTTGACGGGGTGCATCAATCATTTGTCAAACAAACAGATGAACAGTTGTTTGATGTTGAAATTACAATGAAAAATGTTGAAAATTGGGAATTAGCGGACCAATCCCTGATCGTTAACACAGGCTCGCCACATTATGTGCTGAAAACTGACAAGCTGTCAGATTTCGATGTTTACTCAAATGGAAAACGAATCAGATACGATGAAAGATTTGGGCCAAAAGGCATCAATGTTAACTTTATGGAACTAATTGGAGATCAAATACATCTAAGAACCTATGAACGTGGAGTAGAAAACGAGACGCTTTCCTGTGGCACAGGTGTCACGGCTGCAGCAATTGCTGCTTCACTATGGTATAACAAAGATGAAGTCTGTATCACAACCAAAGGTGGTGTGTTAAAGGTAAGTTTAACTAAATCGAAGCATGGATTCAAAGATATTGTTCTAAAGGGTCCTGTTGAAATGGTTTTTAAAGGTGAAATCGATTTAAAGTGACTTCTCTCTTGACGATGTTTTAAGCTGAAATTAAAATTGCTAGCTGATATATGTTTATTTCAAAAGAAGAAATAAGTCTGAGGGCCATCGAGCCGGCTGATGCTGCTTTGTTGTATCGATGGGAAAACGATTTGTCAATCTGGAATGTAAGCGAAAGGTTGCTCCCAATCAGTAATTTCGAAATTGAACAGTTTATTCTCAACAGTCAGGATATTTATGCTGGCAAACAAATCAGGTTTATGATAGATGTTGATAAAAATGGGGAAAAAGTAACAATCGGCACATCTGATGTATATGAATTTGATGCACAGCACCTAAGGGCAGGAATTGGCATTTATATCTCATCAGGCTACCAATCAAAGGGATTTGGGAAAATGGCTGTCAGGTTGACTGAAAAGTATTGTTTTGAGGTTTTGGGTTTATATCAGGTTTTTTGCAGGATTTCGGAGAACAACCTATCAAGTATTAGGCTGTTCGAATCCCTTCAATATAAGCAAACAGGCAGACATACCGGTTGGCTAAAGTTTAATGGACAATTTATCGATCAGTTTCAATATCAATTAAATAATTTCGATTTCAACCTGAGGGAAAATCATGAATCCTGAACAAGTATTCCACCCTGATAAAATTAAAAAGAAAAAAAAAGGGCTTGGTCTCAGAATTTTTCTTTGGTCGGTATTTTTATTCTTGTTGATTTTTGGATCCATTGTCATAGCTGGGTACCATCTGTTTCTTCAACCAAATATTGTTACCACAAATCAACAGCCAACAGATTTTTATATCCGTTCCGGTTCTGATTATACAGAGATTAAAAACAACCTGATATCGAAACAGATTTTGATCCGGCCAGCAGATTTTGAAATTGTTAGTCAGTGGATGAGATATCCACAACTCGTAAAGCCTGGGCGCTATATCATTCACCATCAAATGAATAATCTTGAATTAGTCAGATTACTCAGATCTGGAGCACAAACACCTGTGATGGTAACGTTCAATAATATGCGCGATGTCCCTCAACTTGCCGGTAGAATTGCTGCGCAACTGGAGGTTGATTCAGCTGGAATCGTAAATATCCTCTCAGACGAAGTTTTTTTGTCAAAACTAGGGTATAATAAATATACGATTCCGGGGTTATTTATCCCGAACACCTACCAATTTTACTGGACAACCACTGAGGAGCGATTTGTCATGCGAATGGCAGAAGAAAATCTCAGGTTCTGGAATTCCGAAAGACTTCAAAAAGCCAAATCAATTGGATTCACAAAAAATGAAGTGATCACTTTGGCATCGATTATAGAGAAAGAAACCAATAAGAACACTGAAAAAGAAACGATGGCCGGTGTTTACATCAACAGGCTTAAAAAAGGGTGGCCATTGCAAGCTGATCCTACACTCGTTTTTGCTTCTGGTGATTTTGAGATCAGACGCGTGCTCGACAAGCACAAATCGATCGAATCGCCTTACAACACTTATTTACACACAGGTTTACCTCCGGGTCCGATATGCATTCCGGGAATTGCTTCTATCGACGCAGTGCTCAATCATCGCAGCCATTCCTACTTCTTTTTTTGCGCTAGAGAAGATTTGTCAGGTTATCATACCTTTGCAGAAACTTATGCCGAGCATGAACGAAATGCATCCAGATACCGCAAAGCCCTTGATCGGCTGAATATAAAAAAATAATATGAAAGCATTTAAAGCATATGATATCAGAGGTTTATGGGAAGTTGATCTCGATGTAGAAATTATTTACAGAATTGGCTTCTACTTACCAGAAATTCTTGGTGCTCAAAAAATTCTGGTCGGAAGAGATATCAGACAGTCATCCGACAGTATATTCGAAGCACTTTCAAGCGGAATAACCGATGCTGGTGCGGATGTTGATGATGCAGGGCTCACAACTACACCATTAATTTACTGGGCTACAGGAAAATATAATTACGATGGATCTGTAATGATAACTGCCTCACACAATCCGAAAAATCACAACGGGTTGAAAATCTCAGCTGCCGGGGTTTTACCGGTTGGTTACGAAACAGGCCTTCAAAAACTGGAATATCTGTGTGAGCATGAACCCATTAAATTAACCAAGCCAAAAGGAAAAATCAACTCTTGTCATCCCCAGACTGATTACCTCTCATTTCTGAATAAATATGTTAAGACTTACGACAATATTCGCTTTGGTGTGGATTGCAGCAATGGAATGGCTTCCCTCTACATAAAACAACTCATTGGAAATCAAGCTTATTATATCAATGACATCGCTGATGGAAGTTTTCCTGGCCACGAACCCAACCCGCTTGAACCCGAAAATCAGGAGCAAATCAAACAACTTGTCATCAACCGGCAATGTGATTTTGGATTGATATTCGACGGCGATGCCGACCGGGTGATGTTTATTGATGAAAATGGTCGTTTTGTATCACCTGATCTCATAATTGCCCTGATGGGACACTATTTCTTTGAATATCAAGGTCGGGAGGGCCGTGTGTTACAAGACATCCGTAGTTCAAACGCAGTTGGCGAATATTTGGCACAATTCGGTACTCAGGTAGAAACGTGGCGGGTAGGCAGGGCCTACGGAGCCTCGAAACTCAGAGAGATTGACGGACTTTTCGGAGGCGAACTTGCTGGTCACTATTATTTTAAGGATTTCTTTTACTCCGACTCCGGTCTTTTGGCAGCACTTATCGTCATTGACTTGCTAAATACATTTAAAAGTTCTGGTTTTAATCTCTCTCAGCTAATTGCCAACATATCACCTTATTTTAACAGCGGTGAAATAAATTATCATGTAACAGACAAAAAAGCTGCAATTGATGCAGTTGTTAATTATTTCAAGGGAATCGAAAAACCAAAGAGAATACTGGATTTCGATGGGTATAGGCTGGATTATGAGGATTATTGGTTCAATGTAAGATCTTCGAATACAGAACCTTACCTTCGATTTATTGCTGAAGCAAAAAACAAGGAAAAGCTGAAGGATATTGTACAGACAGCCTCATCTTTGATTCAGGCCTTTCAATAAACCTAATTAAGCTATGAAAAAATATACTTATACCACGATTTCACTTACAATAATGCTCTGTTTAAGTTTGCTTCTGATAGGTTGTGGTGTGAACGAAAACAAATCGAGGTTACATTTGGATCGTGGTGTTGATTTCATTTATCAAGCCAGACATGAACAGGCTTTGGCTGAATTGGAGAAAGCAGTTAAGTATAATCCAAGGTCAGCCGAAGCCCATTATTACAGAGCTGCCTGCAAGAGAAACCTCAAAAATGTGGAGGGGGCTTTGGAGGATTACAAAAAAGCCATCGAGTTAAACCCAGAATATGCAGATGCTTATTTTAACATCGCTTCGATTTATGACTATTTGCAGGACCGAAAAACGGCTTGCTTCTACTACCTTAAGGCTGAAGCGCTTGGAAGACCGAATACCAACGAATATACCAGATGGTGCAAATAACCTTTGTCAGGAAATGTCAGCAGAACTATCTTGATGATCAAGAAAACGTTTAAGAACAGACACTTTGTCAGGGCTTTCCAGACACTCCAATATTTTAACCTTAAACTTCCAACAAGTCATTTGCCTGCGATCCATCTGCCGCGAAAGTTCGTAGGTTGATATTCCGGGCTGAAGGCACACCAGGCGAGCCAGGTCAATAGCCTCATTCAAAGGCATTTTGCATCGGTGAAAAATAGTATTGGCTGTAGCTGATTCTTCTGTCTTACACCTTGTACACCTACGGGAATGGGGCTTCTTCCCTTTGCAATAGTTGTCGTGGCCACATTTCCTGCACACAAATCCATCCTTCCATTTATGGTCTGCAAGCATTTTTAGGAATGGCTCCTCATCCTCAACATCTATTTTACTTGTTTTCGTGTTAAAATCCATTTGTTTTGAAAGAAATGATTGTGGCATAAAATTTGAGGCAAAATTAAAAAAAAGTGATAATAAAGCGATTTAATTTTTATTTTTGCCCGAAATTTAACCTTGTAAACACATGATCAAAAACATTCTTCTTGCCTTTACAGCCGTTATCGTCTTAACAACAGCCTGTTCCAACACAACAGGTAAACAAGCTGAAACCAAACCATCTACTTCCGTTTCGAAAGAGGGAGGACTTATAGAATATCTCACCTATGAAACGTTTATCGAAAAGGTGTGGAATTTTGAAACCAATCCACAAAACTTTGTTTTTGTTGGTGATGTTCCAGCTATCGTTGATTTTTATGCCGATTGGTGTGCACCCTGTCGCAAAATTGCTCCAATAATGGATAAGCTTGCAAAAGAATATGATGGTAAACTTAAAATCTATAAGATTGATGTCGACAAAGAACAAAAACTTGCCGGTGTATTTCAGGTGAGAAGCATTCCAAGCATCCTGTTTATTCCCAAAACCGGACAACCAATGATGCAGGCTGGAGCACTTACTGAAGAAATGTATCGTCAAATTATTGATGAACAATTAGTTAATAAGAAATAATACCTAAATTTATATAAAATGGAACATTTAACAAAAGACACTTTTTTGACAAAAGTATTTAATTACGAACAAAATAAAGATTGGAAGTTTGAAGGCGAATTGCCATGTCTGATCGATTTTTATGCTGATTGGTGCCAACCTTGTAAAATGGTTGCTCCCATTTTGGAAGAACTCTCCAAAGAGTATGATGGCAAAATTAACATCTATAAAATAGATACTGAAGATCAGACCGAACTTGCCGGAGCTTTCGGTATACGCAGTATTCCTTCGTTACTTTTTTGTCCCAAAGACGGACAGCCCCAAATGGCAATGGGAGCGCTACCCAAAGAAACGCTTCGTCAGGCTATTAACGACGTATTGCTAAAAAACTAATTATAATTAGATTCAATGAAAGGCTGCCCCGGGAGGGCAGCCTTTTTTATTGCTTACCATTTTTCAATAGTTTATCTTTGCCAGCTAATCATTTTTCATCCGATGCTACTTCCCTCGGCCTACTTTCCTCCCATTGGCTGGATGGCACTTGCTGTTCGTTACCCTGAGATCATTCTTGAAAAGCATGAGACTTTTCCAAAACAAACACTCAGGAACAGGTGTCAGATTCAATCAGCAAACGGTATGCTGAATCTTAGTATTCCAGTCATCAGGACTTTTGGAAATCACACCAAGACCGGAGAAATAACCTTAATAGAGAATAATATTTGGCAAAAGCAACACCTGAGAGCCATTTTCTCTGCTTATAGAAAGTCGCCGTTTTTTGATTTTTATGAGGAAAATTTCGTATCATTCTTTAATCAGAAGTATCATCGTCTCATCGATGTGAATGAGTCTTCTATTAAACTCATTATCAAACTATTAAAAGTAAATATTGAATTAATCTACAGCGAGGAATGGAAATTGGCAGCTGGTGTCGACGATTTTAGGCACTACTTCAATAAACCTCAACGCGTAGCAATTGGTCAAGACAAATATATTCAGGTTTTTTCGGATCGATTTCCATTTATGGGAAATCTAAGTATAATTGACTTGCTATTCAATCTTGGCCCCGCAAGTTTGCCCTACCTTAAATCAGTCAGCATCCCAATTATTCAGGATAAGCAATTCTGACATGGTAGCTATTAAGCAGCTTTTTCTTTAAAATACTTTTCACGGTAGTAATTTCTCTAAAAGTAATGTTTGAGTTGATAAACTGTTGTGTTTCAACTTGCTTAGCAATTATATTCTCAACAAGATCGTTGATTTTTTGTTCTGTGGGAGCTTTCATACTTCTTGAGGCTGCTTCAACAGAGTCTGACATCATCACCACCGCAGTTTCTTTAGAGAATGGCACAGGTCCTTTATACCTGAAATCTCTCTCATCGATATGCAAACCAGGGAATTGACGTTGTTGCATCACGTAAAAATAGTTTACCCGGCTTGTCCCGTGATGTGTTCGGATAAAATCGATAATTTGTTCGGGTAACTTTGCCTTCCTTGCCATTTCTATACCAAATATTACATGATCAATGATAATCCCTGCGCTTTCAACAGGTGTTATATCATCGTGAGGATTATAGCTTCCCATCTGATTTTCAATGAAATAATATGGATTTTGCATTTTACCAATGTCATGATACAACGCACCGGTTCGGGCAAGCATAACGTTTCCTCCAATCGCATATAATGCCTCCTCAGCAAAGTTTGCTACCTGCATAGAATGTTGAAAAGTACCAGGTGCCTTAGATGCCAACTCTCTTAGCAATGGACTATTGGTATTGCTTAGTTCGAGAAGGGTTAAATCAGTTATTTGCCCGAAAATACGCTCAAAGAAATAAATCAGCGGTAAAGCTAGTAAGGTGAGTGCGGCACTTAAGGCAAACAGCCAGATCATCGTAGTGTCAATCAGGCCGAATTCTGATACCTGGATGAGGCTAAATCCAATGTAAACAATGAGATATGTAAGAAAAATCAGTCCTGAGGTGCGAAAAAAGTAAAACCTGCGACTGTGTTTATCAAGGCTAAAAACCACCACATAACCTACAATCAATTGCAGAAAAGCAAATTGAAACGCATTAGGAACAACAATTGCTACCAGAAAAATGGTTAACAGATGAACAAGAACTGTTGTTCTTGAGTCGAAAAATGTGATCAAAATGATTGGCAACAGGCCAAATGGCAACAAGTAAACTAGTGCAGCTTCTCTGGTGAGAATTAAATAAGATGGCAAGATCGTTAGAATCATTAACAATAAAATGAGGTTGATTTTCTTCATTTCGTTGAAAATTTCATTCCTCAACAGCCTGATAAAAAGAAACAAAATTGAGAAAACGGAAAGAACAAGAACAAATTGACCAAACAGCAAGGTGTTGCTTCGTTTAAAATCACCCGTTCGCTTCTCGGTTTCAAGCCGAAGAGAGTTCAACACCACAAATTTTTCCTCATCAATTAAATCCCCTTCTGAAATGATCAACTCCCCTTGCTGTCGCATTCCAAAAGTTGGAGAAACCTTGTCAAGAGATTGCCGCAATTCTTCTTTCGACATCGTTTCATTATAAACCAGATTTTGCGTGAATGCATCACTTAAAATATTCAATATCAATGGTCTATCAACAAATTTTGCTGTATCAACAACTCTGCTTGCAAATTCATAGGCCGTTGAAATCGTAAACAAATCAGACAATGCATACACTGATGCTACACGTTCTTTAACAACCTGAATCTTCATATCCTTATCGGCCTGTTCGAGGATCCGATGATGCTGTATGATACCACGCTGCTGAACCACATCAAATAACTTAATTGTGAGTTGTCTGGTTTTTAGCCGGTTCAGAAGTTGATCAGGAAGTTTCTCATCCAAAAGTTGGAGCAAAGCGTCTTTGCCCCGGTCAGTTGCTTGCTTATCGAATTCAAAATATGGATAGTTTTGGTTTACAATTCGGTCCCTTTCCTCTCTCAATTGCCTTTCCGACTTGTAAATTGCAAAATCAAACGGGGCGTAAAGGGTTGCATGCTGCCATGGTTTTCCTTGCTGAAATTCATATTGAAACTTTCCGATCCTCGGAAGGAACCACATCACAAGGAAGACAGCCGTTGCAAAAGAAAAAATCTTAAACCAGCTGTAATAATGATGCCGCAAATGGTTGATCAAAGCTTTCATAATCATTGGATCTTTCGCAAAGTTAGTGTTTTGATCCGGTTAAACAATTTTTTGGTCCCAACTACATATAACATGGGCTTTGGTTATCTTTGAACAATAAAACTGAAACAATGAAATGGGCAATTTCTAAGCTATCTCAACTGCCTGTCAGATTTTCACCGTCTGAAAAAGCTGAAATGGTAAATCAGATATTATTTGGTGAAACGATCGAAGTACTGGACACTTATCAAACCTGGAAACTGATACGCACAACACATGATCAGTATGAAGGCTGGATCTCAACAGGTCAAATTACTGATATGTTGCATTTTACACCAACGGAATCAGAACCATACGCAAGCTTATTGCAATCGAATCAGGCAAATGTTTTACTCCAAAACGGCTCGATTATCCCAATCAGCATGGGATCGGCTATCAGGCGCTCCGACCACCTGACAACTGCTGCCAGGCTCTACTTACCCAACACACCATGGGATGTCAAAACCCAGCAGACAGTTATCCTCGATTGTGCCCGTTCTGCCCTGGGAAGCCCCTATTTATGGGGAGGAAGGAGTATTTTTGGATATGATTGCAGTGGTTTTACGCAGGTCGTTTTTGGACTTGCCGGCATCAATTTACCTCGCGACGCGCACGAGCAGGCAAAGCATGGTGTCATTATTGATTTTATTGACGAGGCTGCTCCCGGTGATTTGGCGTTTTTTGACAATGAAGAGGGAGTAATCACACATGTGGCAATTCTGACTGACAGCAAAAATGTCATTCACGCCTCTGGTTTTGTCAGGTATGACAGCATTGATCATAATGGGATTTTCAATCAATCAGTTGGTAAATACACTCATAAATTACGAATAATCAAACGTATCATTCAGTAATACAATACTTTAGAATGGGTGTAATTGTCAGTTGAAATAAATATAAAAATTAAATCGCTTTAGTATCACTATTTGGCATAATTTCTGATCTTTGCCCCGTCAAACTATGAACATTTAAAGATCAAAAAAATGGTACTACCAACAACTTTAAAACATGTTGCAACAGCAGCAGAATTGACAGAACTCATCAACACCGAATCCAATGTGATGGTATGCTGTGGAAGAATGGGCCCCATGTGTATTCCCGTTTATGGCGTGATGGACGAGTTACAGGATGAATACACCCATGTTGCATTCCGCGATATGATGTTTGGTTCTCCTGAAGCAGCGATCATCCGCAATTTACCTGAGTGCCGCAATTTTATGGGTCTGCCTTTCACAGTCTATTTTAAGGACGGTAAAGTTGCAGCCGCAACCAGCAGCATCCAAAACCGCGATCAAATTACAACGATTCTCGACCGTGAGTTTGGTAAGGCTTAATTAAAAATAATGGGCTGCTTGTTTCAATCATTCAAGCAGCCCATGAATGATAAACCATCGCAATATTTTCTTTTTTTGGACGCCATTTCAGCTTCATTTATATGGATATCAAACATTACGATACAATTATCATCGGTGCCGGACCAGCAGGTTTAACAGCTGGCATCTACCTTTCAAGAGCAAGAGCCTCGGTTTTGATTCTTGACTCCGGGGTTGCAGGGGGTCAGATGATTTTAACCCACGAAATTGCCAATTACCCTGGATTTGAACACATTTCGGGCTATGAGCTTAGCAACAACATGAGGTTGCAGGCTAAAAACTTTGGCTGCATCATCAAGTCGGGCATTTCAATACAAACCATTGATTTTGAATCAGAAACGAAATCAGTTTCACTTTCTAACGGCAGCAGATACACCTCTGATACCATCATTCTGGCCACTGGAGGCCGCTCACGGAGCTTGAATGTTCCGGGGGAAGACTTATTTCGCGGAAGAGGAATCTCCTATTGTGCAACCTGCGATGGCGATTTTTTCACAGGCAAGGAAATTGCAGTCGTAGGAGGTGGAAACAGTGCTCTGGAAGAGGCTGTATCACTCACAAAATACGCAACAAAAGTGACACTGATTCATCAGTTTGATCATTTTCAGGGTTTTAAACATGCTGAGGAAGAAGTTTGGAATAATCCAAAAATTGAAGTAATGCTTCAGTCACGTATTAACTCTTTCAACGGAACTGAAAAACTTGAATCGATTTCAGTTGAAAATCTGCATACAAAAGCATCAAAAGAGATCAAGCTCGACGGCGTCTTCATATTCATTGGCTATGAAGCCAACACTGATTTTTTGCAAGGAAAATGCATTAAACTGAACGAAAGGAAGGAGATCATTGCAGATATGAACATGCATACTAATATTGACGGCGTGTTTGCTGCAGGTGATGCAATTGCAAAAAAATACAGACAAATCACCCTTGCAGTAGCCGATGGTACAGTAGCTGCATTGAACGCAATGGAATACATTAATCAGCGAAAAACCAAACTGAGTGGTGTCGTATCGTAAAAATCCGAATTGAGTAATTTAGAACCTTTCCAAATTTCTGATTTTAAACACGGAAATAAAAATTAAGTAATTTTGCCAGGTATTCTTCAGGGCAGGGTGAAATTCCCGATCGGCGGTTAAAGTCCGCGACTCTTGCTGGAAACAGCAGGATTGAGCCGGTGTAAATCCGGAACCGACAGTTAAAGTCTGGATGGAAGAAGAATAACCATTTCTTGATTCTGTTGTATTTGCCGTCATGATGGCAAAGCATGAAGTGAACCATATTGGGCCATTACCCAATTGTGATTTGGTTATAATTAATCTGCCCTGAAGTTTAGCAGGGCATTTTTTATGACCATAAATCATCAACATATGACACGATTTACTCTACTTATTATCATGTTGCTTGTTTATCTTCATGCATTTACACAACATTTGATTCAGGGAAAAGTCATTGATTCCCAAAGTGGGCAAGCATTGACAGGTGTTTCACTTCAAGAACATAAATCTGGTTGGGGAACGATTTCTGATGTCGAAGGGCGATTTGCATTAACAGCTTTTGAGTTTCCGACTCAGATACAAATTCGCTTCCTTGGTTATGAGACGCAGATGATCACACTAACAATATCGTCACAACATTCAAATCTTATCATTGAGATGGTTCCAACAATGATTGATCTGGATGAAATCAACATTTTGGTAGACCAGGCTACAGCACGATACAACCCGATCGCATTCACAAATATCAGTCAGGATCATATCATTACTGGTTTGGGTGACAGGCCCTTGCCTGAAATCATGAATTTTTCTCCAGGAATTTTCGCTGTCCGTGAAGGAGGTGGTTCAGGAGATGCCAGCCTGCGCATCAGAGGGTTTGAGCAGGAAAACATTGCCGTGCTTCTTAATGGAGTTCCAATAAACGGTGCTGAAAACGGTCTTGTGTATTGGAACAATTGGATGGGATTAACAGAAGTTGCATCGAACATCCAAATCCAGCGAGGGATCGGTGCCTCAAAGATTGCACTGAACTCAGTAGGTGGTACGGTAAATATCCGCACAACTGACGCGGGAAAGCTTCGCGGCGGTAGTCTTAACTTTTCAACCACATCCTATGGTAACAAAAAACTTAGCTTTAGTTATCAAAGTGGTCTGAACGAAAAAGGTTGGTCTGTTTCCTTCCTTGGTTCACGTACAACTGGTGAAGGCTATATTGACGGAACCTATGTTGACGGATGGGCATATTTTTTTAACATTAGTAAGGAAATCAATCAACGTCAAAGAGTTATATTTACCCTTCTGGGAGGACCGGAGAGACATGGCCAGCGAAATCTTAAACTAAGCAAGGCTGAGGTTGATAAATTCGGGCCGACATATAACAAAGAATGGGGTGTTCTGAATGGCGAGTTGCAGAACAGCTCCGAAAACTTTTACCACAAGCCACATGCTGCCCTCAATCATTATTTATCTGTTGGTAGCGAAGGAATGCTGGCAACTTCAGTCTATTTTTCTCCCGGAAAAGGAGGGGGAAAATGGCATGATAATCTTGGCTATGATGTAAATCTTTACCAATTCAGGGACGAAACAGGTCAGATCGATTGGCATGGAATTTACAGATACAACGCTTCCAACACGGATACTTTTACGCTTGCATCCGGTGAGAAAGTGAATGGTTACAGTAAAATAGTGCAAACAAACTTTTTGGCTAGTCATATCTGGACCGGCCTTATTTCCAGTTATGAAACAAAGCTTTCAAAATCGACAAAATGGATGAGTGGAATTCATTATAGATTCTTTCGCTCTGATCTGAGGCAGCAGATTGCTGATTTATTGGGAGGAAATTTTTATATCGACGATTACAGCTGGTCGATAGCTGGAGTTGCAGGACGTGAACAAGTTAAGAAAAACGGTGATTATATCCGGATCCATAATGGTGCGCTACTCCATCAAACAACTGTTTTTACTCAAGTTGAAACAAATGTTGGTCATGCAGATTTCTTTCTGTCTGCCAGTGGCTCCGACAATCGGTTTAAACGGCATGATGTGTACAATTATCCTGATAATAAATGGAGTGAGACTGTTTCAAAGCCCGGATTTGACATCAAGACAGGAATAAGCTATCTTCTTACAGATCAACAACATGTCTTTTTAAATGCTGCCTTTTTCAGCAAAGCTCCTTATTACAAATTCATATTTGGAAATTTTTCAAATCAACCGGTTCAAGACATCCGAAACGAAAAAGTGAAAACCCTAGAAGGAGGCTACCAATACAGAACCGGAAATCTGCAGGCACTCTTTTCAGCCTACTATACACTGTGGGAAGATGTTTCATTTTTATCCAACGAATACATTCAGCTTGAAAATGAAACACAAACCCGCGCAATGGTAAGCGGGCTAAGTGCCTTACATCGTGGACTGGAACTTGAGTTGAACGCTGGATTGACACCGGAAATATCTCTTCGCGGTTATATTTCAACCGGAAGCTGGAAATGGCAAAATGATGTTTCAGCTGTTTTATTCAATGACAGAGATATAGCTGTTGATACGGTTCATGTGTACGCCAAAGGACTTTTTACAGGTGGTCAGCCTCAATTTCAATTCGGATTAGCTCTTGATTTTAAGCTCTTTAAAACATTAGAATTGACTGTTGAGGCCATCTACTCCGACAGGCAATACGCGCAGTTTGACCCTTCAGGCAGGCAAAATCCAAACGACAGAGCTCAATCTTACCGACTTCCATCCTATACATTGGCTAACGCAGGTTTCCGGTATCCGTTCAAGCTTGGGAAAGAGCATTTCATGCTTTTTGGCAATGTCAACAACCTGTTAAATTCTCAACATATTTTGAACGGTGAAGATGGTTCAGGTCACAACCTTGAAACATTTAGAGGCTTTTGGTCATTCGGACGAACACTGGATGCCGGTATACGCTATCAATTTGGTGAATAAGCTGTTAAAACAATGTAATCCAACAAAGAAGATTCACATCCAGATAAGCTGTCTGACATCATATTTAAGCGACAAAGAATCAATGAGATAGTTGATAAAACCATCTGTTAAAAAAATAAAAAAAAATATGCACAAATTATTAACAAGGTAATATGTGCATATTACTGTTATTCAGATGTTTAAGAAATTACTACATCAAGACTCAGATAAGCTTAATAATTTCTTAATTGATGAAAAGTTGAATTGTAATACTTTTGGCGCCTAATCACTTTATTAACCAAATTGCCTTTTTATGAAAAAGAGTTATCTTTTTAGTTTGCTGTTGCTGATTTTAGTAATTGGCTGGCAGTTTGCAATGGGACAAGGTTCTACAAGTTCAGCTATGAATGGTAGGGTTGAATCCTTAAGCAAAGAATCACTTCCGGGTGCAACAATCGTTGCAGTGCATCAACCCTCTGGTACTGTTTATGCAACGATCTCCAATGAAGAAGGTCGTTACATTATTAACAACATGCGTGTTGGCGGACCTTACAAGGTCACTGTATCCTTTGTTGGTTTCAAAGAGCAAGTTCAGGAAAATGTAATGCTAAGCCTTGGTGTTTCGGCCAACCTTAACTTTAAACTTGCTGAAGCCTCAACCGAACTATCTGAAGTTGAAGTGGTTTCGAACAGAAACGACGTTTTCAGCTCGGACAGAACAGGAGCTGCTGCCTCTTTTAACCAGAACAATATCATGTCGATGCCAACCATCGGCCGTACCATTAACGACATTCTCACCTACAATGCCTATGGAAATGGACGTTCATTTGCAGGTCAAGACACAAGGTTCAACAGTTTTACAATCGACGGTTCGGTTTTCAACAACGGATTCGGCCTTGGAAGTTCAAGTCAGGCCGGAGGTCGCACAGGAACAACAGCCGTTTCTTTGGATGCTCTTGAAGAAATCCAGTTAAACATCACTCCTTTTGACGTGCGTCAATCAGGTTTTGGAGGTGCCAGCATCAATGCAGTTACCCGCTCAGGAACCAATAACTTCACAGGCACAGGTTATTTCCTTTTCAGAAATGATGGAATTGCAGGTAACAAAGTTGCCGGAAAAGATCTTGGCACTGTCAATATTGATGAAAAGACCTTTGGTTTAAGCATTGGCGGACCAATTATCAAAAACAAATTGTTCTTCTTCCTCAATGCCGAACAGTTTAAGAGCAGTGTGCCAGCTCTCGATTGGGTTCTTGATAAACCAGGTGCTACCGGCAACGTTTCAAGAACAACCCTTGCTGATATGCAGGACCTTGCTAATTTCATGCAAACCAACTTTGGCCGCGATCTTGGCGCCCTTGATGGTTTTAATAACGAAGTAAATAGTATGAAGTTTTTGGTCCGTTTGGATTATAACATCAACGACAAAAACAAATTGTCTGTTCGTTACTCACACCATGATTCCGACGCAGATCAAAGAATCAGCGACAGCAACAGCAGCAACACAGCTGGAAATGGCAACAGAACCAACCGTGCCGATGCTATTTCTCCTCAAAATACTGGTTACATCATCCAGGACAACACCCGTTCAGTGGCAGTGGAGTTAAACTCAACCGTGAATTCAAAACTCTTTAACAATTTTATTGCTACCTATAATAAGCAAATTGAAGATCGTGAATACAGGACAGATATCTTCCCCACCATCGACATTCTGTCAGCCGCTGGCGAAGCTACTTATACTTCGATCGGTTTTGATCCTTTCACTCCTTCAAACCAACTCAATTATTCAACCCTCAACATCACTGACAACATTACCTATTTTTCAGGAAAGCATACTGTTAATGCTGGTATTTCATACGAGTATTACAAATCCAACAACGTATTCTTCCC
>JANJXG010000009.1 GCA_024709145.1 Bacteroidales bacterium | reverse complement strand
AAACATGAATACAAATAACAAAATCTTTATCACGGCAATACTTTCGTTAAGTATATTCTTTCAGGCTTGTAAAAAAGAAGCTGAAATAAGTAAACCTGTCATCATCATGACAGAACTTGGTTTAAACAACAGCAAGACGGCATATGCCGGTGGTGAGTTTCACATGGACGCTGAGGTTGAAGCAGCAGGAAAAATCAAAACCATTGCAATCGAAATCCATCCTGAGGAAGACCATGAATCAAAAAGTGTCCAATTTTGGTTGGGAGCCTCAGGCTGGGAAGCTGATACGGTTTACACTAATTTTGAAGGATTAAAAAACACCAGTTTTCACGAACATCTCGAAATACCAGCCGAAGCATCCGCCGGTCACTATCATTTTCATTTTGTGGTGACTGATATGGAGGGCAACCAAAGCACTTACGAAGATGAAATTGAAATTCTTGAACCAAATGACAATGAGGCTCCCGTGTTAATTGTAAGCCAGGCACCCGATGCAGGACAGGTGTTTTCTCAGGGTCAGACAATACAAGTCAGCGGCAGTTTGACTGACGATCTGGCTCTTGGCGGTATCTATGTGGCATTGGTCAGGGTTGATCAGCAGTTGCAAGATACACTTGTAAATTCAGCGAATACAATCACGCTGCTTCATTTTCATGATTTCGACGGGGAAACGAACTATACCTTCAATGCCTCAATTGTGACAGGAGCCGCTCAGGATAACAACGATCCGCCAAAAGCTGTAAGTGGTAACATTGCCTGGCAGTCGGGGGCATATTATTTGCTTGTCAAAGCATTTGATGCCATAGGCTCAAACGAGGTTTATTCACAGCATTATCCCGTAACAATTAATTTGAATTCAAAATGAGGACCATCAATTCCACCTACATTTGTTTGTTTTTGGCTGTAATGCTTCTGTTCCTCAATACGGCCTGCGAAAAGTCAGTAATCGACGACCAGAAGCCGGAAGTCGACCTTACAGCAACTGGTGCCCATCCACTGAATTGTGAGGTGCTTTATTTCGGTGAGCCTTTTAGGCTCAATTATTTGTTCAAAGACAATGTCGCCCTGGGTTCCTATACTGTGGATATTCACCACAATTTTGATCACCATTCGCACAGTACAGAGGTTGGAAGTTGTGATTTTTTACCAGATAAAGTTGCAGTGAATCCATTTTTACTGATTGAGGAAGGAAAAATTCCAGAGGGTTTAACAGTCTATCAACTCGACAGGCAGATCACCTTGCCCACGTTCGATTCAGATGGTCCTTTCGATGAAGGTGATTACCATCTCACCCTGCGGCTTACCGACCAGGAAGGTTGGTCGGTGCAAAAAGGCATCAGCATTCAAATCCTGCACAGGCAACGGTAATTCGATTTTAAGACTGAATAGCCCATTCCAACAGGGTAAGACTGCTACTGCTGTTGATTCTGATTTTGAGCCAACCTAATCTGTTTGAATCAATTAAAACATTGTATCCCAGATAGATATCAGTATTGTATGGCAGTGCAAAGCAACTGAAGTTGGTGTAACTTTGCCGGGTGAAGACGGTGTCGTTGGCAAAATAGGGGATGATTGGGCTGTTCCACGAATAAATAAATGAGACGGTATCAGAGGCAAATAAATTGCTGATTTGTAGTTCATCGTTGGGTTCCAGGGTTTTTAGGTGAAAGTTTTCAGCCGTTGAATAAAAGTTATAAAATGGCGATAGCTTTTGACAGTTGAATCGAAAGGTTGTTTGGTGGTAAACCAGGTTTCCATCCTGACTTATCATGATGTTTTCATTCACGTAAGTCGTGTCTTTGCTCAAAAAGCCCAGGAATCCAAGCTCATGATGAAGGGCTTGTATAGACGCATGAGGATGTTGGCCCATGCCGGGTGATCCGATAATGTTTGCAGTCAGGCTCAGATCGGGTATTCCATCGCGGTTAACATCCAGTTTTATTGTTTGTGGCCGATTATACATGCCGGTGATGGTGCGCGCGCTGTCGTTTATAATCATTCCCGAAGGATCGGAAATACGGATACTTTGCTTGCGTATTTCAGTTTCTTTCATGCAGCCGGAAAGCAAAGCCGGGAGCAAAGAAATAATCAAAATCATGTAAAAGTATTTCAGCTGCTTTTCCATTTGTTTATCCACTTAAGGATTGCTGATTTATTGAATTTACAACAAAGATAATTCAAGGAAAGTGTGCTGACAGAAATCTGACTTAAATTATTTTACCTTTGAAGGTTGATTAAAATTTCTGACCATGATTCCGATTCCCACAACAGCATTTATCCGTGAAGCTGATGCCTATACCATTCAATTTGAGCCTGTTGCATCGGTTGATCTGATGGAAAGAGCCGCAACGGCTTTGTTTCGCAAGCTTTTGCCCAAGCTGCTTCCGGATCAAAAGGTGTTTATTTTTGCCGGGCGCGGCAACAATGGAGGTGACGGTCTGGTATTGGCAAGGCTGCTGATTCAACAAGCGTTTAACCCCGATGTTTTTGTTTTGGAAATCGGCACACCTTCACCAGATTTCAGTCATAACCTGGCAAGATTACGCGCCATGGGGAAAGAGGTTCAGTTGATTCAGTCTGAATCGGATTTTCCTGAAGGTCTTCCGACCGGTACCATCGTTGTTGATGCACTGTTTGGATCGGGATTAACGAGGCCGCTCACGGGACTAGCTGCGCGATTGGTGGAATACATCAATTCATTAGATGCCGTTGTAATAGCTGTTGACATACCATCCGGACTGATGGCTGATGTACCTGTTGAATTAAATAAAGGCGTAATCATTCAGGCAGATTATACCTACACTTTTGAATGGCCAAAAATGGCTTTTTTCTTTCCGGAGAACGAATTCTTTGTTGGAAACTGGGAGATTGTTCAGATTGGCTTGCATCCTGATAAGCATCAAACGCTGGCTGAAAACGCGCTTTTGACAGCAGCTGACATCAAACCAATGCTGCGCAACAGATCCCGCTTCAGTCACAAAGGCACCTTTGGTCATGGACTTATCATTGCTGGTTCAGCGGATAAATCCGGTGCTGCTGTATTGGCAGCCAGGGCAAGCATGCGATCGGGAGCAGGTTTGTTGCATGCCCACCTTCCCGGAGCAGCTGTGCTTCCATTCCAAAGTCAATTGCCAGAGGTTATGATCAGCAGGGATGTCAATGAGAACTATGTGAGCCAACTGCCCGGTTTAGATCTTTTCACAGCCATCGGTATTGGTCCCGGTATCGGTCAGGCCACCGAAACGGCGAATACCTTGAAGCTGCTCATTCAGCAAGCAAAAGTTCCGATGGTTCTGGATGCTGACGCCCTGAATCTGCTTGCAGCAAATCCAACCTGGCTTGCTTTTTTACCTAAACAAACGATCCTCACGCCACATCCGGGTGAATTTGTGCGTTTGGCCGGTAAAGCAGCTGATTCATTTGAGAGACACAGACTCTTGCGAAATTTTGCTATTCGCCATGGATTGATCGTTGTGCTGAAAGGCGCATTCACCAGTATTGCACTTCCGGACGGAAGGATTTTCTTTAACCCTACCGGCAATCCAGGTATGGCCACAGGCGGTAGCGGTGATGTGCTCACCGGTATTATTCTTGGACTGCTGGCTCAATCATTCCAGCCTGTCGAAGCTGCCTTGGCAGGTGTGTACCTGCATGGTCTGGCCGGCGATCTGGCTCTTGCAAGTCAATCGCAAGAAAGTCTTCTGGCCGGCGATATCACCGAAAACCTGGGTAAGGCATTCGATAAGCTGAGGCAGCAAGTTTAAATCCGGCTTTGCCCCAAAACAATTTTTCGGGTTACCTGGCCTTGTGCTGTTGTGAGGTGAATAAAATAAGTGCCAGGCTTTAAATTGCTGCAATCAACAGTTTCGATCAGGTAGGCAGCACCTTCCATCGTTTTTTCCCATAACTGGCGTCCGGCAATATCTGTGAGTTTCATAGCAAAGGGGATGTGTTGTGTGAAACCGGCTTCAACAGAAAAACTTCCGACGGCCGGGTTGGGAAAGATATGCAGATTTTGCAACTCAGGTAGGTAGTTGATATCAGTTAAACCACTGATGTCAAACCAGTTGAGATTGTATTCTCCTGCTGAGGAGTATAACCTGAGTGTCGAATTGCCGGCAGGAAGGTTTACTTTAATGGTTTGTGATTTCCATGTTTGCCAGCCACCCGTTGCATTCACCGAGAGTGTTTGCAGGCTGTTCCAGTTTCCTTCCTGTTTCACTCTGATCGATACCCTGCCATTTGAATATAGGGATGCCACCCTGAAAGTGAAGGTGTGTTCGCCTGCCTCAGGAACGTAGATGTTGTAATCGAGGTAATCGCCGTTGTTGGCGAAACCGACACTTTTACCACCTCCGGTATCTGTACAATCTTCGAGCTGAAAGCCATTGTTCACATCGAAATCTTCAGCCTGAACCCTCACAGGTACACTGAACCTCCTGGGAAGCCTGTTGCGAACAGTGATCAGGCTAAACGACTGAAGCTGTTGGCTTTCTGAGAAAATTCCCTGTCCGTTACCCGAAATAACAATACCTTGTCCGAACCGGATTGTTTCTCCCAATAATAGTTCCAACTGCATGGGATTGCCTTCAACGGCCTGGACTGATTGTATTGTAGCGACCAACCCGTTTACTTTCAGTTCCATATCACCAGAGGTGAAATTTACCTGTGTGGCCGGTTTATTCAGCGTGAGTATCACGGCTTGCCCGTCAGTGCTGGTTTCACCGGAAACCAGGAAAAAGGGCGTTTCATTCAGCGGTTTAGGATTTAAAAACCTGAAAAGGCTGACATTCGACCCGCCTTGATCGAAGAAAAGCCTGATCTGGTTAGTGCCTGCCGGAATGATAACATCTTCAAAGGTGGTTGTCATCCAGGTTTGCCAGCCACCCGTTACGGGAAGTTGTTTGTAAGGAGTGATATCCATACCGTTGCATTCAAAGTGAATGATGGCGGGTGCGGATGCTGAGGCCGACCTGATCATTAATTGATAAGCTGCAGCACTGTCGCTGTGAATGGTGAACTGAAGCCATTCATTGGCAGCAGTCCAGCCCACGCCAAAACCATTGGAGGCGCTGTGAGAGTCAAAGCTTTTCTCGATGTCGACACCGTCGTTTCTGTAGCTCCATCCTTGGTTCCAGTTTGTGAAACTGTTTGTGTTGAGGTGATAATTGGCGGTATCAGTATCCCAATAAGCCACTGAACATTTTCCGAGGTCGTAGTCTGAAACATTGATGGCTTCGTTCATTTGATGATTCTTAAAGGGCAAGGCAGTGTTTTGGTGTGGCTGACGCAACATGGCATCAATCACATCCAGCTGGATGGTACAGTTTTCGAATTTGTGATTTTCAGCCCAGTCCAAAACAGCATCAAAGGCTTGGTCAGCAGTCATTTGCGGACTTCCTGTCTTCCAGTATGAAATCAGGTTATTGTACGATGGGCTTTCAGGCACCATTAACACATTGTTGATACCTGCTTTTTTAACCGGCCACCAAGACCAACCTATTTTATTGTTTTCACAGAGTGCAATAAGGCTTGTGAACCATGAATTCGAATTTTCACCTGATTCACCAAGCCATATCGGAATATTGTGAGTGTTTCTGAGGTTTAACATCCATTGAATTGATTCCTGGGTATTGTAAGTCCAGTATTTATGAAAACTGTAAACCATGTTGTCGTCCCAGGGAGGGGTAAGGCCTGTATAGTCATTGGCAAACCAGTTTCCTTCGATGATAATCATGTGATTTTGATCTACTTCCCTGATAGCATTCATGATATTCACATAGGTTTGTTTTAAAAGTGTGCCGTTTGGAAGCTCCCAGTTGGGTTCGTTGATGAGGTCGTAACCACCAATCCAGGGTTCATTGGCATAACGTTGTGCCAGTTTACGCCACAGGGCTACTGTTTTACGTCTGTTTTCGGCACTCTCCCATAGAGAGGGTTTGGTTGGATCATAATCAGAAATATTGGCATCGTGACCTTGACCGCCGGGAGCACCATGCAAGTCGAGGATGAGGTAAATTTCATTGTCTTCGCACCAGTTGAGCAGGCTGTCAATTCTGATAAAACCACTCTCGAACCAGGTGTCCTGTCCGGTAATGGGTTCGTCCTCGATGGGAAGGGTGAACCATTTGTAATGCATCGCCACCCTGATGCTGTTAAACCCCCATTCTTTCATGGCTTCAACATCCTTGCGGGTAAAATGGTTGTCGAGCCAATGCTGATAGAAGGTGTTTGTGTTTGTTTCCCCGATTGTTTGAATCAGTTTGTTGCGAAATTGTGTTTGAGTACCGGCGAAATCAGCTGTTTTCATCATATATCCTTCCTGAAGCAGCCAATTTCCGGTGCCAATGCCGCGAAGAATCACCTCCTGTCCATTTTTATCGACAATAAACTTGCCGCTTGTGCGTAAAAAATTTTGTGCAGAAGCACTCCATGTGAACAAGCTCAGGCTGATGAGCAACAGAAACAAGCCGGATAATTTTTTCATAATGATTATTTTCTATCTGATAATCGGGTTAATGGTCAAATAAGATTGCAAACTTACATTAATGTCGCTTTAGACGCGACTTTTGACTATACATCAAAAATGCATCATGGGTGAAATATCAGTCATTTTCAATGCCTTTCATATAAAAATAATACTTCAGCATTCCGACGGCTAAAATCCCGCAATCAAAAGTGCATCTGTTGTAACATGAATAACATTGTGATAATTTTCACAGATAGTGTTTGTGCAAACGAATAATTGCTTAGTTTTGCTTTCCTTTTCAAAATCGGAATTAAAACACAGATAGATATGAAAAAACTTGCAGTTGTGGCCTTCGGTGGAAATGCACTTTTGAGGTCGAATGAGAAAGGAACAATTGATGAGCAGGAAGCAAATGCTTATGCAGCCTGTACGAATCTGATCAATTTAATTGACAGAAATTACAACATCGTCATCACCCACGGGAATGGTCCACAGGTTGGCAATATATTGCTGGCCAACACTGCCGGACACAAACTTTATGGCCTTCCGGATATGCCACTCGACATCAGTGTGGCCTATTCACAGGGTTTTATTGGCTATGTGATTGAGCAGCAGCTTCGTAATGTTTTGATGGCCAGAGATATGGACAGAGATATTATTTCGATTATCACACAGGTACTCGTTAACAAAGACGATCCTGCATTTCAGAACCCGACAAAACCCATCGGACCGTTTTATACCAGGGAAGAAGCCGAGCTGATTTCATCCGAAACCAAGGCTGTATTCAAGGAAGATGCCCGTGGCAGGGGCTGGCGTAAGGTGGTCGCATCACCCAAACCAATGGTTATTTTCAACCGACAGACCATTGAGAAGATTGCACGTGAAGGCCATATTGTTATTGCAGTTGGTGGTGGCGGGATACCTTGTTTTTACATCGAGCAGAATAAACTTCAGGGTATCGATGCTGTAATCGACAAAGACTTAGCCAGTTCATTGCTGGCTTCACAGATCAGGGCCGATAAATTTTTCATCCTGACTGACGTGCCCAAAGTATGCATTAATTTCAACACACCACAAGAAAAGGCCCTCGACAAAATCACCATCGCCGATGCCAAGAAATACATGGCCGAAGGTCAGTTTGGAGAAGGTAGCATGGCTCCCAAAATCAAGGCCGCCATCAATTTTGTTGAACGCAGCGGAAAAGATGCCATCATCACCGAATCAACTCTTTTGGGTGTTGACAACGGCGGAACACGCATCTCGATTGTCTAAGACTTAAATTTTCTGTTAAAGTATAAAACTGTATTCGCTGACGGGATTTACGATCCGGGAATTACAGGCTGATTCATAACCGATTTTTAGGACACCGCCTAAAGAGTCTGCGCCAGACTTCATGGTTTTCATTATGCATTGAATTCTTTGTTTGTTTCAACATTACTGTCGTTACTTGCTGATCATGCTTGATGGTTAACAACAGTGATATTTTCTAACAGTGTGAAAAAAATAACAAATTTCTTGCATTTTTTCCATCATACTGTTTATTTTTGTTGGTTCGTAAATTCAAACCACAAAGCTAAACTTTAGCATGAAGCATCTTCCACACAAAACGATCGAGCGATTAAGCCAATATCGCAGGGCATTATTAATTTGTCTGGATAAAGGGCAGACGCATATTTATTCACATGAAATTGCTAAAATTCAGCATATTACGGCGGTGCAGGTTCGCCGCGACCTGATGCTGATCGGCTATACCGGTACCCTTCGCAAAGGTTATAATGTGAAAGAGTTGATTGAGTTAATCGGCGAAATCATCGATTCACAGGAAGGAATCAATGTGGCAATCATCGGTATGGGAAACCTGGGTCGCGCTTTGATTAATTATTTTGCTGGTAAACGATCTCACCTGAAAATCGTGGCAAGTTTCGACATCAATCCCGACAAAATAGGAAACACCATGTCGGGTGTTCCTTGTTTTTCTTCGGATGATATGGGTAAAATTATCCCTGAAAAGAATATCAAGGTTGGCATTATGACCGTACCCGCCGAGTTTGCCAGTCAAACTACTGATGCATTGGTTAAGGCCGGTATCAAAGGGATCCTTAATTATACACCCAAGCCCGTGACTGTTCCTAAGGAGGTGTATCTTGAAGAATATGACATGATTACATCCCTCGAGAAAGTTGCTTTCTACGTGAAGCTCAATGAAAAAGAAGAAGAATAGACTTGTTTTTATGGAGTTTTCTTTTCAGAAGGTCCTTTTTCATAGTTATGCTTTCAGGTTGTTAATCTGAAATCGGCCTTCCGGAATAATTCCAACAAAAAATCAAACGAATTTTATAGCAGCAGATTAGTTTCGCTGGAGACTGATCCATTCGTACCACTTATCGAAACCTTCGCCTGTTTTGGCACTCAGTCTGATAAACTCCAGGTTTGGATTCACGCTTCGGGCTGTTTGGATAAACAATTCAACATCAAAATCCAGGTAAGGTAGCAGATCGGTTTTGTTTATGAGACACAGATGCGAGGTTTCGAACATATTGGGGTATTTTGACGGTTTATCTTCCCCTTCAGTAACGCTTATAATTACCACGCGCTTTGTTTCGCCCAGGTCAAAAAGTGCCGGGCAAACGAGGTTGCCAACATTTTCGATGAACAAGGTGCTGTTTGCCTGTATGTTGAGTTTTTTCACTGCTTTACCAACCATCAGTGCGTCGAGGTGACAGCCGTTCCCGGTATTGATCTGAATCACCGGTGCACCGGCTTTTTCGATTCTGCGGGCATCATTAAGTGTTTGTTGGTCGCCTTCGATGACAACACATTGCCACTCTGTTCCTTTCTCCTTTATGCTTCGTTCAAGGATGGATGTCTTACCAGATCCCGGAGAACTCACAAGGTTGAAGCCAACAATATTCAAAGCTTCAAAATAACCCCGGTTCCGTGCAGCTTCAAGGTCATTTTTGGATAAAATATTTCTTTGAATTTCAACCGTTTGACTATGAATCTCTTGATGATGGTCATGGAATTGTCCTGTTGGGTGAATGTGATCGTGATCATGTGAGTGATTATGATCTGCCAGATGAAGCTGCTGACCATCATGACTGTGAAAATGAGCATGAGCAAGGGGCCCGTGATGGTGCAGGTGGGAGTGTCCGTGTTGGTGATCGGTTGGCTTTTGATAAGTGATGTGGTCGTCATCACCACATCCGCAGGTTCCACACATAAATTTGGGTATTAAGGTTTTATAATATCAAATGATTTAATCTTGAGCTCTTTGCCTTTGATAAAACTGGTATAAAGGCTGTTACAAAACGGGCAGATTTTAAAATGGTCTGCTGGATCGAATTCGCTGCAGCAGGATTCGCAAACGGCTTTGGCCTGAATGTAATGAAAAACGATTTCAGCCCCCTCGCAGATAGTAGATTTAAATGCTTCAGGCACCGCCAATTCAATGGCATCAGGTTCAATCCCTGCTAATGAGCCGATCTCAAGTTCAACTTTGCTTACAGTTGAAGCTCCGGCATTTTGGGCTTCTTCGACAATGATTTCTGCTATTTGTACTGCAATTGAAAGTTCGTGCATTTTTCTTCGGGTGATTTTCGAATTATTTACCTCACAATCGTCACACTACCCTGCAGATGTTGCTCGATTTGGCCGTCGAGCGACTGGAAAAAGATTTTGCAGGTGTAAAAATAAGTGCCTTGTGCACAATCAGTTCCGGTTTGCTGGTCTTTGCCATCCCAGTTTATTAGTGGGTCTGCGGTTTGGAAGACTACCGTGCCCCAGCGGTTGAAAATGTTAAGCTCAATGCGGTTTACATTGGCTTTGGGGTTTGTAGCAGGGTAGTTTAGCGGGATAAAAGTATCATTGTACAAGTCACTGTTAGGAGTAAAAACATTGGGGAGCTCATACAGCGGGCAGCTGTCCCAGTCGATGCATTGTGCTTCAGAGGCTTCTGAAATATTTCCGGTAGTATCAATGGCCTTTACGAAATAACAACCTGTTACAAGGTCGATCCCGTCGTGAAGAAAAGAAGCATCAGCTGCCGGAATGGTTGCAATCAGGTCGAATGCTGCTGACGTGGCTCTGCTGTAATAGATCTGGTATTCTTTTATATCGCTGTCGCAACTGTCGGCGGTTTTACTGATTTGGATCAGGTTGCTGACCTGACTGCAATTGGTTTCAACCTTGATCAAAGGTGCACAGGGAGCTACCACATCCTTCGGGATGGCACTCACAATTTGAGAGTAATTTAGGATGGGAGTAACAAAGCCGGAAGTAGAATAGCTGCCTGAAGTTCTGACATAGTAAGTGTAGGATCGGTCATTTTGCAGGCCGGTATCGAGGTAGCTTCCGTTTTGACTGCTTCCTGTTTTGATGAAGAGATCACCTTCTTTGCGAAATATTTCGGTGCTGTCGATTGTCCAAGGAAAGTTGTCATTCCAGCTCAGTCTGAGTGCTTTGTCGGTGGGAGCTATGTGCAGCAAAACCGAAGTGGCCGGTTTGCTGATACCAATTAACCCGGTTGTTTCGCTGATCAGGCTGACTTCATAGGTCAGAGCAAGTGTTTTTTCGTTCAGGTTTACGGATTCATCTGTGTAAAGTGTGTCGTTTAATCCAACTCCCGTAAACAACAAAACTGGCTCCGGCGTGTCGAGCCGGCGTAGTTCGTAGCGATAGGGACCAGGAAACTGATTCATGTCGAGTTCGGTAGGTGGAGCCCAGGCCAGGAGCACTCTTCCGGCAGTCAGCTGAAGACTGTCGTTGCTCACATGAGTCATCACAGGCAGGTCGCGTTTCAGTGAGGCACAACTTTCGTTGCTGGCTTTGCTTTCTGATCCATCTTCAAAAAAACTGGTAATGAGGTAGCAATACTCGACACCCGGAATGAGGCCCTGACCACTGTCGTCATCCCTGAAAAGTTGGGCTGACGGATCATCGATTACTGCGATGCGGTTGAAACCTGCAGAGGCCGGAACACCAGTCTGACAATCAGTTGGACTGAACCCCGAATTGCCGTTTCGGCGATAAATGTAGTATCCTTTATTGTTGTTACAGCCAGACGACTGCCAGCTAAGGTTGATGCCGTTGCCGGCAGAAACTGCTGATAAATTTTCAACAGGAGGAGCAATCACCTGGATGGAAGTGCTTTTGAAGGTGGTGAGATTGACTTCAGGGTGATTATCTTTGGCTTTAAAGAGAACGATATAAAGGTTTTTACTCACATTGTTACAGCTTGTATTCCAATAAAAGGTGGTCGCAGCTGTGGGTGTTCCTGTTGCTGGATCCGGGATGATGGCAGCCGGGTTGTCTACTTCGAAGGGTGCGCCTGAGGCACTCAAAGTAACAGTATTGTTGTCGGGGTCTGTTGCGTTGATTTCAAAAAGCAATTGCTCGCCGGCAACAACGCAGTGGTTTTCATTCAGGCTGATGACAGGAGGATTGTTGTTGCAAGCTCCTATCAGAATCTGCATATCACGTACTACAGAACCAATTTTTGTACCGTTTCGCCATTCAGTGATTTCAAACGCGACATTGTATTCGCCCTGAAGGATGGGTGTATCCCAAACCAGGTCGCCGGTTTGGGAATCGATACTGAAAGATAGCGATGCCATCGGGAGCGTATAACCCGGGATTTCGAGACCCTGGCTGCCGCGGCAATTGACAAGTGCAAAGCTGAGGCTGTCGTTGTCAGGGTCGTAGGCAGAAGGATTGTGCACATACGTTTTACCAACACAACCCTGATCAATGGGAGCGTTTAGCAACTGAACAGAATTGTTTTCGCCTAAAAATGTATTGATAACCAGTGTGCTTTCAACATAAATCGGAACGTTGACCGAGTTGGGAATGTTGACAACGCCAAAATTCCGGTTTGGATCTTCTACCGAAATAACATAACTACCATTGCCGGGGAAAGTGTGATTCATTTGGTAAACGTTCAGCGTATAGTTTTCGGGCAGCGACTGAAAAGTGATCCTTGGAATATCGCTCATGGTATTGTCGCCCCAGCGGATCGGCAAACTGGTTCTTACATCATCTGCCGGACTGGGGGTATAGGTGTACATGGTGATGGTGATTTCGTAGGTCAGGCCCTGAATCCAGCGGTAGGTGATCTCTGCGGCCCGCTGGTGGGTGGCATGCAACTCCCAGCTGCACAAAAACAATGAAATCAACCAAATGAGTCTTTTTGCCTGCATGGATTTAGGTCGTGTACACATTCTTATAGGATTGCAAAGATAATTTTACCGCTCAAACCAAGCCTTGTAATAAATGATTTTCTTTCATTGCTGTTTCTTAAAAGGATTGTTATTTGGTCGGTTTAATCAGAATTAAGGAAGATAATCTTTTATTATGATGATTGTGCTCTAATGAAATTAACGAATTTGTTCTTTAAATATTTACTAATTAATATGATCTAAAGTATTTAAATATAATTAGATAGTATCATTATATCTGTTTTCCTTTTTGATTTTCGCTTATTTAGACCAAATACAAATTACTGAGAATAAAGAAAAATATCTTTATATATTTTCCATATTCTTTATTTTTGCAGTCAGAAATACATGCTATGGAATCATTAACAATAACAACTCCTAAGAAGCAGCAGGCAGTGCCGGAGCCAACAGTTCGCCGGATGCCACAGTATCTTCATCTGGTGAGGGCTCTTCGTGAGAAAGGTGATATGTATGTTTCGGCGCCGGTCATTGCCCGTATGCTTGGCCTGGATCCTACTCAGGTGGTCAAGGATATGGCCTATACCGGTGTCAGCGGAAAAACAAGAATTGGATTCTCCACGGAGGAATTGCAGTTGGCACTGGAAGATTTTCTGGGATACAACCGAAAGCATGAGGCATTTCTGGTTGGTGCGGGTTATCTTGGCAGTGCATTGATTCAATACCAGGGTTTTCGTGAAGCCGGGATGAAAATTGTTGCCGCTTTTGACACTGATAAACGTAAATTTGGGACAGAGATTCAAGGTGTGCCGGTTTTTAGTCTGGAAAAGTTTCGCGATCTGGCGTCACGACTTCACATCAGCATCGGCATCATCACAACGCCTGCAGGAGCAGCCCAATCAGTGGCCGATCTCATGGTGGTCTGGGGTATCAAAGCCATTTGGAATTTCGCACCGGTTGCCCTGAAGGTCCCCGATCAGATTATTGTGCAGGATACTCACATTTATGCCAATCTTGCTGTTATTATCAATAAGTTAGGTCAACAAAAGAATAGCTAATCTGGGCAAGTCCCTACAAATTTATACCACCGTGATTACAGAACCGAATAAAAATCTTCGACAGTTTCAACAGGTGATCGAAATCATCGAAAGGAACAACCACGACCGGGCCAGGCTTATCCCAATCTTGCAACAAATTCAGGATGCCTACCGCTTTTTACCTCCGCAGGTACTCACCTATGTAGCCACTGCCCTCGATATGCCGGTGGCTGAGGTTTATGGTGTTGCAACCTTTTATGCGCATTTTTCACTGGAGGCAAAAGGTAAGTATGTTGTTAAAGTGTGCGACGGTACAGCCTGTCATGTTAAAGGTTCGTCCAAATTACTGGATGCACTTTACAAGAAATTAAGACTCAACAAAGAAAAACATACCACTGACGACATGATGTTTACCATTGAGGCAGTAAGTTGTTTGGGAGCTTGTGGCCTGGCACCTGTGATGGTTGTCAACGAAAAAGTGTATGGCGAAGTCAATGGCAAGCGTTGTGACGAAATCATCGACGCCATTGTTGAAAAAGAATCCCAACCAGAAACAGTGAACGAATAAAATGCAGCTCATGGAAACAATGATAGTTACTGATCTTAAAGAGATTAAAGAAAATTATAACAAATCAGCAGCCCGGATTCACAAACGTGTTGTGGTTTGTGCAGGCACAGGCTGCATTGCCAATGGTGCCCTAATGGTTCACAAGGCGCTTGAGAAAGCGATTGAGGATGCCGGCATGGCTTTGTTTACCGAGCTGGTGCTCGATCAGCATGACTGCAGCACGATTCAGATCACAGGAAGTGGTTGTCAGGGTTTTTGTGCGCAGGGACCGCTGGTGAACATTCTGCCGGATGAAACCATGTATGTGAAAGTAAAACCTGAGGATGCTGCCGAGATCGTTGAACGGTCAATTCAGCACGCCGAAGTGATTGACAGGTTGATGTATGTGAATCCCGTCACCGGTGAACACAACAAGGGTCAACTCGACATTCCTTTTTACAAAAGGCAGAATCGGCTTGTATTGGGAGAATGTGGTCATGTGGATCCGGAAAACATCCGTGAGTACATTGCGCATGATGGCTATCTTGCTGCTTACAAGTCTTTTACACAGCTTACAGATGTTGAGATTTGCGACGAAATCATCGCTTCAGGATTACGTGGAAGGGGTGGAGGAGGTTTTCCCACAGGCCGTAAATGGCAATTGACAAGGGTTGAGTTGAGTGAAAAAAAATATGTCATCTGTAATGGCGATGAGGGCGACCCCGGAGCTTTTATGGATCGGAGTTTGATGGAAGGCAATCCTCACCGAGTTTTGGAAGGTATGATGATTGCTGCCCGTGCCATTGGTGCCGATGAAGCCTATGTGTATGTGAGGCTCGAATATCCCCTGGCTGTTAAAAGAATGCGCAAAGCCATCGAAGATGCGATGGATGCCGGTGTATTAGGCGAAAATATTTTCGGTAGTGGCCACAATATGTTTATTCATGTGATGGAGGGTGCTGGGGCTTTTGTTTGTGGAGAAGAGACAGCCCTGATGGCTTCAATTGAAGGAAAACGCGGAATGCCGATGCCTAAGCCGCCATTTCCGGCTCAGAAAGGCTTGTTCGGCAAACCAACTGTTATCAACAATGTTGAGACTTTGGCTGCTGTTCCGCTGATTATCAGGCATGGGGCCAGTTGGTTCAATCAATACGGCACATCGAATTCAAAAGGTACCAAAACTTTTGCGCTCACCGGTCATGTTGCCAACACAGGTTTAATTGAGGTGCCTTTTGGCACTACACTGCGTGAAATTGTCTACAATATAGGCGGTGGCGTAACCAATGACGACGGCATCGTTACCGGCGAAGGTTTCAAAGCTGTTCAAATAGGTGGCCCTTCAGGCGGTTGCCTGACCGAGGAAGACCTTGACCTGCCGCTGGATTATGATAACCTTATTGCCAAAGGTGCCATGGTGGGTTCAGGCGGACTCGTGGTTATGAACAAACAATCATGTATGGTTCAGATAGCGAGGTTCTTCATGAATTTTACCCAGAGCGAAAGCTGTGGAAAATGTGTTCCCTGCCGCGAGGGTACCAAACAAATGCTGGCTTTGCTCGACGACATCATTGAAGGTCGTGCCACGATGGAAACTTTCGAATTACTTGAAGAAATTGGTCTCGTCGTTAAAAAAGCCTCGCTCTGCGGATTGGGAAAAACTGCCCCCAGCCCGGTGTTGTCGACCATTGTGAAATTTAAAGATGAATACCTCGAACATATTAGCGACAAACGCTGCAAAACTAACAACTGCAAAGCTTTAAGGAGTATTACAATCGATGTTGAGAAATGCATTGGTTGTACGGCATGTGCCAGAAAATGCCCTGTAGGAGCGATCAGCGGTGATAAGAAAAAACCACATGTGATTGATCCTGAGGTGTGCACTAAATGCGGGGTTTGCTTTGAAGTATGCAAATTCGATGCAGTTCTTGGGTTTAGTTAAATCATGTGAAACGAGGTAAATTCATGCAGATATATACGAAAAGTACCCATTCTAAGCTACTTTTCATCTAAAACATAAATCATGGAAACGAAAGAAATTGTAAACATAGACGGGATGATGATCCCGATTGAAGG
>JANJXG010000006.1 GCA_024709145.1 Bacteroidales bacterium | reverse complement strand
TTTTGGACTTAATATTGAACAAAAAACCATGTTGATCGTAGGGGGAAGCCAGGGAGCTCTTGCCATCAATGAGGCCATTCTCAAAGATGTCGACCTTCTGGGGAATCAACCTTTTCAACTTATCTGGCAAACAGGTAAAAGTTTTTACAATCAGGCCAAAGCTTCGGTTGAGGGTCATGGTTTTTCGCACAAAATCATTGTCACAGCTTTCATTGATCGCATGGATCTGGCTTATGCCCTTGCCGACCTGATTATTTCCAGAGCCGGTGCGATGTCGATTTCAGAGATCTGCGTACTCGGTAAAGCATCTATCCTCGTTCCGCTGCCTTCAGCTGCCGAGGACCATCAAACCAGCAATGCGCGCAGGCTCGAAAGCAAAAAAGCAGCTGTCCTCATCAAAAATGAAGAAGCCGTTTCCAAACTTGTTTCGACAGGAATTCAACTTCTTGCAAACGAAGAACGCCTGAAATCAATGGCTGAAGAAGCTAAAAAACTGTCACTTCCAAATGCTGGTAAACTGATAGCCGATGAAATTTTTAAACTGGTCAGGCTATGAAATACGGTAAGGGACATCAGGTTTATTTCCTGGGTATCGGCGGTATCGGGATGAGTGCTTTGGCAAGGTATTTCCACCTTCAGGGTGCCCTGGTTAGTGGTTATGATAAAACAAGAACAAAACTCACCACCGAGCTCGAAGAAGAAGGGATTAACGTGCATTATACCGATGATATCAGGATGATTCCGACAAATCCTGATCTCGTGATTTTCACTCCTGCCATTCCGGCAAACCTGAATGAATTGCAATACATCCGCCAACAAGGCTTTCGACTCTTAAAAAGAGCAGAAGTATTGGGTTTACTCACCCAGTCTTTTCCTACCATTGCCGTGGCCGGAACTCACGGAAAAACAACAATCACCTCCATGATTGCCCATGTACTTAATGAGTCAGGAATTCCTGTTACTGCTTTTATCGGAGGCATTGCAAACAATTTTGGAAGTAACCTGGTCGTGCACCAAAGCAGCACCTATATGGTCGTTGAAGCTGATGAATATGACCGTAGTTTTTTGAAACTTCATCCCGAAATCGCTGTCATTTCATCAATGGATGCCGATCATCTCGATGTTTACGAGCATCATGATCAACTGAAGGAAAACTTTGTGAGATTCGCATCAGGTCGAAAAACAGGAGGTAAATTAGTTTACCGCAATGGCTTGGCACTGCAAGGTCTTTCAGATACGATCACTTATGGTTTTGAGGAAGGTTCAACACACCGTGCAGAAAATATCCAGGTTGAAAAGGGTCAGTTTAGTTTCGATTGGGTATTAAAACATAACCAATCCATGACCATTACCCTGCAGGTACCTGGCAGGCACAACATTGAAAACGCATTGGCAGCAGCAGCAGTATCCATTGAGGTTGGTTTACCACCAAAGGTTATTGCCAATGCATTAAACTCCTACACAGGTGTTTGGCGAAGATTTGACATTCGGGTCAGAAACAACCGACACATCTTTATCGATGATTACGCACACCATCCCGAAGAGCTCAGGGCTTTTATCAGCGGTGTGAGAGAACTATTTCCAGATTTACCCGTCACTGGAATTTTCCAGCCCCATCTTTTCAGCAGAACACGTGATTTCATGGAAGAATTTGCTGAAAGTCTCGGCCTACTCGACACATTGATCCTGCTCGAAATCTACCCGGCAAGGGAGCTTCCGATAACCGGTATTGACAGCAATGCTTTGTTAAAACTTTGCCCAAACAAGGAAAAAAGTATGATCTCAAAAGAAGAGGTTTTGGAAGAGATAGCAAAGATAAGACCCGCACTTTTACTCACGATGGGTGCAGGAGATATTGACCAGTTAGTTGAACCATTACAAAAAATGATTTCAACATGGTAAAAAAGATCCTTACCATCACCACCTGGGTACTCACAGCAGTTGCACTTGCTGCGCTGCTTGGTTTCGCGCGCATGACGCATTACAGCATGCCAGTGACCGGACTTGAGCTTGAAATCAAACATGAAGCTGAGGGAGGCTTTCTCATTTACAATCAGGTTTATGCCGAGATCACCGATATGGTGGGTGCCAACAGAACGAAATCACTCCGGGCTACCAACATCAGGTTTTTACTGCAACAGCTGGAGCAAAATCCATATGTGTCAGTGGCTGAAGCCTCAACAACACTCGAACGGAAAGTTAAGGTAAAACTCATTGAAAGGAAGCCGTTTGTTCGTTTCTATACTACTGATAATTCCTCTTATTATATTGATAATAAACTTTTTATATTCCCTGTTCATTCAGAATTTATTGCGAGGGTCATGATCGCAAATGGTCAGATCAGTCCACTACCCATTCCGACAAACAGGGCATTTCCAATGCAGAAACTCGTAAACAAGCAACACAACATTTTTGCTGTTGCCAAAGTTGCCCAGGAAATAAACCGCGATGAGTTCATGAAAGTCCTTGTTGATCAAATCTTTGTGACAGAAGAGAATGAAATTGAACTTAGTCCGAAAATAGGAGATGCCAGTATCATACTGGGCGATACAAACCACATCAGAGATAAAATCTTCAATATATCAGCATTTTTTCAGGCACGTTCCAACGATCCTGCCTTGAACACCTTTAACAGCATCAATGCCAGATTTAAGAACCAAATTGTTTGCACCAAAAGAGATTCCATATGAAAACTTCAGAGATTATTGTAGGTCTCGACATCGGGACAACAAAAATTGCCTGCATCGTCGGCCGGCGAAATGAAAACGGAAAAATTGACATCCTTGGTTATGGCCGTTCGGAATCGATCGGCGTAAAGAGGGGTATGGTTTCAAACATTGAAGACACGGTAAACTCGATCAAAAAAGCTGTTGATGAAGCCTCCGCCACTTCTGGTGTCGATATCAAATATGTGAATGTCGGCATCGCCGGTCAGCACATTAAAAGTCTTCAGCACCGCGGAAGTCTCATTCGCGAATCAAACGAGAAAGAAATCAACAGACTTGAGATTGACAAGTTGAGCAACGACATGTATAAACTGAGCATGACAGCCGGAGAAGAGATCATTGATGTCATTCCTCAGGATTATATTATCGATGGCGAGCAAGGTGTCAAGCAACCGGTTGGAATGTTGGGAAGCAAAATAGAAGCCAATTTTCATGTGATAATCGGGCAAACGGCTGCAGCCAAAAACATTCTGAAATGTGTAAAACGTGCCGGCCTCGAAATGGTTGACCTGATACTTGAACCCATTGCATCAGCCGAATCCGTACTCAGTGATGAAGAAAAAGAAGCCGGAGTGGTATTGGTAGACATTGGAGGCGGTACGACTGACATTGCCATTTTTTATGACAAAATCATTCGCCATACAGCAGTAATTCCGTTTGGAGGCGACATCATCACCGAAGATATCCGTGAGGGATGCACCATTATTAAAAAGCATGCCGAAGAAGTGAAAATTAAATTTGGCTCAGCCCTGGCCAGCGAAAACCGGGATGATGAAGTTGTTTCTATTCCCGGAATCAGGGGACGCCCGCCCAAAGAAATCTCCTTTCGCAATTTAGCAGGCATCATTCAGGCACGAATGGAAGAAATTATCGAACATGTGTATTATGAAATTAAAAATTCAGGCCTTGAACGCAAACTCATTGCTGGTATTGTACTCACTGGCGGCGGGGCTTTGATGAAACACATCGATCAGCTGGCATCATTCCTCACAGGTATGGAGGTACGCATTGGCTATCCGAACGAACACTTAGCTAAAGGCACACCCGATGAATTGGCCAGCCCCATGTATGCAACCGGAATCGGGTTGGTGATCGAAGGCATAAAACGCTATGATTTTGAGCTTGAAATGGAACGCATGAAAGAAGACGCTGAAGAAGAAAGCTCGAAAAAGACCAAACCATCAATCACTGTCTTCGAAGAAACCAAAGAAAAGAAAAGACAAAGTTATCTTGACAAAATCATTCGTCTTTTCGACAGAGATTTGATTGAATAGGCGGAGGTTATCAACCGCAGAATGTTAAAAAAAAAATATTTGAAACGAATTTGTTATAAAACAAGAAACTAATTTTAAAACCCAGAATTATGACTGAAATGCTAAAATTTGAACATCCTAAAGATCAATCAAATATCATCAAAGTAATCGGCGTCGGCGGCGGTGGAAGCAATGCCGTTACTCATATGTATCACCAGGGCATCAAAGGTGTTGATTTCGTTTTGTGCAATACCGATTCACAGGCCCTTGATACCAGTCCGGTACCAAATAAAGTACATCTGGGCAAGAGGCAATTGGGAGCAGGTAATATCCCGGCTGTTGGACGTGAAGCTGCCATAGAAACAACAGATGAAATCAGGGAACTGCTTGAACCACATACAAAAATGCTCTTTATCACCGCCGGTATGGGAGGTGGTACAGGCACAGGTGCGGCCCCAGTGGTCGCAAAAATCGCAAGGGAACTCGATATTCTTACGGTTGGAATTGTTACCCTCCCGTTCAGCTTTGAAGGTAAAAAAAGAAGACAGCAAGCTTTTGAAGGGATCGAAGAGCTCAAACGACATGTTGATACACTGTTGATCATCAGCAACGATAAGCTGAGGGAAGAATATGGAAATATGCGTCTTACCGAGGCATTCAAAAAAGCTGATGATGTGCTGACCACTGCTTCCAAGGGTATTGCCGAGATTATCACTGTTACTGGTTATATCAACGTTGACTTTGAAGATGTTAAAACTGTTATGAAAAACAGTGGTAAAGCAATCATGGGATCAGCTGTGGCATCGGGCGAAAACAGGGCCATCAAGGCCATCGAAGAGGCCATGCGCTCCCCCCTGCTTAACGACTCCAACATTTCAGGCGCCAAAAATATCCTGCTCTATATTTCCTCAGGTGAAGAGGAAATTTCACTTGATGAGGTGCATGAAATCACTGATTACATTCAACACATTTGTGGCAATACAGCTGAAGTTATCTGGGGTAATGGCGTTGATACAAGTTTAGGAAACAACATTGCCATTACAGTTATTGCCACCGGCTTCGAAAATGAAGAACTGTTGATGCCTATGCAGGGCACTCCAAATGTGAAAGTGAATCCGCTTTACAGCGATAAAAGAGAAGAAACATCCTTTAATCCCATCAACAAGCAAAATTCGAATGTAAAAGTCTTTACCCTTGAGTCAATCTCTGAAGAAGAAAAGCCAACGCTGATTCCCAATGGCAATGAGCTGGCTTTCAAGCAACCCGCTGCCCAGAAAATTCACCAGTTGTTTGAAGAAACAACAGAGGAGGAAATTAAATTAAATGAAACAGTTATCTCCGAATTTTCAATGGAGGAAGAACCGCTTGTGCTTCCGGTTCCTGAAAAAAATGAGATTATTTTTGAAGTGGTTGAACCTGAAGTAGAATCAAAGACAGAATATTTCAGGGAATCGGTTTCCAGGTTTTCAGCAGAGGAAGAATTGGCCGAAAAACTTGAAATGGAGAAGAAAAGTATCGAGAGGCAAAACAGGCTCAAAGCCATGAGTTTGAAGATCAAGACGGACCAAGGCATTGAGGAACTGGAAAAAACACCCGCCTACCTGCGCAAAGGCACTGATGTGAATAAAGAGATGGCCAGCACACAACCCTCACGATACACTATCGACGCAACACCCGGACGGCCAGGTCTTCGGCTTGACAACCCTTTCCTGCACGACAATGTTGATTAAACTAAACGTAACATGGAACTCGAACAATTAATCAACAACGACATTAAGCAGGCAATGCTAGCCAAGGACATGCGTAAACTGAATGCCTTGCGGGCAATCAAAGCCGCCTTGCTCCTCGAAAAAACAGGAAAAGATGTAAGCAGTGGTATCATACCGGAGTCGGTAGAAATCAAGCTTCTTCAAAAACTGGTAAAACAAAGGCGTGAATCCGCTGCCATTTACAGTTCACAAGGGCGGTCTGATCTGGCTGATGAAGAGGTTTATCAATCAGGTATCATCGAAGCCTATTTGCCTTCTCAGGTTTCAGAGGAAGAAATCAAAGCCATTGTCGCCGCTGCGATTGTTGAGACAGCCGCAACAAGTATGCGAGATATGGGCAAAGTGATGGCTGTTGTTTCAGCCAAAGTTGCCGGGAAAGCTGACAACCAGACGGTCGCTGCAATTGTAAAAGCCGCACTGAATCAGTAGTTTTGAGGATGAGTAAATCCTCTTTTTTCAATAGGGGGGAAGAAAAAAGGAGCCTTGAAGGCTCCTTTTTTAATAATTATCCAGTTGGGTTTTTATCCCAAAGCAACGCGTTTAAAGGCAGTCACTGTCAAAGCTTTATCCGATTCAGCCAGGTATTGCTTCACTGTTTTCTTACTATCGCGAACGAAATCCTGATTGAGCAGGGTACTTTCACGGTAGAACTTATTCAGTTTACCACGGGCAATTTTTTCAAGCATTTCTTCAGGTTTTCCTTCGTTACGTGCCTGCTCCATGCCGATTTCAATTTCACGCTGAATAGCTTCCTGAGGCACATCACTTTCGTCGATAGCTACCGGATCCATCGCAGCAATCTGCATTGCCAGTTCGCGACCAATCTGATTTACGTTTGCAGCTTCGGGGAGGTTAAGTCCAATGATTGTTGAAAGCCTGTTTCCGGGATGGATATAGGCAGCTGTCACAGGGGCTTCAATTTTAAAGAATGCACCCAGATCGATTTTTTCACCAATAACACCCGTTTGGTCGGTAATGGTTTCTTCAACTTTACGACCATTGAGTTCCATTCCCTTCAGTTCATCAATTGTCTGAACTTTGTTGGCAATGGCCAAGTCGAGGATGCTATGGGCATACTTTACGAAATCTTCATTCTTAGCAACGAAATCAGTTTCGCAGTTAACCATCACGAGTGCAGCATACTGGGCATCAGCACTTGTTTTAGCGATGATAACACCTTCAGTTGCTTCACGATCGGCACGTTTTGCGGCCACTTTTTGTCCTTTTTTGCGCAGGTAATCGACGGCTTGTTCCATATCGCCGTTGCTTTCAACAAGGGCTTTTTTGCAATCCATCATTCCGGCTCCAGTAAGTTTTCTCAGGTCGTTTACTTGAGCAGCAGTAATATTCATTTGCTTATAATTCTTTAAGATTAATCAATTATTTTCTGGCTGCAGGCCTGCGTGGTCTTTTACCACGGGCGTCATCAGCCGGAGCTTTACGTCCTTCACCTTTTGATTCTTCTTCATCGACGTCAAAGTTCTTTTCATTGTCATCGTTGAATTCATCAGAATCGGTGTCACCATCTTCCTGACCTTTATCCTTGGCAAGTTTTCGCTCATTCAATCCTTCTTCGATAGCCTGGGCCATAGTACGAACGATCAAAGCAATGGATTTGCTGGCGTCATCATTGCCCGGAATCGGGAAATCGATGATATTCGGATTGGAGTTTGTGTCGCAGATAGCGAAAGTCGGGATGTTAAGTTTGCGGGCTTCAGCCACAGCGATGTGTTCTTTGATCACGTCGACAACAAACAAAGCTGAAGGGAGTCGGCTCAGGTCAGCGATACTTCCAAGGTTCTTTTCAAGTTTTTCACGTTCACGCTGAATCTGAAGGCGCTCTCTTTTTGAGAGGTTATTGTAAGAATCGCTTACCATAAGTTTGTCGATATTCGACATTTTACGCACGGCTTTTCGGATGGTGGCAAAGTTTGTGAGCATACCACCGGGCCAACGTTCAGTTACGTATGGCATACCAACTTTAGCAACCTCTTCGGCAACAATACTTTTAGCTTGTTTTTTTGTAGCGACAAAAAGTACTTTTTTGCCTGATCTGGCTAACTGGCGCAAAGCGTTGGCAGCTTCTTCGATTTTAGCCTGAGTTTTGTATAAGTCAATGATGTGGATACCATTGCGCTCCATGAAAATATAAGGAGCCATGCTAGGATTCCACTTTCTTCTGAGGTGCCCGAAGTGCACGCCAGCATCTAATAATTCTTCAAAGGATACTCTTGACATAAAAGATAGTTTAAAAAAATGTTTACATTCACGAACACAATCGCTGGGTAGGTCGGAGCCGACATCGCAGCGATTTGGATACTAAACAGAATCGTTTGCCCTTCAGACTAACGTTTACTGAATTGGAACTTCTTACGTGCTTTGGGCTGACCTGGTTTCTTACGCTCAACCATTCTTGGGTCGCGGCGAAGGAGGCCTTTTGCTTTGAGAACAGGACGGTATTCGCTGTTAATTTCGCAGAGTGCGCGGCTGATGGCAAGGCTGAGGGCTTCGGCCTGTCCATTGATACCACCACCATCAAGATTCACTTTGATGTCGTAAGCACCCAAATTTCCTGTCAGGGACAATGGCTGCTCAACAACAAACTGAAGTATTCCTGTTGGGAAATACTCTCTGAAATCCCGCTTATTAACCACGATGCTGCCACTGCCGCTTTTCAGATAAACACGGGCAACAGCAGTCTTCCTCCTGCCTAAGGCGTTGATTACTTCCATGATGATTATTTAATTGTATTTAATGTGAGTTCTTTTGGCTGCTGTGCCTCATGCTTATGAGCAGGGCCAGCATAGACATAAAGGTTGCGAAATAGCTCAGCACCCAGTTTTGTCTTGGGAAGCATCCCTTTTACGGCATGTTCAACAACCGCAATCGGCTTGCGTTTCAATTGTTCCTTCACAGGACGAATGCGCTGCCCACCTGGATAACCTGTGTGACGAACATAATATTTCGTCTCCATTTTATTGCCGGTTAGCAACACCTTCTCGGCATTGATCACGATCACGTTATCGCCACAATCACTGTGGGGAGTAAATGAAGGTTTGTGCTTTCCTCTCAGAACCTGTGCAATTGTGGAGGCCAAACGACCCAGCACCAATCCTTCAGCATCAATAACCATCCATTTTTTATCAGCATTTTCTTTGTTGACGCTGATGGTTTTGTAACTCAGTGTATTCATTGACTTATAGATTACTTCTTTCGTTTCAGTACATACTTTTTCCAAAACGGGGTGCAAAAATAGAAACATTTTTTCATTCCAACAAATTTACCAACATGTATTTGTTGATAATTTTTTGTTTACCAGTGACAAACGCCCAAATCTTGAATCATAAAAGGCATCAATCACAAAATAACCAAAGCAATTTGATTTTGGGCGTGTTTTACACCATTGCTGCCTGGAAAAATAAACAACGGACGAAGATAGACAAAAATAAGGAAGTGTTAATAAAGTCATGTCAGGCGACTATTAGGCTGAAGCCGAATCCAGATGCGTTCAGATGCCGGAATCTTTCGTATTTTTGCATTCTCATCCATCAAAAGGTCCAGTTTATGTCGGTCGTTGTTAGTCAGGTTTCAAAGGTATACGGACAGCAGAAAGCGCTGAATAATGTGAGCTTATCCATTCAGGCAGGAGAAATAGTGGGGTTGCTTGGTCCAAATGGTGCCGGAAAATCAACCTTGATGAAAATTCTGAGCAGCTATATTCCTGCCAGCAGCGGAACCGCTTCGATTTTCGGCTATGATGTTCAGCTTCAATCTGTTGAGACAAGAAAACATCTTGGTTACCTACCCGAGAACAATCCTTTGTACAGCGATATGTACGTGCGTGAATACCTGTTGTTCGTTGGGCGGATTCATCAGCTTGGCAATCAATTAATGAAGCGTGTAGATGAAATGATTCATCTCACGGGACTTGAAATCGAAATGCACAAAAAAATCAGGATGCTGTCGAAAGGTTACAAGCAAAGGGTGGGTATTGCCCAGGCATTGATACACGATCCTCAGGTGCTGATACTTGACGAACCGACCTCGGGCCTCGATCCCAATCAATTGATTGAAATCAGGCAATTGATTAAAAATATCGGGCAAAACAAAACAGTCTTGCTCTCAACCCACATCATGCAGGAAGTTGAAGCCCTGTGTTCAAGGGTGATTATTGTAAATAAAGGTGAGTTGGTTGCCGATGACAAAATGGATAAGCTAAGCCGGCAGATTGCTGGTAATGGCTTATTTGTTGCTTTCGAGCAAGAAGTTGAAGCTGCAGCTTTGCGGAAAATTCCAGGTGTGAAAGGCGTCATCCGGCAACGGGAAGGATGGCTTTTAGAGCCGCAACCGGGTAAAGATATTCGACAGGAAGTTGCGAAGTGGGCAGTAGATCAACAGCTTACAATTGTTTCACTCAGCAGAAACAGCCTCAGCATGGAAGAATCATTTCACCGGCTAACCCTTTGACATGCGTGCTTCTGAAATGATCATATCAGCCTGTGCCTTGTCAACAAATGTTAATTGCTGAGAAAAGCATGTCAGAATGTTTATTTTTGTGCGCAATAACTGACAGTAAAATCTGTCGGGCTGACACATTAACCTAATAAATCAGGCTTAATCAATTGAAAACCAATCTTGAAATTGTTCAGACAGCGAAAGATGTCATCACCAGCGAAATCAATGCATTGAACGGTTTGGTTGGCATGATATCAGAAGACTTTGCCAATGCCGTGAATTTGATTCTTGATTCTGAGGGAAAGGTGATTGTTTGTGGTATTGGCAAGAGTGCCAATATTGCCCAAAAGATTGTGGCGACATTGAACTCAACCGGCACGACGGCTGTTTTTCTTCATGCTGCCGATGCCATACATGGCGACCTTGGAATCATCAGGGATGAGGATGTAATTGTCTTGCTTTCAAAGAGTGGTGAAACACCTGAAATTAAGGTGTTGATACCATTGCTCAAAGCCAGAAAAAACAAACTTATTGCCATCGTTGGAAATACCGGTTCCTATCTTGCCCAACAGTCGGATGTAATCCTAAATGCTACTGTTCCCCGCGAAGCATGCCCTAATAATCTTGCACCTACAGCAAGTACGACAGCCCAGTTGGTTTTGGGTGACGCACTTGCCGTATGTTTGCTGGAAAGTCGAGGATTTACTGCTGAAGATTTTGCCCGTGTACACCCCGGAGGGGCACTCGGCAAACAGCTTTTGCTCAAAGTTGGCGACCTATATATTAAAAATGAAGTACCGGTTGTCAGTCCCGATGATAATCTCACTGCCATCATCGTCGAGATTTCAGCCAAAAGGCTGGGTGCAACAGCTGTTGTACTCAACCACAAACTTCTTGGAATTATCACCGATGGTGATTTAAGGCGTATGCTGATGAAAAATCCAAGACTGGATGAAGTAAAGGCGTCCGATATTATGACGCCGCAGCCAAAGTTTGCCGAACCCGAGACTTTACTGCTGCACGCTCTTGAAACCATGCGTGCCTTCAACATCACCCAACTGCCCGTTGTAGAAAATGGAAATTATAAAGGTGTGATTCACCTGCATGATATTTTGAAAGAAGGAATCATTTAATAAAACAACATACGATGAATAAAATTGAGTCATTCAATGCTTACCGCACCCTGATGAATGAAAAGATGATGGCTGCGCCGAACAACAAAATCATGAAACGGATTTACAGCCTCGACACGCTCACATATGAAGCAGGAGAGTTGGATACAAAAACCAAAGAAATGCTTGGTTTGGTAGCTTCAATGGTTTTAAAATGTGATGATTGCATTTATTATCATTTGCAGAAATGTTACGAGCTTGGTGTCAGCACAGCACAGATCATGGAGATTTTTGGCGTTGCCAACTTAGTGGGAGGCACCATCGTTATCCCGCACACCAGAAGAGCGCTGGAATTTTGGGAAGAACTTTCAGCACAGAAGTCCTGATTGGAAAACATTGAAACCCTGCCTACCCGAAAAATGAAAAAGTATCATTTCCTTTTCTTTTTCATCTTCCTGGTTATCAGCATGCAGGCCCAGGTTACAAAAATCAGGGGGAAGGTAACAGATGTCAATACGTCTGAAGCAATCCCTTTTGTCAACGTTTATTTAGTTGGGACTACGGTTGGGACAACAACCGATTTTGATGGAAATTATTATTTCGAAACCAGGGAGAAAGCCGATTCTATTGCTGTTTCATTCATTGGTTATGAGCGACAAAGTCAGGCCATCAAACTCAACAGGTATCAGGAAATTAACTTCTCCCTTCGATCCAATGACTTTCAGCTGGATGAGGTGGTGGTAGTGGCTGGCGAAAACCCGGCTGATATTTTAATGCGAAAAGTGATTGACCGCAAAAAGACTAACCGCAACAATCAGCTTGAATCATATCAATGCGAGGTGTACAACAAAATCCAGTTCGATGCCAATAATTTTGATGAAAAACTTAAAAGTAAACGACTATTGAAGCAATTCGATTTTGTTTTTAATTATATCGACACCTCCACTGTGAATGGCAAGACCTATTTACCTGTTTTTATCTCCGAAACACTTTCGGATCTTTACGTGAAGAAAAATCCGGATAAAAAAGTTGAGCACATTAAAGCAGCCAAAGGGTCAGGAATCGAGAACCCTACCATAGCCCAGTTCATGGGAAATCTCTACCAGGAAGTGGATGTTTATGAAAATCACATTCCCATTTTTGAGAAAAATTTTGTGAGCCCTTTGGCCGACTTCACTTTTGGTTATTACAGGTTTTATCTGATCGACAGCGCTTTTCTCGAAAATCAATGGTGTTATAAACTAATGTTCAAACCACGCCGGAAGCAGGAATTAACATTCACGGGCAGCCTTTGGATTCACGACACAACCTATGCAGTTAAAAAACTCGAATTTGATGCAGCCAATGATGCCAACATCAATTTTATCAATGATTTATCTATCAGGCAGGAGTTCAAACAACTTGAGAACAAGTATTGGTTCATGGTACTCGACTATATGGTGGCTGATTTCACACTGACAGATGAAAACAAAAGATTACCAGGTTTCTATGGTCAGCGCACGACCACTTACAAAGATTTTTTACTGAATCAACCCCGTGATGATGCTTTCTACAATCAGACGATGAACGTTACCATCGATGAAAGCAGCATGAAACAAAGCCGCGAATATTGGGAAGAAAACAGGCATCTGGAACTTACAGCCAAAGAAGATGGGATTTATACCATGATTGATTCTATTGAAAGGGTGCCGATTTTCAGAACTTATTCCGATGCGGTTTACACCTTTATATATGGCTATTTACCCTATGGAAAAGTGGAAATAGGGCCCCTCAACAAACTCGTCAGCTTTAACAGTGTTGAAGGCCATCGGTTCAGAATTGGAGGCCGTACAAGTACGCTCTTCAGTGAAAACCTCCGACTCGACGGCCATTTGGCTTATGCCCTTCGTGATCAGCAAATTAAATATGGAGCAGGTATCTACTATACTTTTGCGAAAAACCCACTTCGGGCCGCTGGCATCAGTTTTAAGTATGATATGGAACAACTGGGTTCGAGTTTCAATGCTTTTAGCGAAGACAACCTTATCGGCTCACTTTTCAGGCGACAACCAGCTGACAAACTGAATCTTACAGGAGAATTCAGATTCTATTATGATCATGAATGGTTTATTGGTTTGTCCAACCGCTTTGAATTGTTGCACCGTGAGTTGTTTCCTGTCGGGAATTTTCAACTTAAAACCTACACTCCAGAAGGAGATAGCATCACCCATAATTCATTGATAACAACAGAATTAGCCATCGAAGGCAGGTTTGCTTACCGCGAAAAAGTCGTTATCCGAACTTTCGACCGCATCAATCTGGGCACACCTTTTCCTGTCGTAAATTTCCGTTACAGTTTTGGCGTACCGGGTCTGATTAATGGTGAATACCGTTATCATCGCATTCAGGCCGGTGTTTCGCATTGGTTCAATACAGGAAGTTTTGGCTGGTCGAAGTTTATCGTTGAAGGTGGCAGAGTTTTCGGTGAAGTGCCGTTTCCACTACTTGTGTTACATCCGGGCAACGAAACCTTTGTTTTTGATGAGTATGCTTTCAACCTGATGAATTACTACGAATTTATCTCCGATCGGTATGCGAGCATTTATTACACCCATCATTTTGACGGCTTTTTCTTTAACAGAGTACCTCTTTTCAGGAAACTTAAATGGCGTGAGGTGCTGTTTGTAAAGGGTCTTGTTGGAACCATTTCCGACAAAAATTTACAACTCAACGAATTACCTAAAGCTACCTTTATGCTCGACAAACCATATTTTGAAGCTGGGGCAGGCATTGAAAACATCTTTAAAATTATCAGGGTCGATGGTGTTTGGCGACTTTCTCACAACGACAATGCAGGTTCCAGCCCCTTTGCCATTTTTGTTTCGCTTCAATTTACATTCTGATACCAAAATGCTCCCGCAAATCGTTTAACTTTGCCGGTTTTAAGGGATAAAAAATTTTCAATGCAGCTCCGCACCACAAATCTTTTTAAGAAATACAAGCAACGTACTGTTGTAAATGATGTCTCGGTTTATGTGAATCAGGGCGAAATCGTTGGATTGCTTGGACCCAATGGTGCCGGCAAAACCACAACTTTTTACATGATCGTCGGGTTGATTAAGCCTCTGTCAGGCAACGTATATCTTGATAATATGGATGTTACAAACGAACCGATGTATCGCAGGGCACAGCGTGGCATTGGATACCTTGCACAGGAAGCCAGTGTTTTCAGGCAAATGAGTGTGGAAGATAACATTCTTTCGGTGATGCAATTCAAAAAACTGACCAAAGATCAACAGCACGAAAAACTTGAAAACCTCCTTGATGAATTTGGGCTTCAGCATATCCGCAAAAGCAAAGGCATCCAACTGTCGGGAGGCGAACGACGCCGCACTGAAATAGCACGTGCATTGGCCGTTGATCCCGGATTTATTCTGCTAGATGAACCTTTTGCCGGTGTTGACCCCATCGCCGTTGAGGATATCCAAACCATCGTTGCTACCCTCAAAAACAAAAACATCGGCATACTCATCACCGATCACAATGTGCACGAAACCCTTTCGATTACTGACAGGGCTTATCTCTTGTTTGAAGGATCAATTCTCAAGGCCGGCACTTCCGAAGAACTGGCTTCAGATGAGCATGTGAGGAAGGTTTATTTAGGACAAAACTTCGAACTGAGAAAAAAATAAGATTAGCAAAAAAAATCTTGATTTCTTGTTTACGATTGTATATCAATAAGATAAACAATCAATGAAAGGAGCAGATAGCTTAGAACAACGAAAGGAATAGCAACGAACTGCATAGTGATCAGCATCACAACAGTGGCGGCCAGAAAGAAAAATCTGATCTCATTTCCTTTCAGTTTAAACGACTTAAATTTTAATCCGAATAGTGGCAGCTCAGAAACCATCAATAAACTCAGAACAACGGCCAGTCCAAGATAAAAGTATGTGTTTGTTACTACCATATAAAACAAGGATTGCGAGGCATACAATTGCTCGCGAACCAGCGGGAGCGAAGCAAGAAATAGACCGGAGGCCGGAGAAGGTAAACCAATAAAGGAATCGGTCTGCCGTTCATCGATGTTAAATTTTGCCAGCCTGAGTGCTGTGAAGAGGGGCACTAACAAAGCAACGTAAGGAATAACATTTTGATTACCCCACATTAAAACCGGCAAGCCATGGCTGATTTTAATTAATGAAAACAGGATGAGTGCAGGCGCAACGCCAAAAGAGACCACATCAGCCAGTGAGTCAAGCTGAGCTCCCAGTGGTGAATAGGCTTTGAGCAGGCGGGCCGAGAAACCATCGAAAAAATCTAACAAAGCCGCCAAAAAAATCATCCATGAAGCCATGGTGAGCTGACCTTCAGCCACATACAAAATGGCAAAAATCCCGCTAAGAAGGTTTAACAAAGTGATCAGATTCGGAATGTGTCTGAAAATTTTCATCGGTGCAGGTTTTTGGCAAAGATACCAGCTTTCAGTTTAATAAACACCTAAAAAATCAAAAACACATACAGGGCTAAAGCAACTTGAAGGTTTTTGTACGTTCGGGAGGTTATTGTAACTTTGCCACAAAAAATGATGAGCCGATACTCTCTGTTCCTTTTAGTGACAAGTATATTCTTTTTCAATTATTTACAAGCTCAGTTTGAGGTTAGTGCCGAGATAAGGCCAAGACTGGAATTCAACAATGGCTTTGGTTTTACACCTTCCAAAAGCTCTGAGATGACCACTTATGTCAGCCAGCGCAGCAGATTGAACTTCAAATACGATCGTGAAAAATTTGGCTTGTACTTCAGTTTACAGGATGCAAGGGTCTGGGGTGATGAAGACATTGCGAATAATACAGCAGCATTTGCCAATACAAAAAGTACAGGGTTTCACGAAGCCTGGCTGGAATTTAAGCCAACCTCATACTCAAGAATTAAAATAGGCCGGCAGGAATTTGTTTATGACGACCAACGTCTGCTGGCCAACCGAAACTGGACCATGCATGGGGTGGCTTATGATGCTGTTTTATTTGGATTAACAAAAAAAGACTGGATTTTTGACCTGGCCTTCTCCTATAACAATGATGCCAGTAAAGGGCAAGCTGCAGGAGCAGGTATAAATCACTTTGAAGTTGACCCAATTGCGCGCCGGCTCCGTACTTTGAATTTTATCTATGTAAAGAAACAGCTTAGCAAAGATTGGTATGTGTCGGCGCTTGGAATGATGACCGGCTATCAGAAAGATAAAACCACCAGTACTATTTATCTGATGGCCACTTATGGTTTACACAGTCATTACAAGAAAAATCGGATTGACGCCCGTGTAAACCTTTATGCTCAGTCGGGAAAAAGTCAGAAAGGCAAAAAAGTGCAGGCCTGGATGGCAACTGCAGAAGCCGCTTACCTGGCAGGAGCATGGCGTTTTGATGCAGGGATGGATGTTTTGAGCGGTCATGATTTTAAACAAACAGATGCTGATTATACAAAAACTGAACACAATTTTGATCTTTTTTATGGTATCAGGTATTTACGCTATGGATTCATGAATCAATTTGTCTTGCCATCAGGAACAGCTGAAGGCGGACTGACCGACATCCATCCCGGAATCCAATATAGCTGGAATAAAAAGAACAAAATCTCCGCAGATTATCACCTTTTTTACTTGAATAATCCTGTAATTGATCCCTTCTCAGAAAACACTTTTGTTGAAGGATCACTGGGCTCAGAATTGGATTTGGTCTGGCATCATCAGTTCTACAAAGAACTGACTCTCAATGCCGGCTTTTGCTATTACTTCACCAATGATAATTTTGCAAGGGTAAAAAAAATACAGCCCGATGAAATTGGAACACCTTACTATGCCTGGTTGATGATTACCTTTAAGCCGGTTCTTTTTCGATCATCAGAATTGAAATAATCCACATATGGCTAAAAAAGGCGTTCATTCCATTGAAATTGAAGATTTTAACTATCCATTACCCGAGGACCGCATCGCCCGTTATCCGGTTGGAAAGCGGGAAACATCCCGTTTGTTGATCTCAGACAGGCAGGGCCTGACCGAAGACAATTTTTTTCATATTGGCCGCTATTTGCCTGAAAAGGCACTGCTTGTCAGCAATGAAACAAAGGTGATCAGGGCGAGGCTTCACTTCAAAAACCAGCATGGTGCTTTGATCGAAGTTTTTTGTCTTGAACCCGAACAAGGCGACCTGGAAGGACATTCACTGGTGAATGCTTCCTCACCTGTGGTTTGGAAATGCCTGGTTGGCAATTCAAAACGGTGGAAAGATGGTATTCTGGAACAGGAAGTACCATTTGTAAATGGTTTTATTCAGCTCAAAGCGGAGCGTGTAAAAAAAATGAATGACCATTCGCTGGTTTCCTTTTCGTGGGATGAACCGACCACAAACTTTGGACAAATGCTGGAATATATTGGAGAACTTCCGCTTCCGCCCTACTTAAACAGAAAAGCCGGACTTGACGACCTTGTAAGTTATCAAACGGTTTTTGCCCGCAATCAGGGTTCGGTGGCAGCTCCGACAGCCGGGCTTCATTTTACAGATGAATTAGTAAAAAACCTTGAAGATGAAGGTTTTAGGATTGCCCGTCTGACGCTCCATGTGGGTGCCGGAACGTTTAAACCGGTTTCAACCGAAACTATCGGCGAACATGCCATGCATGCCGAACGCTTTTTTGTAAGTAAACAAACCATTCAGCAATTATTGTCGCAGCAGGGCAAACCCATCATCCCCATAGGCACAACAAGCATGCGAACCATTGAGAGCCTCTACTGGCTTGGCCTCGGTTTAAGTGAAAACGAAAGTCCGTCAGCACTTCATGTTAATCAATGGGCTCCTTACAACTACGAAAATGAAATGAACCCGGGATTGATGCTTGAAAAACTGTTGGAATATATGCACAAGAGGCATCTCGAAGTGCTTTCGGCCACTACTGCCCTGATGATTGCTCCCGGCTATGATTTTAAAATTGCCAATGGGTTGATTACCAATTTCCATCAGCCAAAAAGCACTCTCTTGCTTCTGGTGGCTGCCCTGGTGGGTAACCGATGGAAAGATGCCTATACCTACGCGCTCAACAACCAATTCAGGTTTTTGAGTTACGGTGATAGTTGTCTTTTCTTTCCTTGAACTGACTGAAGATCAGGATGAATTAAAAATCAAGGTTAGGTTGAACAAGGTATTTACCCGTGTTCAGTTCATATGCAACCAAATTTCCGTAACCAGCCCTGTTGAGCATATACACCCCGTTGTCGAGGTCGATAAAATGATACTGCTCACTTTGCATGACATGATGCATAAATTCAAGGTCGACAGGAGTGTGGCCATGAATGACTTTTTTGTTTCGTATTTTTTCAGGAATCACCTGAAACTCCTTGGTCCACAACATGGCAAAAGAATCAGTAAGCGGATCCTCGATTTTAAAATTTAAGCCTGCATGTACAAGGACAAACCGGTCGGTTTCAATGTACATTTTCAACTGACGCATCCAATGAATGTATTTCTCCGGAATTTCTGAAGCAAAGTCGGCACCAAAACTCTCAAGTGTTTCCTTGCCACCGTGTATCTCCCACATTTTTTGAGTTTTTGTTTTGAAAGAAAAGCCAAGAAATCGCTTTTTATTTTTATCCTCTTCCCAAGCCTTGATACAGTATTCTTCGTGGTTTCCCATAAGAAGCCTGATATTAAAGTCTTGCTGCTGCAACCGGATGATATAATCAAGCACACCCTTGCTGTCAGGGCCACGATCGATATAATCACCAAGGAAAATCAGTTCGTCCCAACGTGAAGGCTTAATCTGCTGATCAATAAGGTTTTGCAGAGTTCTTTTACAACCATGAATATCGGGAATTACCCAACGCTTTGATTCCATCAGGCTGGTTTTGATTGATGACCGGACAAAAGTAATGATTGTTTTGAGAAAAAAAAGGCTGTTGATTATTTTCAACAGCCCCTTTTCCAAACCAATTAAGCTTTTTTCTTACCCTGATTGGCTACTGCTTCCATTAATTTCTTGATTTCTTCAGGATCGCCAAGGAAATAATCATTCCGGAGCGTCATCTGGTCGTCAAACTCAAAGACATAAGGCACAGCGGTTGGTATGTTAAACGCCAGGATTTCTTCTTCGCTCATACCTTTGAGGTGCATTACCAGAGCACGAAGACTGTTTCCATGTGCAGCCACCAAAATCTCCTGGTGTTTCTCCAGCGAGGGTTTGATATCGCTGTTCCAATAAGGCAACATACGTTCGATCACTTCTTTAAGAGATTCGGTGAGGGGTAAATCAGCAGGATTGACATCGGCATAGCGCTTGTCGATTCTGGGGTTACGCGGATCGCCCTCTTCGAGTGGCTGAGGTGGCACATCAAAACTGCGACGCCACAGAAGCACTTGCTCATCACCATATCTGGCTGCGGTTTCAGCCTTATTCAGGCCCTGGAGTTCGCCATAATGTTTTTCGTTTAACCGCCAGGATTTCACTTCGGGGATATACATCAAATCCATTTCTTCCAGCACAAGCCACAAGGTTTTAATTGCTCTTGTGAGGTAAGAAGTATAAGCCATCTTAAAGTCAAAACCATTTTCCTTAAGCAGTTTCCCGCCTTTTCGGGCTTCCTCCACCCCTGTTTCCGAAAGCTGAACATCTGTCCAACCTGTAAAAACATTCAGTTTATTCCAGGTGCTTTCACCATGACGAATCAAAACCAATCTTTTCATTTTCAAAATCATTTATTCAACAAGAAATTATAAAAATAAAATGCCTTCTATTTTTTGCAAAATTAGTGAATTTGCTGTTCTGTCATATTATTTTTGCAGCATGAAAGCTACCACAATACCTGCCTTTCTGAGGCTTTTTTATCCATCACTGCATTGGAAAATGCCTGAAGGCGAAAACAAAATTTATCTGACTTTCGATGATGGGCCCCATCCTGAAATTACACCTGAGGTGTTGAAAATGCTTGAACCCTTTGATGCAAAGGCCACTTTTTTTTGTGTTGGAGAAAATGTTCAGAAGTTCCCGGAGACTTACAAAAAGGTCGTTGAAGCCGGTCATCTCACCGCCAATCACACGTTTAATCATTTGAATGGCTGGAAAACACCTTTAAATCTTTATTATGAAAATGTGTCGCTGGCGCAACAGCTCATTCAATCCGATTGGTTCAGGCCGCCTTATGGCCGAATCACACCGATGCAGATTCAAGCCTTGAAAAAAGAATATAAAATAGTGATGTGGTCCGTTTTAAGTTACGACTTTGATGCTGAAACAACAGTTGATCAATGCATCAGCAATGTAATGGCAGAATTGCACGACGGAGCAATCATCGTTTTTCACGACAGCGCCAAAGCCCTCAAAAACATGCTACCTGCATTGCAGGCCACACTCGAAGCTGGCCAGGCAAAGGGACTTCGCTTCTCAAGGCTTGATGAATAAAAAAGGCTGACTTTTGAAAGTCAGCCTCTTGTGTGCTATACCGTTTTTGCTTTTCTGTTCCTGAATTTGTACCTTGTCAAGTAAAGAAGATGATACATGGCAGGCACTACGACCAAAGTCAGGAATGTGGCAAAAGTTAATCCAAAAATTACCGTCCAGGACATCGGCCCCCAAAACAGGGCATTGTCGCCTCCGAAATAAATGTCAGGATCGAAGTTCTCAAATAAGCCAATAAAATCGATGTTCAACCCGACAGCTAATGGTATCAAACCCAGCACGGTGGTGATGGCTGTGAGCAACACCGGCCGCAGACGTGTTTTACCGGCAATAGCTACAATCTCGAGTGATTCTTTTTCGGAAAGATCACCATGTTCGGGATCGATCCCAAGTTCGATTTTTCGATTTCTTTTCAAATAGCTGATATAGTCAATTAGCACAATACCGTTGTTAACAACCACACCGGCAAGTGAAACGATGCCGATACCTGTCATAATAACTACGAAGTCCATCCTGAAAGTAGCAAGACCACCGAAAACACCAATCGTACTAAACATAACAGTTGTCATGATGATCAGTGGCTTTATGACAGAATTAAACTGTGCCACAAGGATAAGAACAATAAGTGCCAAAGCGATCAGCATAGCATTCATCAGAAATGCCATTGAAGCATCTTGTTCCTGTTGTTCACCTGTAAATGCAAATCGATAGCCTTCAGGCATGTCAAAGTTTTCGAGAACAGGTTTCAGTTTGGCATTGATTTCAGTTGCATTGTATCCTTCCAACACATTGGAATAGATGGTTACAACCCTGTTTCGATCGATACGCGACACTGCACCATAGGTTGAACTGAGAGATACATCAGCCACTGCTGAAATTGGAATAGAAACGATTTTTCCACTTGCCTGATCCCTAAAGGTGATATTTTGATTCATCAAAGAGGCGATATTGTAGCGAAACTCATCCTTCATGCGCAACTGAATCGGATAATCATCTTCGCCCACTTTGTAGTTTGAAATCTCCGATCCAAAGAGAGCTGTTCGAATGGTATTTCCAATCTGACCTGTTGACAGACCAAAGCGTCGGGCTCTTTCACGGTCGATAACCACATTAATTTCGGGTTTCCCGAGGTCAAGGTCAATCTGAAGACCTTCAATACCTGGTATGTATGCTTTATTAATTTCATGAATGATGGTGTCGGTCAGCACAAGTAGCTTATCAAAATCGCGTCCGCTGATTTCAATATTGATGGGTTTTCCAACCGGAGGACCTTCATTTTGTTTTTCAACTGTGAGTGTCACTCCCGGATAATTTCCAATAAGCTCAACTGAAAGTTCTTTCATGATATCAACCGTGCTAACATTGCCACGATCCTGAAAATCAACGAAAGTCACCGTAATTAATCCTTTATTGGGAGTGCCGCCTCTTCCGGTGAAACCATCGTTTTCGCCAACAGCACCCTTACCAACGTTTGTAAGCACTGATTTAACCAAAGGTTTGTAGGGTAAAAGAACTTCATTCACCTGTTTTTCAATTACTTTTACAACAGAGTCAGTTGCTGTGATATCTGTTCCGATTGGCAGTTCGGCAGAAATGTTGATGTATTTGGGATCACCTGAAGGGAAAAACTCAACTTTGGGTTTGGTTCCAAAATAAAAACCAATGGAGAAGATCATTAAAACGAAAGTTCCCAATACCACCCACAAGGAATTTTTACCTCTGATGGCGAAATGAAGGGTTGTGTCATATGCTTTTTCGAGCCAAACAAGAAAAGTTCCTTGAAACCATATAGCTATTCGATTTAGGAATAACAAGTTAGAAAGACCTATCAAGGCAAACAGCACCAGGAGACTACCCATTGTATTTTTCCCGATTGCATAAAAAAGTGCAGCACCTGCAAGCATGGCACCTGCAATAATCAGCGTTCTTTTGGTATCAGGTTTTTCAGTGGGGTCTTCTTTTTTGTAAAAGTATTTCATAATCACCGGCACCAACAAAAGTGCTGTAAACAGGGAAGCAGTGAGGGTGATGATGAGCGTCATGGGCAGATATTGCATAAATTCACCCATAATGGATTGCCAAAACAATAGCGGGAAAAAGGCTGCAAGCGTGGTTGCAGTTGAACTGATAATGGGCACAGCAATTTCGCCAACTGCCAGACGAGCCGCCTCTCCAACGGGGTAGCCTTTATCAATAAATCTGTAAATGTTTTCTACGACCACAATGGCATTGTCAACAAGCATCCCCAATGCAAGGATTAAACTGAACAGCACGATCATATTCAGCTGATAATCCATTAAACTCATGACCATAAATGAGATAAACATCGACAGAGGAATGGAAATACCCACAAAAAGAGCGTTTCTTGTACCCAGGAAGAAATATAGGATAAACACCACAAAGATGATCCCCATGATCATGCTGTTTTCAAGGTTGGACAATTGCAGTTTAATCTGCTCCGACTGGTCGTTGGTGAGCGTAATTCTTAAATCCTGTGGAAGCAGGTTTTGCTCTCTTGAATCATCCAATAATTTGAAAACCTTATCCGTTGCATCCAGCAGATTTTCACCACCTTTTTTAACTACCTGAAGTGAAACAACAGGCTGATCGTCGAGACGGGCAAAAGTGGTTGGCTCCTCGAAACCAAATGTCACATCTGCCACATCTCGCAGATATACAATGCGTTGATCCTCGTGCTTGATGATGATGTCTTCGATCTCTTTCACCGAAGTGAACTCCCCGGCAACGCGCACCGTGCGGCGACTGCCTCCGGCCTTGAGTTCTCCACCCGAGATGGAGATATTCTCGTTGCGGATTGCTCCGTCGATGTCGTTAAAACTAAGCTTGTAAGCGTCAAGTTTATGAGGATCAACACTTATTTTCACTTCTTTTTCAGTGATACCTGTGATCTCGACTTTCGAAACTTCGGTATATGTTTCAATTTCGTCTTCCAGAAACTCAGCAAAGCCTTTCAGCTCGTTCACGCTGTAATCACCTGATAAGTTAATATTGATGATGGGGAATTCCGAGAAATCGATATCCGTTACCATCGGGTCGTCAATCAGGTTATCAGGAAGGTTGTTCTTGGCTTTATCAACGGCATCTTTTACGTCCTGGAGCGCTGCTTTGATATCAACATTGGTATTGAATTCGACAAATATATTGGATACATCCTGACTGGAAAGAGAAGTCATTTTCTTAATTCCGGTAACCGATTCAATCTCCTTCTCCAATTCCCGTGTTATCAGGTTTTCTACGTCAAGCGGGGGGTTTCCGGGAAAAATTGTCTGCACCATAATGGTGGGGATGACAATATCGGGAAAGAGCTCTTTGGGCATGGAGCGGTAGGCATAAAACCCAAACAAAGCCAGGATAAGGATTGACAGAAAGACTGTATTTGTATTTTTTAAGGCCCAGGTAGTAGGAGAAAACTCCCTTATTTCCTGTTCCAACTGTGGGTCTGATTTTGTTTCCATTTTCAAATGGTTTAGATCTTTTGTTTAATGCTCACACCATCACTTACCCTGTTGTATCCTTCAACAATCAACAGATCGTTTGCTTCAAGGCCGGAGGTGACCACTGTTTCTTCCAAATAGGTATGACCTGTACTTACATATTTCTTCACTGCAACAAGGCCGGTGCCTTTATCTTGAGCAACATATAGGTATTTCCCTTTAAGGTCTTCACGAAGCACTTTCGATGGCACCACCAGACTGTTAGGAGCCGAAAAATCGTTGATATTGATCATGGCCACCATATTGGGTTTCAGCAGCTGATTCTTGTTGTCGATAGAAATTTCAACCTCGAAGGTACGGTTGTTCTTGTTGACGATATTACCTATACGGCTGATCGTGACATTTTCGTTGAATTCAGGATAGGAAGGTAAAGTTAAAATTACAGAGTCACCTTTGCGAACACTTGCAACATACTTTTCCGAAACATCCGCCCTGATATACATTTTACTCATATTCACCATGTATAAAACAGCCTGACCCTGCGGGCTGGCCATTTCACCTTTCTTGAGATTCACTTTCTCAACCACCCCGTCAAAAGGGGCTTTGATCACTGCCATTTCAAGTTGTGCCTGCAAGGTAGCCAAACGGTCTTCCAAACTGCTTTTATTGTTCCGGGCCTGAAGGTATTGCATCTCTGAACCGATTTTTTGTTCCCACAACCTCTTCTGGCGGTTGTAAACATCTGTTGCGAGCTCAAGTTGTGTTTTTACTTCCTGAATGCTTTTTTCAGTGACTTCGGTAGTCAACCTAACCAACACTTGTCCTTTCGAAACTCTGTCGCCCTCTTTCACCGTCACTTCTTTGATCTGGCCAATGGTTTCGGGTGCTACCATGGCTTCCTGAACTGGCACTACGGTTGCGCTGGCATCAAAATAATGGTGAAAGGTAGTTGGCTTTAATACACTGGTAACCACAGGGATCTTGTTTTTTTCGCCACCGTTTCCATTGTTAGCAAGTTGCTGTTGCAAGGCTTCGATTTTACCACTAAGTTCAGCCTGCTGTTTTTGATAATTTTCAAGTTGAGCGTTCAAATCCTGATTCGAAGCTCCGTTGTTTCCGCACGAAGCCAAAATCATAGCTGCCACTGCGAAAAGAAGAATGTTTATGTGTTTCATGATTAAAAAATTATTCATTGTTAAGAAATTCTGGATAATGAATCCGGACGTATTCACGTCCTTTATTGGAAATCACCGCATAAAGGTGATATTTAAAAACTTCTTTGAAAAAATGATCAGAATGTATTTCGTCTGCTGTAATCAAATCGGTGTGCATCAGATTTTCGATACGCAACACATGCAGTTTGGCGATGATTGCCGAATCAAAATTTTGCCGGTAGTAACCTTCTGTTTTTCCCTTTTCAAGGTTGCTCAGCGTCGATTGCAGCATATTTTGCCTATGAAGATCCTTTACCTTTTTAAAGATGGATGGATAAAATCGTTGTAAGTCAAATTCAAGGCCCGGGTTGTGTTCTTTCACCATTTCATTGGCAACTTTATAAACCTTAAACATCTCTTCCAGGGCATTCAATCCTTCGGCATAAAGATCCCTGAAAGCACAGGTTCTTTTCTTGATCATCTCCATGACAGTCTTATCGACCAATTCGTTTTTGTCGGAGAAATATTGATATAAAGTCTTTTTCGAGACACCCAGATGCCTGGCCAACTCTTCCATGCTGATGCTTTTGATGCCGTATCGCTGGAAAAGTTGGGTCGCCTCCTGAATGATTTCGATCGCTTTTACGTCCATTTCTGTCATGTTATTGTTCACTTTCAGTAAGCAAGGCTTCCATAGCCACGCTTTTGTTCAAAAGGTTGAGTGCTGAGTTAATAAACTGTGACTGTGATTTAATGTACTGATCGTGTGTATTGAGCAAATCAAGACTTGTTGCCAGACCTTCGACATATTTAATACCGGTGCGACGGAAAATCTTTTCGGCCAATTCCTTGTTCGATCGTGTGTTTTGAAAAGTATTCACAGCGTTCGACAATTCATCACGGGTGTTCTGATGCTGAAGTTTCAGCGAAGTTGACACCATCTGCTCGGCAACTTTGGTTTTTTCAACCTGAAGTTTGGCCTGTCGGACTTTGTAAATTCTTTCACCACTGCTTAACAGCGGGATTTGCATACTCACCCCCCACACTGAGCTGGCGTACCATTTACCCTTTGAATCAAAAAAGTCCCAGCTGTTGCGCTGTGCTTGTGTTTGATAGTTTAAAAAAGCTGACAGAGTAGGTAAGAAGGCACTTTTTTCGAGTTTCAATTGCAGGGCAGAAAGTTCCTGCTGATTCTTAAGTATCTGAAAATCTATATTCGAATCCAACTTAAATTGTTTTGTCAGTAGCTGCTCTGCAGCAAGTTTTTCGGTAAGATCAAAAAGTGATTCGGTTAGTTTTATGTTTTGTCCAACCTCCATTCCTAACTGATACTTAAGCATCGATGTGGAACGTTCAATCTGATTTAAAATATCCACTCTACTCACCTGGAGGTCGGCCATCAACAAATAAAGCTGATCGTAATCCGTTTCTTCGCTAAAGCCATTTTCGACCAGTATTCTGGTTTGCTCGGCCAGTTTACCGGTGATCGCAATGGTTGAGTCGATCACATCCAGGGCTTCTTCCGAAACGAGAACAAGAAAATAGGCTTCCGAAACAGCCTTCGTAACTTCGGTTTTCGTTTTTGCCAGATTCTTTTCGCTTTGTTCGAGGTAAGCTTTGGAAGCCTGTAAACCAACAAGGTAACTTCCACTAAACAGTAATTGTGACACCGATGCTCCCAAACTGGAGCTGTATCTTGTACCAAACTGTACTTCGATATCTTTTCCCGGCTGACCAAAAAAATCACCCGGAACCAATTGAACAGGCAAGCCAATATTGTCGTTATATCCAATACTTGCATTCGCCTGCGGCAATCCTGTTGCCACTGTTTCCTTCACTTTCTGCTGCGCTGTTCCAACATCAAGGTTGGCATTTTGCAGGTTGTAGTTGTGCTCCTGCGCGTATGCCCTTGCCTGGTCCAGACTCAGCTCAATCACCTGCTGCGACATCGAAGGCCACGAAAGCAGGAAAATCCCACTGATCAATACTAGTCTTTTTAAACTGAACATTTTTAAATATTTGTTATAGATGAATTGTAAGTATTTTTTTCAAAATTCCGGCAAAAGTAAAAACTTCATGACAAACGGAAACGATTATTGTTTTAATAGTTTCCAAAGTTTTTGTTAATTCATGTTAAGTCTGCCAAAAAACGGGCACAAATAATTTTTGGTTCAGGTTTGATTTTGCCTGAAACATTGAAAGGAATTTTGAATAAATGGAAGTCTGCAAACAAAGAAAAACTTTCAAAGTCTTTATTTACAGTATTTTACAATTCGCCAAAACAAACCCCAACCACTCTTTTATACGGAATTGGCAAAGTGAAAAAGAAAGAAAGTAAAGATGTTATTTGACCGCAATCGTTTCAATTTCAATTAAAGCATTGAGAGGCAATCCTTTAACTGCAAAAGCTGCGCGTGCCGGCGGCTCGTTGGAATAATATTTACCATAAACCGCGTTCATTGCAGCAAAATTGGACATATCACTGAGCAAACAGGTTGATTTCACAACGTTCTCGAACGAATAGCCCGCTGCTTCCAGTATGGCAGCGATGTTTTTCATCACCTGCTCAGTTTGTTCAGTGATGTCGCCCTCTACAATTTTGCCTGTTGCGGGATCAAGTGGGATTTGTCCTGAGATAAACAACATGCCATTTGCTTCAATGGCCTGACTGTAAGGTCCAATAGCACCCGGAGCTTTACTGGTTGCAATAACTTTTTTCATGGTGAATAATTTTCTACAAAGCTAACAAAACGAGACGTAAAACGCTCACTGCTCCTGCCAAAATCATCAGATATCTCTGAAATCTTTTTTCTTGGTTAATTTAAGGTCTTGAAGTACAGAAGCTTTAACATTAAGCGTGAAATTCCAGCTCTTTCTGGGGCCAATGGGAACCCAACTAAAACGCATTTCCCAGCAATGTAGGTCGCGGTAGATGTTGACGCTGGTATAGGCCAGCCCTTTGTTCTCAAAATCCCAGCCCGACTGTGCCGAAAACTTCCATTTTGGAGTGATGTTGATATCACCCGAAAAACCCAGCGTTTGCACAACTTTACGGGTGTCGGAGCGGGTGTAATCCTTGTAGAGGATGTTGTTGGAATAACGCAAATTATAGTTTATGTTGAGTGACCATGGAATCGACCAGTCTACATAATCATCAGGGTTTCGCTGAATGTCCTCCAGTTCGGCCTCACTGGCCATGCTGGTGGGGGGCTTGTCGGTTTTTGCAGGGGGTGTTTTAGCAAAGTCCTTCTGACTGATTTTCCAACTGGCGCCAAAAGTCCAGGTAGTTTGTGTAGGCCTCAGAAGTCTTCGGTTCTCGGTCCATTCAAATTTATTGATCTGTTTTCCAAGAGAGTCAAGCACATAAGGATCCCAACTACTTGAATAATTGATGTTCAGGTTTTTAAACAGCCTCGTACGTCCACTCATGGTTATATAGGACAATTTGAGGGAGTCGCGCGCCAGGTCATAGCTGCCGGAGAGCGAAAAATCTTCGATGATCGGGATTTTTTTCATGCCGGTGATGGTATCTTTCTTCGACCTGACTTTTAATTCCAGATTATTACTGATACCAAAATTCACCCTTCCTGATTTTGCGTTTGGCGCCGATCCGTAGATCGCTCCGTCGTACCTTGAGTAAACCTGTTCAACCCCATCACCGTCAACATAACGGTCGTAGTAGTTCCACTTCGGGTCGGCAAAATTTGGTGTATATGTAAAACCTACCCGCGGAGTGATCACATGTCGGATTGCCCTGACAGGTCCCTTTTTAAAACTTACCATCCCATACATCTTTGTACTGAGATTGGTCGATACATTAAAATCCAGTACATTACCAAATCCAATGATGGTATCAGTTTTGGCATATCCCACAATGGTATCGTTATTTTGGAAAAGTGTGTCATTCACCCAATACCTTTTCTTACTGTCAAAATACATTCTGTCGGTTAGGTTGATGGAATTGGTGAGCGAAAAATGTTTCAACACTTTAAGTGGAAGGTTGATCGGCACCGAATGCTGAATACCGTTTTTCATCTGCGTAAGGGCACCCGGCTTGAAAAGCAAGCTATCGGGAAGACTGATGGTGTTTTCGGCCTTCATGGTGTAACCCATATTCAATTCCTCGTACCATTTTGATTTCCCAACCCGATCTTTCTTCTTTAATGGGTTGAATTTATTGGTGTTAAAAGTGATCGATGGCAAGGTTACGTTGACCACTTTGGTTTTGGTATTCTGGCGGTGACTTGCATTGGCAGTTAAAAAATACTTGTTGTTCCAGCTTTTCTGATAAGCAATTGATGATTGGAATTCATTGCTGAGATAACTCTCTGTATTAACAGGATTAAAAGTATTGAAATTGCTGCTGACGATATTTACGTTGGCACTAAAACGTCGGGTCGGATGGGCTTTTGCATCTTGCTGATGAGTCCATCTGATACGGAAGTCCCGGCTTTTCTGATAATCAGCCGTTCCTTCAACGCCGGTTACGTTAATGGCATACGAGGTATTGAGGTTGCCACTGAACCTGTATCTTTTGATGTATCTGAGCGTTGGTTTAACAGCCCAGCTTCCACGGGTGTAGATATCTCCAAGAAGGTCGAGGTCGATGTGCTCGTTGATGGCCCAGTAATAGCCCCCGTTTTCAAAATAAAAACCCCTTTTATCAGCTTCGCCATAGGTTGGAATTCTGATGCCTGACCGTTGGCCGCTTTTGTTGGGAAACATTCCGAAAGGAACGGCAACCGGCGTGGGCATACCTTCAATCACCAGGTAAGCCGGCCCGGTAACAATCTTGTTATCAGGAATTACTTTCGATTTTGCAAACCGGAATTCAAAATGGGGATGCTCTTTATCATTGCAGGTTGTATATCCTCCCGACTTGATGTTAATGGTGTTGTCAGCCATTTTTTTGACCTGGTTTCCATGCAAAAAACCAGCCCCATCCTCGGTTACCACACTGTTGATAATGCCTTTTTTTGTATCAAAGTTGTAATTAATCTCTTTTGATTCAAATGTTTGTGTTTTGTCAGTAAATTTAGGGGTCCCCAGGATCTTGCCACTCGAATCAGCGACACCCCGGGCAAAAACCTGATTTGTTTCAAAACTAAACTCAATGTATGCAGCTTCGAGTTTGATGTCGCCATAAGTAACCACTGCATTGCCATAGAGGTAGACCTTTTTATTTTTCAAATCCTGGATAATGCTGTCGTTTGCCGATCTTTCCACCTTTGACTCAAGCACGGTTTTTGCTTTACGCGTCAGTGAATCTTTGAGAAGTAAACTATCATTCAAAGGAAAAAGTAAGCTGTCGGGAACCTGACGGAGCGTATCAGGAAATAAAGTTAAGGGGTTGCCGTTAGAAAGAGGGGTTGAATTCGCCGAAAAAACTTTCAACGAAAAATGGCTGATCAAAAAAATGGCAGCTGCAAAGGTCACAAATGGTAAAAGTTTATTTTTTGTTGCAAACATGGGTTGTGCCTAAGCAGTTTCAGTTAAATTTGTCTGGATTATTATCATGCATTTCAACGTGCAAATATACTTTCAAAAAATGATTGCCCAATCGACAAACCTTCAACGCAGCAGTATTTACTTTGTTGTGCTGATGTTTCTGCTTGTTTTTCCGTTTGAAACTTTTGGACAGAAGGGTGCAAAAATTAAAACTGTTGTCATTGATGCAGGCCATGGTGGCCGCGACCCGGGTGCTTTGGGCAAGCACTCCAAAGAAAAGAATATTGTTTTAGATGTAGCTTTGATGACAGGGACTTACATCAGGCAAAACCTACCGGATGTAAAAGTGATATTCACCCGCTCCAAAGACGAGTTTATTGAATTGCACCGCAGAGCTGCCATCGCCAACGAAAACAATGCTGATATTTTCATCTCCATTCATTGCAACGCATCAACTGATACCAAAGTATTTGGGGCTGAAACCTTTGTAATGGGTGAACACAAAACAGAAGCCAACCTCGAAGTGGCTAAACTTGAAAATGCTGCCATCCTGCTGGAGGAAAACAACACAGAGGAATATGGCGGTTTCGACCCCAATAGCGCTGCTGCTTACATTGCACTGTCGCTTTATCAGTCCGAGAACAAACAGCAAAGCATCGAACTGGCCCGACAGGTTCAGGAACAATTTACCAAACGTGTTGGTCGAAAAGACAGAAGCGTACAACAAGCCGGATTTTTGGTTTTGTACAAAACGGCCATGCCAAGCATTTTGATCGAACTCGGATTCATCACCCATCCGGCGGAAGAAAAGTTTCTCATGTCGGAGGAAGGCAAAACTTACATGGCTTCAGCCATTTACAGGGCATTCAGAGATTATAAGCAGCAGTATGAACGCGATAACCTCTTGCCTCCCGATATCCCCGAAGAATGGAAAGACATTATCGCGCCCAACAGACACGACAGCACCAAAACAGCTAAACCAACAAAAACCGAAAAATTGCCAGCTACTGAACCAAAAACTGAAGACGCTCACAAGCAACAAACAATTGTTTCAAACCCGCAAAACAATTCAAATCCAGTATTCAGGATTCAGTTTTACACCTCGCCTCGCGAAATTCCTTTAACTGAAAAGCGCTTTGCAGGTATCGCTGATCCAATGGTGTACTTCCACGACGGACTTTACAAATACACCTCTGGCAAGTTTGCTACCTTTAAAGAAGCCGTTCAGCATCAGTCGAAAATGCGGAAACTGGGTTATGATGATGCGTTTGTTGTAGCCTTTGTCAATGACCAGCGTGTAAAAATCGAAGAATCGATGCGAAAGTAATGATAATAAACATGAATTATAAATGAAGATATCTGACACTAACCCGTTTCTAACAAACTGATAAATAATATATTAGTAATTTTCATAGTATTAAAATCTGGTAATTTTAGCAGTAAGGCTACACAATCTGTTATCTTTGCATCATAAAAACTCAGACAAAACCCTGTTGAACAATCCGTGTGTTTGCAACCATCAGGGCAAATTGAATGTCATTCTTTCAAAAAAAAACAAGGATGTTCGCAAGATTAACATCACGCACTTATCTACGAAAAAATGAAAAATAGAAAAGTCTATCTCGTTGCTTTCATGTTCGTTGCAGCCCTCTTCCTTTTTATCTGGGGTTTCAATTTTTTGAAAGGCAAAGATATTTTTAACAAAGAGGATCTTTATTATGTAGAGTATGCCTCTGTCAATGGTTTGATCAAAAGCAATCCAGTGATGTTAAACGGTTTAAGGGTTGGGCAAGTCAGCGATATTTATTTTCATCCCGACCTGAGCGGTAAATTAGTTGTTCAACTTTCTGTGACAACTGATTTTCCAATTCCATCCAACAGCATCGCAAAAATTTTCAGCTCCGACCTGATGGGAAGCAAAGCAATAGAAATACAGCTGGGTGACGCCCCAACCCGACTCAAGCCCAGCGACACATTGATGTCTTCAGTTGAAGCCAGCTTGATGGATGAAGTGAATGCACAGGTGTTGCCGCTGAAAAACAAAGCCGAAGGGCTGATTTCATCTTTGGATTCGCTTGTGGTCATCGTACAAACACTTTTGAATGAAAACTCCCAGGGAAACATCATCGAAAGCCTTCAGAATGTTGCTAATACAATCAAAAACCTGGAGCGCACTTCAGCCACGATAGAAACATTGGTTGATACCGAACAATCACGCATTGCATCCATTTTGTATAACATTGAACTGATTACACGAAATCTGGAACAAAACAACGGTCAAATCACCAAAATCCTGGCAAATGCGGCTACTTTTTCCGATACTCTCGTTCAGGCTGATATCGGCACCACGGTGCGAAGTGTAAATGCATCGTTGGCCGAGCTTAACTTTACCCTTTCCACGATCAACAACGGACAAGGTTCTATCGGTAAAATCATGAGCAACGACACTTTGTATTATCAACTGGAAAGGTCGGCTGAATCACTCAATAAATTACTTGAAGACGTGAGACTGAACCCAAAACGTTACGTAAAATTTAGTCTCTTCTAAAATGCAATGCTTCAGGGCGCTGGAAGAGTGAGAGTTTTTTCTGGCCTTCTGAAAATATCCTCTTTATCACGCGGTCTTATCTCTTCGAGCCAAACAAAACCTTTCAATACCGACTCCTCTTTTGGAAGCTCTTTTTCAGGGTACATGACCTCTGTCGGATTGCTGAAATAAGAAATACCCCGAATATTGTTTTCTTCAAGCCTGATAGCCATCGTACTTGATTTTGCCAAATTGATACCAACCAATTGACCATCGTCCTCTCTAACCCAGTAAACTGTTTGGGCGTTGCCATCAACAAAAATCTTATTCAATTCGTTTTCAACGAAATAGCCTACCATGCTTTTCCCTTTAATCTGATTGAAATTCTCCATCGTATCTCTGGATGCAATAAAAGCGCTGCTGTGCATAACGAGCGAATCGAGCGCTTGCCCGGTAATGACGATAAAGATTGAATCGGCTGTGAGTTGATTTTTCGAAGACCAAATAACCGGCGATTGATACATCCTCATTGTTGAGTCGGACATATGGTAAACAAGCGAATCGCAACTTCCCTGCATATCAGCCCTGAAAAACCTGACACCATAGTATGCTTTCATTTGTTTGGCCTGTCTGTCCTGATCAAAAAACATAAACAGGGTGTCAGCGTGCATAAACAGACTGTCGTTGTTGTCATAGGAAACAGCCATCGATTTGTCAGTTACAAACGAACGACCTTCTTCCTCCCAGATTTTACCTTTCTCGCCTTTGATTATCAGCTTATGCGTGGTATCAGTGATCACCACGTTGCCGCGGGCATCACCAAAGCCGGTATTTCTGTCATAATACATCCAATCCGACTCCACCAATTGGTCGTTTGTAGTAAGTTGTGTATTCTTCTCAAGTTGCGCCACATCCATTGCTGTATTGTACCATCCATGTTCGGCATAGATGGTGTTTTCGTCTCCCCTGATAAGGGTTGGACTATAAAACCATGCTGTTTCTGTGCGCGTATTATACATCATAGTATCAGTATAGGTGGTATAATCAGGATTGATTAATTCCACATCTTTGCTGAAATAAAACTCTTTCCTGTCGCTGTAATAGTAACCTTTTTTACTTTTCAGCAGATTTTCGCCGCTCGTGATTGTTCCCTGGTTGGGATAGATTGCCATGCGGCTTAGCCGGTAATAAATCAGATATTCCGTACTGAGTACCGTTGTGTCATCAACAAGCCGGACGTGATCAAACAGCTCAGCTTCCCTTTTCTCGCCATTGTACTTGAGTTTATCTCCATAAATATTTAAGGTATCACTCACCTTGATGTGTACATTACCAAAGGCATCAAAATTGCGTAGTTTGTCATTGAGATAGGCGCTGTCACAGTAAAACCAGGTTGAATCCTGTCGTAGAATTACATTGCCTATAAGTTTCTCAATATCAGCACCCAGCGCTTTATCATATTTCTGAAGATTGGCCTTTTCGATGTGAATGACAGTTTTTTGCTGCGAATGAAGAAACATTGGCAACACAAGCAGGATAAAAAATGAAAAAAGGCGCCTCGGAATGGACATAAGTTTTGAAATAATATGCAAAAGTAAGACATCTGACCGATATAAGGCGAAACAAGAATAGCTCACCTCTAAGTCATGCGCAAAACAAACCGATCAAACATTTTACAGGAAATTCCAACAAGAGTAACCGGGTTTCCAGGCACTCAATTTAGAATGATTTTACGTCAGCCGGTTCAGCATTTGCTTTACCTTTACGGCCCCTTGTATCAAACAAAGCTGTATTGCCGTTTCAGCTTACACAGTTAAAGTCAAAGAAAAGAACTTTTTCAAAAAAGCAGCGACTTTTCAGCCAATAAGATACACTGCGGCAAGTTAATAGATTCAATTTCTCAACGCAAATAATGTCAATGGAAACAGCTTTTGACCCCCAGGCAAACTATGAAGCCAGCAAGCGCAAAGCCGGCTATGTTTCCCGCAAAAACGCGACTCAACAAAACTATGACCGTATTGGATTTATGTCAGGCCTTGAAGTGCACCAGCAATTGCTCACCCGCGAAAAGCTGTTCTGCCATTGTCCTGCGGGTATCTACAACAAAAGCGACACTTACGATGCCGAGCTGGTTCGGCACATGCGTCCAACGCTGAGCGAACTTGGAGAGTACGACGGCACTGCACTCATGGAGTTCAAAACCCGAAAAGAAATCATCTACCGCTTGCGTAATGAAACAGCCTGTACGTATGAAGTGGACGACACCCCACCCTTTCCGATCAACAAGGAAGCACTTGAAATTGCCATTGAAATTTCCTTGCTGTCGAAACTTAATATTGTTGGTGAGGTGCACATCACACGAAAACAATATCTCGATGGAAGCATTCCTACCGGATTTCAGCGCACAGCGATCATCGGTGTGGAAGGCCAGATTCAACTTAAAAATAAGACTGTAAGGCTCATTCAATTAAGTATAGAAGAGGATTCATGCCGCGAAATATCCGACATTGGACATATTCGCATTTATAAAACCGACCGCCTGGGAATGCCCCTCATCGAAACAGTCACTTATCCCGATTGTGTAAATCCCGATGAGGTAAAAGAAGCTTGCGATTATATCAGGTTTCTAAACAGAAGCACCGGTAAAGTGCGCACTGGCATCGGAAGCGGCCGACAGGATGTTAACGTTAGTTGCCGAGGAGGAAGCCGTGTTGAAATAAAAGGTGTTGCACACACAAGATGGATACCTGAACTCACTCACAATGAGGCATTCAGACAATGGTCGCTTTTGCTTTTGAAAGAACAGTTAAAACTTAAAATCACCGATCCTGCTAATTGGCGCATTGAATCCAGGCCCTTGATTCCTGATGACGACCAGTTGATGTATGCACCGCTGGCACAAGCCATTGCACGAAAGCAACCAGTTATGCTGATCAGGTTGCCAGGCTTCAAGGGAGCATTATCACATTTTACACAGCCGGGCAAATGCTTTGCTGATGAGATCAGCGACCGGCTAAAGGTGATTGCTTGCCTTGAGAAACCTAATTTGCTGCACAGCGAAATGCTGAAAGAGGAAATTCCATCGGCTGAGTGGAAACAATTTGCCCGAAAAGCAGCAGCCGGTTACGATGACGCTCTCATCCTGGTTTGGGGACCCGAAGCTGATATACCCACAGCCCTCGAAACCATCGAAGAAAGGTGCAGGATGGCTTTTGAAGGCATCCCACCTGAAACAAGAAAATCCTTTGCCGACGGTACCACAATCTTTGAAAGAGTACTACCCGGTGCAGATCGCATGTATCCTGACACAGACTCCGCTCCTATCCCCCTTGATGATAAACTCATCAGCACTCTTGGAAAAAATCTACCCACCGACATCATTCAACGCTACCAACAACTTCAGCAATGGGCTGTGCCTGAGGATACTTTTACGTTTATTCTCAGTAAAAATCTTTATCCTTTGCTGGAACGAATTGTCAATGATTTTCAATACCAACCCTCGATGGTTGGAACGTTTATTGGTCACCGACTGAAAAACCTGATGGGAAAAAAGAATAACAGCCGCTTTAAACCGGGAAAAATCTACCATTTATTTGAGTTTCTTAAGACTGAAAACCTCGATCCGGTGTTGGCCTGGCACATGCTTCCGATTCTGATGGAGCACCCAAGGATAGAATTTGAATCGGCCCTGACTATCATGAAATTTAAACGCGTTGCCGATGCTGACATAAAAAGCAAGATATCAACGCTTCTGCAAAAATTTGTTCCAATTAAAGGAAAAACTGATCCAAAGCACCGGCAAAACTGGATTATGGGTCAACTTCGCAAAACTGCAGCAGGCAACATCAACTTAACACATTTGGCTAATTACATTATCAGCACAGAACAATGAGCGAAGATATTTTTCAAGGTTACAAAGGATCAGCACTTGAATTGCTGAAGAAATTCAGCACCCGTGTTTGGGGTCAGGCCGAAGTTGAAACAACGCGGGGCACCTTCATCGGAACAATTCTACCACGGTCGGAAAATGATGATGATCAGCATGTTGTAATGAAAATTGCCACAGGTTACAATGTCGGTATCGATGTGGCGACCGTACTTTCGATGAAAGAAACCGGTTATAAGAAAGCCAATTATAAAATTCCGGAAAAACAGTTTCCAGTGACACCGGGCTTGCCAAAAGTCAAACTTTTTGGCACAGGCGGCACCATTGCTTCCAGGCTTGATTACCGCACAGGTGCCGTAATTCCGGCTTTTTCACCCGGCGAACTGTATGGGGCCGTTCCGGAACTGGCTGACATTTGCAACCTTGAAACAGAAAAGCTTTTTGCTGTTTTCAGCGAAAACATGGGGCCAAAACAATATATTGCGCTGGCCAAAGCAATTGGAAAAGAAATTGAACTGGGTGTGGATGGTATTGTTATAGGCCATGGAACCGACACGCTCCACCATACGGGTGCTGCGCTTACTTTTATGTGTCAAAACTTGCCGGTTCCTGTAGTGCTTGTCGGTTCTCAAAGATCGTCGGACAGGCCCAGCTCCGATGCCGCGCTCAACCTGATGCATGCCATGAAGACAGCCGGAACAGCCGATATTGCTGAGGTGATGGTTTGTATGTTTGGCCCTACTTCTGATGAATATGGCCTGCTACACAAAGGAACCCGCGTCAGAAAGATGCACTCAAGCTACCGAAGTACTTTCCGCACCATTGGTGACACTCCCCTCGCGATGGTAAACAGGGAAAAAGTAACTCCGATCCACAAAACATACAACAAACGGCGCAACGACAAAAATGTCAGGATTTTGCCTTATTTCAGCGATGAGGTAACGATGTTGTATTATTACCCCGGCATGAAACCCGACACCCTCGATGCGCTCGTGAATGCTGGTTATCGGGGTATTATCATCGTTGGAACAGGTCTCGGTCATGTGAACAAGGAATTATACCCGGCCATCGAAAGGGCTCATGCCAAAGGCGTGCACATGTTTATGACTTTGCAAACCATCTGGGGTTATGTGCATATGTTTGTGTATGATACCGGCCGCGACATGATGGCTAAAGGAATTATTCCCACAGGTAATATGCTGCCCGAAGTAGCATGGGTTAAACTAAGCTGGATCCTGGGGCAGACCGACGATCCCGATGAGGTTAAGCGGCTTATGCTTACTCCGGTAAATGATGAAATTACCCAGCGCGAACCCTACAACGGATATCTTGTTTATCAGGGAGGTGTTCCTGAGGTGGAAAATTTTGTGAAGAAAGTTCACAAGTAAACCTTTCTACCAGTTAAATTGTTCAATTTCTACCAGTTGATTTCAATCAGCTTAAAACCTTTGGTCTGGTATTCATGAATCATGCGAGCACGCGATTTGTCGGCTTCAGTCTTGGTTGCAAAGCCATTCTGAACAATATTACCCTGATCGGTTCGAGGCCAGTTTGGGAATGACTCGATTAACAGCGACTGAAACTTTTCTTCAAGTACATAATCTTTCGGAAACCGCTTTACAGGACTCATAAATACATAATATGACTTTTTACCGGTCTTGTACAAGTCGCTGTAGCTCGAAGAATATACATAGTAATAAATTGGCTCTTGTCGGGTTGGTACAGGTGAAATGGTTTCCCAATTTGAAGATTGAGTTTTGGTTTTCGCACCAGCTTTTATACTGATCACACCATTGTTGTAGATTCGTGCAAACATATCCTGATTGACAGAAAGTCCGGCAATCAGCACATCAAGGTCGCCATCAAGATCATAATCGCCCCATTCCCCAGAGCTGTTGTAAAGTGGGATAATGCCAGCCCGAATGTCGCGGAAGCGGTTATTTCGCTCGTTGGAATAAATTCTCGAAACCGGGCCGTTGGCCGACATGCCGCTCAGCAATAAATCAAGATCACCATCAAGATCCATATCGCCCCAATCGGCAAACCCGTCTGAGACATGCACAAAACCACCGTTAACAGCAGTAAACCCGTTTCTGTTGTTGCGGTAAAGCTGTGTCAGATGCGCTCCAGCTGCTGTCTCTCCCAAAAATACAACATCATCATCACCGTCATTATCCATATCACCAAAAGCCATGTTGCAGTTCTTCAGAGGTGTAAAGACCGCCGAATGTTTTCTAAAAGATGAGCCATGATTTTGGAAAAGCTGCGAAATCAACCCCCCGTTACTGCTTATCCCGCAGAGGAAAATATCAGGCAGTCCATCCAGGTTAAAATCACTCCAACGTGCAACACCCCTTCTAAGGCCGGGTAAAGCTATGGTCATCTCCTGAAAATTAAAATTTCGGTTGTTGAGATAAACAACTGTTATAACACCGGACTCATGCTCACCACACAGCAAAATATCCAGATCGCCATCGCCATCCACATCGCCAAAATCAATACTACCGTCTCTGACAGCCATAAACCTGACTTTTGTGGGTACAAAATTCCCGGAGGCCGTTCCCTTGTAGATTGTCGCCAAACGCTTGCCATTGGCAGCTTCCCCAACAATGGCCATATCGTTGATTCCATCAAGATCAGCATCACCGATCGAAAAATCACCCCTGTAAAAATCAGGTAATCCTTTGCCTGTCAACCGAAACTGATCATTTCTTAAATTGGAGTAATGCCTTGTTGAAATTCCCGGCTGACTGGTTTGATAAAACTCCCCTGCAACCAGGATGTCCGGATCGCCGTCACGGTCGGTATCCATCCAACAGCTTGAACTTTCAGCTACACCTGTCAAACCAGCTTTAATATCCGTAAAGGTTTGGGCCTTAAAGGTGTGAGTGAAAAATACAAAAACGAAAAACAGGAAGATGCGCTTTAATGCTGGCATAGCAGAAGGTTTTTTTAGCAATATTACGATTTTATTGAAAGATAGAAACATTCTAAATATTCATTTCGCTAGTCAAAAGGCTTATTTATAAGAAAAATTTAAAACCCGCCTTAAAAAAAGCAGTACTTTTGTGAAAAATTTCACAAATAAAATAATATGAAACCATCTCATATTGAACACATTGGAATCGCCGTTAAGTCATTAGAAGAGGCGATTCCCTATTACGAACACCTTTTGGGCACAACTTGTTATGCTATTGAGGAAGTAAAAGACCAGCGTGTCAAGACTGCATTTTTTAAAATCGGGCAGACAAAAATTGAACTGCTTGAATCAACCGATCCTGAAGGTCCGGTAGGCAAATTCATCGAGAAAAAAGGCGAGGGTATTCATCACATTGCCTTTGCTGTCAATGGATTGGAAGCATCACTGGAAGAAGCAAAGGCAGCCGGCATCAAATTAATTGATGAGAAGCCACGCAAAGGAGCCGAAGGGATGCACATCGCCTTTTTACATCCAAAATCAACCTTTGGCGTGTTGACAGAGCTTTGTGAAGATAAAAACAGTAAAATCTAAAAACTTACCAATATGTCTTTCGAAGCAAAAATTCAGGAACTCCTGAATAAGAGAGTTGAAGCCAAAAAAGGTGGTGGAGAAAAGAAAATTGATGCACAACATGCCAAAGGCAAACTTACTGCCCGCGAGCGCATCGAACTCCTGCTCGACGAATCGAGTTTTGAAGAATTCGACATGTTTGTAACACACCGTTGCAACAACTTTAACCTTGACAAGCAGGAAATTTTATCCGATGGTGTTGTTACCGGTCATGGAACAATCGATGGACGCGTAGTTTACGTTTACTCGCAGGATTTCACCGTTTTCGGAGGTTCCTTGTCAGAAGCCTATGCCAACAAAATCTGCAAAGTGATGGATCAGGCGATGAAAGTTGGTGCACCAATAATCGGTATTAATGACTCAGGTGGCGCGCGTATTCAGGAAGGCGTCAACAGTCTGGCAGGGTATGCAGAAATTTTTCAGCGTAATATCATGGCTTCAGGGGTTATCCCTCAGATATCAGCCATTTTTGGCCCTTGTGCAGGCGGAGCAGTCTATTCACCGGCGCTTACTGACTTCATCATCATGAGCAAAGATCAGTCGAATATGTTTGTAACAGGTCCGAAAGTTGTCAAAACTGTCACTGGTGAAAGTGTTACCGAAGAGCAGCTTGGCGGCGCAATGGTGCATGCTTCCAAGTCAGGTATCGCGCACTTTATTGCAGAAGACGAGCAAGAAGGCATTCAACTAATCAGAAAACTCGTTAGTTATATTCCGCAGAACAACCTTGAAGATCCTTCGTTAAACATGTGCAGTGATCCAATCAACAGATTGGAAGACAGCCTTAATTACATCATTCCCGACAATCCAAACAAACCATATGATGTAAAAGATGTGATTCATGCCATTGTTGACATCAATGAGTTTTTGGAAATACAGCGATATTATGCACCCAATATTGTAACAGGCTTTGCACGGTTCAACGGCATGCCGGTGGGTATAGTAGCCAATCAACCCAATTACCTTGCCGGTGTACTGGATATTAATGCTTCACGCAAAGCGGCCCGCTTTGTAAGGTTCTGTGATGCGTTCAACATCCCAATTTTGACATTGGTTGACGTTCCCGGCTTCTTACCTGGTACGGCTCAGGAATATGGAGGCATTATCATACACGGTGCCAAACTGCTTTATGCCTACGGTGAAGCAACCGTTCCAAAAGTTACGGTTATTCTTCGTAAAGCATATGGCGGTGCCTATTGTGTTATGAGCTCCAAACACCTGCGGGGCGATATTAATTATGCATGGCCGGGCGCCGAGATAGCAGTGATGGGAGCCAAAGGGGCTATTGAAGTGCTTCACAACAAAAAATTGTCAGAAATTTCTGATCCGGCCGAAAAAGAAGCTTTTATTTCACAACATGAGTCTGAGTACCGTGAAAAATTTGCAAATCCCTACAATGCTGCAAAATATGGTTACATCGATGATGTGATTGAACCGCGAAATACACGATTCCGGGTGATCAGGGCATTTCAGGCGCTTGCAACGAAAAAAGATACGAATCTGCCGAAGAAACATTCTAACCTTCCATTGTAAGTTGTTGATTATGGATAAGATTCAACTATTCTTCAAAACTATCGCAGCTTGTCTCCTCTTGTTGCTGCCCCAGTACAAAGCTGTAGCACAAAGTGGCATGGACATCAGAATCAACGAAATACTTGTTGAAAACGATTCCAACTATATGGATGACTTCGGACAACGCAATGCATGGATCGAATTATTCAATACTGCTTACAACAAAGTGAATATCGGGGGAATGTATCTAACCAACGATCACAGCAACCCGACAAAGTATCCCATTCCCAAAGGTGATCCCATCACTGTGATTCCTGCACGCAATTACCTGGTGTTTTTTGCCGACAATCATCCAACCCGCGGGATCCTGCATCTTAATTTCGATTTGAGAGGTAGTAAGTATCTTGCCCTTTATGATGTGAATGGCAGTACCTTGATTGATGAAATTGCCATACCCGAGATTGGAAAAGACACTTCCTATGGACGTCAGACTGACGGAGGTCTGCCTTGGGTAATACTGGAAAAAACAACTCCCAAATCGAATAACTATACAGGCGACCCCCCTAATCCAGGACAGGAATTTATCACTTACGACCCTTTTGGCTTTGGAATGGCCATGATTGCAATGTCAGTTGTATTTTTATCACTCATGCTGCTTTACCTGCTTTTCAAAAATACGAGAAGGCTTTATGCATTGGATTTAAAACATGTGTTTGCGCGAAAACAGCCTATTGCTTCTGAGGAAGATAATCTCGATCTGACCGGTGAGGTAAATGCTGCCATCGCCCTCTCATTGCATCTTTACAGAAATGAACTGCATGACAATGAAGCAACAGTGTTGACGATAAAAAAAGTTGCCAGAACCTATTCTCCCTGGAGCTCAAAAATTTACGGTTTAAGACAATACCATAAGTAATCATAAAGTCGCATATAGATAAATTTATGAAAAGATTCAAGTTTACAATCAATGGCAATATATATGATGTTGAAATCCAAAACATTGATGGAAATATTGCCGAAGTCGAGGTGAATGGAACAACTTATAAAGTTGAGGTCGACAAGCAACTTCAGCCCACCAAGACACCCCGTCTGGTTCGAACAGTTAGTGTGCCAAGCACCGATGTAGCTCCAAGCACAGCCAAATTTGCTAATCCTGCCAGTCCAAAAGGAACAGGCAGCATCAAATCACCCCTTCCCGGGACCATTCTTGATATTTTCGTCAGGGAAGGCGACAATGTAAAAATTGGCCAAAAACTGCTTTTGCTCGAAGCAATGAAGATGGAAAATACCATTCATGCCGACAAAGAGGGAAAAGTAACAGCCATTAATACACGCAAAGGTGATAATGTGATGGAAGGCGATGTACTTATGCAAATTGGAGATTGATATGGAAGCATCGGTAAGTTATTTTGATTTTGTAATCAAACATCTGGAACAATTTTTCAGTTATACCGCCTTTGCCAATTTCACTCCGGGGCATGCCATCATGATTGCGGTGGGATTGTTTTTCATATATTTAGCCATAAAAAAAGAATATGAACCACTATTGTTAGTTCCAATCGGATTCGGAATTGTATTGGGTAACATTCCATTTAAACCAGGATTTCAAATTGGCATTTATGAAACCGGAAGTGTCTTCAACTACCTCTATTTTGGTGTTTTACAAGGTGTGTATCCTCCGTTGATTTTTCTTGGTATCGGCGCTATGACCGACTTCTCTGCACTTATCAGTAATCCCAAACTTATGTTAATTGGTGCAGCAGCGCAGCTTGGAATTTTTGGCGCTTATGCTATCGCTTTGCTACTTGGTTTCAGTCCTTCGGAAGCTGGAGCTATTGGTATTATAGGCGGTGCAGACGGCCCTACGGCTATCTTTTTGAGTTCAAAACTGGCTCCTGATTTGTTGGGTGCTATTGCAATTTCTGCCTATTCCTACATGGCCCTTGTTCCTGTGATTCAACCTCCAGTGATGAAGTTGTTGACTAGCAACAAGGAAAGGTTGATTAGAATGAAACCTCCCAGAGCCGTTTCAAAAACCGAAAAGATTATGTTTCCCATTATTGGTTTGCTGCTTACTGCTTTCATTGTACCTTCAGCCCTTTCTTTGCTAGGTATGTTGTTTTTTGGCAATCTGCTCAAAGAAAGTACTGTTACCAAGCGTTTGGCTGATACCGCAAAGGGGCCTTTAATTGATATCGTAACAATTTTGATCGGCATCACTGTTGGTGCATCCACCCAAGCCACAACTTTCCTCACCCTGAAATCGGTTGGGATATTTGTATTGGGTGCAGCATCATTTGTAATTGCAACAACCGGTGGTGTCTTATTTGTCAAATTTCTCAATTTGTTTTTGAAGGAAGGAAATAAATTAAATCCGCTGATCGGAAATGCAGGCGTTTCAGCCGTACCCGACAGTGCGCGTGTATCACAGGTAGTCGGACTTCAATACGATAAAACAAATCATTTACTCATGCATGCCATGGGCCCAAATGTAGCCGGCGTGATCGGCAGCGCGGTTGCTGCAGGGATTTTGCTTGGATTTCTTTCGTAGGGTAAATTATTCCTTATATTTACAGCCGGGATTGTTCATGGTAGCTTTCCCGGCTTTGTTATACAATTGACATCATATGCTGGTTATCGGAATCGCCGGGGGCTCGGGCTCGGGCAAAACTACTGTCGTAAAAAAGATTATCAGAGCATTACCTAATAGCTCTGTATCCGTAATTTCACAGGATTCCTACTATAAAGACAACGGTCATCTGAGTGCTGAAGAGCGAAAAAAAATCAATTTCGACCATCCCTCCTCCATTGAATTTGAACTGCTTATCGAGCAGATCGATCACTTAAGACTGGGCAAAACAATTCAGATGCCCATTTATTCTTATGTTACCTGTGCCCGCTCACGTGAAACGATTCCTGTAAAACCTACCAAAGTTATTATCGTTGAAGGTATTCTTGTGTTAACTAACGCAGAACTTCGGGATAGAATGGACATCAAAATTTATGTTGATGCTGATGGCGATGACCGCCTGATGCGCATCATACAACGCGATATCGAAGAAAGAGGCAGAACTTTTATTGAGGTACTGCGTCATTATGAGACTTTTGTAAAACCAATGCACCTCCAGTTTATCGATCCTACCAAGCGATTTGCTGACATCATCATTCCTCAGGGTGGTGCCAATCAGGTTGCCATTGATATTGTCGCCTCACGTATCAGGATGAATCTCAACAACTAAACTATTGTTCTATGCCACGAATTCACTCTTTACTTTTTATCACCTTTTTGTGGCTGGTTTTGTTGGGCTGTAATAAAAGTGATAGCCCGATCAGCACAGAAAACTGGACCTATTTTGCTACTAAAGATGGACTGGTCGACAATAACATCAATGATATGACCATTGATTTACTCGGAAATATCTGGGTTGCTACTGAATTTGGCGTGTCGAGATTCGATGGAAGCCTTTGGTCCAAGTTCAATACACCTCAAGGGTTAATTCATCATCAGGTTAATGCTGTTGCAGTTGGAACCGATCAAAAAGTTTGGTTTGCAACGCCATTTGGTGTATCTTCTTTTCACAACAACCAATGGAATTCTTATACTGAGACAGATGGTCTTGGCTATCCCTATATCTATGATGTGGCGGTTGACAACAATAATCACCCCTGGTTTGCTACGGGAAAAGGCGTGAGTTATTTCGATGGTTCGACTTGGGAAAATTATGTAAAAATTGAAGGCATCACACTGGTTCACAATATTGTGAGAACAGTAACCGTTGATCAGACCAACGACAAATGGTTTGGCACCGAATTCGGAATATCACGATTTGATGGAAACAACTGGCAAACTTTTTTGGCCGGCAACAATCAGGCAGGCTTTGTGGTTTCACTTTTTCGAGATGAGGACAATGTTATTTGGATTGGTTCCCTGGCAGGTGTTTCAAGATACAAAGACGCACAGTTTACTGATTATTCTATGGCTAATGGTTTGATTTATAATCGTGTAGATGCAATTGCACGCGATCATGACGGTGTAATGTGGTTTGGAACAGCCTTTGGCGTTTCATCATTTGACGGTGAAAAATGGAAGAGTTATACCGACAAAAACGGATTGCCTGACAAATGGGTTACCAGCATTCTGGTTGATCAGGAAAACAATGTTTGGTTTGGAACAAAAACAAGGGGAATTGCAGTTTTGAAAAGACAGAAAGCCAGTTAATTTGAACATAAATCATTTCAAATTGTTTCGTGTCTAAATATGAAGCGATGCTAAAAAAGAAAATAAAATCCCCTTGCCAGTTGATTTGTACCTATGATGAAGATAAGGTATGTATCGGCTGTTACCGAACGGTTGAAGAAATTGCAAAGTGGGACAGTTACAACGACGAGATGAAGCTTAAAGTGTTGGAAAATACAGCTCAACGCAGGGCAGCTAAAGGTGGTGGCGATTACTACGGCCTCGGTTAATATTCCCCATTCGTTTTAAAAACATAAAAGCGCATCATTGTTCCATATGATGCGCTTTTCGAGTTATTTTGCTGGTCTTATTCTTTCGAAGGCGCTTTATAATTTTCAAGGAGCTCGCCTTGTTTATTCACCCACTTGGGCATGGCATAAGCATGACCTCTTCCTTCATAAGCTACCTTATACAAAGCTTTTCTGTTTGATGCAGTTAGTTTAACAAGGCATTGATTCAACTTGACCTTTGTTTTCTCTTCGCCTTCATACACATTCTTTGCAATGGCTTTTTCTGTTATTGAAGCCAGAATATCGCGGCTTATCACCGGCATACCTTTTTCCAATACACTATCCACAATCATTTGATCCCACAAGGATAAAGGTTGAGGTTTGCGGCCAGGTTTCTGTTTTTTCTTTCGAGGTTTTTTAGCTTGCTTAACAGCTTTAACAGGCTTTGAAACAGCCTTTGCCGGAGCCGGTGACTTTAAATCTTCTTCTGTACCGTCCATTGCCATTTCTTCAGGCAATTCATCATCCTCATCAGAATCTAAGTTTTCATCAGCACCGGAGGCAAACAATTGAGCATTCTGCTTTTCCTTCCGTTTTTTTATGGCTTCAAAAGCTTCTTCAAGCTCTGTAATCCTGTCTTTTACGAACCCCAGCTTGTGTTTCAACTTTCTCATCTCTGACTGATATTCGTTCAGAAGATCCAGAATATCAAACTCATTTAGTTTTGCGTAGGATTTCATTTCTATTTTTTTTGACAAATATAAAGGCTTTTGAATACAAATAAAACTTAATCCTGCTTTTTTTTGAATATTATTCAATAATAGAGGTATTGTGCTATAGGAAAAAAATTATATCATTGTATTTCAATACTTTATAAATATAAAAACTATTATATATGCTTGATAATAGCAGATATTAAACCGTTTTACCGGCTAGTATTTATCAGATTTCAGCTAAAACCAGCTTATGCATTAGGAGCTAATGGGAAATATCACTCAAAGATGGCTTCTTACTTGCCCACAATCTTCAACGTAAACCTTTCACCCTGGGCAGTCCGGCAACAAAATCCTTTAAATAAAATGGTTCAAAATAGGCCAGATTTTCAAACTTGCTGCTAATAAAACACCGGAAAGCATCCTCAGCCATCCATGCAGCAGATGGCAAAAAATGATCAAGAAATACTGCGCCTGGCATGTCGCTGAGCATTTGCCGGCATTTGGCTTCACCATCGCCGCCAAAATAAACGGTTTGATTCGATAAGTAGCCGGAGAAACTATTTGAATCAACAACAATTGCCTCGGTAGGCATTACCAATCGCAAGGCATCATCGTAAACGGCTGCATAAACTTCCATTCTGCGCGCATCGATCATGGGAATTAATAGGTAATCCGACGACTTATCAACCGCCTGATGCTGTCTCATGCCTGAAGCCATTGCACGAAGTGTATCAACTCCTATCAACGGGAGATCAGCAGCATAGCATATTCCCTTAGCCGTTGAAACACCAATCCTTAACCCAGTGTACGAACCCGGTCCCCTGCTAACAGCAACAGCATCAAGCTGTGAAAAAGTTAATCCTGCACCGGTCATCACATCGGCAATAAAAAGTGTAATGAATTCGGCATGAGAACGACTATCATTCGTTTCTTTTAGGGTCACCACCTGTCCATCCACTGCCACTGCAACCGAACAAACTCCAGTTGCAGTCTCAATCAACAATATCTTGGCCATGCTTTATTTTTTGCCTTTGTCGAAGAGTTTGCTGTTGTCGACAACTTTGATTTTCTCTTTGTTCTTCAAAGTCTTTGAAACAGCCCTGTAAGGTCCTGTAATGACCTCATCGTTTTCATTGATTCCTTCGAGAATTTCGATGTAGGCATTGTCCTGAATACCGGTTTTAACAGCTTGAAGGCGGGCAGTTGCACCATCGGCCACAAAAACATACTCCTGCAAAGGAGCCGTGGCTAATTTTTTCTCTTCTTCATTGTCGTTCTTTTTCCTTGTGGTACCTGCAACTGAGCTCGTATCTTCGCGTGTTGTAACAGCTTGAATCGGAACAGTCAGGACATTATTTACAATCTTTGTCTGAATATCCACAGTGGCTGACATACCTGGTCGGAAAGGAGATTTAATCAAGGTGTCGGATCCCACTAAATCGGAATATGAAGATTTGAGCATCATCACTTTCACTTCAAAATTGGTAACTTGATCAACACTGACAGTGGCATTGCTTGCAGAAGTAGCAATCTCGGTGACATAACCTTTAAACTTCCTGTTCAGATAAGCATCAACTTCGATCAAACAAGTATCATTCAGTTTAACACGCGGAATATCATTCTCACTCACTTCAACTTTTACTTCCATCCTGTCGAGGTTGGCGATGCGCATAATCTCGGTTCCGGAAGAAAACTGAGAAGCACCGGTAACACGTTCGCCCACCTCAACGTTAAGCCTGGATACAGTTCCGTCAGCAGGGGAATAAATATTGGTTCTGTTGAGGTTTTCTCTTGCCTCTTTCAAGGCTGCTTCGGCATTTTGAACCTGAAATTGGGTCGCTTTCAGGCTTTCTTTCGAAGCTTCAAATTCGGCATTGCTCACTTTATAACTTGCTTTGATAGCATCCCAATCTGCGTCAGAAATCACCTGTTGATTCCATAGTTTTTCGTTTCGGTTCAAGTCGAGCTGCGCTTTGGTAAACTGGGCTTCGGCTTGAGCCACCCGCGCCCTTGTGTTAGCCATATTGGCTTTTGCACTGTTGAGTGATGCCTCAACCTGTTCAAAACTAGATAAGTATATTGTCGCATCGATTTTGGCAAGCAGCTCGCCTTTGGTTACATAGTTTCCTTCCCTAACATAGAGTTCGACGACTTCACCTGAAATATAGGGGCTGATTTTGACTTCGAGTGCAGGTTGGATTTTTCCGTTGGCTGCCACGGTTTCGATGATACTTCGGTAGCTTGCTTTTTCGGTGCTGACTTCAGTCTCCTTTTGGTTGCGCTGGCGTGCAAAAACAAGTGCCAGCACGATAACGACTGCAAAAACGATTGAACCGATAATCCAGTTGCGTGTTGATTTTGATATTTTACTCATGACTGTGTGTTGGATTTGGTAAAAGCTGAATGATAAACTTCAAAAGTAATATTTTGTGTGTGATGATAAGAAATATTAATGTGACAAAGCCCCGGCATCTGATGACCCGGGGCATTGTTGATGTGTCAATAGCTATTCAATGTATTCTTTCATATCTGCCAGTGTCAAAGCGCGGCCCAGGTAGAAATCCAGGATTTTTAATTTAAAAATATAATCATATTTGGCCGATAAAAGATCCGATTCTGATTTACTTAGTTGATTTTTTGCCACATTGTAGTCAATGGCATTCACCATTCCCACATTAAATTTCTGTTCGGTATAATTGAATGACTCACGTAAACTCACGAGTGATTTTTCACGTGCCACAAAAGAAGTATGGGCCGAGAGTGCATCTGCGTAGGCAGTTTCAACATTTTTCCGGAGCGTATTTCGGGCTGCCTGTAAATTGTAATCCGCATTCATGACACCCAGTTTTGATTTTCCAATATAAGAGCTGATCTGGTAACCGTTAAATATTGGAATATTCAGGCGAAACGAAAGTGTGGTGCTTCTGTTGTCTTTGAACTGATCCCCGAAGGCTTTGATATCTTCGTAAGCAGGGTCGAGCGGATTATTACTTTTCCTGATTTGGTCAGAATAATTGGTCCCAAGCGCAGCTGACATACCCAGGCTCGGACTACGACTGCCGCGGGCAACTGACAGGGCACGCTGACTGCTTTCGAAATTCATTTCAGCACTTTTTATCTCCGGCATCACCTCAAGGGCTTTTCGATAGATCATATCAACCGGAAGCAGGCTTGGTTGCTGACTAACTTTGATTGCAGGAACATCGATCTGAAAAGGTGTTCCGGCCTCCAGTTCAAGTAACTGTAGCAAATCGAGGTAGGCGAGATTCAATTGGTTTTCAGCTTGAATTACAGCCACCTGCTCGTTGGCGCCTTGAGCCTGAATTTCCAAAAGACTGCCTTTCGCCAATGTTCCGGCTTCAACAAGCCTTTTGGTTCGTTCGATCTGCTGACTGGTTACCTCGGCTTGTGATCGGGCCGTAAAAAGCAACTCACGGCTGAAAAGTATCTGAAGATAGGCCCCAGCAACTGTGAGTGAAATATCATTCTGCATTTTATCGGCATTGTAGCGCGCAGCCAGGTAATCCGCCCGACGTTGCTTGATGGTATTCAACTTTTGAAAACCATTAAACAGGGTCAACTCTGAACTCAGGTTAAAGTAACTGGATTGTGTTTGCTGGTTCACATACTGATAGGTAGCCATATCTACCGAACGACCCCAGCCAAAGGAATGCGAAGTACTACCATTGAGTGAAGGCAAAAGGTCAAGCTTGCTTTCCAATTCACTGATATTAGCCGATTCAACCTCCAGGCGGCTTTGCTTGATTCGAATATTCTTTTCGATGGCCAGGTTGATACAATCTTCAAGGGTGTACACCTTTTGGGCCACCAAACCACCGCCTGCCAGAAGGACTGCCAAAGCAAAGGTTAAGGAAATGCGAAGAACTCGCGGTAAAAAATCTTTCTTTTGTGTGTTCATGCTTATAGCGTTAAAAACATTTCAGCTTACTTATCCAAAAATATGCCACAATTTCAATTAATTGAAATCCAATTAACTACATGAGGCTTTCATATCTTTCACTGTTGCCAGGTGTTCACATTTCAACAAAGAATGTACGATAACGGACATTTACCAAACCATTCAATCCAAGCGCATGTAATGCTACAACAATTGCACAACGAATAGGTTGTCTAAATAGTTTAATTTTGTTAAAAAATGTAGCCCTATGAAAAATGGCTTGTATGTGATCTCAATCCTTTTTTGTTTGATTTTCTCCCCCGTAGCAAGGAGCCAATGCTACCACAGACATGCCTTCGGCAAGTCGCCTGTTGCCGATACAATTGATGTGCTTCACTATAAAATTCACTTGCAAGCTATTGATTTTCAATCTAAAACAATTAGCGCACTCGCATCACTTACCCTCATTCCAAGAATACCGGTTACAAGTATTCCCTTAGAACTCAAAGCACTACAGGTTAGTGAAGCCTGGATTAACGGAGTAAATGCATCATTTTCACAAAACAACGATATCCTGCGCATTCATTCCAATCAACAATATCAGCCTGAAGATACCCTTGAGGTCAACATCAGTTATGGAGGCGTCCCTTTTCATGAAAACTGGGGCGGGTTTCATTTCAGTGGTAATTATGCCTTTAACCTGGGCGTAGGATTCGAGAGTGATCCTCATAACCTTGGCAAAGCCTGGTTTCCTTGTGTAGATGATTTTCAGGATAGGGCTACCTATGAAGTGTTCATCACGCTGCCGGCTCAAATGAAAGGTATTGCCGGAGGTTTGCTTACGGACACAATACATCATGCTGACGAACGAATTACCTGGCACTGGACGCTCAATCAAGCCATTCCTACCTATCTCGCTTCGGTGGCAGCAGGTAATTACTCCTTAACTGCTTCGGTTTATAACCGAGGAAGCGACTCACTTCCGGTTACAATCTATACCCGACCAGCCGACACCCTCAAAGTCGCCGGATCGTTTCAACATCTGGAGGAAATCATTGCACTTTTCGAAAACCGTTTCGGGCCTTATCCTTTTGATAGAATTGGGTATACCGGCACTGCCATTGGCGCCATGGAACATGTCACCAACATAGCATATCCGCACAGCGCAATCAATGGAAACCTGAATTCTGAATACCTTCTTTCACATGAACTTTCACATATGTGGTTTGGAAACCTCGTTACCTGTGCTGATGCCGGCGATATGTGGCTCAATGAAGGTTGGGCAACTTTTTGCCACTATTTCTACAAGCATGACCTTTATGGCGAAGATATATACCGCGCTGAAATGAATGCCAATCACCTTGACATATTAAAAAATGCGCACCTCACTGACGGATCCTACCTCGCACTCCATGATGTTCCAACAGAATATACTTACGGTACAACTGTTTACGACAAAGGCGCAACAGTTGTTCACACACTTATGAACTACCTGGGCAAGGATGTTTTCTTTGAGGCGATCAGAAATTACCTCCAGCAATTTGCATTTTCGCATGCAAGCTCCTATGATATCAGGGATTTTTTAAGCTCAGAGACCGGTGTTGATCTGACAGGATTTTTTAACAACTGGGTCTTTACTGCTGGTACACCACATTATTCAATTGATTCAATGCGGGTGATTCCGGAAGGATCGACTTACAAAACACATCTTTATCTCAAACAAAAACACAAAGGCATAAACCATACAGGCAGTGGTCATGTTTTTGAAGTTACATTAAAAGGTACTCAGGGTCAACTATTTACAGATACAGTTCATTTAGATGCGGCAGTTGGACACAGTGTTAAAACACTTAATTTTCAGCCTGTTCTTGCGTTGACTGATTTGTATGACAAAACAGCTGACGCAACTACCGACCTTGATGGATGGTTGACAACCACCGGTGAAAAAACCTTCCCCGGCATCTATTTCAAATTGTTTACTGATGCCCTGCCCGAGCCGGCCTATTACAGGCTTACCCATCATTGGGTGGCACCCGACAGTATGAAACAAGCTGTGGATGGATTGCGGCTCTCACCCTACCGTTACTGGGAAATGAAAGGTATTTTTTCGGCCGGAACGGCCATGCGCGGCCGGTTTTTTTACAGCAATATTAATTCACTAGATGCCGGCCTTATTCTTTCGGAAAATGATTCGGTGATGATTCTATACAGGCAGGATGCAGGCCATGATTGGCAAATGGTTCAACAGGTCCGCGAAGGATTGTGGAATATTGGCTATATCATTGTAGATGAAATGCTTCCCGGTCAATATACACTTGCTGTATTGGATACACAATTCGTTGGACTTCAACCATTGCAGGCAAATTCATTTGAACCCGTACTTCAGCTGGAGCCCAATCCGGCATCCGATTCAGTTCGAATTAGCTGGAATGAAACACCTAACTGTGAAATCAACATCATCGATCAATCTGGACAGCTGATTTTAACAAAACAGATTTGGGGGCAAAACTCGTGGACTATGCCAACCGGTGATCTGGCAAAAACCTGGTATTTAGTTCAGCTCAAAAACCTTGGGACCAATCAGTCTCAGTTTAAAAAACTAATCTTAAAATGAAATCCGGACTGCATCCATACCTACTCCCGCTTGAGGAGGCTTTTTCCGACGCGGGCGATCCCGAAATTGCCGCCGGAGCAGCGGCCTATATGAAAAATATTTCATCGTTTTACGGCCTGAAAGCTCCTGATCGAAGAATGCTGATCGCAGCGTTCATCAAACAGTATGGCCTGCCTGAAGTCTCAGAAATAGATGTCATTATTGATTCAGCGTGGAAACATCCGATGCGGGAAATGCAATATGCAGCGATGGAGCTCTTAGTCAAATCAAGAAAATCAAGCGATGAGTTCAGGATTGAGCTCTATGAACGAATGATCACAAATAAATCGTGGTGGGACACCATAGATTACATAGCACCTCACCTTGTCTCGTTTCATTTCGATCATTTTGTTCAAACGAAATCTCCTGTTATCAAACGGTGGATGGAAAGCGATAATATCTGGCTTCAGCGGAGCTGCCTCCTTTTTCAACTGAAGGCCAAAGCGAAAACTGATGAGAATTTGCTTTTTGATTTGATCTCTAAGTTGGCGGGTCACAAAGCGTTTTTTATCCGCAAAGCCATTGGCTGGTCGCTCAGGGAATATGCCAAAACCAATCCTGCATCTGTGATTCAATTTGTTCAATCACAACCACTTTCGGGACTTAGTAAACGTGAAGCCTTAAAACATTACACGAAATAAATGATGAAGCAATTGGTTTATCCTTATCGAATAGCCGTAAAGGTATTCCTATTGATTGGGCTGACGCTTTCAATCACCTGCTGTAAAAAGGAAGAGTCAAAGTGGCTTTGGTGTACAGATTGCCAAAAAATTGATATCCTTGGAAACTATGAAGGGACTGCAAACCACCTGAAATACATCAACGACACAACCTATACTGAAACAAAAGATAAGGCTGCTTATGCAGAATTAACGGACAGGGAAGGTCAGCTAAAGGTAAGTGCCGGTATACTCAACCTGTTCAATGTAGAAGTTAGCGGTAGTTTTGGCACACAGTATTACATCGAAATTCCTGGATCTGCCTCTGCTTTCTCCGCTATAATCTGGAAAAAAGAAAACGAAATCAAGTTAGTCGGAACGGCAAAAAAGCTTGATAGCAATGGTAATCTCAGGGAATTAATTGATTTCGAACTGCTAAAAAAGGAGGACTAACCCAATTCCAAAGTTCGGCTAACTGCTGCGCGATCCAATTGATCAATGGCATATGCATAAGCTCCGATAGCTACAGCCGAGGATGTTCCCAGCTTACTTATCCCTACACCCGTTTTCTTGATTGGATCATACCACAGCCAAACTTCCCTTGAGGTTTTAGGAACCCTGACCATTACACCGGTTTTTTCGGTAAATGCAATCAGGTCGCTTGAATCCTGCAGGTTAAAAGTTTTTATTTCAAGCCGATCGACTGCTTTACCCTGCAGATCATGAAAGGGTGTATTCATGTACCTGACCAAAGGCTCGATAAAAACAGGCCAGGCACCAGCCAAACCACCTCCAATAACAACCAATCCATCGATGAGAGATACAGCATTTGCAATCGCATCTGCCAGCACCTGAGCCAGTTCGTCCCAAGCTTTGAGCGCTGCTTTTTGGTCGCCATCTTTACGACCCATGGCAATTTCATAAATACCGAAAGGATCGGGACAGGCAGCCGGATCGATGCCGGCTTCACGGGCAAAAACCCTCTTTATGCCTCTGATGGAAATGCTGTCTTCGGCACTGGTTCTTGGATATAGCATGTTTCGCAGGCGATTAATTTCACCGCCCGCTGAGTTATCACCTCTCAATAACACTCCGTCGAGCACAATACCACCACCAAATCCGGTTCCTAAAGTTACTCCTATCAGATTCTTATATCTTTTTGGGTTACCTTGCTGCTCGAGCAAATGGTTGATCTCGGGCAACAAGCCACCCAATGCTTCACCATAAGTAAACAAATCGCCATCGTTGTTGATATAAACCGGACAATGAAAATGATTTTCAAGCATCGCCTTTAGCGCAATACCTCCCCTGAAGTGCGGCAAATTCTCAAGATCGCCAATCACCCCGTTTTCGTAGTCTGCAGGACCTGGAAAGCAAAAACTAATTGCCGCCGGAGTTGCATTGGTATGCTGCAAAATGGCTGAAAAACCATCAATCATTTTTTGCAGCACTTCATCCAGATTACTTCCTGAGGCAGGAATCGTAAAAGGTTCAATAATTTCTTTGCCCTCCCTGACAGCAGAAAATTTAAATCCGGTGCCACCTGCGTCAAGCACGTAAACAGTCTTAGCTTTGTTCATGCGTAAAAATTTTTTGTAAATATACCACTTCGCTCTCAACAGGCAAATTCCGCTGACGAATTTTCACCGGTTGGGTTACTCTCAATGGCTTGGCAGGCTCAGGGTGCTGCGAATCGTTTTCATCCGTGCTGAAAACAACAGTGCGGCAAACAGCAGCACCAGCGAGGCAATGGTGAATGTGTTTGAAACACCAAAATAATCGGCCATTGTCCCCAGCAACAGGCTTCCGATGGGAGTGAAGCCCATAAAAGACATGCTGTAAAATGAAAGGACCCTTCCGCGTATATTTTCGTCAACAACGGTTTGGAGGAGCGTATTTGTGGCAGAAAACTGTGTTATCATCCCAAAACCACTGAAAAATAGTACAATTACCGAAAGCATCTGATTGGATGACAGGCTGAAAACAAACAATCCAACAGCGAAAAGCAATGCCGAGAAGCGAATAATTGCAGGGATTTTCTGCACACCTTCGCGGGTTGCAAGGTACATCGCGCCCGTGAGTGCACCGGCACCAACTGCACCGGTAAGAAATCCAAGCAATTGAGATTCACCTGCAAGAATATCCCGGGCAAATACGGGTAAAAATGCCTGAAAAGGCAATCCAAAAACGCTGGTGACAGTGACAAGCATGATCATGTACCTTGCGGGCTTAAAATTCCAGGTGTAGCTGAAACCGGCCACCAGATCGGCCATCACCGATCTTTGTGGCTTGTTACGCTGATAGACAGGAACTTTCATACTGAAAAGTGCCCACAACATAGCCATAAACGAAATGCCATTGATGACGAAACAAACAGCTTCCCCAAACAAGGCAATGAGCAGCCCACCAAGTGTTGGGCCAATGAAACGGGCTGTGTTTACAAGCGTTGAATTAAGAGCTACTGCATTGGATATAAGTCGCTTATCACCAATCATTTCCATGAGGAATGCATGTCGGAAAGGTGTATCGAAAGCAAGAGCTAAGCCATTGAACATCACAATGATAAGCACCAGTGTGATGCTTACCTTGTCGGTAAAGACCAGAAATGAAAGAACAAAAGCCAAAACCATGGGCACGAACTGGGTCAGCATTAATACATTTCGGCGATTGAGTCTGTCAGAATAAACACCAGCAACCGGCGTGAGCACAAGTGCAGGAATTTGTCCGGCAAAACCTACCAAACCGAGGTAAAATGCAGAATCGGTGAGTTTGTAAACAAGCCATCCGAGTGCCAGATTCTGAATCCAGGTGCCCATCAAAGAAACCATCCCTGCATAGAAAAACAACCTGAAATTACGCATTTTCAGTGCCCTGAAAGCGAAAGTAAGTTTATAACGGAAAGAACTCAGGCTTATATGAAGCTTCATATAGATAATCAGCTTGCAAAGATACAATGGAAAAGTTGCAGCAAAGGTTTTTGGTGTGTATAACCTGATTTTTGTATACCCGGCTAAGCAAGGACATAGGTTGCAAGCACGCGTTGCACTTCATAAACATCAACCGACCGGTTGAATTGCTTTACGATGCTGGGCAGTTGCTCGCTCGATACCCAAATTTTAAGCTCCGCTTCAAGGTCAAACGGACCTGCTGTTTCGATACTAAAACGAGTTATGGATTTGTAAGCAATTGATTTGTAGTCGATTTTACTTCCGGTTAGGCCTTGCTTTTCAATTAAAATCAATCTCTTGCTCGTAAAAATATAAACATCCCTGATAAGTTTGAAACCCAGTTCTATGTCTTCACCAGTGATCAGAAGTCTTGAATAATCTTTCAAAATAACCTCTCGATCAATGCTACCTGCGTTTCCGATGAGTGCCGAAAAAAGTCCCATAATTCATAAATTGTTTGTGAAGATTTATCAAATGTTTCAGATCCCAAATCAGGAGGCTATCACGAGCATTTCAAAATCTTCAGTTGTGAGTTTATCTTCCCTGGAGAAGGCTCCCAACTTAGCTCCAAAAATTTCAACCTTCGTGAAACCGAGTGACTTCAGCAGCCAAGTGATTTCGCTTGGCACATAATATCGCTCGTTGCAGTCTAGGCTCATTTTTTGCCCGTCATCGTCCTCAATCTCGGTTATATTATGATCTCGGAATGTCATCAGATCGAAAGAATTACTTCTGTAAGTAGCTGTTCCTTCGCCGGCCGAAGCCGCGCAAAATGCTTCAACAGAGTGGTAAAGCGGGAAAAGACCATTGAGCGTAGTAAAGATCAATTTCCCACCTGGCTTGATGGCTTTGGTCGCCTGCTCGAGAATCTGAAAATTCATTTCATCAGTTTCCATCAGCGGAAAACCACCTTCACAAAGCATAATTGCTGCGTCAAACTCTTTCACGAAAGGAAGATTTCTTGCATCAGCCTGTAAAAAATCGATGTGAAGCCCCTCTTCAAGGCTCTTCTCCTTTGCCTTCTGCAATAAATTCAGTGACAAGTCGATCCCTGTAACATCATATCCTCTGCGCGACAACTCAATGCTGTGCCTTCCGGTGCCACAACCAATATCAAGTATACGAATCTGCTTGTCATATTCAAATTCGCGCTCTAAAAAATCACATTCTCCCAAGGTACCTTTGACAAATACCTCGCTGTCGTACTTTTCCGCATAGTTTTCAAATAGCAATTCATACCATTGTTTTTGCATGAGAATGAGATTTAATTTATTGTTGATCAGTTACTAAAGAATTTTTCAAAGGATAGATCAGGGACAATAAAATTAAATAATTATCTCGTGTCTCCCACAGAAATTCAAGGCCTTTTTTTTCTTTGAAGGATTGTTTTAAGTCTTTAACCATTTTTTAACGTCAAAGCCGATAACCTTTTGATATTTTTGCTGCCGGACATGAAAAACCTATTTCACACTCGCCTTCCGTCACTTGCGTTGCTCCTGCTTTTTCTAGTTTATGCAGGAAGTGTAAGCCTTTTCTATCACAGCCATGAAATTAATGGTATCCGGGTTACCCATTCTCACCCCTTCAATGACAGCGCCGGGAAGCACAGTCATTCGGTTGAAAGCCTTTTATTGATACAGCTGTTGAGTCAAATTACTGTTACGGCCAGTATTCTGTTTTTAATACTTATTTTAGCAGGTGACACCTTTCAGATCATTCAAACAGCCACCAAAACAAGCTTATCCGTAGCATTTCCTTTACCTTTTGGGGTGAATAAAGCCCCTCCTTCTTTTTTCTTGCAATAGTCCAAAATCTTTTCTGGTTATTTCTTGTTTCATTGCACTAACGCATTGAATTCGTATAGTTTATATTCCTAATCGCTATAATCAATCACAGATGAAAAGAAAGATTTCAATACTGTTTCTCCATTTAATATTTATTGCAGGAGCCTTGTTTTCTCAAAATAAAACCGATGCGAATATCATCGGACATGTTGTTTCAAAAGGCGAACACCTTCCGTTTGTCAGCATCGCAATCAAAGGGACGGCGCTGGGTACTGCCACCGATCAAACCGGGCATTACCGCCTTTTGCATGTTCCTGTTGGAAAAATCACCCTCGTTGCGTCATTTGTAGGCTACCGCACACAGGAAATCCATCTTTTCGCCGAAAGTAACCGAACCCTGGAGATCAACTTTGATCTTGAACCTGATGCCTTGAAACTAGATGAAGTTATAGTAACCGGTAAGCTTGAAAGCAGCAGCCGGTCAGAATCATCCATTATCATTAATAGTATTGATGCCCAATTATTTAGCAACACTCAATCACTTACATTGGGTGAAGGACTGAACTATTGTTCGGGATTAAGACTGGAAACGAATTGCTCGAACTGCGGTTTTTCACAAGTGAGACTGAATGGCATGGAAGGGCCATATTCCGAAATTCTTATCAACGGAAAAGCCATTTTCAGCGGTTTGGCTGCAGTTTACGGACTCGAACTCATTCCGGCTTCGATGATTGACAAAGTCGAAGTCGTTCGGGGAGGCGGCTCGGTTTTCAACAGTGGCAATGCCATTGCAGGCAGCATTAATCTGCGGTTGAAAGAGCCGTTACAGAACCGATGGGAAGCCGGAAGCGATTTTTTACTCAACGGAACAGGGCTTGGAAATGACGTAAAACCTTCAAAAGATGTAGGTTACAATTTCTCAGCCTCTGTGGTTTCCGATGACCATCAAACGGGACTTTCTGTTTTTGGGTTCAACCGCACCCGTGAAGCACTTGATGTTAATGGAGACCGGTTTACAGAGCTCACAGCCTTGAAAAACACCAGTTTAGGCTCAAGAATTTTTCATCGTTTTAGTGAAAGTACCAAACTTACGCTGGACTATTTTCATGTTTCTGAATTCAGACGCGGCGGCAATAAACTCGAACTTCCTGAACATGAAGCAGACATAGCCGAGTCGTTGAGGCATAAGATCCATTCCGGCGGCCTTAGTATCGACCATTTTCTTCAGCACGAAAGCATGGTTTCGGTTTTTGCTGCCGGCCAATCAGTGCTAAGGGATTCCTATTATGGCGCAAACCAATCACTTGCCGACTATGGCGAAACCACGGATTTCACATACAATGCAGGTATTCAATACAAAACCAAACTTCGTTCGGTAAAACTTTCGGCTGGCTTTGACCTATCAGGGAGTCGGCTCAAAGACAGAAAAAAAGGCTACACTGAGCGCACTGCAAATCACTTAAACGACAGCATTCAAACCTTTGTACCCTCGGTGGTTACAGCTTATCAACAAAGAAGCAACTCAGCTGCGTTTTTTCAGTTTGAACAGAAAAAAAACTGGTTAAGCTACACAGCCGGGCTTCGATTGGATCATTACAAGATTGGTGATTTGTTGGAAGATGAACTCCCTGTTATGGGCACAGTGTTGTCACCCCGAATCAACCTGATGGCAGCCATCAGTCCTGTTTTCCAGGCCAGACTTAGCTATTCAGGCGGCTTCAGACCTCCACAGATTTTTGATGAAGATTTACATATTGAGGCTTCCTCAGCCCGCAAGGTCATTCATATCAACGCTCCAGGACTAAAGCAGGAAACTGGTCAAAGCCTGATGGCCTCGGTTGATGCCACCTTTAATAAGCGTAAATCGGCTCTTTACATACTGACTGAAGTCTTTTATACCAGACTCAAAGATCCTTTTGTCAATCAGTTCGGTCTGCCCGACTCCACCGGACTTGTTGTTTACACCCGCAACAACGCTCATGGGACGGCCAGCGTGTATGGCCTTAATACTGAAATAAATTGGGTGCCTTTTACCCTTTTGAACACCACTGTTGGTTTTACGTTACAAAAAAGCATTTACAGCGAGGCTCAGGATTTTGGTGAAAGACGATTTCTACGTACGCCTGACCTGCATGGATTTTTAACCATGGACTGGACCTTTGCAGAAGACTGGACACTGGCATTGTCGGGAACTTATACAGGCCCCATGCTGATCAGCTATTTTGGACCAGCGATCAAGAATCCTGATGTTGGTGAATTAAGAACAAGTAAAAGTTTTACCGATCTTGGATTGAAATTGTCATACAGCATCAAGCTAAACACCACCAGGTTAAATGTTTATGCCGGAATAAAAAACGTTTTTAATGCATATCAGCATGACTTTGACCGGGGAGCCGACCGAGATCCGGCCTATGTTTATGGCCCTGCCCTACCCCGCACAATTTATTTCGGGATGAAAATCGGCGACCTGCTCTGATTTGACACCAAAAGAGTTGAAATTTTTAAAAACAGTTCCGAAGCCTTATCTTTGCCTGAATTAAAGCATCATTCTATGAAAAACCTTGATAATATCACCCTGAGCGGACAGATCGTTGACCTGCTACACGACCGGATTTTTCCAGGAACAATCACCATTCAAAATGGCAAAATTCAACGCATTGTCGCCGAAGAAGTTCCCTCAAACAACTTCCTTCTTCCAGGCTTGATTGACGCGCACATCCACATCGAAAGCTCAATGCTTACCCCGGCAGCATTTGCAGCTTTAGCTGTTATACACGGCACTGTTGCAACGGTTTCTGACCCACACGAAATCGCCAATGTATTGGGCATCAAAGGTGTAGAGTTTATGATTGAAAACGGAAATACTGTCCCGTTCAAGTTTTTCTTTGGTGCACCAAGTTGTGTTCCGGCTACCCCTTTTGAGTCGTCAGGGGCTGTGCTTGGCGTTGATGCCATGGAAACCCTCCTTCAGCGACCCGACATTCGTTATATGGCCGAAATGATGAATTACCCAGGGGTGATATATAACAATGAAGAAGTGCATGCCAAACTTGCTGTGGCAAAAAAATATGGTAAACCTGTGGATGGCCACGCACCCGGACTGAGAGGCATGGATGCAAAAGCCTATATCGAAGCCGGTATAACTACTGATCACGAATGTTTTTCTTTGCAGGAGGCATTGGAGAAAATCGCATTTGGCATGAAAATTCAGATTAGGGAGGGCAGCGCTGCCAAAAATTTTGATGAACTCATACCCCTTTTGGCCACACATCCTGAGTCAGTGCTTTTTTGCAGTGATGATAAACATCCCGACGATTTGGTTAAAGGTCATATCAACCAATTGGTTAAAAAGGCAATATCCTTGGGATATGACCCCCTGCAAGTGTTGAAAAGCTGCATCCTTAACCCAATAAATCATTATCACTTACCGGTTGGATTGCTGCAGGAAGGCGATCCTGCTGATTTGATTGTTGTTGACTCGCTCGAAAATTTCAATATCCTGGCTACTTATGTTTCAGGTGAAAAAGTTGCAGAAAACGGTCAAAGTCTCATAACACCTCCCATTTCTGAAACACCAAATTGCTTTGAAGCGGACCACATTAAAGTGGATGACATCCAATTGGCTTCGAAAGGCAAGCAGGTTAAAATTATCAAGGCTATTGAAGGACAATTGATTACTGAAACAATCATTGATACACCTTTGATAAAGGATGGTATGATACAAAACGATACTGAGCGTGATTACCTCAAACTTGTGGTGATGAACCGCTACAAAAAAACTCCCCCTGCCATAGCTCTGATTAAGAATACCGGGATAAAAAACGGAGCTTTGGCTTCAACCGTTGCCCACGACAGCCACAATATCATAGCCTGCGGTTCGGACGACAAGCTCATTGTGGATGCAATCAACCAGCTGATTTCAGTAAAAGGCGGCATCATCGCACTGACGCCTGAAGAAAAGGCATTACTGCCCTTACCCGTGGCCGGACTTATGTCACCCGAGAATGCCTTTGAAGTTGCCAAAGCCTACGAATCAGCTGACGAGCTGGCCAGAAAAACAGGTACGACTCTTCGTGCACCGTTTATGACACTTTCATTCATGGCTTTGCTGGTGATTCCCCAACTCAAACTGAGCGACAAAGGCCTTTTCGACGGATCCACTTTTGAATTTACTGATTTGTCGGTGGCTTAAAGCGTATCTCTTTTCATATCTGCATGTTGCGTATTTTCTAATCAGATTCAGTCGGATTTTCACAGCCCTTAATTTAGACTGGCTCTATATTATGACTTCATACAGATATTTATATATGTTACTGTTAATAAATAAACAGTAAATGACTATTTTTGCCAAAATTACATTCCAATGGAAACGATCACCCTCAGCGCTGTGAAGTTAGAACAAATGGCCTCGAAGTTAAAAGCCATCGCTCATCCGACCCGTATCGCCATTATAGAAATGTTGTCGGGCGAAAAATGTCTGAGTGTCACCGAAATTTACATTACCCTTGACATTGAACAGGCTGCAGCATCGCATCACCTCAATATCATGAAAAACAAAGGTATTCTTGATTCGCGACGAGAAGGGAAGAAAATTTACTATTCGCTTCAAAATGAAGCTCTTGCCGATGTAATGCGTTGTGTTAACAAATGCAAGGATTGTGGTTGATCAATTTGCAACCAAGCGCTTCATCTACCACAAGTTTTAGTCTTTAGGCCCGACAGTTGGTATAACTTCTTTCGACAGACTTACTTTCCATTCTTCTTCAAGATCCCAGTTAGCCCTGATTTCCAACTCTTTGTCTAAATATACTACCGTTTCAGGCTGCTTTCCCGCAACCAGATCGCCGGTGTCCCATCGTCCGTTAGCATTTTCATCAAAGATTGCTTTCACGACAAATTTTGCTGGTTTCATTTGAATAAAACTGAGTTTTTGGCGGCCTTGAACCGACCGTTGTTCTACCACATCGCCTTTAGGTGTGAGCAATTGGATGAGCATCTGACCGCTGAAATCAGGTATTACATCCAGAATTAAATTACCATAATCGCTCACAGCAGGTACTTTGAAAGCCAGATCAATGGTATCGTTGGTTGCTCCGCTGAGGCCAAAAAATACTGAATCAGGCATGCGGAGCTGATAATCACCTTCGGGTTCGAAAGCTTGAAAATCAAGTCGATATTTCAAACCGATGCTATCCGCCTTCACAAACTTCAACTGATTGTAAGTCGTATCGCCTTTGGCAATCCAACGGCTTGAATCACGCATCTGGTAATGGATGACAGGTTCAGGAAAACTGAAATCAAGTGTTTTGCCGATGTCGAGCCTCCGCCCGGTGACAGGGGTGGTGTAGGATAAACCAGAAGTCGCAGCTGCCTTTTTCTGATTTCTTTTTGCAGCGGCAACTACCTTTGGTGTCATGGCCAAACGCAGTGTGTCGTGAATTAAGGTATCCAGCTTCACTATTACATGGACAGAATCAACAATGCTATCACGAAAAAACCAGGTGAGCGTATCTTTTTTTGCACTGTACATCCGTATCAGCATCAGCGAATCAGGCAAGTTAGTAATCGGTTCAACAAGCACATTTTGAGCAGGATATCTGAAAGAAAAATTAAGCTGTCCCTTTCTTACAACCTCTGCCCTCAACAACTTTTGGGTCGAGTCGACCTCATAAAACATGGATAACTTCAGCGACCGAAGTTTGGCAAAAGCCAATGAATCGGCCAATAGCCTTGCAGCATAAACAAGGCTGTCGCTGACAGCGGCTATCCGGGCATGCTTATGATCCTTGTGATCGATCACGGCAGAATCGTTCAACGAAAAAACACTGAGGCTGTCTGGATCAGTTTTCTTGTCATCAAGATATTCAGGATGAACTACTTCTGATGAAAACGCAACAGCCTCGCCGCCTTTGTCATATAAAAAGTTGGAATTACGGTCTTCAATCGCATACATTCGGTATGGCTCATTCCGAAGGTTACGAAACCTGAAATTTCCCTTTTTATCTGTCCGGGCTACATAATATGGCTTTTTGAAAAAAAGAAGTGAGTCAACCGGGATGGTATCTTCTTCAATGCGATACAAAAAAACAAAGGCACCTTCGGCAGGAACATCATCAAAAGCCATGTGTACTTTACCTTTAAGCGCCATGGAATCGAGCACCGATCCGGTAGAAAAAACAAAAGTATAGGACGAAAGCGGATTACTTTCGGTAAGATCGACAATCGCATCGCCAAAAAATATGGTATAGGTCGTTTCAGGTTTCAGGTCCTCATCGAATTTCACGAGCAGCTTTTTTCCCTTTAAACGAAACTCAGGCATTTTTTGAGGTGGAGGAGAAATCAGCGCTTGCTGGTTAATTTTCTCAAGTTTAATAAATTCACTAAACTCAATCTCAATGCTTCTGCCCACAAATCCCACCGTGAAATTACCGGGTTGTGATCCAATCACCTGAGGAGGAAGGGTATCCTCCAATCCACCGGTAGGCATAACAGGATTTGCACACTTTAAACATGCCAAGGTCGCCGTGGCAAGCAAAAGGAAGAAAAAAAACTTACGAAAGAGCAGATTTGAAATCATGCTGCAAAGATGCAAAAAATACAATCTTCCCTATTGCTGCCCAACAAGGAATTGCGAAACAAAATGTTCCGGCTCTTGTTAAAATAAATGACAGATGTCGTTTCAACATTGAAGCCCGCAAGCGGACAATTGTTATTTTTGCCCTTTAAACTCAAACTGTGATTTACCCAACTAATTTCGAAGAGAAGACAGGTTTTAGCACCATCCGCAAAATGCTTTACCAATTCTGTATCAGCGGAATGGGTCTTGAAAAAGCAAAAGCAATCGGTTTTTGTGCCGACACTACGCTGATTGACAAGAGTCTTTTGCAAACCGAAAGCATGCTTAAGCTGATGGATAATGGCATGCCTTTTCCGGTAAAAGATTATGTTGACATCCGCGAAGAATTGCATCGTCTTCGCATCGAAGGCACTGTAATTGAGCAGGAAGCCCTGTTTGAGTTGAAAACGGGTCTTGGAATAGTGCATCAGATTCTGATTTTTGCGTCCAGCGAAGGTGCCTCATCCTATTTTCCTGTCAGGCAACTCACCGAAGGTTTGACAATCGATAAAATGATGCTTCGCGAAATCAACCGCATCATGGACGACAAAGGTGAGATACCCGACAAGGCAAGTGAACTGCTGGCTGAAATCAGGCAAGACATCAGAAGAAAACAAGGCACGATTGAGCGAAGAATAAGACAGATGCTGGGTGAAGCCAAGCATGCGGGATGGACCGAGAGTGATGTTGAAGTAACCATCCGAAATGGCAGGATGGTGATTCCGGTGCGGGCTGCCGACAAAAGAAAAATCAGGGGGTTTATTCACGATGAATCCTCCACAGGTCAGACAGTTTACATTGAACCTGCCGAGGTATTTGACACAAACAACGAAATCAAGGAACTCGAATACGCCGAAAAAAGAGAGATCCATCGCATTCTGGCAGCTTTCAGTCAACTGATCAGACCGCAGTTACCTATGCTCCACCGGCACTGGAATATGCTGGGCGAAATTGACCTGATGCACGCCAAGGCACTGCTCGCAAGAAAAATTAATGCTTCAAAACCACAGCTCAGTGATTATCCGGTTGCTGACTGGCGCAATGCCGTTCATCCGCTGCTGGAGATCAGCCTGAAAGAACAAAAAAAAACAGCTGTACCCCTTGACCTTCAGCTCAATGAAGAACAAAGAATTTTAGTCATTTCCGGTCCCAATGCAGGAGGTAAATCTGTTTGTCTGAAAACGACCGGACTTCTTCAGTATATGCTTCAGTGCGGCCTGATGGTGCCTATGCATCCCGATTCAAGAGCCGGTATCTTCGATCATCTGTTTATTGACATCGGCGATGAACAATCCCTTGAAAACGACCTGAGTACCTATAGCTCCCATTTACTGCATATGGCTCATTTTCTCAAACACGCCAATGAGCGCAGCCTGTTTCTGATCGATGAATTTGGTACCGGAACCGAGCCGCAATCCGGCGGAGCTATTGCTGAATCGGTACTGGAAGCCCTCAACGAGCAAAGAGCCTTTGGACTGGTTACAACCCATTATGCCAACCTAAAATTGCTTGCCGACAAGGCTGAAGGCATATTCAACGGAGCTATGTTATTTGACATCAGAAAATTACAACCTCTCTATATATTACAAACAGGAAAACCCGGCAGCTCTTTTGCTTTTGAGATAGCGCGAAAAACAGGCATTCCTGAGCAGGTGCTTGAAAAGGCAGCAACGATAACCGGTTTTTCACAGCTCAATTTTGAACAACAGCTTCAGCAGCTGGAAACTGAAAAAAGAGAAGTTGCCAAAAAGCAGGCAGAACTCAGACTTGCCGATTCATTGCTGAATGAAGTAATCGAAAAATACAAAAGACTGCTGAAACAGTTGGAAGAACGAAAAAAAGGCCTGCTCCTCGAAGCCGGACGCGAGGCCCGGTCGATTATCGACAAAGCCAACAGACAAATCGAACTAACCATCAAGGAAATAAGGGAAACTCAAGCTGAAAAAGAGCGCACCAAAACATTGCGGGAGGAATTACAGCTGATGAAACCCCTGCTTGAAACCGAAGCAAACAAGAAAGCTGATGCTATTCAAATTGAAGATCTTAAGGAGCCTGAATTGCCGGCAACACTCAAAGCAGGGATGATGGTTCGCATTGAAGAAATGGATATTACCGGCGAGCTTTTGTCAATTTCCCCTCACGAAGCTGTTGTTATTTTCAACTCGGTAAAACTAAGAACCTCTCCCGAGAAGCTTAGTCCGCTTTCACACAAAGAGCAAAGAAAGGAAGAGAGAAAAACATTCAAGCGAAATGCCGGCAACATTGGAGACGACATCAATGAAAAGGCAGCCAATTTCAAACTTACGATCGATGTTAGAGGGAAACGTGCCGAAGAAGCACTTGAAACGATCAGTCGATATGTTGACGAAGCCATGCTGTTGAGTATTAAAGAATTCAGCATACTTCACGGCAAAGGAAACGGCATCCTGCGAAGGGTTATCAGGGAGTTTCTAAGCAAAATGAAAGAGGTTAGCCACTTTGAAGACGCCTCACTTGAAACAGGAGGGCACGGCATCACAAGGGTGAAAATGAAGTAAGTATAAAATCACGGAGACAGCTCTACTCTATGCCGCTGAAGTGTTTCATAAATTGAACACGCTCATAAGCAGCAGGGTTTTCGGCTTCTTTCACACTCATGCGGCCCACAAACTGATCAAGTGACTGGAAGTTGTGCCGGTTCATCCAGGTTTGAATTTCATCGAGCATAATAGTAATTTCCCGGAAACCTTTTTTATAAATCACAGAAGCAATCTGAACGGCAGAGGCTCCGGCAAGCAATTGTTTGATCACAGCTTTGCCATCGTGAATGCCGGTGGATGCCGCAATGTCGCACTGCACTTTGGTTGACAGCATGGCAACCCAACGAAGCGAAGTAGACAACTCTGCAGGACTACTGAAAACATTGGTAGCTTTCACCTCGAAGCGGTCAATATCAATATCGGGCGAAAAAAACCTGTTGAACAAGACCAAACCAGAAATTCCTGTCCAGGACAGCTTGAGGGCCATCTTTGCCAGACCAGAAAAATAATAACTGATTTTTGCACTCACAGGAATTTTCACAGTGCGCATGATTTTTTCCAGGATTTCAAAATATACCGCTTCATTCTGCTCACCTGTTTTTAGCGGATCTGAAGGTAAAACAAAGATATTTAACTCAATGGCATCTGCACCGGCTTCTTCGATCCTTTTAGCAAAATCGGTCCATTCACTGCTTGAAATACAGTTGATGCTGGCAATGATGGGAATATCCACAGCTTTTTTGCTTTCACGTATCAGTGTCAGATAATTATCCACATCATTCGAGCGGGTATAATTCCTGATATAATCCTCGGCTTCCGGATAATAGTTCGAGGTTTCATTCTGAAGCAGGGTGTGACTGGCACTATGCAGTATCTGCTCCTCAAACAAAGATTTGAGCACCACAGCAGCAGCACCGTTGGCAGCCGCTTCACGAATGTTTTCAACAGAATTTGTCAAGCCCGAACTACCAATAATAATGGGGTTTTTGAGCTTAAGCCCCATGTATGAAGTACTGAGATTCACCATGATAGAAATTATTAATTGATCCTGCTTTTTTTGAAAGGGTAAAAGTAGCACAATTTGTAAAAATCATTACTGAAAACAACAATTCAGAGTGATTCTAAATTGAACGATAATCACAAACTATATGAAGCTTTTGGCAAAAACAACAATCCAAGTATTCAGTTAATTTCCTTAACAACCGTCTACGACTTTTTAACAATGACATGTTCACAAAAATGTTGATAAAATGCCCCCAAAGCTTTAAAATGCTTAATTTTGAAGCGTTTTAACCACTCCCGCCAATTGTGTTTCAACAGACAATTCAAGTAATTTTTTAGTTAATAATGCATACAGGTCTGGTGCGATTTGTTGATGAACAGAATTATTTGAAAACCCTGTTCGGACAAACTGCCAGGAAAACACTGTGAAAAAAATAGCGAGAACAACGATCCTATGCGGTCCACTGTTTTGATATATTTTTTGATGATGCTTGGTTTGATGCTGATTTCAGACGAACTTGAAGCTCAGCCGGTAGTCATTGGCCAGCCGGCAGATACCTCCGTATGCAATGGAGGCAATGCCTCATTTTATGTTCTTGCCGTGAATACTGTTGCATACCAATGGCAGGAAAACGACGGTATCGGCTGGTACAACATCGATGAAACGATCACTTATGCCAGCGGCTATACAACACCAATTCTGATCATTAATGATGCTAATCTTGGTCTCAACGGTTATTTATACCGTTGCAAGGTTACAGATGGCGATAACAATTCCGAGTTGAGTGAAGCTGCGATCCTTGGCGTGAACGAACCGCCTGTGATTACCATCAATCCATCAGGTATTACCGTGTGTAAAAATGAAACTGCGGTATTCACTACCGCTGCTTTGTATGCCGACAGTTATCAATGGCAGGAGAGTGTGGGATCAGGCTGGATTGATATTACAAACAATGCTTTTTATTCAGGGGTGACCGAACCCAACCTCAGCATTTTTACCACCACGGGGATGAACGGTTTTCGCTACCGTTGCCGGATGCTTAATGGAAACTGCCCTGATACGACCACTGCCGCGCCACTTTTTGTAAATCCCACCCCTACCCTTCAAACTGTAACCGGCGGAGGATCCTATTGCCAGGGAGGAAGCGGCCTGCCTATCGGACTTGAAGATACTGAAGCAGGTATAGCGTATCACCTATACAGAAATGGCAACAGCACAGGCATCGTTCTTTCTGGAACAGGCGAATCAATCAGCTTAGGTCAGTTTACACAAGCCGGAGAGTATTCAGTTACTGCCATCAATGGTTCCACCGGCTGTGCCATTGGCATGCTCAACAAGGTTCAAATCATTGTTAACCCAATACCACTTCAACAAACTATTCTTGGTGGCGGAAGCTATTGCAGCGGTCAGCCGGCGCCTGAAATCTTTCTTGCATCCTCACAAACCGACGTACAATACGAACTTTTCAAAAATGGCATCTCCACCAATATTATCCTGAACGGAACAGGTTTTACCCTTTCATTTGGACCAATTTCGGAAACCGGTTTTTATACTGTTGCTGCCAGAAACAACTCAACTGCTTGCTCATCTCAAATGTCTGGCAATGTTCAGGTAATTCAATATATTGTTCCACAAGTATTTGCAGGTTCAGACCAAAGCATAGGTCAAGGCGAAACAGCTTTGCTTCAGGCTCAGGTGAACGGCGGATCAACCTATCAATATCAATGGCAGCCTGCTGCATTTGTTCAACAGCCACAGCAGGCATCAAGCCCTACCATTCCACTTTATCAATCCCGTATTTTTACGGTGACCGTTAGAGACCTCATTTCCCAATGCCACAGCAGTGCAGACACTTTAAAGGTGGTAGTAACCGGCGGGCCGCTGGATGTTAACCTCACTGCCGGAGCAACAAATATTTGCCCTCAAACCGATGTTCCAATAGTTGCCAATGCCAGTGGTGGCAGCGGAAATTACACATACTCGTGGACATCGGTTCCTGCAGGATTTACATCCAACAGCCCACAGATCAATGTTCAGCCCCTCTTGAGCACTACCTATCAACTGAACCTCAGCGACGGTAATTCAACTATCAGCAAATCGGTGACCATCCAGGTTACCCCATTACCACAAAACTTCAATGTCACCGGAGGTGGTTATTATTGCACCGGCGATCCGGGTTTATCAGTCGGGCTTTCCGGCTCACAAACCGGGCATCAATACCTTTTGTATCGTGATGGTCAGGCTATCCTGACAAAGGAAGGCACTGGCAGTGCGCTCACTTTCGGTGTTTTCACCGAGAATGGTATTTATACCGTTGAAGCCCGGCAAACAAATCAGGGCTGCATAACCCCAATGACTGGAAACGCCCTGATCGAAATAAAAAACAAACCAGTGGCAAATGCCGGAGCTGAGCAATTGATTCAGAGCGGTCAAACTGCTTTGTTAAACGGTTCAGCTACAGGAGGTTCAGGTAATTATACTTATTCCTGGACACCTGTAGGTTACCTCATCAACCCAACAGCTGCCAATGCTGCCACGGTGCCTCTGACCACAACACGGCAATTCCAGTTACAAGTAACCGACCAAAGCACAGCTTGCATCAGCCAACAAGCGCAAACAGTGGTTTTTGTTTCAGGAACTCCGGTACTTCAGGCTGATGTCACTTCAAATAATTATAATATCTGTCCTGCAGAAGAAATTCAGCTTACCGCCCTGGCAACGGGTGGTTCGGGAAGCTATAACTACAGTTGGCAATCAAAACCTGAAGGGTTTACTTCAGGAGTTTATAATCCTACAGCCAGTCCAATGGTAACAGTTACTTATATCGTTACTGTTACTGACGGTTTTCTTTCGGCAAAAGATTCAGTTCAAATCACTGTCAGGTCAAAACCAACCATTTACAACCTGACTGGCGGTGGTTCGTATTGCCCCGGAGAGCAGGCACCTGAAATTAAACTATCGGATTCTGATCCAGGCGTCTTTTACAGTTTGTTTCGAAACGGAAACGAAACAGGAGAAATCAGGCAAGGTAATGGTGAACCCATCAGTTTTGGACAACAGCCCACCTCAGGGAATTACCAGGCGAAGGCTTTCAGTCCGGTCAACCTTTGTTCGTCTATGATGGATGGGATGACAGAAGTGATTCAAAAGTCACGACCATTGGCGGATGCAGGGCCCGACGCCACGATTCTATACAATAGCAGCAATCTGCTCGCTGCTGCCATCACAAACGGATCAGGGAATTATTCAGGAGTATGGTCGCCTGCTAACCGGGTACTGCAGCCAAATTCTATTCAAACCAATACCACACCACTCACTTCCACAACCATTTTTAGTTTTGTTGCAACAGATCAGCAAAGTGGTTGTCAGAGTTTAACTGACACCAAAACAGTTTTTGTTTCGGGGAATGCCATAAACCTAACCTTACAATCCGAGGCTAATCAGATTTGTGCAGGTGAGACATGCAGCATTTCAGCAATAACCAGTGGAGGAACAGGTAGTTACACTTATTATTGGACATCGGTACCTGAGGGATTCTTTGGAAATACAGCGCAAATCACTGTTACACCGGTGGAAACCACTACTTACACTGTTGTTGTGAGTGATGGACTTCAAACAGTCAGTCAATCTACCGCCATCGTCGTCAATCCATTGCCTCAGGTCTATTCAGTTACAGGAGGAGGCTCTATTTGCCAGACCGGAGAGCAACTTCCCGTTGGTTTGTCAGGATCTGCTTCAGGTATCAGCTATGCATTGTTTTATGAAGGCGTGGAGGCGGCCCGTTTGATTGGTTCAGGAACAAGTCTGTCATTTGGCCTTTTCAGTGCCAACGGGACTTATACAGTCAGAGCCAAAAATCAGCTGACAAACTGCAACCTTGCCATGAATGGTCAGGCAGTGATTTTTTCAGGCGGACAGGTGATTGCGGATGCAGGACCTGACAAATCTGTTGTGGCCGGGGGTGAGGTGATCCTGGAAGGCAATGTGATTTCTTCGCAGCCCGGTTATACCTACAGTTGGGAACCTGCAGCAAAGCTGCTTAATCCTGAGGCAATCCAGCCAACAACAACAGCCCTGACCGAAACAACACTTTTCAAACTAGTGGCTAATGGGGCAGGAAATATTTGTCAGCCTTCGACTGATTACGTGACAGTATTTGTAAACAGCAGTCCTATATATCTTCAGGTTACAGCAAGTTCAACTAGCCTTTGTCCGGGTGATGCTGTTCAGCTGCTAGCCTTACCGGGTGGCGGCAACGGAAACTATTCCTTCAACTGGCTGAGTAATCCTACGGGGTTCACATCCAATGTGTATAATCCCGTTTTCACACCAACGACCCCCACCACTTTCACGGTCACCGTGAATGATGGCGCGCAATCGTACACTCAATCTGTTTTTGTTGATGTTAAGTCAGCACCGACGCAATTCACCATTTCAGGAGGGGGAGGTTTTTGTCAGGAAAGCCTGCCCATAAACCTCAGCCTGAGTGGGTCGGAACCAGGAGTCGTGTACAAGTTGTTCCGGAACAACAATCCAGTTTACCAAAGCATCAATGGCACGGGAGTACCGATAATATTTCAAAACATTGATTCTGAGGGTATTTATACAATAAAGGCACAAAATGAAGCCACTTGTCAAGCCTCGATGACAGGTGAAGCGAGTGTTGTCATTCTGGACAAACCTCTCGTTGTTGCTTCACCCGATCAAGTGGTCACAGCCGGTAGCAGCACCACTTTAAGTGCTGTTGCAGGAGGCGGATCAGGCAATTACAGTTATCATTGGCAACCTGCCGCTCTCCTGCTGAATCCTGAGGCATCAACAACGCAAACCCTCCCTCTGAACCAATCGACTGCTTTTGTGGTGAGGGTAACCGATATATCTACAATGTGTCAAAGTCTTCCCGACACGGTAATCGTTGTTGTGAGCGGTATCACACTGAGTGCTGGCATTTTAGCTGAAAACACCCAGTATTGCAGGGGATCCGACATCCTGTTAACCGCCCTTCCCGAAGGTGGTTCGGGTAATTATTCCTATCAATGGACTGATCCTGAAATGAATGTCGTTGGAACCTCGGCGATTCTGACGATTCCTGCCATGATATCGGGAACCTACAAATTAACACTTACAGATGGTAGCGCAGCCGCAACTGCAGAAACCGAAATCACTGTGCTTGATGTACCTGCTACCTTTGAGCTCAGCGGTGGAGGATTTCTTTGTTCACAAGTCGAAAGTAAACAACTCTTACTTAGTCAATCAGAATCCGGAATCGAGTACAGTCTCCTACACAATCAAAGCCAAGTCACGGCGATCCTTTACGGGACAGGCAATCCGCTTACTTTTCAGCAAATTGTTTATCCCGGACATTATACCGTGAAAGCCAAAAACCTTTCAAACAGCTGTTCAGCAAAGATGAATGGCGAAGCCAATATCTTTGAAACAGAGCCCATAATTATTCAAACATCAGGATTACAACAGATTATAAGCGGGCAAACCGCTTTTCTAACTTCACAAACATCAGGTGGCTCTGGTCAATTCAGTTTCCTTTGGTCACCCGCTGAGTTGGTTCAACAGCCCAACCTTGCGAATACCCAGACGGTTGAATTGCTGGAGAATGCTACTTTCAGCCTGGAGGTCATTGACCAAACAACGGGATGCCAGCAAAATTCTCAGGCATGGGTTGTAGTAAACCAAAGCAACCTGATGCTTGAAACATTTGCAGAACAGAACGAACTATGCCCGGGAGACTTTACCCGCTTATACGCCCTCGCATCGGGGGGGAATGGCCCGGTAAGTTACACCTGGTCGTCAGACCCATCCGGATTTCTGTCAAATCAATTCAATCCGGTGGTCAATCCACTTGTATCGACGAGCTATACTGTGGTTGTATCTGATGGCTGGACAAGCATTTCGGCAACAGTTTTCATTGAAGTAAAACAAGCTGCCACAACTTTCCAAATTTCCGGTGGCGGAGTTATTTGTCAGGGCAGCAACACAGCTTCGATTCTCCTCTCTGATTCAGAAACCGGTGTTGAATATACACTTTTCAGAAATGCTTTCCCGACAGATTTTGTGCTGCCAGGCACCGGACAACCTTTGCTGTTTGTGGCGTTAACACTTGAAGGTCAGTACACGATATCGGCAAAATTAAATGCCACTTCCTGCAATGCCATGATGGACGGAGTTGCTGAGGTAATTGCATACAATTCACCTTTAGTCAATGCCGGCGCCGACCAACAGATTACCCTGAATGAAGCAGCCCTCTTGCAGGGAATCGTTTCAAACGGAACAGGCAGCTACCAATACCAGTGGAACCCTGCATACCTCACCCTTCAGCCTCAAGCAGCCAGCACCCTAACTGTTCCGTTGGCACAAAGCACCGGTTTTTTGTTTCATGCACAAGATCAGCAAAGTGGGTGCAACAGTATGGTAGACACAACTTTTGTCGTTGTTACAGGTGGGGCCCTCAGTCTCCAACTCTTTCCCAATCCTGCAGAAGCTTGTCAAGGCAGTAATATCCTTTTAACCGCACTTCCGGGTGGAGGGAATGGCAATTATGAGGTCGTCTGGAGTGATAAAAACGGAGACTTTCTAGGGCTGGGGACACAAATTAGTTATACAGTTTCATCCTCCGACTGGGTTTTTGCAACCCTTCAGGAAGGAAGTTCCCAGCTGAAAGACTCAATTTTTGTGACAGCCATCAGCTATCCGGCAATTTTCGAAGTTACTGGCGGAGGCAGTTTTTGCAACCCGGAAACAGCGGTTGAAGTCGGACTAAATAACTCTGAATCAGGGTATATTTATACGCTATTCCGAAACTACGATCAGGCGCTGATCAGTGTGGTCGGACAGGGAACGCCCATCCTTTTTGGGAGTTTCAGGCTGGAAGGTATTTACACTGTCGTAGCAAAAAACACCACAGGAGGATGCGTTTCGCAAATGCAAGGCTCGGCATTGGTACAGTATTTCAATTCACCTGTGATTGAAGCCGGGCCTGATCAGGTGATTGCCTACGGCACAACAACCCAGCTTACCAGCACCACTTATGGCGGAACTGGTAATTACAGTTATTTATGGCAGCCCGCAGATTTGATCCTCAATCCGGGAGCAGCATCACCATTAACAAAAAATCTGCTGTCAAGTCAGGTTTTCACCGTTCAGGCAACTGATATCCAATCAGGTTGCACAGCCACCGATCAAAGCCTTGTATTTGTTCAGGGCAGTACCCTGACAATCGATCTTTCCCATTCACAGTCAGCTGTTTGTCCTGCCCAAACCGTGACTTGTCAGGCAATTCCAACCGGTGGGAGTGGAAATTATACCTGGCAATGGACAACAGAACCTGATTCAGGAAACGGTACCAATCCCGTTTTTAGCTTTCAACCTGGCACCACAACGAAAGTAAAAGTAACTGTTTCTGACGGCTTTAGTCAACAGAGTGACTCGGCCATCATTTTTGTCAATCCGCTACCTCAGGCATATCCTTTAAGTGGCGGAGGCAGCTGGTGTGCAGGCGCTGTTGCTCCCAATTTGGTTCTTTCAGGCAGTGAGCCCAATACACTCTATGAACTTTACAGAAATGGTTTTAATACAGGGGAATCCAAAAACGGAACCGGACAGGCGCTCGAATTCACACTGAGCTCAGTCAGCGGAAATTATACCGTAAGAGCAAGTAATCTAAGTGGTTGTATTCGGCTTATGGACGGGGAGGTCTCATCAAATCAGGAACCTATTCCTCAGGTTTTCCAATTCTCAGGTGGAGGTTCACACTGTGCAGATGAATCGGGAAAGGGTTTTCTATTATCAGGCTCCTCTCCTGAAACAGATTATCACCTTTTCCTGAATAGCAATGAACCTGCCGGCATTTTTGAAGGCAATGGTTTGCCCATCAGCATTGTTTCAACAAACGTCTCAGGCAATTATGTAATGCAGGCCATCAGCAAGCAATCGGGATGCAGTTCCTGGATGACCGGCGCAGCCAGTCTGCTGGTTTATCCCAAACCAGTTCCGCAGATCAGCGGACCTAAAGAGATCTGCACCGGAGACCCGCTGAACCTTACAGCCATCGGTGGCGAGGCTTTTGAATGGCTGACAAGCCCCCCCGTAACAGGCTCATCAATAACTGATTATCCCACTGAGAATACAACATATACTCTCCTTGCAAAAAACAGTTTCGGCTGTGTTGGCACTACATCCGCCTCAGTGGAGGTTAATGGCATTCCAGTGATAACACTAGCCAATCAACCTGAACAACAACGTATTGTGGTCATTTCAGCCACCATCAACGAAAATTATCGATTCCTTTCAGGGAACCAACAGCTTGCTTCTGGCAGTGACCCTTTTTATGTGTATGGCTTGACAGTTTTGCCCAGCGACACCATTGTTGTTGTCGCAGAAAACGAAAAAGGCTGCCTTGCTTCAGCTGAAATCGTACTCGATCGTGAAACTGGAGGCGAAATCAGTATTAACGCCTTTTCGCCAAACAGCGACAATATCAATGATCGCTTCCTCAAGGGAAACTACCTGAAAGTGTTTAACCGCTGGGGTGTTGAGTTGTATGCAGGTTCTGAAGGCTGGGACGGAAGGTACAACGGGGCACTGGTATCACCGGGAACTTATTATTACCTGCTCGAAATACGAGATGTAAGCGGAAACCTCATCCGAACAGAAAAAGGATCAGTAACTATCGTCATCGAATGAAATCAATGAAGTATATAATCGGTTTTTGTGTGTTGTTGTGTTTCACCCCTCCGGTTCAGGCTCAGAAAGCTTTGATAAGGCAAGCCGGAAAACACTATGAGGCACACAATTTTGATCGTGCTTCCAAACTATGGATCAAGGCTTTTCATCTCACAAACGAGCAACAAGACCGAAAAGAACTGGCATTCAGGATTGGCAGTGCATTTCACCGAATGAATCAATTTGAAAAAGCTTTACAATGGTATGCCGATGCCAATGGAAACGATGGGAACAACCCCGACTGGCTGCTTGCTCAAGCCGATGCTTATCTGAAAATGGGTCAGGTGGCCCCAGCGCGAAATATGACTGAAAAAGTGCTCAATCTGCAACCTTACTCTGCAGAAGCCAAACGGATGATGCTATTTATCAGAAATTACGAAAGCAGTCAGCAATTAACCCATCCAAAAATTTATGAAGCTACAACATTAAACACCAAAGCAAGCGATTACGCTGCTTCCTGGTTCAACCACGACCTTGTTCTCTCCTCCTCCAGAACCGATGGCTATTCAAGCAAAACAGACGGACGAACCGCTGAAAATTACTCAGCGCTTTACCTTTCTGTTGAAAATCTTTACGGTGATTTTGGTCAGGCTATCTTATTGCCGCTGAGCGGAAACAAAAACACCGGTGTCATGACCTATGATTCACGCAACAAAAGAATTCTTTTTACACGTTGCAACAACAATAAAAAAAGGTGTACCATTATGGAATCGACTTTTGATGCCACAGGCTTCAGGTTTTCGAAACCGGTTCATGCAGGTTTTGTACAAAAAAAATACCAATATGGCCATCCCCATCTACGTGAAGATGGCAAAGTATTGTATTTCAGCGCTAACCTTCCCGGAGGATTCGGAGGCAACGACATCTACAGCATCACCCTCAAAGATGATGGCAGCTGGGGCATACCCGTGAATGCCGGACCTGCTGTTAACACTGCTTTTGACGAAGTTTTTCCAACCTCAGTAGGCGACAGCATACTGATATTTTCTTCTCAGGGTCACGAAACTGGCTTCGGAGGTCTCGACCTCTATGCTGTTTATGATCGCGGAAATGGTTTTGAAAAGCCTCAACTTTTGCTGCCCCCGTTTAACTCAACAGCTGATGACTTCTCGCTAAGTCTGAGGCCGGGTTCTACAAAAGGTGTACTTAGTTCAAACAGAAATCAGGGCAACAGTGATGATATTTTCTTTTTTGATGCATATCCCCTTCGGAGGCTTGTTGGCGGCATTGTTGCAACTGTTTCTGATTCGCTGCGGATTGATTCAGCCACTGTAAACTGGAACGATGGCCTTGGAAATGAAATCAGTGTTATAACCAACGTAACAGGTGAATTTACCCTTTCAGTACCTGTTTTATCACGCGGATTACTCACTGCTACGCATCCGGCCTTTCATCCTGAGCATAAGCGGCTGCAAGAGTCAAACACCGGTCAAAACCAGTTGCTGGAATGGCTCCTTCTTACAAAAAAATCTTTTGCAGTAGGTATCAGGGGAAGAGTTACTGAGCGTGAAACAGGAATGCCTATGGAAGGGGAAAGGATTACGTTGCTTGGACCAGGTGGAGCAAAATGGACGACAAGCACCGACGAAAATGGAATTTACGGCTATGATTCGCTCCGCCATGACAGGATTTATACCGTCAAAGTGAGTGGTGCCGGCTATTTCACCGAGTCGAGGGTATTACGCACACCCGAATCAGGCAGCAACCTACTGCTCGAAAAAGCCAGTGGTTATGATCTTGATTTCGAATTAACCAGAATCACTGAAAAAAAGGAAATCACACTCAATGACATTTATTATGATTTTGATAAAGCAGCTTTGAGGGAATCATCAAAAACAGAACTTCAAAAACTCGCATCCATGCTACGTGAAACACCGGGTGTGAAGGTCCAAATTTCGTCGCATACTGACGAACGTGGCACAGCGGCTTACAACGATAAACTTTCACTCGAACGTGCACAATCGGTGGTAGATTACCTGATTGCCAGCGGTATTGCTTCCAACAGATTGATTGCCAGGGGTTATGGGAAAACGAATCCGATTTTCAAAAATGCTCAAAACGAAAGTCAGCATCAGACAAACCGCCGAACCACTTTTCAGGTCGTAGCCTATCAGGTAAAAGCAGATACTGAGCCTGCCGGTCAAACCGAACTCAACTCAACCGAACAGCTCAATTCGAGACTTGTCTTCAGGGTACAGGTGCTTGTATCGGCCAATCAATACGATCCGGAACTTTACTTCGCCCCGCTGAAACAAATGATTGCTGACCTCCGGTTTTTTGTACATGAACAAGGAACGCTTTACAGGTATGAGGCCGGCGACCGCCTCAAACTGGAAGATGCTGAGGCTTTACGCAATATGATCCGAAGCGCAGGTTTCCCCGACAGCTTCATCGTGCCATACATCGATCAGCAAAAGGTAACGATGCAACAAGCAAAAGACTTTGAACCATGAAACGAACTTTGATCTCCCTTTCTGGCATCATGCTTTTGCTGCTTTTCACCACGCAGATACTGCAAGCGCAAACCGACCTGTTGTTCAGCAACAGCCTTACAAACCCTGAAGTTTACAATCCGTCATTCGTGCAACACAACGGCATGATCAATGCCCGGCTCCTGAACCGACAGCAATGGATTGGATTTCCGGATGCACCAAAACTCAGTTATCTGGGGGTTGATCATTTTTTTGAAGGACGGCAAATGGGTTTGAAACTTCATGTTATTTCCCAATCCGCCGGTAAAGAGGTCACCCGGCGCGTGACCCTCGATTATATTTACAGGGTATTTCTTAAAGACAACATCGAGTTGAGTTTCGGGCTCGGGGCGGGCTTTTATCAACGGCAGATACAATACTCCAAACTTGTTTATCTCGAAGGAAATGAGCCTCTGATCAGGCCTGACGAGAATTATTTCAGACCAGATTTTGAGTTTGGAATACATCTCAACGCCGGAAATTTTTCAGCAGGTTATGCTTCCAATCACCTTGGAGACATCGGCAAAGATCCATCCATTTCGCGCATTCCCCTGCATCATCATCTGTATGGGGTTTATCTGTTTGAATTAACTAACGAATATATGCTACACACAGCCATTTCCTATCATCAGCAAGGCAAAGTGAGCTATGTGCAGGCTGAAGCACAGGTTTTTCTGGGTATTCTTGAGGTGGGTTTGGGCTGGCGGCATCTCGATGCGGTAATTCTCAAAGCAGGGATTCACCTGACTGAAAACATCGGGTTACATTATGCTTATGATATGGGCATCAACAAACTGGCCAATTTCAATAGCGGAACCCACGAAGTGCTTTTGCAGCTTCGGTTTAACAAGCCGGGAGGCACCTATCTTTCACCACGTTTTCTCGACTATTGACGCGGAGCTTTCAGGTAAGAAAAAATATCTTCCTTGGCCAGAATGTTCAACGCCCGCTGTAAAGTTTCATCAGTATCCGTCATCACTTCATAATAAGCACTTAGATCCCATAAATTTCTGGCTATAAGCGCTTTAATCTGATATCTCAACAGAGTTTCCGATCTTTTAAAATTGTCTTCGTCCCATTCCACACCCATTGTTTTTGCCATTTCAAGGAAAGAATCCATGTCGGTCTGGCTTACTTCAAAGCCCTTTTTAAAGGCTGCGACATCGGGATATGACTTCAGCATTTTGTTTCTGTTTTTTCCTGTGTAATCGAGGGTGAATTGGTTTAAAACACCTTTTCTTATGATATTGGAATAATAATCGGTGAATTGGGTAGAATCCCAGGCAACAAACACATCCGGCATGATTCCACCGCCACCGTAAACAACTCTTTTGCCTGGCGTTACATATTTAAGTGAATCGGGAAAATGAATGCTGTCAGCATGCACAAACTCCCCTCTTTCGTGGCGCTCATAGAGATCTTTGTAATATTTTTCGACTCCTTCGTCGTATGGCCGCTGAATGCTTCTGCCTGTCGGCGTGTAATACCGGGCATTTGTGAGGCGGATAACAGAGCCATCGGGGAGGTTAAAAGGTCTTTGAACAAGTCCTTTCCCGAATGATCTTCGCCCGATGACCAATCCGCGATCCCAATCCTGAACCGCACCCGAAACGATTTCACTGGCCGAAGCAGAAGCCTCGTTAATCATGACGATCAGTTTCCCTTTTTCAAAAACACCTTTCCCGGTGGCCTTAAATTCCTGCCTTGGACTTTTAAGCCCTTCAGTGTACACTATCATTTTTCCCTCCGGAAGAAATTCATCCGAAAGCTCCACAGCTGTATTTAAAAACCCGCCGGAGTTGCCCCTCAAATCGAGAATCAAATTTTCCATCCCTTGTTTTTCAAGCTGTTCCATGGAGGCATAAAACTCCTCCATTGATGTTTTCGAAAAGCGATTAAGCTTGATGTATCCGGTTTTTCCTGGAAGCATAAAAGTGGCATCGATGCTGTTGATTGGTATTTTGTCGCGAACGATATCATAAGCAATGAGATCTTTTCTTCCCTGACGGAAAATATCAACATGCACAGTCGTCCCCTTCTTGCCACGCAGACGATCCATCACCCATTTATTGTTTACCTTGCTTCCGAATGCATCTTCACCGTTGATACGGATAATTTTATCACCAGACAAGATTCCAAGCTTTTCACTGGGACCACCCGGCACTGGTGAAATGACCAAAATGGTATCCTTGTTAAGCTGAAAAGTAACACCAATACCTTCGAAACTTCCTTCAAGCGGCTCGTTGGCAGCGTTGAGTTCCTCTTTGGAGATATAAGCCGAATGCGGATCCAACTCCTTCAGCATATTTACGATAGCTGTTTCGACAAGCTCCGGGGACTTTGTACTGTCAACATAAAAATTCTCGATGTAAAAAAGTGCTGCGGCAAATTTCTGACTTGTTTCCTTTGGGTCGATGCCCGACTGCGCCTGACTGAAAGCATGAAAACTTAAACCAATGATGGACACTAGTACCACAAACAACTGAAAAAACCTTATTTTCATTACAACCGTTTTTGATGAATGGGAGCCAAAAGTATAGATAAATGATTTTTTAGCCTAAAAAAGCTGAAATCATTATGTTAATCTTTGTTAACTAATTGATTTATAATATACTAAAAAACCCGGGAAACTTGATGCGTGATCAGTTTCCCGGGCTGATTACAATTTTGTCTAAACTAAAAAGCGAGCACTTCGAGGGCTGCCTGATAAATTTTGTCGGCATTGGGGAGGATAGCTTTCTCCAGAATACGGTTAAAACCAACCGGCGTAAAAGTAGAACCCACACGCTTTACAGGGGCATCAAGAAATTGAAAAGCTTCTTCAGCAATCATACCGGCGATCTCACCACCAAATCCTCCAAACACCTTGTCTTCATGGACTACCAATACACGGTTGGTTTTTCTGACGGATGCAAGGATGGAATCTTTATCGAGTGGGATGAGCGAGCGAATGTCAACAACCTCAACTTCAAGGCCTTTTTCCTGACTGATTTTATCAGCCACCTGCAAGGCCATGTGAGTGGTATTGCCATAGGTGATGATCGACAAATCCTTGCCCTGGCGGCGTACCCTTGCTTTCCCAAAAGGAACTTCAAAATCATCAGGAACAATGGTTTCGGCAATTGGGTCGTTGTAAAGAGCTTTGGGTTCGAGGAAAATGGTCGGGCCTTTGGATCGCATGGCTGTGCGAAGCAAACCGGCTGCATCATCTGCAAAAGAAGGATAAACGATGCGCAAACCAGGAATAGTCGTCAGTGCACCTTCAATCGTTTGACTGTGATACAAGCCACCTCCAATATACCCGCCTGAGGCGAGACGAATCACCACATTGGGAGCAAATGCACCATTGCTGCGCCAATAATCATGTGAAGTCTCAAGCAGTTGTTCCATCGCCGGCCAGAAATAATCGGCAAATTCGGCTCCTTCGATCACGATTCTGATTTTATCGTTGAAACGACTCATGCCATTGGCAGTTCCCGTGATAAAATCTTCTGCAATTGGAGCGTTGAAAACGCGTTCTTTACCAAATTCCTGCTGCATTCCTTTGGTAACATTAAAAATTCCTCCCTTGTCTTTGTTGGCCACATCCTGACCCCAGATATAAGTATCCGGATTGTGCCGGAATTCGGCTTTCAGTGTTTCATTAAGAGCCTGAATAAACTTCAGTTTCTGGCCATCAGTATCGTAGTGAACACCATCAGTATATTTAGCCGGTGCATAAGGCTCGGGCAAAACAAACTGATGAATTGATTCCGGCGTTGGGTCCGGTGCGATGATTGCTTTTTTATGCGCTGCGGAGATGATTTTTTTGGCTTCATCATCGAGGGCTGAAATTTCTTCCTCGGTGAATTTACCGGAATGAAGGAGCTGAATTTTGAAACGCTCCAGGGGATCGGATAGTCTCACGCAGTGTCGTTCGTTTTCATCCCTGTAAAGTTCATGCTTGTCTGAATTGGAATGGGAATGGATACGAACACAATTGGCATGCACAATCACAGGCTCGCCATATTTCTCGATGTGCTCACGGGCAGCAAAAATGGTATTCATTGAGTCAAAAACATTTTTGCCGTCGCAATACATAATTTTCAAATTCTTGATACCACGATAATTTTCGGCAGCACGTCTGTTCGCGGATTGGTCGCGCTGAGGAACTGAAATACCAAATTGGTTATCCTGAAAAACAAACATTACCGGAAGTTTTTCGTTGGAAGCTCCATTAATGGCTTCAAAAACGTAGCCTTCAGAGGTGGAAGACTCACCCTGTGAACTAATTGCAATACCGTTGGCCTGATATCTCTTGATTGCCCGCGCAACACCGACGGCGTGCAAGGTATGATTTCCGGTGGCCGACGACACATTCTGGATATTCCATTCAGGTTTGGCAAAATGGTTTGACATATGCCTGCCGCCACTTGCGATGTCAGTGCCCTTGGAGATGCCATTGAGTATGATTTCTTCAGCTGTAAGTCCGGCTGAAATGGCAGTTAGCATGTCGCGGTAATAGGGAAATAAAAAGTCCTCATTGCGTTTGAAAACTTGTCCGATAGCCAGCTGAATACCATCGTGTCCGGCATAAGGAGCGTGATATGACCATCCAAGCGCCTGCTTGAGGTAGTTGGGTGCTTTGTCGTCGATTTGACGGCCAAGTGTCATCAGGCTGTACCATTTTTTCAGGGTTTCCTTATCCGTCGATTCAAGTGTAAATTTTCTTTTCTGTGTCATCTCGTGAAATTTTAAGCCATTATGGCTATTTTTTTGAGGGTGCAAAAGTAGGAAATAATGTTCAATTTAAATCAATTCTAAATAGGGTGTTTGCAAAATCATCCTGCAATCCGTTGCAGAAAAACATGCTCTTTACATAACAGTTTTCATGCAGTTTGGTTCAATGTAGACTCTCCGGTTCAATTGAATGTAATCCAAACTTTTGCGTACAGAAGCGTTTTTAAGTTCTGATGATTGAAAACTGCCCGTCGGGTTCGAGCCTTATGATTGAAGTTGCTTTGGTAGAAAGCACCTTATCCTGATTGAGCTTCACAACGTGGTCGACAGCCAGGATGATTTCAGAGCTGATGGCGGCATAGAACAAAGGTGTAGGCTGTCCGGAAAGATTGGCAGAGCCGGAAGCAACAGGTTTATTAAAGCGCTCGACCAATGCAATGCAAAAAGGATCGTTTGTCACACGAAAACAAACCGATCCGTCGGGACCAAGCATGTTTTTCGCCAGATTTTTTCCCAAAGGAAAGACAATGCTGATTGGATTGGCAGCATAGCGGATTAAATCGAGGGCCAAATCAGGAACTTCAGAGAGGTAGTTACTTAACCTGGCGGGACTGTCGATGAGGGCGATGAGCCGGCCCTGCTCCTTTTTTCGTTTAATTCTGAAGAGTCTTTCCACTGCCTTGCTGTTGGTGGCATCACATCCAAGTCCCCAGATAGTATCCGTTGGATAGAGTATTACTTTTCCTTTACGCAAGGCCTGAACAGCCAGTTCAATTTCATCCTCAATCCCTTTCATAACCTGGCGACCAAGCGGTTTAAATCAATCGAATGAGCACAGTCAAAATGTTTTTCAGGACAGCTGCGGTGACCATGCAACCCACAAGGCCGGCATGAAAGCTGCTTAGGGCTTTCAACAACAACGGAATCATCAGAAAGCGGGCCAAAACCAAAAGCAGGCACCGTGCTGCAATAAATGGCTGTGGTTGGGGCATTAACTGAACTGCACAAATGCATCGGGGCACTATCGTTGACATAATTCATCCGGGCATCACGCATCAGGGCAGCCGACTCAAGCAAACTCAGTTTACCTGCCAGATTCAGGCTGTTGGGATGCTTTGCTTTGTCAAGAATCTCGTCACAAAGTTTGATATCTGCTTTTGATCCCAGCATATAAACATGGATGTCAGCAGGAATAGCCGACAGAAATTCAATCCACCTGGCTGTGGGAAATTGTTTTGTAAACCAGAGTGATGCTGGAGCCAGGCACACATATGACTTTGTTTTGAAGGGCGAAACTTTTGCGTAATCGTGTTTTGACGGATACAGCTTCGGAGCATGCTTTTTATTATCCGTAAGCGGTTCAATTAGACTTAGGTTGCGGTCAACTTCATGAAGAGCCGCTTTTTCTAAAGTAATCAGGTGTTTGATCCTTTTTGAAAAAAATAAACTCAAAGGATTCTTATCGAAACCTATTGTGACAGAGGCCCCACTCAAAATAGTGAGAAGTCCGGTGGAGAAAAAGCGCTGAAGGTTTATGATTAAATCATAGGAAGTTTTCCTTGTTTCTTTGAGTAATAACCTGAGATGCTTGTATTTATCCTTACTTTTCTCCCACAACAATATGCTGTTCACAAAAGGATGATCCACAAAAAGGGTTTCAAAACCTGCTTTCATGAGCAGGTCGATTTTGGCATGCGGATAATGGACATGTAACTTTTCGAGCACCGGGGTCATCAGGACTACATCGCCAATCGAAGCTGTTTGAATGACCAGAATTTTTTGAAAACTATTATGCTGCATACGGCAAAATTAAAATGAAAAAGAGTGATTTCCATTTTTTGAATTAAAAAAGTAAAATTTTCGTCTTCATCAGTAGGGTCGGTTTGATTCAATGTTGTAATCCATTGTAAAAGAGAGATATTGAAGCACCTGATATGATCCCATTGCACTGAAAAGGTGCCATAGAAAATGAGTGCCTTGTGGCAGAAAACCAAATGAATGGATGTCAGTTTGCCGAAAAAGCAACGCCAATGCAAAAAAGAGCAGCATCAGCCCAACCTGATTCATTTTTCTGAAATGAGTTAGGAACAAATAAACGGTCAGAGGTACCACTATGAGTAATCCTGAGAAAGCATACGAGAGATTGATTGCCAGGTGTTGGGGCAAGTCTCTGAACAAAAAGACCCTCAACAAAATAAGGGGGACAAGTAAGATGACTACTTTCCACCATTTGTGAAGTATTTTAAACCAGAAATAAACCGCAAGACCCATGGTGAGCAAGGCTGATGGGATCACATCGAGCATCAGAAAAGCCGGGCTCATGCGAAAAGCATGAAAAAGAGTACTGCCTAAGCCTCCCAAAAAAACCATGAACAAAGCAAAAATCATCATCGGTTTTTTTGCTCCGGCAGGCCATAGCTTCCAGAACCAAAATAATGCAGGAATCATCATAAAAACAGAACTTGCTGCATTCCACGGTTCAACAATGATATATTCGGGGTGGTACTCAGCATAACGCGGACCACCGTCGGCCAAACGCTGATCAAACCAACGGGTAGCTGTTTCGATCAGAATTGTCAAGGCATCGGGCAAATGAACCATCATTCGCTAATCCTTCAAAAAAGGGTAATCAGTGTATCCTTCCGCACCACCTCCATAAAAAGTTGCCACATCAAATGGATTGAGAGGTGCATCAAGTTTGTATCGGTTCACGAGGTCAGGATTGGAGATAAAATCTTTACCGAATGCCACCAGATCAGCAATACCTTCGCGCAAAACTTCTTCCGCTTTGGCAAACTGATAACCGGCACTGGTGATCAGCGTTGTATGAATGAAGGGACGAAACACCGGTGTTACACGAGTCAGGTAATGAGGCAATTGAACAAGGGAACGCTGATCAGGTTCTATGAGATGCAGGTAGGCCAGTCCGAAGCTGTTTAACTCATTGATAAGGTGTTTGAACGTCTCAACCGGCTGATGATTGAAGATACCAAAATTGGTACCGCTCGGCGATAGCCTGATGCCTGTCCTTTCCGAACCAATTGTCTGGCAAACTGCAGCAGTCACTTCAAGGGCAAAACGACACTTGGCTTCGATGCTACCCCCGTACTGATCGGTGCGCTGATTGGAGGCATCATTTAAAAACTGATCGATAAGATAACCATTTGCTCCGTGTATTTCAACGCCGTCGAAGCCTGCCTGAATGGCATTTGAGGCCGCCCGGGCGTAGTCCTCAACGGTAGAAGCGATTTCATCGGTTGTCATGGCATGTGGAACCACAGTCGGCACCTTACCTGATTTGGTGGTTATGGTTCCAGGTTCGGCAATCGCTGAGGGTGCAAAAGGTAACCCCCCATCTTCCTGCAAAAGCGGATGTGAATGACGACCCACATGCCATAACTGGCAGAAGATCTTCCCGTCGCCGGCATGAACCGCATCTGTAACAAGCTTCCAGCCTTCAACCTGCGCCTTGCTGTAAATTCCGGGCGTATTTTCATATCCCTTCCCACGCGGTGATATTTGGCTTGCCTCACTGATGATCAGGCCTGCTGATGATCTTTGGCCGTAATACAAGGCATTCAACGCATGCGGTGCAAGCCCCTCACCAGCCCGCTGACGTGTTAAAGGCGCCATAACAAACCGGTTGGCAAGCTGAAGATGTGAAGAGGAATAGGGTGTTGCCAGAATTTTAGAAAAAGTCATCATGAATTATCAAGGTTTAATCAAAGAAAAACATTGCTTTTAAACAAAAAAGCAGGTAATTTTGTTTTTTGAGTTATTTGAATTCAATCTAAATTATCATGCCCCACTTTCAGAGTCGTGGACAGGTGCCACGCAAACGCCATACCATTTTCAGAAAACCCGACGGGACATTGTACGCAGAAGAACTTGTTTCAACCGAGGGCTTTTCCGATGTATATTCGCTGATTTACCATGTTTGGCCGCCGACAATGGTATCGCAGATTGGTAAAGCTGTGGATGTTTCACCTGTGATTGCGCTGCATGACAACATGCAACACCGAAGCTTCAAAGGCTTCGACGTAAAACCTGCCGACGACTACCTCGAGAGCCGGAAAACAGTGCTTGTAAACAATGATGTTTACATCAGTCTTGCCGCACCGAAACAGTCGATGGTTACTTACTTCTATAAAAACAGTCAGGCTGATGAAATGATTTTTATCCATCGAGGCAGAGGTGTCCTGAAGACCATTTTTGGGACTTTGCCCTTTGAATATGGCGATCACGTGATCATTCCACGTGGCACCATATACAAGCTCGAATTTGAAACCTCCGACAACAGGCTTTTCATCGTTGAATCGTTTCATCCGCTTCGTTTTCCGAAACGATATCTCAACAAAAACGGACAATTGCTCGAGCATTCCCCCTTTCACGAACGCGACATCAAAACACCTCAGCTGCTCGAAACTCACGATGAGCGCGGCGAATTTAAAGTGCTTATTAAACGCGGCGACAAACTTTATCCCTATGTGTATGCCAGTCATCCTTTCGATGCAGTAGGCTGGGATGGTTGTCATTATCCTTTTGCTATTTCTATACACGATTTTGAACCCATTACCGGCCGAATCCATCAGCCGCCACCGGTTCATCAAACTTTTGAAACGCCGGCTTTCGTTACCTGTGCTTTCGTGCCACGCCTCTACGATTACCATCCCGAAGCAATTCCTGCCCCCTATAATCACAGCAATGTTGATTCTGACGAGGTACTCTATTATGTTGACGGCGACTTTATGAGTCGTAACCACATCGAAAAAGGAATGATCACCCTGCACCCGATCGGCATCCCGCACGGACCTCATCCGGGTGCTGCAGAACGGAGTATCGGACAAAAATCCACCGGTGAATTAGCTGTCATGGTTGATACTTTTAAACCCCTGAAGCTCACAACGGATGCCCTTGGCATCGAAGACCCTGACTATTTCAAAAGCTGGCTTTTTTAATCTTTCAAACTCTTAAAAATTCAATCTTTTTTTACTATTAACGATATGAGTGATACAGAATTTCTTCCCATCAACGGCACCGACTTTGTTGAGTTTTATGTGGGCAACGCCAAGCAGGCAGCCCATTTTTACCAGACTGCTTTCGGTTTTCAGCCTCTTGCTTATGCCGGCCTTGAAACAGGCCTCAAAGACAGGACTTCCTATGTGCTGAAACAAGGTAAAATTGTTTTTGTGCTCACCACTGCCCTCATTCCCGAATCACCCATCGCCGAACATCAGAAAATTCATGGTGACGGCATCAAAACCATCGCCTTGTGGGTTGACGATGCCCGCAAATCATGGAAGGAAACCACAAGCCGTGGCGCCAGGTCGTACATGGAACCCCAAACAATCATCGACGAATATGGCGAGGTAGTACTCAGCGGCATTCACACCTATGGTGAAACCGTGCATGTTTTCGTTGAACGAAAAAATTATTTCGGACCTTTTATGCCCGGTTTTAAAAAATGGGAGCCATCCTACCGGCCTGCAGAAACAGGCCTGAAATATGTTGATCATATCGTGGGAAATGTTGGTTGGGGTGAAATGAATAAGTGGGTCAATTTTTATGGCAAAGTACTTGGTTTTGAGCAGCTTATTTCGTTCGACGACAAAGACATCTCCACCGAATACACTGCTTTGATGAGCAAGGTAATGGCCAACGACAATATGCGGATAAAATTCCCGATCAACGAACCGGCAGAAGGTAAAAAGAAAAGTCAGATCGAGGAATACCTCGACTTTTACCGTGGTTCAGGAGCACAGCATGTTGCCATGGCTACTGACAACATCATCGAAACCATCTCACAGCTGCGTAGCAGGGGTATCGAATTCCTGCACGTACCGGACGCCTATTACGACACTGTTATTGACAGAGTTAAGGAGATCGACGAAGATCTCGAAACGCTTAAAAAATTGCGTATCCTCATCGATCGGGATGAAGATGGATACTTGCTTCAGTTATTTACCAAACCCGTTGAAGACAGACCCACAGTATTTTTTGAGATCATCCAGCGAAAGGGAGCTAAATCCTTTGGAAAAGGAAACTTCAAAGCCCTTTTTGAAGCTATTGAACTCGAACAATCAAACAGGGGAACGCTCTGAAAAAATTGGTCATAACAGCTGTTAACCGATTCTGATCACAAAACAAATTTTTTCGATGAGCATGATAAAATCCTGGATTGACATTCCGCATGGAAGCGAATTTCCTCTTGAAAACATACCTTTCGGCATTATTAAGCACCAAAACAGCCTCCGGCCAGCCAGTCGCATCGGCGATCTGGTGGTTGACCTCTACGTTTTGGCCGAGGCCGGCTATTTCGATCAAATTATACCCAATAACCTGGATGTTTTCAGTCAACCCACCTTAAATTCCTTCATCAGTCTGGGCAAAAGAAAAACCAACGCTATCCGGTTGCGCATTCAGGAATTGTTTTCAGCTGATTGCAGCGATCTTTCTGACAAACCAAAGGTTGCCAACCGTTGCCTGTTAGCATTTTCAGAGGTTGAAATGATGATGCCTGTACAGGTAGGTGATTATACCGATTTTTACTCGAGCATCGAGCATGCTACCAATGTCGGTATCATGTTTCGTGATCCGGCAAATGCCTTGCTCCCCAATTGGCGTCATTTGCCGGTTGGATATCATGGCCGTAGCTCATCAATTGTTGTGTCAGGCACGGGAATCCATCGCCCAAAAGGTCAAACCAGACCTCATGACGATCAGCCTGTTGTGTTTGGGCCGACCAGACAGCTTGACTTTGAACTGGAAATGGCCTTCATTACCACTGGTGATACTCAACTTGGAAACAGCATTCCGGTTGAGGAAGCAGAGTCACATATATTTGGTCTGGTCATTTTCAATGATTTATCAGCCAGAGACATTCAAAAGTGGGAATACGTCCCCTTGGGTCCTTTTCTTTCAAAAAGCTTTGGCTCTGTCATCTCTCCATGGATTGTAACGCTTGAGGCACTTGCACCCTTCAGGGTTGAAGGTCCGGAACAACTGCCTGAGCCTCTGCCATATTTGCGGCAAAAAGGCGCCAACAATTATGACATTGGACTGGAGGTGTATCTTCAGCCCGAAAAGGCGGAGCCCAGTCTTATCAGCCGCTCCAATTTCAAGTATATGTATTGGAGCATGCAGCAGCAACTCGCCCACCAAACGGTTGCCGGTTGCAACATCCGAACCGGCGATCTCTACGGATCAGGCACGATCAGCGGCCCAACTCCCGACTCCTTTGGCTCGATGCTTGAACTTTGCTGGAAAGGTACCAGGCCGATTACCCTTTCCGACAACAGTCAGCGAATCTTTATCCACGACAAGGATACCATTGTCATGAAAGCCTGCGCAACCAAAGGTGAACTGAAAGTCGGTTTTGGTGAATGCAGCACAACCATACTTCCCGCAAAACAATAACCCAATGCTAAGTCTGGACGCACAAAATATTTCACAACAGTATCTTCACCGTTTGATGCTTGGGAGCATTGCACCAAGACCTATCGCTTTTGTCAGCACGATCGATCTCCGGGGGAATCCTAACCTGGCTCCGTTCAGTTTCTTCAATGCGTTTGGCGTTAATCCCGGCACACTTATATTTTCGCCCTCCAGACGGGGACGCGACAACACTACCAAACATACTTATGAGAATTTGCTTGAAGTGCCCGAAGCTGTTATCAATGTGGTAGATTATAATATGGTGCAGCAGATGAGTCTGGCAAGCTGCGAATACCCAAAGGGTGTCAATGAGTTTGAAAAAGCAGGTTTTACTTCAATTCAATCAGAAAAAGTCAGACCAGGACGGGTTGGTGAGTCACCGGTTCAATATGAATGCAGGGTTCGCGAACTAATTCCTACAGGCAACCAGGCAGGGGCGGGCAATCTGGTTATCTGTGATATTCTGCGGATTCACATCCGGGAGGATGTACTCGATGCCAACCAGGAAATAGACCAAACGAAAATAGACCTTGTTGGTCGGATGGGCGGGGATTTTTATGTAAGAACCAACGAGAATGCCCGTTTCGTTGTTCCAAAACCTGTAAGCCGCAACGGCATTGGAATCGATGTTTTACCGGTTCACATTCGCCACAGTCCCTACCTTACCGGTAACGACCTTGGACAAATGGGCAATCTGGAGCATTTTCCGGAGGAAGGCATCATTGAAACCTACAGGCAAAAAGAGACAATCCGGCACTCCTACCTCAACCAGAAAGAAACATTTTTTTATCAGGTTCGTCAATTGATTCAAACCGGAAAAGCAAACGAAGCATTGGCTATGCTGATGTCCGTTGAATAAGTCGGTGTGTAATACATGATGCGAAAAAAAGTTAACATTTGCTAACAGCTAACTCCTGAAATGCTGGTTGGTTTAAAGATTCAAAATACTGTACTTCAGCAAGTTTATATCCGTCTTTGGTTTTCCATCCGGTATTTTAAATCGGCTTAAAGGTTGACCTGATTAAATCTACCTCCAAAATTGATTCAGGAGAATTGTCATGGGATTCCAAAACTTTTTTATTCAATTAAAAATCAGCCAGGATTAAATTTGAAAAACATTAAAAAATTCAGGAAGGATTATCCCGGATAAGGAAATATAGAATTGCGGTAAAGTGAGAAATCCAGGCAAAAAGAATCAAAAAGTTCAGGCACAAATTACTCCATAAATGAAAGGTAAGCCACGGCTGACAAGCCAAGCAACTTATAAAGAAACAATCTAAATTACGTCTTCACACCTCGCTTCCACTCTTAATGTTAAAAAAAACATAATTTTGGCCCTGAATAAACCCTAATGGATTCTTCCAAAGGGCGAAGACACAATTGATCCATTTTAACTGTATTTTGTATGAAGAAAAACGATGTACTTTTTGCGTTCAGCAAAAAAAGAATCATGGCTGTATTGATCCTTTTCATGGTTCTGGCAGCCGGATTTCAATCTTTTGCCCAAAGCATAGATTTGGGAAGATCATCCGGAGAGGTTCAGGTTAACGAAGACAATTTCAACCGGACAAAAATCACCTACTCCTATGCCAGCATTCAGGCTTTTACTGTTGAAGCAGCCAGAGGCACCTTCAGTGAGATTCAGATTCCAGGCGCCTATGCAATCGGCGAACTTGGAACCCCGAAGCTTCCTGCCTCCAAACACCTGATTGAGATACCTTTCGGCGCTGAAGTCAGTGTGAAGGTGCTCAATTACAATATGACAGAATACAAACTCAGCGAATATGGCATCAACAATCTGCTGATGCCTGCCCAACCTTCCATCCGGAAAGATCAAACAGCTGAGGAAGTGACTTTTGAATACGATACCAAGCTGTATGAAAAAGACGGTTTTGTCAGCCATGAAATGGCAACGGTTGAAGTGCTGGGTGTTCTGCGCAGCTACCGTCTGGCCCGCATCACCGTTGCACCGGTTGAGTACAATCCTGTTCAGGGAATCATTCGCGTATACAACGACATTGAATTGGAAATTACTTACACCAACAGTGATCCAAGTGTTACAGACTACATTAAATCGTCGACCTATTCACCCTATTTTGAGCCTATTAAAAGTAAATTGCTTAATGGATCAACCAGAGATTACCCGCAACATCCCGACCTCACTAAATACCCCATTAAATACCTGATCGTTTCTGACAGGATGTTTGAAGCTGACCTTCAACCTTTTATTCAATGGAAAACTAAAAAAGGATTTGATGTAATTGTAGCCTACACTGATGTGATCGGCACAACGTATGCACAGATACAAGCCTATGTGCATGCGCAATACAATGCCGGAACCCCGCAAGACCCGGCTCCCAGCTTTATCCTGTTTGTTGGAGATACCCCTCAAATTCCGGCTATTCAGGGCACCTCTTCAGGAAAAATGACCGACCTGTATTACGGAAGTGTGGATGGTGACATCTTCCCCGAAATGTATTACGGACGTTTTTCAGCCCGAAATTCAGCTCAGCTCCTCCCGCAGATCGAAAAAGTGATGTATTACGAACAATATCAGTTTGCCGACCCAACCTATTTGAATAACACCACTTTGATTGCCGGCGCTGATGGCACCTGGAATCCTGCAGTTGCACAACCAACGATTCACTATGGAACACAGAATTATTTTAATGCAGCTCATGGTTTTACCAATGTGTATGCCTATCTGAACAGCTACGCCGGTTGTTACGACCCAACACGTATCGCTGTTGGTTTTATCAATTATACAGCCCATTGCAGCGAAACCTCATGGGGTGATCCCAACCTGAGTCAAACAGCAGTAAACGCATTCACCAACCAGAATAAGTATCCGCTTGCCATTGGAAACTGTTGTCTTGCAGCAGATTTTGGTTATGCCGAATGCATCGGAGAAACATGGATGCGCGCAGCCAACAAAGGAGCTGTGACATATATCGGAAGCTCACCGAGCTCTTATTGGTTTGAAGATTTCTATTGGTCAGTTGGTGCGTTTCCCATTCAGGGAAACAACAACGGCTATGTGCCAACCTTCCAGGAAACGACCTGGGGTGCTTATGACGGTCCCTTTGTAAGTGACTATGTATCTGCGGGCGGAACAGTTTTCATTGGAAACCTGGCCGTCACCGAAGTTGACATTCAAGGTTATCCATCTCACTCTAGTCCAACCTATTACTGGCAGGCATACAATGTGTTGGGAGATCCTTCCATCCTGATTTACCTCACCGAGGGCGATGACAATGTGGTGGCTCACATGCCAATCCTTCCAATTGGATTGACAACCTATGAAGTAACAGCATTGCCAGGTTCCTATGTTGCCATTTCGAAAGATGGCGTTCTGCATGGTTCGGCACTTGTTGGTCCGTCAGGCGTTGTAGAAGTAAACATCGAACCAGTCCTTTCCTCGGGCAATGTTGACATTGTTGTTACAAAGCCTCAATACAAACCGTATATGACACAAGTTCCGGCTGCTGCACTCGTAGGGCCTTATGTAGTGCTCGATTCATATGTGATCAACGATGCTGCCGGCAACAACAACGGTCTTGCCGACTACGGCGAAACTCTTCCTCTTAATGTCACCATCAAAAATGTTGGTGCTGATCCATCGGCTGTTGTAACCGTAACCGTGACCGGCACCGATGCCTATGTAAGCCTCACCAGCGCTGCCTCTAAAACCTTCCCAGCCATTGCTGCCGGCGCTACTGCTACAGTCGACAACGCTTTCACTTTTGCAGTTGCCAATTTCATTCCCGATCAGCATGTTGCCAGCTTCCCGCTCACACTCACCGATGGCAGCGCAACATGGCAGTCAACTTTGCGTATCACACTTCAGGCACCTGAGCTCGAAATTATGCCCGAAGTAGTAGTTGTGGATAATGCAAGTGGCAATGGTGATGGTATCCTCGATCCGGGTGAAACAGCCGACATCAAAGTTACAATGGCAAATAACGGCCACAGTGCTGTCAGCAACATCATCACATCGATGATTTCGGCTGATCCGTTGCTCACAATCAATACAGCCAGTGTATCTTATCCAAGCATCAATGCCCTTTCAACAGTTGAATTGCTTTTTAATGTTACAGCATCACCTTCCTCTCCTATTGGTTATCCGGTGAATTTAAATCTTTCGGCCACTGCAGGTCCATCAGCTGTTTATACCGCTCAACAGATGGCAGTTGTCGTTATCGGATTGATTCCGGACTTTAACATGACCAATGGATCAGCAACCACCTGTGTTGGTACATTTTATGATTCAGGTGGATCAACCGGCGCTTATGGTAACAACGAAAACTTCGTATTTACCTTCAACCCTGCAACCTCAGGAGCGATGATCAGAGCCAGTTTTACTGCCTTTGACACCGAAAGCGGTTACGACAGATTGTACATTTACAATGGTCCCAACACATCATCACCACAAGTTGCCGGAAGTCCTTTTGAAGGAACCACCAGTCCTGGAGTTGTAACTGCATTGAATGGTAGTGGTTCGCTCACTTTCAAATTCGAATCTGACGGTTCGGTCACAAAGGCAGGCTGGGTCGCCAACATCAGTTGCTATGCACCAACTGCTGCTCCTTCTTGCGCCACCAATCCTGTGCCTGCCAACAATGCTACCGGCGTTGGCATTGCCAATATTTTGAGCTGGACCGCCAATGATGCAACTTCTTATGATGTATATTTCGGCATCACTCCAAACCCTGCGCTTGTTGCAACTGTCGATGTGAATCAATATGCTGCCACAATGCTGCCCAATACAACCTACTTCTGGAAAATCGTGCCGAAGAACCAGTTTGGTCCGGCTGTTGGCTGTGAAGTTTGGTCATTTACAACCGGAGGGCCTGAATATCTGATGACAAACACTACCGTAACTGCCAACAATGGCATGTTCTATGATACAGGTGGTGCCAACGGAAATTACAACAGCAACGAGAGCCTGACAATGACTTTCATGCCTGCTGCTGCAGGAGCTCCTCTCCGTTTTGTTTTCAGTGCATTTGAAACCGAAAACAATTATGACAAATTGTATATCTATAACGGACCGGATGTAACCTCACCCGCCTTCCCGGGAAGTCCTTTCCAGGGCACTGTCAGTCCGGGCACGATTACCTCAACACATGCCAGTGGAGCCATCACCTTTAAATTTACTTCCGACGGATCAGTCGTAAAAACAGGTTGGGCAGCTTCATTCATGACAATGGGCGAAATGGCCATCGCTCCTTCAGCCTCACCGGCAGAAATCTGTCAGGGAAGCTCGAGTGCACTCAATGCCAATGCCTCAGGGGGAAGTGGAAGCTACACTTACAGCTGGGCACCAGCTGCCGGCTTAAGCAATCCGAATATTGCCAACCCGATTGCAACTCCTGAAACCACAACAACTTATACTGTAACCGTGAATGACGGAACAACCCAACTCAATGGTGAAGTAACCATCACCGTAATGCCCGCTTCACCGGTTAACCTCGGTGAAGACCAAACAATGTGTCTGTGGCAAAGCGTTGTTTTGGATGCAACAACTCCGGGTGCTGTTTCTTACCTTTGGTTGCCAGGAGGCGAAACCACGCCTACTATTACCTGTGTTGGCAATACCATGGGAGCTGGAACACATGAAGTTACAGTCAATGTAACTCATGCTAACGGCTGTATTGTTACAGATGCGCTCTTGATGACTGTTGAAATATGCGCCTCCATGGATGAAAACAGCAAGGAAATCCGCTTGACGATCCATCCGAATCCCGCAACAAATCAGCTGAATATCCAGCTTAACGGCAAGGCGGGCCATGTGGCCTGGTACCTGCTTAATTACCAGGGTCAGGTTGTTTACAGCCGCGAAAATGTTCAGGTTGATGGTGTTTACCAGCAGCAGCTAGATCTCACTGCTTTTGCCAAAGGCATTTATTATTTGAGGTTGAATAACAACAACCAAACTGTTGTGCGCAAAGTTGTGATCCAATAAGATCAAAATAACCCATTACAATCCTGCTCCGAAAGTAATTTTCCCTTACTTTTGGAGCAGTTTTTTTTATTAAACAATAAGTTATGAAGCGATTTATCCTCTCTTTGGCAATTGTGCTCAGTGCACTGCTTGGTTTTGCAGGAAGTTGGAATGCCATCAAATCAGATGTGGCAGTACCTATCCGCTCCCAGCTGGTAGGGTCAACCGAATCCAGCACCATGGTTAAGTTTACAATCCATGGATTTGAAACAACCTATGTTGAAACTCCAAAAGGCAAGGCTGCCATCATCAGCGTGCCAAAAATGGTATCACTGAGTGAAAAAGGCGCGCCTGATCTGCCAAAATTTGCCATTTCAGCCATCATTGGCGACAACGACCTGATGGACATCAGGGTGATTGCATCGAATTACACCGATTTTCCAAATATTGAAGTTGCCCCGTCCAAAGGTGATTTTTCGCGTCAGATTGATCCTGCGACTGTTCCTTTTACCTATGGTTCCATGTATGGCAGTGATGCTTTTTATCCTTCAGCTCAGGTTGAACTTCAGGAACCCTATATTCTTCGCAACTACAGAGGTCAGGCGCTCACGCTGATGCCTTTTTCCTACAATCCGATAACAAAAACACTTCGGGTATTTCACGAAATCACTGTTGAAATGTATAAAAAAGGCGATGGTGGCGTGAATACTCTTTCGCGCACAGCCGTCAACATGAAAGAAGACTATGAGTTTCAACATGTTTACAATCATCAGTTTATCAATTATGAAACAATGCAAAACCGTTACCCTGTACTTGCCGAACAGGGACGCTTGCTTGTTATTGCACACAGCCAGTTTATGGCTGCCATGGAACCCTTTGTTGCCTGGAAAAAAACAATTGGCCGTCCAACCGAGATGGTTGATGTGGCTTCTGTTGGCAGCACACCCGATGCTATCAAAAATTATGTACTTAACTACTACAATACCAATGGTTTAACACACCTTCTTCTTGTTGGTGACCATCAGCATATTCCCAGCTATAACAACACTTCATCCGGCGGCTATTCCGATAATTATTTTGGTTATTTAGCAGGAAATGATTCTTACAATGAGTTGTTTGTCGGTCGTTTTTCAGTTGAAACTGTTGCCCATGTGGAAACGATGGTGCAGCGCATTCTCACCTACGAACGTGATCTGGATCAAAATGCAAGCTGGTTAAACATTGGAACCGGCGTTGCCCGCAATGAAGGGGCCGGTAACGGTCACAACGGAGGAGAGGCTGACTATGTGCATATGGATTACATTCGCGACAGCCTGCTCAACTACACCTATTCCACTGTTCACCGTGAGTATGATGGTGGTGTTCCAGGAGTTCCAAACACCACAGCCGCACAAATTTCTTCCCGCATCAATGCCGGTACAAGCATTATCAATTATTGCAACCACGGTTCACAAAACAGTTGGAGTGTTGCCGGATATACCACCTCTCATGTTAATGCCCTCACCAATACCGATCGATGGCCTGTGATTTGGGCTGTAGCCTGCGACAACGGAAAATTCACCAACGGTTCCTGCTTTGCCGAAACCTGGACACGTGCTTCGAGCAACGGGCAACCTACCGGCGCAATTGGTACAATGATGAGCTGGATTTCACAGCCCTGGCAGCCACCAATGACTGGTCAGGATGAAATGGTAACCATTTTGGTTGAGGGTTACCAAAATAATATCAAACGCACCCTCGGCGGAAATTCGATTAACGGAAGCATGAAAATGATTGATTTACATGGTACTTCCGGCCGCAGTACACACGATACATGGATTCTCTTCGGCGACCCCTCCATGACAATGCGCACTGCAAATCCGGTGGCTATGAATGTAAGCCATCTCCCGACGATTTTTCTTGGCATGTCGGAATTTACTGTAAATGCCGATGCTGAAGGTGCTATGGTTGCTTTGACTTTGGATGGTGAAATTCTGGGAACAGCTATTGTTTCAAACGGATCAGCCACGGTAAGCTTCCCTGCATTGAGCAATGTTGGGATGATGACAATCGCAGTATTTGGTTATAACAAAGTGACTTATCTGCAGGAAATCGAAATCATTCCAGCTTCAGGACCATTCATCGCCTATGTATCAAACACTGTTAACGGTCTTGGTAGCGGACAAGTTCACTATGGATCGGATGTAAATCTGGGTGTTCAGCTCAGAAATCTGGGTGTTGAAAACGCCACAAACATCAATGTAACACTCAGCTGCGACTCACCTTATGTGACAATTACGGATGCAACAGAATCATACGGCACCATGACACCTGAACAAGTTGTTATGATTGAAAACGCATTTGCTTTTAGCTTGAGTAACGAAGTACCCAACAACACTCCACTCCCTTTTACCTTGCAAATTACTGCCGATCAAAACAGCTGGCAAACGAGTTTTAACCTTGTTGCTCTTGCACCGGCCTTTACAGTGGGCAATTACACCATTCTGGATCCTTCAGGCAATGGCAATGGTCGTCTTGATCCGGGCGAAACGGTTGATATGATGGTTAGTTTCACAAACACCGGGCTGAGCCAGGCATCAGACGTGCTTGCAGGACTTGCATTCAATTCTTCATTCATTAATGTCAACGACGCCAGTTTTGAAGCAGTCTCCATCGAAGCAGGTCAAAGTCTGGATGCTGTTTTCAACCTTACCGTCAATGGCGGTGCTCCCATCGGCCAGGCTGTGGAATTCGGATTCCAGGTAGCTGCCGGCGTGTATCAGGCTGAGAAATCCTTCACAACAAAAATCGGCATCATCCTCGATGATTTTGAAACCGGCGATTTCAGTGCTTTTGGTTATACCAACGGCGGAAACCAACCCTGGATCATCACAAATGTTGGTCCATACGAGGGTAACTTCGCTGCAAAATCAGGAACTATTGCCGACAGCCAAAGTTCTCAACTCATTCTTCAATATGAAGTCAGCACCAGCGACACCATTTCATTCTACCGAAAAGTATCTTCAGAATCAGGTTATGACTATATGCGTTTTTACATCGACAACACAAAAGTGGGTGAATGGGCCGGTGAAATCAGCTGGAGTCGTGTAAGTTATCCTGTAACAGCCGGAACCCATACCTTCAAATGGGAATATATGAAAGATTACACTGTTTCGAGCGGCAGCGATTGTGCATGGATCGATTACATCACCCTGCCCCCAACCATCAGCACCAATGGATGGGCCGGAAACAATGCTGAAATTTGCGCAGGCGAAACCCACCAGTTAAATGCTACGGCCACCTATTACAACAGTCTTAACTGGACCACCAACGGAAGCGGAACTTTCAGTAATCCAGCCATACTTAATCCCGTTTACACGCCATCCGATTCGGATATCAACAGCGGTCAGGTAGTGCTAAAACTTACTGTTACCGGCAATACAACCGTTGTTGAAAGTGAAATGACACTTGCTATTCACCACAGTCCAGAAGTATATGCCGGAGAACCTGTTGGTATTTGCCACGGCGCTATACTGGAACTCACAGCTTCGAATGCAACAAATTACAGTGAACTAATCTGGACTTCCTCAGGTGATGGAAGCTTCGACGATGCCGCCAGTCTTCACCCTGTTTACACCCCTGGTGCCGCAGACCTGGCTAGTGCCGGCTTCACCCTGACCCTTTCAGCCGATGGATTGGGCGGATGTGCCTCTGTTAACCATGGTTTTGCAGTTGGAATTCATCAACTTCCAACTGCCAGCCTGTCAGGTGATCAAAGTATTTGTGCCGGAGAAACAGCCAACCTCACTATTGAACTCACAGGAAGTGCACCATGGACCATCAAAATGGCTGATATGGATCCTGTTACAGCAACACAAACTCCCTGGGTGATGCAGCTTCAACCAGAAGTTTCAACAACTTATAGTCTCACAGAGGTTTCGGATGCCAATAATTGTATCAATAGCGCTTCGGGTCAGGCCGTCGTTTTGCTGAACAATCCACCCCTTGCACCTGCTGAGCCTGCCGTCCCCGATACAATCGATCATGCTTTCCATTCCCAAAGTATTGTGATGATAAGTGAAGTCCCCGATGCATCTGCCTATGTTTGGTCAATTGAACCTCAGAATGCCGGAACGATTTCCGGAACAGGTGTTGAAGCGACAGTGCTTTGGGCAGCTGAATACATTGGTGTTGCCGGCATTAAAGTTGCAGCATTGAATGATTGCGGACAAGGAGAATGGTCACCCGTTGCCGAAACAGTTGTAAAAAGTACTGTTGGCCTGAGTGAAACAACAGCATCCAGCCTCCATGTATACCCAAATCCATCGCAGGGAACATTTAACCTTCAACATGGAACAGCCGTTGGTTTGGGACATATTAAGGTAACAAATATTTTGGGTGAAGTGGTATTTGCGGAGCGTGATGTCGACCTTTCAACAGCACGTAAATCAATTAACCTGAGTCAATTACCAGATGGCGTTTATGTTATCAGTTTTGAAACCAATACTTCAAAAAGCAGTCAGCGGGTAACGATCCGCAAATAGTTGCTTTCAAACTTTCATAAAAAAAGCAGGATTTTTTTCCTGCTTTTTTTATGACATTCCAAGAAGTTTCAGGCCCCTGTGAATCAAATTTCTGTATTGAGGCTTCTCAATGGCAAGCTGAACCAAATGCCTGTGAAGCAACGAAATATACCGGTCGTCCCATTTGTTTTTTATTGCCAATTCTAGCAATTCGGTAAGGAGAAGCCATTCATTGGGCCATGAATTCAAATAATTCTCTGTCAAACCACTTTCATGCCTGAAAGGTGATGGTTGGTCACGCCATTCGCGCACAACTCCAAACTGCTTGTGAAGCTCAATTTGCTGTTGATCATACGCAATCTTATGGGTCTTTTCTTTTGGCTGCGGATAGCTTAATCCATAGGCATTGGGATCGGCCGGCCCAGTGTAAGCTGAAACCACCGACTCACCCACAGCCATATCATAAACACCCCAGGCCGGATCGAACAACAAACGGTCTTCATAGTGCACCTCACAACCAATAAAGGACAAAAGCAACAGCTTTCCTTCTTTTCTAACCAAAGATTTCAGCACACCTTTTACCTGAATACCTGATTCAAATTCAAAACTGCATGGTTCATTGAGCCGGATGCCAACCGCCGCCAGATCGTTGTCATCCAGAAAACGGGGAGGTTTTAAAGTGCCTTTGATGGCACCTATCGGAGATCCAAAACCATGGCTGTGTGTTTCTGTCCCATGCCCGACAAGGCATTGATTCTGGTAACAAAGTGTTGTTGGTCCTGATGTGAGAAGGTAAGCGGGTTGATTTTGATGAAGGATGTAATCGGCAAAAACACCTGATACCTGCAAGCCACTGCTATATACACAGGTAGCAACCGAGCCTGACTCCACTGCTTTAAGAATACCCTCTACGCCTCCCTTTCGCAATGCCATCCGGGATGCAAACTGATCGAGGACAACAGTAAGGTTTTCGAAGTCAGGGGTTACAAAAAGCTGAGGCTGAGGCTTTGTTATATCAAAGTTATAATAAACAGCATCAATCGTATAAGGAATTTTGCGAACATTGTCGCTCAATGCCCCGGCACTTTCTCCAATCGACGATAGCAGGCCGGCTCCGTAAATCAATGGTTTTTCTGTTTGGCCTATAAGCCCATATTCAACTGTCCACCAATGCAGGTTGCGGATGTATGCCATCTCAGATGGAATCCCCAGGCTTTGCTCTTTGGCCTCCAATAGCTCGGTTGCCAACTTAACCTCTTCAGGAGAAGTGTAAGGGTCGGCTTTTAATATTGACAAATACCTGATTGCTTCATACAAGGCATAGTCAGCAGCCGATGAAAATGCCCTGGAACCAACCTCTCCAAAATACTTGAGATAAGCTGCATAAGCCTCATCAGCAATGATTGGAGCATGACCGGCTGCTTCGTGAATGATATCGGGAGCCGGAGTGTATTCAACCTGATCAATCGGACGGATGTCGGCTGCGATTACCAGCACCTGATGAGCCCGAAACTCCATAAAAGCGGCCGGTGGAATGAATCCGTCAACAGTGACAGCACCCCAGCCAATTTTTTGGAGGATGTCGTTCATTGTTTGCATATCCGGGATTCGGTCGATGCTGATGCCGGTTTTCTCCAGGCCATTCAGATAAGCAGGATGTGCCCTTTCTTTTAAAAAATCAACATTCTGACGCATTACATAACGCCAAATGGCATGATCCTGCCAGTTGTAACTGTTGTAGGGCTTCTCGATGATCAGATCAGTGAGGTGTGCGGGAAGTTTACTCAGAACGGGATTGTTGTACATTATGCAATTATTTGGAATGATTATAAATTACCAAAGGTAAAAAAAGTTCAAAACGTCCGAAAACAATTATCAAAATCTTGATATAAATTTACCTAAATCGGTTTAATTACCCGATGATTTATTATTTTTGTTGACACACGTTTTTAACCATACAAAATCAGGAAAAATGAAAAGATTCTTCTTTTCCCTCCTCATTGCCCTGCTCCTCCTACAGGTCGCAAACGCCCAATCCAACCTATTTGGGGGACACGTAACAGCAGACAGCGACGGACTTCCTCTCCCGGGTGTGACGCTGCGTATTAAGGGAACCAACACCGGTACGGTTACCGACATCGACGGTCGTTTCAGCTTTCAAAACCTGCGTCCGGATCAGATTCTGGTGGTCAGCTACATTGGTTTTGAAACACAGGAAATCACAGTTGGTACGAGTAAAAACTTTACCATTCGGCTGGTCGAAAGCGCCCGGCAACTCGAAGAAGTTGTGGTCACTGCCTTGGGCATCAGCAGGCAGAAAAGGGAAATAGGCTATTCAACCGAAAAGATTGAAGCTACTGTAGTGACTGACTCCAAAGCCAGCAACGTATTGAATGCCATCACGGGACGTGCTGCCGGGGTACAAATTTCGCAGCCGGACGGCGTGGAAGGCGGCTCAACAAGAATCGTTATCAGAGGCAATAACAACATTGGCTCCGACAATCAACCGCTGATTGTAGTTGATAATATTCCACTCGAAAATACGCCGGGCCTGACAAATATCGGACGTGGAGTGGACTGGGGCAGTGCCATCAACGACCTGAATGCATACGACATCGAAAGTATGACGCTAATGAAAGGAGGTGCTGCATCGGCGCTTTATGGCTCAAGAGGTGCCAACGGCGTTTTATACATCACCACGAAAAGAGGAAGCAGACAAAAAGGAATTGGCATCAGCTACAACGCTGATTTTAAGATAACTACACCATATCTTTACAGAGATGTCCAAAATGTTTACGGGCATGGAGGACCCATCAGCTTCACGCCCCCCACTTTTCCAATGTCGGGTGATACCTTGCTATATCCCGGTATTTACGGCAACGAAAACCTGATCATCAATCAGCAGGGGGAAACCTCAAGCACTTCAGCAGAATTTGGTTATTATGGCTCCGCAGTTTCCTGGGGTCCAAAGATGGAAGGTCAACAAGTGAAATGGTGGGATGGAAAAATGCGGAGTTGGTCACCACAACCCGACAACCTCAGCTTGCCCTTTCACAATGGCTATACAACCACACACAATGTCTCGGCTACTGGCGGCGGTGACAAGGGAACCATGCGTGTTTCGTTTACAAGACAAGACAATAAAGCCATTGTCGACAACAGCAACTTCAACAGAACCACTGTAAATCTTGGTGCCAACCTCAAAATCAGTGATAAGCTTATGACTGATATCACCATGTCATTTATTCAATACGAGCGACTCAATAGCCCCATGCTGGGAGAAGATCAAAGCTCTTTCAACAAGGGTCTGTTGTATTCATGGCCAAGAAGTTATCAAGGCATCGACCGCGATTACAGGGCTAAGCCTGATGGTTCACAGAATCCTCAGGAAGGTTATCCTTTTTTCTACGTAAGTCCGACCCTATGGTGGGATTATTATAACAACAACACCAACCAAAACAGAGACAAATACACAGGTGCCCTCAGCCTTTCCTACGACCCTTTCAGCTGGCTTAACATTCTTGGGCGTATCGGTAGAGATTACACCATCGAGCAATTTGAAACCAGACACAAACCCACCGATCCTCTCGGGCTGCTCAACGGCTATTACAGTAACGGACTGTCGCGCAACAGGGGCGATAATTACGATCTTGTTTTCACTGCCACAAAAGAAAACCTTCTTGAAAGTGGTTTCGATGTGAAATTAACAGCCGGAGCCAGCAGGTGGAGTCAGGATTATTACTACATCAACGGACACAGCGGCACCTGGTATTATCCTAATATGTACACCTTTTTTAACTTTACCGAAACAACCTATACAACCGATCCAAACAACAACACCATCGTTGATCAGCCTGGTAACAGTGCGTCCTCGATGATTCCGAAAGAAGGTGTGTTGCGAAAAAGAAATAATTCGGTATACGCCTTTGCCAACATCAGCTTTAAAAACAGTGTCTATCTTGAGCTTACCGGACGAAATGACTGGTCGTCGGCACTGCCGGGTGGCGAAAATTCTTACTTCTACCCTTCGGTATCGCTGAGTTTTATTCCTACGGAGGCTTTCGGCTGGTTTGGCAAGATCCCCTGGATGAATTTCCTCAAGATTCGGGGCGGGGCGGCGCAAACAGCCACTGATACAGAACCCTACCTTTTAAGCTTTTACTACAATACCAGTTTGTTCGGCGGGCAGCAATCCTCCGGTTTTCCCGACATCATTCCCCCCATCAAACTTCGACCCCAACGGGTGAATGCCTATGAAGCAGGCTTAAACATTGGTTTCTTCGAAAATAAAATCGATCTCGATTTTACTTATTATTACCTCTATTCATTTGATCAAATCATACCCAACCTGCCGGTTCCGGTCTCTTCGGGAGCAAGCAACATCATGACAAACGAAGGTGTTTTGAGTAATCGTGGTATAGAATTGATCATTAATACAGTTCCATTTCAGTCGAAACAATTTTTGGTGAAAACAGGCATCAATCTGGCACGAAACCGCAACCGGGTTGAAAGTCTTGGCGGTGATGCCGACACTTATCTCCTGGCTGATATCTGGGGACTTAACGGACCTGCTATGGTGCTTCAGGAAGGCGATGATTACGGTACGATCAGCGGCTATGACTACATCTATGACGAGCAAGGTCGCCGGCTGGTAAACGATGCAGGTACCAAATACCTGATAACAGACAGTCGTGTTCCGATCGGCAATGCCTCCCCCGATTTTATCGCCGGCTGGACAACAAGCCTCCAATTCAAAGGCCTGCGTTTCGGCATGCTTATCGACACTAAATGGGGAGGCGACATCTACAGTGGTTCTTATGTGATTGGACTGCAAACTGGTCAGAGCCCTGAGACATTGATCGAACGCGAAGGCGGCGGCTTACCCTATACCGATCCGGCCGGAACCACTTCCAACATAGGCATTATCCTCGAAGGGGCACATCAGGATGGCACACAAAACAATACTGTCGTGCATTATTATTACAAATATTTACCCAATGCCGGTGGCTGGGGTAAATTCGTTTCAACACCCGGTATTCTAGAAAACACCTGGGTAAAAATGCGCGAAATCTCTCTGGCTTACACCATTCCTGCTCCTTTGCTCGAGAAAACCAAAATTTTCCAGCGCCTCACCATCTCCTTTACTGGGAGAGATCTTTTCTACCTCTATAAAACATTACCCGACAACATTAATCCGGAAGGCATTATGGGATCAGGTAATGCGCAAGGATTTGAATGGGCCGCCAATCCGGGAACACGATCTTTCATCCTGGGTTTATCAGCCGGTTTTTAATTAACAAAAGCACAACTGACGCCATGAAAAATAATTCATATCTGTCCTTCCTAAAAATCGCAGCAATTAAAGCTTCCGGCAAAAACCTGTTGATTTTGCTGCTTATCGTCATGTCGGCTTGTACCAAGGATTTTGAGGATATCAACACCAATCCTCAAGGCTTTACCACCGCGACTGATGGTTCACTTTTCAACAACATCATTCAATCACTTGTTCCCACAGGAAACGAATTATTCTATATTCAAAACGAAATCCTTTATAAACAAACCCAGCAGGCCGCGCTGACCCGCGAAGCCTGGGGCAATTTCACCCTGGGTACGGAGGATATCTGGAAGAACTACTACAGCAGCCTGCCTGAATTCAGGGAACTGGAACGCAGGTTTAACAGCTATGATACAAGTGCCGAGTTGCGCAATATGCAATCCATGCTGAAGATTACCCTGGCTTTGAAGACCTTCAAAGTTACCGACCTATTTGGTGACATGCCATTTACAGAGGCAGGTTACGGGTTTCAGAACCTTGACCTGCTCAGGCCGGTCTACGACAGCCAAAGAGACATCTATCTTCGGTTGCTTAGCGATCTTGCCTGGGCTGATTCAGCCATCCGGCTACAGGCCGTTGCCAAAGAACCGTTCAGCAGCTTTGCACCATTCGATAAACTCTTTGGCGGAAATATGCTCCAATGGCAAAAACTTGCCAACTCACTCAGGCTCAGGCATGCACTGCGCATGTCGGCCAAAGAACCCGAACTGGCCGGCAGCATCATCAGAGACATCCTTGAGAACCAGCGACCCCTGATCGATGGCTATGATTTCATTACCCCAAAACTCGAAAGTGCCTGTCTGTGGCCGGCTTCAGCAGGCTTCAGGCATGAAGCCCTTAACTGGTCGTTTCGCGAACACAACAACCTGCGCATGGGAGAGGTAATCTGGCACCAACTTTCTTACCACGACAGCACCGATGGCAGCGGTATCAGCGACCCGCGAGCCTATATTTTCTTTGAAACAAACAACGCCAATCAATGGAAAGCCTACCCACAGCCAGCCAGTATCACCACCCCACCTTCGGGTGGGATACCCTATGGCACGCACCGCGACCAGGCAGGGGCTTTCAGCATCAAAGGCGAAACGAACATTTATTCACCTTTTAACTATTTCGTGGTTCGTGATGAAGAACAGATGCCGATCATTTTTATCACCGGCGCTGAGGTCCATTTCATGAAATCGGAAATTTACTTTCTTGGAATTGGTATGCCTGTTGACAAAGCACAGGCAGAGATTGAATATTTCAACGGGATCAATTCAAGCGTTGAATGGTGGATGCAGCGCGCTGCTCAAAGCAAACTCCCCTCGTCAGGCATCTCCTTCACCGAGGTGATCAGCATACCTGCCTGGCTCAATGCAGCCTCTGTTCAGGGACGCTGGGGATTCTGGAATGCCGGAAGTGAAGAGGAAAAATTACGGTTTATCTATGCCCAGGCATGGATCGACGCGTTCAGGCAACCCGATCAGGCCTATTGTCTGGCAAGGAGAACCCAGGCTACCCCTAGAAACGGAGAACCACTGCAACATTTCCGACTTCCCTACCCACCCTCAGAAGCTGCCTACAATGCCCAAAATCTTCAACAAGCCATTGCAAGGCAGGGTGGAGACAGTCCAGCTGTAAAAATCTGGTGGATGCCTTAATTTCAACTACTTATCAATAACCTAATACCCATTTCTATGAAAAAAATCTACTTTCTGGTTATTTCCCTGCTGGTGCTTAGCACATTTTTGCCAGGCAACAGTTTACAGTCACAATCGAATCAATACCTTCATTTTGACAGGGTTGACGACTATGTGGTGCTTAACAATGCTTCGCAATATTTCAGCGGCACAACCCAACTTTCGATTGCTGGTTGGTTTTATTGTGATCAACTGGCATATGGTCAGGGCTATATGGGCTTCCGTATTGGCTCTGGCAATGCAGAGTTCTACCTTATTCAACTCAACAACGGCGTGCTTGAATGCCGCCTGAAAACGACAACAGGACTCCATGAGTATGTTTCGCCGGCAAATACGGTGATACCACAGGTGTGGCAGCACATTGCCTGGGTTTTTGATGTTAGCTCTGTCAAATTATACGTTAATGGCACACTCAAAGGCAGCGGATCGGCTTCAGGAATTTTCCAGGGAGAAAACGTACCCTTTGCCATTGGAAAAAGTCTGTTGGGCGGTTTCAATTTCGTATATGGTGGTCGGGTGGATGAAATCTCGGCCTGGAACAAAGCGCTTACGGCAGCCGATATTCAGGCGATGATGGCTGATGAACTGACCGGCACAGAAGAAAACCTTCAACTCTATTATAAGTTTAATCAAGGGGTTCCGGGAGGCGACAACACATCAATTACACACCTCAGTTCCGAAGTTGGCGGAGATGACCGCGATGCTGAGCTGCTCAATTTTGCTCTCAACGGTGAGACCTCTAACTTCAACGGCACACTGAATACCAGTTATCAGGCCATTTCATTCCCCCAAATCGACGACCGCCTTGTTTCACATCCTCCGTTTACGATCGAGGCTACAGCGACCTCGGGTTTGCAGGTATATTTTGAGGTACTTTCAGGACCGGCGACCATTGATGGAAACCTTGTCACACTCACCGGGCAGGAAGGTGAAGTGGTGATTAAGGCCACTCAGCCCGGAAATTCTCAGTTCGACCCGGCTGTTCCTGTCATTAATAGCTTCATGGTACTCGATCCTGCTACCTATGTTCCCGAAATCAATATCCGGAACCCACTCTCCGGAAATGTTTATATGCCTGTTCTTCAACCCATTCAGCTTTCGGCTGTATCCACCATTGGATTTCCAAACCTTTTCAGTGTTTCCGGCCTCCGTTTTGAAGCAGGCAATCAGATTATTTATGCCAATGATTTGTATGCCAACAGCCATTACACTGCGTGGTGGACCCCGCCTTCTTACGGGACTCATATCATCAATGTGGTTTCGACGAATAATTTTGGAGCTTCAGCTATCGAGAGCGTCACGGTAAACATAACATCCAACACCCAGGACATCAATATGGTTGCTGCCGAAGGTGTTTGGCTCAGCCCTTCCAATTTTACTCAGACCGTTGAAGCCGAACTACCAAGTTATGTAGGTGCCTTCGATCAAATTACTGCCACACTTACAGTAAGTTGCCCGGCAGGCGGCTGCGGAGAATGGGACCGTGTGGCCAGCGTTGACGCGATGGGTATTGAGGGTCGCTGGTTTGAAATTATTCGTTATATTACTCCTTATGGTGTTCCTTGTCAGCATGTTATAGATCTCACTGACTATATGTCAATCTTACAGGGAAAGGTCAAATTCCGGTTTAATTGTATGACCCTCGACAACGGATTTGTGTATAAACTGACGCTCAATTACAATCAGGGAAGTCCGTCGCATCCTTACAGTTCAGTGTATGAAATATGGAAGGAAATATACCCCTTTGGCGATTATGCCAATCTGCAGCCGGTGGAGGAGGTCAATTTTGAGTTCCCCGACAATGCCGTCGCGTCTACCCTTAAACTTGTTTCGACCGGTCATGGCTGGGGTAATCTCAACACCGGGAATGCTGCCGAATTTTACAACGCAACCCATCATATCTGGGTAAATGGTGCTCAGACTTTTGACCAGCTGAACTGGAAAACCTGTAACCCGAATCCCGATGGCTGTCAGCCACAAAACGGTACCTGGTTTTACAACCGTGCCGGATGGTGTCCCGGTTCGATAGCACCCTGGTTCGATTTCAACATGAGTCCTTATGTCAACAATAATGTAACGCTCGGCTACAAGTTTGCTGAAAATTATATCGACCTATGCCACCCCAATCATCCTGATTGTGTCACCGGCGTTACCTGCACCGACTGTAACGACGGCTTTAACCCCACCCTTGATGTGGCTGCCAACTTGGTAGTTTTTTCGGCAAATCCCATTGTTGGCCTCGACAAAAACTACCGTTGGGCTGATGTATCTGTAACTCCAAACCCCACCACCGGCATTCTTAACCTGAAATACAGCGGATACGAACCTTTCAAGGGTGCCCAGGTACAACTTTTTGACCTCAAAGGCAACGCAGTATGGCAGATGCGCTGGACAGGCGGCGATAAACAAACTGATTTGAGTCACTTGCCAAAAGGCATCTATGTGATTACCATTGAATCAGGAAAGAAAAAAGACGTCAGGAAAGTGGTGCTGCAATAAACTTATTGGTTCTGCTTCAGACTATTACAAAAATCCACCGTTGCTTACGGTGGATTTTTTTTATCCGGAATAAAATACGCCAGCAGAAAATAAGTCAATCATTTCCAAGATCACCCAACATAGGAACAAATCTGAAAATCCCAAACTCCTCCCTACTCAGACTGCCATCCGCTTGTTTTGTGAGTCTCAGCATCCGCTGTTCATCGCCTTCCCCGTGAGGAATAACCATTAAACCACCTGCTTTCAGTTGACTAATCAGCGCCTCAGGAATTTCTGGAGCTGCAGCAGTGATCAGAACCCTGTCAAAAGGCGCAAACTTTGGTAATCCCTCAAAACCATCTCCCAGGAAAAGCTGTGGTTTCCAAGGCATCGTTTCCATAAAAGCCTTTGTTTTCAAATACAATTTGCGTTGTCTTTCGATCGTAAAAACTTTGGCTCCAAGCTCGGTTAGCACACAAGCCTGGTAAGCCGAGCCAGTCCCGATTTCAAGAATTTTCATTCCGCGCTGCACCTGGAGCAACATTGTCTGAAAAGCAACAGTATAAGGCTGTGAAATGGTTTGACCACTTCCGATCGGAAAGGGCTTATCCTGATAGGCAAACTCAAGAAAGGAAGAATCCATGAAAAAATGCCGGGGAATGGATTCAATGGCAGCCAACACCTGGTTGTCATTGATACCCTTTTCCCGGATCGTTTCAACAAGTTTTTTTCTTAGGCCTTTATGCCTGAATGTGTCCTGCATCGGAAAGTATTGTGAATCAATCAATAATTATTTAAAGCAATTCTAAATTCAGCGAGGGCGAAGTTAACAATATCCCTAAAACCAAAAAATGATACCTTTGCAAAAAGTCAAAAACATGTTAACAATTGGTGTTTTAGGTGCCGGTCACCTGGGTAAAATTCACATTCGTTGCATACAGCAGATTGCTGATTATAAACTGATAGGATTCTACGACCCTGATCCGTCGACCGTGGAAAAAGTTGAGCAGGAGTTTGGAATTCAATCGTTTAAAAGTATTGCCGACCTGGTAGATGCTGTAGATGTGGTTGACATTGTCACACCAACCATAGCCCATTTTGCCTGCGCCAGCGAGGCACTATTGAAAAAGAAACATGTTTTTATCGAGAAACCGATTGTTGCCACACCTGAGGAGGCCCGGGAGCTCATTCGTTTAGCAACCGAATCGGGTGCAAAAGTTCAGGTTGGTCATGTCGAAAGATTCAACCCTGCTTTTACGGCTGCGCGCGAATCCATCCAGGAGCCCATGTTTATCGAAACACACCGGTTGGCACAGTTTAACCCCCGTGGCACAGATGTCCCTGTTATCCTCGACCTGATGGTTCACGACATCGACATCCTTTTGAGTGTTGTGAAATCGGAAATCACTGAAATCAGTGCCAGCGGCGTTGCTGTAGTGAGCGAAACACCCGATATTACCAATGCCCGCATCGCCTTTGAAAATGGTTGTGTTGCCAACCTGACTGCCAGCCGGATTTCACTAAAAAACATGCGCAAAACCCGTTTCTTTCAAAAGGACGCTTATATCAGTGTCGATTTCTTAGATAAAACTACCGAAATAGTACGGATGCAAACCATCGAAAATGAACCTACCGATCCATTTGCAATGGTCATTGATCTTGGCAACGGAAAAGGCATGAGACAAATAAGTTTTGAACGTCCTGAGGTGCTGGCTGTGAATGCTATCAAGGCTGAATTGGAAAGTTTTTATGGCGCTATTGTTAACAATCTAAACCCGATGGTTACCATCGAAGATGGTTACAAAGTGTTACTGGTTGCTTATCAGATACTTGAAAAACTAAATCACCAACCAGCCAAATCATTGGCATAAAAAATTGCAGTTCACACAATATCAAGACTGCTCATGCCGTTCTTGGCAGACCAAAGATCAAAACAGAACTATGCATCTTTTTTTACGGTTGCAATTGTATTTCCTTTTCACTTTACTGATCTTCAGTCAGTTGGCATGCCAAAAGTTTGAAGGTGATCAAACAGTGCCAGCCTACCTTCAGATTGACACCGTTCTGTTTTCTGCTGATTATGTAACTCAGGGCAGCAGCAGCCACCGCATTACTGACGCATGGGTTTACGTGAATGATCAACTCATCGGTGTTTACGAACTTCCGGCAACTTTTCCTGTTTTGGCGCGTGGCAAACAAGACCTTGAAATCAGACCGGGTATCAAGCTCAATGGCATTGGAGCTACCAGAGCGCCCTACCCCTTTTATCAGCCCTACATTCTAAAAGATTTTGAATTCATTGAAGATTCTGTCAGGCAAGTTAAACCGGTTTCGAGTTATTACGACAACCTAACTTTTGTGTGGATGGAAGATTTTGAAGGATCCAGCACCTCCCTCGAATCCATCAGTCCCGGTGATACAAACATTTTCAAGACCAACCCTGCCAACAGCCCCGAAGCCTGGCTTTCACCATATTCTTCATTCTCAGGCAAGGTGCAACTCGATGCAGACCACGAAACTTTCAGGCTTGCCTCGTTTAATTCATTTGTGTTGCCAGGTCAGGGAAAAGCCGTTCTTCTTGAACTCGATTACAAATGTGATCAGGAATTTGGAGTCGGTCTGATCATCAACCTTTCGTCAAGTACCCTGATCATGCCCCTCGTTATCGTGAATAAAAGCGAAACCTGGAACAAAATTTACATCAACCTTGGCCCTAATATCTCGGAGTACCCCTCAGCGCAACACTTTAAAGTCTTCCTTGAAGGATATAAAAGTGATGCTGAAACTTCGACATTTTATTTCGACAACATTAAGCTGATCCATAGAACACTCAACGAATGAATCGTAAGTTACAGGTAACCAAATATATACTACTGGATTGGATAGCTGCCACCCTGGCTTGGTTCCTGTTTTATATATTCAGAAAACAAGCCGAGGATCCAAGTTTCCATGAAAAATTTGAGATCATTTTCGACGATCCAAATTTTTGGACCGGCTTGCTGCTCATTCCGGTTGGTTGGGTGCTATTGTATGCCATTGTTGGAACATATCGAAAGATATACCGCAAAGCACGTCTGAAAGAGCTTGGCCAAACCCTTGTGATGACACTCATTGGTGTAACAGTAATCTTCTTTGTTGCAATTCTCGATGATGTGATCGTGACTTACAAATCTTATTACCAATCATTCCTCACTTTATACATCCTGCATTTTGTGTTTACTTATGCAGGCCGGCTCACCCTTACTTCGGTCACTGTCCGCAAAATACACCGTAAAGAGATTGGTTTTAACACCGTTATCGTTGGCAGCAATGGAAATGCATTAAAAATTTATAAAGATATCGAAAAGCAGGAGCGCTCTGCCGGTAACCTTTTTGTGGGTTTTTTAAGTGTTTACGACAAAGACGATTACAAAATCGGGCAATACCTGCCACACCTCGGGCCCTATCAAAATATTAAAAAAGTGGTTGAAGATCAAGCTGTTGAAGAGGTTATCATTGCTATAGAGCGTACTGAAACAGATACCATCGACAAAATCATCGCCCATCTGGAAGATACGGCGGTGGTGATCAAAATCATTCCGATCATGCAAGATATCCTGTTTGGCAGCGTAAAGCTTAGTGGTATCTGGCATGCACCCCTGATTCAGATTTCCCCTGATCTGATGCCTGCCTGGCAACAATCGCTCAAGCGCATTATGGATATTGTGATTTCGATGATTGCCATTGTTTTGTTGATACCATTGTATGTTTTTACGGCAGTGGGTGTGATGATATCCTCCCGTGGGCCAATTCTTTACAGCCAAACAAGGGTTGGCTTGCGTGGCAAACCCTTCAAAATGCATAAATTCAGGAGCATGTATGCGGATGCCGAAAAGACCGGGCCACAGCTCAGCTCCGAAAACGACCCGCGTATAACACCCTTTGGCAGATTTATCCGAAAAGTCCGACTTGACGAGATCCCTCAGTTTTTCACCGTTGTGAAAGGTGATATGTCGCTTGTTGGCCCCAGACCTGAACGGCAGTATTACATTGATCAAATTGTTAAGCGTGCACCACACTACAGGTTATTGCTGAAAGTCAAGCCCGGTATCACTTCCTGGGGGCAGGTGAAATATGGCTATGCCTCCGATGTGGACGAAATGATCGAAAGGCTTCAATACGATATCCTTTACATCGAAAACATGAACCTGGCAATGGACATTAAGATATTGATCTACACCGTTTTGATTGTTCTTCAAGGACGAGGAAAATAAGTCCTTGCTTTTTTTTAACGCCTAGCAGCACAAATTTATCCTGAGTAATTTCTTAAAATTCTTTAAATATCTCGCGCGATATAAAAATGATTTTACTTTTGTATCGCAGACGATATTATCTGCTACGATATAGTTGAAATAAATGCAAACCGTTCCCTTTTACACATTCAGCGCAAAAAGCCTGCAAGGCAAAGAAATTAATATGTCTGACTACGCAGGAAAAACAATTTTGGTTGTTAATACAGCAAGCAAATGCGGCTTAACCCCCCAGTTTGAGGGACTTGAGCAACTGTACAGAAAATACAAAGATCAGGATTTTGTAATCCTGGGGTTTCCATGTAATCAGTTTGCCAATCAGGAGCCCGGCGATGAAAAATCAATCGAAGAAGGATGTCTGATCAATTATGGTGTCAGCTTTCCCATGTTTTCAAAAATTGATGTTAACGGAAAAGAGGCTCATCCGATCTATAAATACCTGAAGTCGGAACTTGGAGGCATTCTTGGAAGCAAGATCAAATGGAACTTCACAAAATTTTTAATCAGTAAAGAAGGCAAACCCTTGAAAAGATTTTCGCCTGCTACGAAACCGGAAAAGATTGATCTATATTTGACTGCCCTAATGGAGTGCAATAAGCAATAAAAAAAATCGGATAATCATTGAATCTCATGGATTTCGAACAGCTCAAACTCAGCAATCAGCTTTGTTTCCCGGTTTATGCAGCATCCAGGCTGATCATTCGTGAATATCAGCCTTATCTCGACAAACTCGGCATCACTTATCCGCAATACCTGGTATTGATGGTTTTGTGGGAAAACGATGGTGTGACTGTCAATGAAATTGCTCAGAAACTCATTTTGAACACCAACACAGTGACCCCTTTGCTTAAGCGGATGGAATCGATGGGTATCATCAGCCGGAAGCGTGCCGGCGATGATGAAAGAAAAGTACTGATCAATCTCACCGACAACGGCCGGCAGCTTCGGTTTGAAGCTGCTGCAGTGCCTCAGGCTTTGGTTAACAATCTTAACCAAAGCGAATTATCCATTGATCAACTCCTATTGCTCAAAGATGAGCTAAACATATTGATCGATTTTTTACGTAAACGCGAGTCCTAAGTTGAAAAAAAGGTTCCTTAATGCGGCTCGCTCCCCTTTTGGCAGCAAGCCGGCAGACGGTCGTGGGCTTTTTGATCAGCTGGCAAGTCGTCGGCATCATATCCGAGTTTTGTAATTGCTTTTTTCAGCTTATCCTTGCTGTTCTTACCGGTTTTAAACTCAATTGTCAACACTTTCGTTTCCTCGTTGAGAGTAACAGATTTTACACCCTTCTCAAAAGCGATGTTTTTTTCAAGCCTGTCCTTGCACATGCCGCAGATAGCAGAGGTCTTGATTTCAACTTTCTCGGCTTTACCATCAACATCCTGAGCTACTGATGCATAGCCAAAAAGATGAGACATAACCACAACCAATAAGAATTTGAATATTTTCATGAGTTTAGATTTAATGATCGAAAATAAGCACTTTAAAGCATTAATAAAGCAGCGACAAAAATAACAAAAGCTGGCAGCTTGTTATAAAAACTGCGGCACAAAATCTGAGAACAGTTTTATTTACATTCAGAAGCCAAAAAATTCAACCGTTACAATTGCTTTTTGTTTATTTTTAGAGCCCTGAAAGCCTAATCTGAAGGATAAAAATCCTTCAGACTGAATTTCATGCAGCTCAAAATTGTCAAACCAAAAACAAAAGGTCTTGTACACCCTTAAAACCAAAGTTGACGTTACCAGTCAGGAATTCAAGCATAACAGGGATCAATTTCTCCAACTGCTGAATCAGGTAAAAACCCTTCGGCAGCAAGCTACCCGGGGAGGCAGTGATCAGGCCATTCAGAAACACAAGGAACGCGGTAAGATGCTGGCACGTGAACGCATCGACCTGTTAGTTGACCGCAACACTCCTTTTCTCGAGCTTTCACCCCTTGCTGCCTACAACCTTTACGACAATGGTTTTCCGTCAGCAGGAATCGTCACGGGTATTGGACTCATTCACGGGCGTGAAACTGTCATCATTGCCAATGATGCAACCGTGAAAGGCGGCACCTATATGCAATATACCATCAAAAAGCATTTACGCGCACAAGAGATAGCCATGGAGAATCAACTGCCGTGTGTTTACATAGTAGATTCAGGCGGTGCTTTTCTTCCGGAGCAGGACACCGTATTTCCCGACAGGGATCATTTTGGCAGATTTTTCTATAACCAAGCGCGGATGTCGGCACTTGGCATTCCACAAATTGCAATGGTAATGGGTTCATGCACCGCTGGAGGAGCTTATGTTCCGGCGATGAGCGACGAAACAATTATCGTAAAAAACCAAGGCACCATCTTTTTAGGAGGCCCGCCACTGGTGAAAGCCGCCACTGGTGAAGAAGTGACAGCTGAGGAGCTTGGTGGTGCAGATGTTCACACCTCCGTTTCGGGTGTTGCCGATCATTTCGCTGAAAATGAAGTACATGCCATTTCAATCTGTCGCAATATTTTTGAGACACTCAAACCTGTCACCCGTCAAGTTCTCGATATCAGGGCCATAGAAGAGCCGCTTTATGATCCGGCAGAACTTTACGGCATTGCTCCGGTTGACCTTCGTAAACTCACCGACCCCAGGGAAATCATCATGCGGATGGTTGACGGCAGCAGGTTTCAGGAGTTTAAGGCACGGTATGCAACCACTGTTGTCACAGGTTTTGCTTACCTTATGGGATTTCCTGTTGGTATAATAGCCAACTTCGGCGTGCTTTTCAGTGAATCGGCACTCAAAGTAACCCATTTTATCGAGTTATGCACTGCCCGCAACATCCCTCTTGTTTTTCTTCAAAACATCACAGGATTTATGGTAGGCAAGGATTTTGAGCGTGGTGGCATAGCCAAGGACGGAGCCAAAATGGTGCATGCTGTATCCAATGCCAATGTACCAAAGTTTACGGTGATTTTTGGCGGATCTTTTGGGGCCGGGAACTACGGAATGGCTGGCAGAGCCTTTAGCCCTAGACTTCTTATGATGTGGCCTAACGCCAAAATCTCTGTTATGGGTGGCGAGCAGGCTGCCAATGTTCTGGTTACTGTTAAACAGGAACAATATGCCGAAAAGGGTAAAGTGATGCCGGAAGATGAACGCAAACAACTCTATCACACAATTTTGGAAAAATACGAACGCGAAGGTGCGGCTTTATATTCCACCGCCCGCTTATGGGACGACGGCATCATCGATCCCGCAGATACACGCAAAGTGCTCGCCATGGGAATAGCAGCTTCACTGAACAAGCCCTTTCCGGCACAACAATTTGGTGTCTTCAGAATGTAAAACATGGAACAAGAACAAACAATCCTTGTCACTGTTTCAGGCGCTGTGGCCCATGTATGTCTCAACCGCCCTGATAAACACAATGCCTTGAACACCCTGCTGATCGATGCGTTGCAGTCAACCTTTGACCGGCTTGGAACTGCCCCTGAAATCAGGGTAATCGTACTCAGGGGAAATGGTCCTTCTTTTTGTGCAGGCGCTGATCTGCATTATATGCGCGAGATTGCCGGATATGGCAAAGTTGAAAATTACCAGGACGCACTAAAACTTGCCCGTCTGTTCGATACAATTTATCATTGTCCCAAACCGGTGGTTGCCCTGTTGCACGGAGCCGTTATGGGCGGAGCCAACGGACTTGCCGCTGCCGCTGACCTGGTGATCGCAGCACAGGGCGCCCGTTTTGCATTTTCGGAGGTCAGACTTGGTATCACACCTGCAACCATCTCGCCCTATGTGATCAGGCGCTGCGGTGAGGCTGTTGCCCGCGAGCTGATGCTCACCGGCCGCCCCTTTGATGTGAGCGAGGCTTTGAATTACAAACTCGTAAATGTTGTTGCTGCTGATGGAAAGCTGGAAGAAACACTAACAACCTATTTGAATCACCTGCTGGCAGGTGCTTCAGGGGCATTGGCTGAATGTAAAAAACTGATCAGTGATGTGACAAGCCATTCAGGATCGACCAGGGAACTGTTGTCGGATACGGCTTCCAGGATTGCGGAACGGAGGGCATCTGAAGAAGGACAGGAGGGCATCAAGGCATTTTTTGAAAAACGCAAACCAAACTGGTTTAAACAGTTAAAAGATGAAAATTAACAAACTGCTTATCGCCAACAGAGGCGAAATTGCCTTGCGGGTGATGCGAAGTCTCAGGCGGCTCAACATACAGTCGGTGGCTGTTTACGCAGAAAATGACAAACACAGCGCCCATGTGGCAATGGCTGACGAAGCTTATTCGCTGGGCACCGGGACATTGAAAGATACCTATCTGAATATCGAAAAGCTGATCAGTACGTCAATCCGAAGCGGAGCACAGGCCATTCATCCTGGATATGGATTCCTGTCGGAAAACCCACTCTTTGCAGAGGCTTGTGCCAACGCAGGTTTGATTTTTGTTGGACCTGATGCCCAAAACATCCGCTTAATGGGCCATAAAGTCGCGGCCCGGGAAACTGCCAGTTCATTTGGACTACCTGTCACTTCTGGGATCACCGGTGACCCGGCCTCGCTTCTTAGTCAGGCATCCGCACTTTCGTTTCCGTTACTTGTTAAAGCTGCAGCAGGCGGAGGAGGCAAGGGTATGCGGATCGTCAGGGCTGCTGCAGAATTGAAAAACGCACTCGAAACAACAGCCCGCGAAGCCCTGAACTATTTCGGTGATGAAACAGTTTACCTCGAAACGTTTATCGAGAACCCACGACACATTGAAATACAGGTGCTGGCTGACCATCATGGTCACGTTGTTCACCTCTTCGAACGTGAATGTTCGATCCAGCGCAGGTATCAGAAAATAATTGAAGAATCACCTTCACCAAGTCTTAGTCAGGAAGTGCGGCATGAGATGGGTGAAGCTGCTGTTAGACTTTGTAAAGGTATTGGTTATAAAAATGCCGGTACTATTGAGTTTCTCGTCGACAGCAAGCTGCACTATTATTTTCTTGAAATGAACACACGAATCCAGGTTGAGCATCCTGTAACAGAAATTGTTACCGGTATTGATCTGGTTGAACAGCAGTTGCTCATTGCCGAAGGCAAAGCTTTGCCTTTCACTCAGGAGGAGATCAAGCAAACAGGTCATGCCCTGGAATGCAGAATTTATGCCGAGGATCCAGGGAAGAATTTTCTACCTTCACCCGGAAAAATCCAATATTACGATGAGCCAGTCATGAACGGATTGCGTATCGACAGCAGTGTGACAGGTCCTTCGGACATCAGCGCTTCCTACGATCCCATGATCGCCAAGTTGATTGCCAGCGGGTCTACAAGGAAAGAAACCCTGGCTTTGGCAGTTAATGCCTTGAAAAATTATGCTATTCACGGTATCAAAACGAACCTGCCTTTTTTGAAAGGAATACTGGAGCACGAATTGTTCATCAAAAATGCAATCAGCACTACTTTTTGTGATCAAACTGCAGATTTAATATTGCAAAGCCTTGAATATGAAAGAGAAAAAACTGATAAAAGTGCGGTTTTTGCAGCAGCACTTCTAAAAAACATCCTTTGTCGTGATTTAAACCGACCTGACTCAGTATGGCATCATATCGGCTACTGGCGACAAGATATGCAGTTTGAAATAGGATGTGATTCCATTCAGCATCAGGTTGTTATCAATGAAATAAAGCATTCACACCTAAGCTACACCCTCGATGGAATGCCCTTTGAAGCAACGATAATTCGCGAAGATAAAGGACGTCTCACTTTTGTACTGAATGAACAAGCTGCTTTTGCATTTGTTTCAAACACAGAAAACGGAGATACAACGGTGCAGCAGTGCCTTCATCAGTTCGAAGTAAATCGCGCTGATCAGCTGGGTTTTTTAGCCGATCACGGACAGCAGCAGGAGTCGGCAAACCAGGGCAGCCTATTTGCTCCAATGCCGGGAAAAGTGATTAAAGTGCATGTAAAAACAGGCATGAAGGTCGAACGAGGAACGGTATTGTTGGTTGTTGAAGCGATGAAAATGGAAAACAACCTGGTTGCGCCTTCCCCGGCCATTGTTGATCTGGTGAATGTAAAAGAAGGCGATATGGTTGATACCAAGACACAACTCGTTCATTTAAAAGACATTGAGGAATAATTAAACTAACTATCATGATGAATTTCGACCTTTCGGAAGAGCACAATATGGTCAGAAACATGGTACGGGAATTCGCTGAGCGCGAAATTAAGCCCGTTGCCCGTGAGTTGGATGAAAAAGAGGTCTTCTCATACGAATTAACTAAACGTATGGGAGATCTGGGGCTTTTTGGAATGTACATTCCGGAAGAATACGGCGGACAGGGCACTGATACCCTTTCCTACATCATCGCTGTGGAAGAACTGGCACGCGTTGATGGCTCGCAGGCTGCAACATTGGCAGCACATAATTCGCTGGGCATTGGGCCTTTATATCAATTTGGTACCCCGGAACAAAAGAAGAAATATCTTCCTCAGCTATGTACTGGAGAAGCCCTTTGGAGTTTCGGACTCACCGAACCCAATGCCGGAAGCGATTCAAGGGGTTCTAAAACAACAGCAGTGCTCGTAAATGATGAATGGGTGATTAACGGGTCAAAGATATTTATTACCAATGGCGCCTCCGAAATCAGCAAAGGATGCACTGTTCAAGCCATTTTTGAGGATGAGCATGGTAAAAAACAGTTTAACACCATCATTGTTGAAAGTGAAACAGCAGGATTCAGACGTGTGCCAATGCATGGCAAAATGATGTGGCGGGCATCAGATACTTCCGAACTTTTTTTTGATGATGTCAGGGTTCCGAAAGAAAATCTTCTGGGTTCTGTCGGACAGGGATCCAAAATCATGCTTACCACACTCGATGCAGGTCGCTTGTCAATTGCAGCCATGGGATTGGGTGCAGCACAGGGAGCCTATGAACTGTCGTTGGCTTATGCCAAAGAACGCAAGCAATTCGGACAACCCATCTCGAGCTTTCAGGCCATCGCCTTTAAACTGGCCGACATGGCGATGAAGATCGAATTGGCCCGTAACCTGCTATACAAAGCCTGCTGGTTGAAAGACCAGGGAAGGCCTTACGGCAAAGAGGCGGCCATGTCGAAACTCTATTGCTCTGAGATTGCACGGGAAGTAGCAGATGAAGCAGTGCAGATTCATGGCGGCTATGGCCTTATGAAGGAATACGATGTGGAGCGTTTTTACCGTGATCAAAGGTTGCTGCAGATTGGTGAAGGCACCTCAGAAATACAGCGGCTTGTGATTTCACGACTGATCGGCTGTTGAAAACCAATTCACCAATCTTTTTATATCAATCCATACGATCAGGCGGTTTAACAGCGTTTTAGACTGCAAAACCATCTACCTGAATATGCGTTGGTATTCACTTGTTTTCATTCTTGTTTTTCTGTTCCGGTTATCAGTGCCTGAGCAAATGCATGGGCAGAATCAGCAAAACCGCGACTTCCCTGCCATCGGGCTTGCTTTTACTCCGGCAAAGATTCTTCCAACAAACCCCTTTGTGGAAGGAGAAAATCTGGCAGGCAAGCCACTCCGCAACATGCATTCCGGAAGCCTGAAAATGTTGTGGCAAAATCCGGGTTACCGCGAGTGGCAAAGAGTTTATCACATCCCCTATTATGGCATTGGATTCTCGTGGATGCTTTTTCACAGCAAAGAACTTGGCAATCCCTATTCAGCCTGGGGTGTGCTTGGAGTTCCCATCATAAGGATGAAAAAACTTGAGTTGTACAGTGAGTTTCAGTTTGGCACGGCCTGGGGCTGGCACAAATATGATTCGGTAACCAACCCCTTGAACATTGCAGTAGGAGGCGGGATGACCGTGCACCTCGACATCGGCCTGAAGGCATTCTGGCCTGTGACACCATCACTTGATCTTGCAGCCGGCGTAGGATTCATGCATTTCTCCAACGGAGGTTTTGAGCGACCGAACAGGGGATTAAACCTCGTTTCACCAGTGATTGAATTGCGGTATCATCTGCATGGACGACCCGAAACACGTGAGGCACCCGAAGCAGGGCGCTTGCCACGAAGCAACGAACTCTATCTCATGCTGGGCTATGGTGATCACCAGATTGTGGAGCATGAGCTCGATACAAACTATTTTGCTGTTGGAGGCCTGTCGGCCGTTTATCTCATACAGCATACCAATGCTTTTAAGTCGGGTCCGGGTATCGACCTGAACTTTTGGTGGGGGATGACGGCCCATGCCGACGGCACGCCCGGCCCGGTAGGGTGGAAAAACCTTAGCACCGGACTCCTTTGGCAAATGGAATTTGCTCTGTCAAAACTATCGCTTACGGGTGGGATCGGAAATTACGTACTTCATCACAACTATGGTAATTTCAACCAATTTTACCAAAGGCTTGGCGTAAGATACCACATCACAAACCATATCTCAGCAGGCATCCATGTGCGGGCCATTAATTTCATGCTTGCAGAGTTTCTTGAATTTCACCTTGGTTACCGTTTTATCCGGCCAAAAAGTTAAATCCGACATTTCAGCCAAAATTCAATCGTTAATAAACCTGGTAGCAAACCAATTTATTCCCGCTGCCACCAACAAGGTAAATGTCGCTATTGCCAAAGAGATTCACAACAGCATAAGGAGTGTCGCCTTTGAGATTTGAGCTGATGAGCATGCGGCCTTTGCTGTCGATCAAATACAGTTCGCCACCTGTGTCATCGGTAACACATAACATTCTTTGACCTTTACCTGTATAAACAAAACGGGGTTGGATGGTGATTTCATGCTGAAATTCGTGGGTAAAAAGCACTTTCTTAAACCGGTCGAAAACAACAAGCTTTTTGCCATCGAGGTAAATGAAGTCCATAGACCGATTGCCATCAAAATCTTCGTAAAGAAAGAAGTGATCTGCCGAGAAATTCCCGAAGTCAGTTGTTGATAGCGCTCCGGTGCCACTGATATACAATAACTTACCTGTTGTGTTGGTTGTAATCAGTACACCTTTTGAGTTCGTTTGGTTGAGATAAACCGCAACGTTTTTCGCTTTACTTACTGCTGTCTTAGGGCTGATTTTGGTTTTACCGAAGCTGTCGGTAATGCGCAAATCACCCTGATCGTCTGTAATCACGACATAATCCAGTTTACCGGCTGAAAGCTGGGCTACTTTACCGCTGACGATATCGGCACTGCGTGGCCGGTCCCATCCCGCTGTTTCGCGTCCGTTGAGGTCAAAGCTATATGTTAATTTGTCGGCACAGCTAACCAGTATGCGCTGTTCATTCGACCGGCGTCCGAGGCTGACAGCGTTGGTAGCCTGCGACTTAAGTCTGACAGGAAAGCCGGGAGCGTTGTTACCCTTGCGGTCGAGTAGAAAAATACTGCCACTGGTGTTGAACAACAGCCAGTAATCATTGCTTTTGCCTCTTTTAAGTGGAATGATCTCGCTGATAACCGGTTCAGTGATATTCTTTTTCCACAAAATTTCACCTTGAGGCGATAAAAAGTACAAGCTATTAGATTCATCAAAAGCAGTCAGTTGAAAGCCACCGTTAACAGGATCAGGTATGGCAACCGGGATACCCGAGGCAGGTGCTCCAAGCTGGGCTTGCCACAACTCCATTCCTTCCTCCTGATAATCGGGGTTGTATTTCAGCACAAAGCTTTGATAAACCAGTTCACCGGCTCCTGAGAGCTGCATTGCAAAAGCCTCAAAAGACTCCAGACTGTTTCTGTTCCGGTTAATTTGATACACCAGCTGCGGATCAGCAAAACTTGCGATGAGATCGAGACCTCCGCGTATGTTACCATATAACAGGATGTTGGAAGATTGACTCAGCTGATTTGAAAAAGATTTGAAATTCTCATTATTGGAAAGTGTTCGGCCTTTTCGGCTTAGGCTGAGCAGCTGCTCCACATTCTGACGGTTATTGGCCATATAAAGCACATCGCCCTCAATAGCCCAGTGCAATTGACTGAATCCATCAAAAGACCTTCCGAAAACAACCTTTGGCAGAGTGGAAACCAGCAGATCGTTCACTACCTTCACTTCAGTGTTCGGAATTGGCTGACTCAGGTCACCCAATGTAGCCGCAACAAGCTGAGCGTCGTTGAGTTTGGCAGCCAGGAAAATTTTGTCATCTTTGGCACCCTCTCTGAAGCCGATGGCGATCTCATCAGCAATTTGCCGAGCAAAACCACGGTTAAGGTCAACACCGGCATGAACTGACAAAGCTTCCAGCGACAAAGAATCGGTAAGTCCTTCAAAATAAGAAGGCAGGTTGCTCATGCTATACAACAAGAAAAGTCTGGTATCGAAGGGCAAAGCAGTGAATATTCTCGCTACCCCGGGTTCGTGGCTACTCATTTGCTTCAGGTAAGTACTTTCTCCGGGGAAGATAAAGCCATTGAAGAGGAGCTCTTTCTCCTTCACCAGCAAATCAGAAGCAAGCCATTGGCCGCTTCCATTGGCCAGGTCATTACCGGCCGTTTTATAAGCTTCGAAGCTGGACGATCGGAACAGATGCGAAAGCGCGGCAGGTCTCAAATAAACGAGGGCGTCAGCTTGTTTTCCGCCCGTTTGTTTCATTCGTGAAAAAACAGGATCATTTGCCAGACTTTTGTCCTGATCAAGCTGAAGCAGAACCATTTCGAAACTTTTACGATCGTATCCTGCAATCAGCAATCCATCGGTGATGCAGTAACTCAGCTGTTTTTGCCTGGTTTTATCAACAATGGTTGCTGTTTTATATTTGCCGTATTTACGAGTAATCAATCCGGCCCTGCTCCCGTAAACCCTGTTTACGCCATCAGCCACCTCAAACATTTTCAAGCTTTTGCCGGTTTGAATCACCATCACAAAGCCATAATGGTCGCCATCTGCAAACATCATCAGGATGCCGGGGGCGACCGACAGCTTCTCTCTGAAAGCCACCTTGGTTTCGTCGATCAGGCTGTCGTAGCTTAGCAGATTGGCTTGCAATTCACCGAAAAAATCAATCTCCAGCAAAGCAGGCATGAAGCTGGTTTGCTTCACCAGCTTATGAATCACTTTGCCTGTTTCAGGTAATTCGATCAGTAAGGCAGTTTCAGGGGGTACAGCATCATACACAGGTCTTATCCTGATGTCGGCAAGGAGCCAAAAATAAATGGCAGCTGAAATCAACAGCAGGAACGAGATGATCCAGTAGATTTTTTTCATGGCTGACACATTCAAAAAACCGGTTTAGACCGGCCTGATTTGTTACAAAGTTCAAAAATAAGGAATTATCGCGGAACAGATCAAATTTTAGACGAAAAGCAGGGTAAACCTTACAAATCAAGCTCATGCTGGATGGCAGCATTGAAGGTTTTTCTGTGCCAGCAAGTATAACCATGTGTAGCGATGGCTTTTTTATGCTTCATGGTGGGGTAGCCTTTGTTGCGATCCCAATGATAGGCTTCAAAGTCAGGATGCAAGGATTGCATGAAGAGATCGCGTTCAGTTTTGGCGAGGATCGAAGCCGCGGCAATAGACCGGTACCGGCCGTCGCCACCCACCACACAATGATGAGGAAGCTGCCTGTATGCCTTGAATCGGTTACCATCCACCAGCAGCAGCCGGGGCTCGGTACCGAGTTTATCGAGTGCTCTGTGCATCGCCAGAAATGAAGCGTTGAGAATATTGATCCGGTCAATTTCTTCCGCAGAGGCCTCACCTATAGCCCATGCCACAGCATTTGCCTTGACCCACCCGCGGAGTATCATCCGTTGCGACTCGTTGAGTTTCTTTGAATCATTCAATAGCGGGTGATCAGCATCAGCCGGTAGTATCACGGCAGCAGCCATCACAGGACCTGCCAAACATCCCCTGCCAGCTTCATCGAGACCAGCTTCTCCTTCTGCATAACAACAATAGGCTTCAAGGTAACTCATTGAAATAATACAAGATAATTACCAACCATTGCCAATGCGGTTAGCAGAAACAAGAATAGCTGAGGCCAGAAAAATTTACGGATAAACGTGAGACTGAAGGCCATGTATACAGAAAAAGGCAACAAAAGAAGCAATCGACCGGCCAACTCACCCGACTGATAAAACAAAATAGGCAAGGACGAAAATATCATGGCATTCATTATTCCCTTTCTTTTACGGATTGAGATATTGTTGTCGACGATACTGCTGTAAGCAACACCGATAGCCTTAAATACCATCAGGAAAAGCAAGCCGAAAATAATTAAATCAGTCATGCCCGGCAGTTTATCAGGCAAGGAAATAATATTCGGGAGATTCAGATAAACTTTTGCTTCTGCAATGAAACGATTTTGCAAAAAATAATAAGTTGACAGAAAAAGGTAAGGTGTTACAAAGCCGATCAACGGGATGAGCCAGATGCGGACTTTGGTGATTCGCATGATAAACAACGACAGATATACCCATACGATCAGCGAAATCAGCGGAAAGAAAAACCAGGAGGCGAGGCTCAGCAAAAACGACACGTTAAAAACATCCAGTTCGTTATCAAGCTGTTCGTAAATGCGAAACATCACATTAACCGCCAGCAGCACCAGAGGCATGGCCAAAAGCAGCGGGTGCATGCGCGTGAGTGCAGGCGACAGGCTCCAGAGGGTGACAAAGGCATAGGTTCCCAACGACGACACCCTGCCAATCATTTGGTAATTTGCCAGAATGCTGTTCAGAAAAAAGGCCATTGTCAGCATCAGCAGAAATGCCAGAACAACAGAAAGGAATGGAACGGACGAAAAAAACGGTTGCAGCAAAGCATACAAAGGACTGTATTCATGCGCTGTTACGGGCTCAGAAGCCTTCAGGAAGGCAGGAAGCCAAAGCAACAGCGCAATAAAAACAATGAGCACGTATTGTGAAACGAAACTGGCACGCAGGTATCTGACGAACATGGCATTCGCATTAAAATGGTTTAAAATGCAACAGGTCGAGACCAATATCCCGCCTATAGTATTTCCCCTGATAGGAAATTTTTGCAGCATTCGACAAGGCCGTAGCCCTTGCCTCTTCGAGTGTGTCGCCCAGCGCCGTCACTGCCAACACCCTTCCGCCGTTGGTCTTTGGTGAGCCTGTGCTGATATCGGAAGCTGTGCCGGCATGAAAGACAACACAGTCATTCACTGTTTCAAGACCGCTAATTTTATCCCCACGCTTGTAAGTGCCCGGATAACCTTCGGCCACGAGCATCACTGTGACAGCAAACCTGTCGTCGGTTTCACTCTTATAACTTCCAAGACTACCCTTTGCACAGGCTCTTAGCAGGTCAACAAAATCTGTTTTGATGCGGGTGAGTATGCATTCTGTTTCCGGATCGCCCAATCTGGCGTTGTATTCAATCACATAAGGGTCGCCCCCAACATTCATAAGTCCAAAAAAGATAAAACCTTTGTAAGCAATCTGTTCTTGTTGCAAACCCAGGATGGTGGGTTTGATGATACGATCTTTCACCTTTTCCATGAAGACTTTGTCGGCAAATACGACGGGAGAAACAGCACCCATGCCACCTGTATTTGGACCACTATCATTCTCACCAATGCGTTTATAATCCTTTGCCGATGGCAGCATCACAAAATCAGATCCATCAGTAAGAACAAAGGCCGACATTTCGATACCGGGCAGAAATTCTTCGATCACCACTTCATCAGAAGCCTTTCCAAATTTCCCTTCGAGCATGGCTTTGAGTTCGTGCCGGGCTTCCTCAGGATCATGGATGATGAGCACCCCTTTGCCCGCTGCCAGTCCATCAGCTTTGAGCACGTAAGGTGCCTTTAACTTTTGCAGGAAAAGAAAACCCTCTTCAAGATTCAGCTTGTTCACCCGAAGGAAGGCAGCTGTAGGAATCTGATGCCGCAGCATAAAATCCTTGGCAAAAGCTTTGCTTCCTTCCAACATTGCCCCCCGGCTTCCGGGCCCGATCACATCAATATCAGCCAGGAGTGGATCCATTTGAAAAAAGTCAGCAACGCCTTCAACAAGCGGCACTTCGGGTCCAACCACCAGCATCTGAATCTCCTCTTCGATGCAGAATCGTTTTAGCTGCTCGAAATCGGTTACATCAACGGGGACATTGGTAGCAATGTCGGCGGTTCCGGCATTGCCGGGAGCAACAAAGATACGGACAGCCTGACGGCTTTGCCTGATTTTCCATGCGATGGCGTGCTCACGACCACCCGATCCGAGAATTAAAATAGATAACACTGTATTCATCGATTTGTATTGATAGCTTTTAACATACTCTGCCACAATCGGTCGGCGGCTTTATCCCAGGTAAATAGTTCAGCTCTTTGGTTGCCAAGATTTACGAGATGCCGGCGTAATTGCTCATCACAGCTGATGGTGTCCATGGCGCGTGCGATGGCGGTCACATCATAGGGGTCAACGAGCAGAGCAGCGTTGCCGGCCACTTCGGGCATCGAGCTAAGGTTGGAGGTGATCACCGGAACGCCACAACGAAAAGCTTCCACAATGGGAATACCAAATCCTTCGAAATAAGAGACATAGGCAATCGCCAGGGCGGATGCGGTGACTTTATGCAAGACGTCGGCACCAAGTCTGCCACAAAAAACCACCTCATCCTTGCATTGCATTCCATTGAAGGCATCTCTGATCGGACGGGTCCACCACTTTTTCTCTCCCACTACAAGCAATTTTGCCGGCTGACTGGTCTGACTGCGGTAAAGATCGTAAGCCTTGAACAAGCGGGCAAGGTTTTTGCGCGGATGCAGCGAGCCTACAAATAAAAAATAAGGCTGCCCACCGGCAAATTGATCACGCACAGTCTGAATTTCGGCAGGCTTCAGGGGTACAAAAGACTCGTTGGCTCCGTTGAAAGTAACATCAATTTTTTCGGGATCAATATGGTAAAGTTGTGAAATATCAGACTTTGAAAACTCCGAAACTGTTGCAATGCGTTGTGCTTTCCTGGCATAGCGCGGAAAAAACCAACGGTAATGCCAGCGGGCTGCCAGTGGAAGGTCGTTGGGAAAATGCTCGAAATTCAGGTCATGCATCACCGTGAGTGAGGGCGTTTTACTCCTCAGGCTAAGGTAACCATCAGGCGAGAGAAAAAGGTCAGGTTTCAAATGGCGGAGCACCTTCCACACCGACCATTCAAACCAGATCACAAATAGAAGCGGATGACGCGCCGGAGGCCCTGTTACAATGGCTTTTACATTGGGTTCAAAGAGAAAAGAAGGATCGGGTTCCCTGTCGAACAGAAAATAAAAGGTCACTTCAGGATGAGCGTGGGTGATGCGCCGCAGCGTTTCATAACTGAACCAGCCTATTCCTTCAAGCCTGTCACGGATGAGCAGGCGTGTGTTTACAACAATGCGCAGGGGTTTCAAATTTCTGTCCAAACTGTACTGAATAATCCTAACTTTGCCGCAAATATCTTAAATAAAATGAAGTCTGGGGTAAAAAAGATGCTGCAACGCCTGTTGGGATTTGACAACTATCTTTTCATTTTTTCCCTTTACATCATCAACACGCTGAAGTGGAACAAGAAGGAAGGCGATTTTCTACACTTTCTGAAACTCATCCCTGATGGCACAACCATCCTGGATATTGGTGCCAACATTGGTATCATGACGGTTTGGCTGGCGCGCTGTAAGCCGGCTTCAAACATTCTGGCTTATGAACCCATGCCACAAAACATCCGTGCACTAAGACGGGTAATCAACTACTTTGGATTCAGTAATGTGACCATCATCGAAAAGGCCCTCGGCAATCAGAACGGTGAAGTTGAAATGGTGATGCCTGTGCTCGAAGATGTTAAAATGCAAGGACTCAGCCATGTTGTTCATGAGAGCATCACCGAATTTAATGAAGGAAAAACGGTGCAGGTTCCCATTCTCAGGCTTGATGAATGCCCGGAGCTGCAAAACGGAAAGCATGTTGTTTCGGCCATTAAGCTGGATGTTGAGAATTTCGAATATTTTGTACTGAAAGGAGGCGAGAATCTCATAAAAAAATTCAAACCTTTGATTTATACAGAATTATGGGAAAACGAAAACCGCGAACACTGTTTCCTACTCATGAAAGAGCTTGGCTACAGCATTCAGGTATTGCATCAACGGCAACTTGTTCCTTTTGATAAGGAAAGACACCGGGTTCAGAATTTCTTTTTTGTACCTTAGCAGGCTTAAAACCACGCATAAAGCCCAATGCAACAACGCTTTTTCCGTAACCTGGCCTTTCTGCTCGCACTCAACCTGCTGATCAAACCATTTTGGATTCTGGGCATCGACAGGTCGGTACAAAACGCTGTGGGTGAAAGCACCTACGGTTTTTATCTTTCGATCTACAGTTTTTCATTTTTGTTTTTTATCCTGCTCGATCTCGGTATCACCAATTACAACAACCGCAACATCGCGCAGAACAACCATCTGGTGAGCAAGCACTTTGCAGGCATTGCTACCGTGAAGCTCTTTCTGGCATTGATTTACACCCTCGTAACTTTTGCGATTGGTATGTTGATCGGCTATAAAGGCGAACAATTATACCTGTTGGGGTGGGTAGCACTGAACCAGGTTTTTTTATCCATGATACTTTACCTGCGATCGAATATCTCGGGCATGATGCTTTTCAAGGCCGATAGTGTTTTTTCGGTTCTCGACCGCATCATCATGATCGGCATCTGCAGTGTTTTGCTTTGGTCGGGCTGGATTGACGGCCCCTTCAGAATCGACTGGTTTGTGTATGCACAAAGTGCAGCCTACCTCATAACCCTGCTTGCGGCATTCATTTATCTGATGCGTCATGCAGGCAGCCTGCGACTTGGTTTTCACTGGCCCTTTATGCTCACCATCGTCAGAAGAAGCCTTCCGTATGCCTTGCTCGTTTTGCTGATGAGTTTTTACAACCGCCTGGAACCTGTTCTTATCGAGCGGCTGATCCCCGGTGAGCAAGGACTTGTTCAGACCGGCATATACGGCAAAGCCTTCCGGTTGCTCGATGCAGGCAATAACATTTCGCTGCTGTTCAGTGTATTGCTATTGCCTATGTTTGCATCCATGCTAAAAAGGCGGGAGCCGGTGAGTCAGCTGGTTCGATTGTCTTTCAGCCTGATTCTGGCCATGACCCTGATCGTGGCAGGATTGGCCATTGCTTACAGCGAACAGCTGATGGAGTTGCTATACGGTCCCTTGCCGGTTTACATCCCAAAGCTTTTCGAAAACCACGTTGATGAGTCAACCCTTATCCTGCGCATTCTTATGGGAAGCTATGTGGCAGTGTCAGTGACCTATGTTTTTGGTACCCTGCTCACGGCCAACGGCAACCTCAAACTTCTCAATATTGTTGCTTTGAGCGGTGTGGTTGTCAATCTGGTTATCAATATTTTCCTTATTCCGCGCTTTCAGGCCATTGGTGCAGCCTGGGCCAGTTTTGGGGTACAGGCCTTCACCGCAGCCATACAAATGTTTTTGGCCTTTCGTATCTTTAAGCTTCGTTTTGGAAGGCTTTATTGGTGGCGACTCACCGAGTTTATCTTCCTGCTCGCCATTGTCACCGGCTTCAGTACCATTCTGCCTTTGGCCTGGTATGTAAGCTTTGCCCTGGCGCTGGCAGGAGGCATTGCAGGTACTTTTATCACCAGAATGATTGATCCAGACGACCTCAAAGACTTGTGGAAAAGTCTGGGTCAACAGTTGAAAAAAAACCCTTCCAAAGTCTGATTACCTTAAAAAAATTTGTTCATCCTACGGGGCTGTCCATACATGATTTATGATAGCGCGCTTATTTGGTGTTCCCCATACAACAACGATGTCTTGACGACCAATTCTGACTGTTGATGATTCGGGTTCTACAATCAATTGTTCCCAAATCCGCGCTCAAGAATGAAGATAATCCAGAGCAGCATTCCAATGGTATTAAAGCTTTCTGCCTGCTGATGCAGTTATTTCCCAACCGGAGCATTTGATTGTTTAGAAGAACAACTCAACAATTGCATCCAGGATAAAATTTAATCTCTGGCAGATACAAAATACGAAGTTTACCGTATGGCAATGTTGCAGATGCACGGCTACTTTTGGAGCCACAGACCGAAACAGTCTGCCCCCAAAGGCATTCTAAATTCGGCTAACGCGATCACCCTCAACTTAAAATACGATGAAAACACAAAAACTGATGCTGGTAGTAATTTTGGGAATCCTTTGGATGGGAACCCCCGGCCACACCCAATCCTTTATAGATTTCGACAAGCAAAAAAGACCCTTTTACGATGAGCCTCATTTTGGCTTTTCACTGAGTTACACCATGATGTCGAACCCCGATGCTCCCTATCCTGAGGCTCACCGGCAAAACGGGCCTACCCTTCAGCTGTATTACAAGAAGTACAACCTCGACAAAGGCGATACACGCATGTTTTGGCAAAACAAGATCCTGGGTGACCTGCTATTCCTTTTAGGAAAAAAAATTGCCACTGACAAAGGCGTTACGCGTGAAGAAGGCTCTGTGTTGTCGGATTTGATCGGGAGTACGAGCTGGGGCTGGAATCTGAATGAAAGCAACAGAATCAGCACAGCCCTGGGCTTCAACCTGAACGACTATATTATTGGCGCTACCTATTTTGAACGATTCAATGGTGAACCTGTCAACGGCAGCACCAAAGAACCTCAAGGCTATTACTGGGCAACCGGACCCTCGCTGTTTGTCGACTATGTGATTAGCAATCAGCTTGTGCTTCAAACTTTTGCAAGTTATTCTTTCAGCCTTTTCAAAGCTGTTTCGGTGAGCGATGCAGCAAACGACAAGTCCTACCCGAAGCCTCATTTCGTTCATTTGAATGTGGAGCTGCAGTCCAGTATCCGTCTGTACGGCGGCCTCGATTACACCTGGCTTATCAACCGTGGCGACCTGCCCAACAAGACCCGCCGACTGGATATCATTTTGGGTTTCAGGTTTTAATCGGTCAATAATACTATTGATAAAAAAGGTTACCGCAAGTCATTCTTCCGGTATTCACAGTAACAGTAGCATGATACCCTGATCCATGTAATAGCTTTCCTCACACATTCACTCAATCAGGAGGCGCAAGGTTGTGAAACCTTTGAAAGCAGCTTAGGTTGGATTTTAAAATTAAAGTATTGACATTCAATACAAAATTTGTTTATCCGCATTGGCGTTTAGCATGTAAAGAGGCTTAGGCAGTCTGTTTGGATGTGGAAATTCAGGATTTTGGTGCGCCACCAATGCGCCTGCATTGTGAAACGCTCAGGAAGCTGAAATCATCAGCGAAGTCATGGTGAGGGCGCCTGCCACCGGCATATCGTTGAATAACCGGATCACGTCAGTATCTTTTTGTTGGGCCAGCACATACAGCAGCGGAAGATAATGTTCCGGTGTGGGTATGGCCATTTGCACCGCATTGCCAAGCTTATGGTAATCACACAAAGCCTGGTGATTTTTCCCGTTGATCAGATTACGCATCAGCTCCTGCGCTTCGATGGCCCAGTCGAAGCCAAAGCCCGCCTCATTCAGCTTATCCCAGGCCACAAGCCGAAGGTTGTGCACCATATTGCCGCTTCCGACGATCAGAACGCCTTTTTCGCGCAGCGAGCTCAGTTCTTTGGCCAGTGAATAATGCCGGTGAGCCGGCATACGCTGGTCTAGGCTCAGCTGGATGACAGGAATATCAGCTTTCGGAAAAAGATGCCTGATCACCGACCACGCACCATGATCAAGCCCCCAATGGTGATCTGGTTCAACAGTGGTGGTTCGGATCAGTTCGGTGCAGGCAATTGCCAGGTCCGGACTGCCGGGAGCGGGATAACGAACAGCATAAAGCTCCGGCGGAAAGCCTCCAAAATCGTGGATTGTGCGGGGCTGCTGCATGGCTGTCACAAAAGTGCCATTGGTTTCCCAGTGAGCCGAAACACACAGGACAGCACGCGGCCTGGGCAATAAGGAAGCCGTTTCGCGAAATCCTTTTACAAAAACATTTTCTTCGATGGCATTCATCGGGCTGCCATGACCCAAAAAAAGAACCGGCATCCGGGGTGTCGGACTCCAGGAATCAGTGAAGTTTTCCAGCGCCCGCAAGGGTCTCGTAATCATTCCGAGTGGCAGTATTGACATGGCTTGTAAAAATTGTTTTCTGTTCATCCTGAATAGCTGATTTTTTCTGCAAGGCTATGGGCAGTTTATTTGTTGTGGCTGATTCGATGTTACCGGGTCAGGATAATTGCATGGGAACTTCCATCAGTAAAACACGGGTATCAGCTTCAGCAGCCGTAAGGACGATATTTTCTATCCCAGTAATTCCCAATCCATCGCGTTCGTCGAGCAAATGCTCTCCTGCTACCAAGCGGCCCCTGATGACAAAGACATACAATCCGTTGTCTTTATGATGCCAGTGGTATTCAGCGCCCTTATTCATATCGAAATGCCCCATCGAAAACCAGGCTTGCTGATGAATCCATACACCCTCATCATTGGGGTTGGGCGACAAAACCTGCAGAAGATTGTTGTGCATCGCAGTTTTGTCGAGGCTGATCTGATCGTAACGCGGCGACACGTTGCGTTGATTTGGAATTACCCAGATCTGTAGAAATTTCACATTTTCAGTGCTGCTTTTGTTGTATTCGCTGTGTCGAACCCCGGTTCCGGCGCTCATTACCTGAATATCGCCCTCACGGATGAGTGCCACATTTCCCATGCTGTCGCGGTGTTCAAGCACACCTTCGAGCGGTATGGAGACAATTTCCATGTTATCGTGCGGATGGGTTCCAAAACCCTGTCCGGCCTCAACCACATCGTCGTTGAGCACGCGAAGTGTGCCAAAACTCATGCGCTGGGGATTGTAATAACCAGCAAAACTGAAAGTATGCCGCGAGTCGAGCCAGCCATGATTTGCCCGGCCTCTCGAAGCTGATTTGTGGATAACGACCTTTTCCATGAATGTGAATATTATATAGTTTAAAAAAACTAGTCCGGCTGAAGGCGGCCCGGCGAAAGGCTGCCAGACTTCTTTCAGCCGGACTGAAATTGTGTTATGTCTGACTTTAGATACCAGGCTCGCTTGACCGGACTATAGAAGCACGACCAGATTCCGGCATCAGGCTTTTTTTACAAACTGAACTTCAGCAGCAATTTTCACCTCATCGCTCACGAGTACACCACCCGTTTCGAGGGCAGCATTCCAATTGAGGCCCCAGTCTTTGCGGTTGATCTTGCCGGTGAGTGAGAAGCCGGCTTTTTCATTTCCCCAGGGATCTTTGTTCAGCCCCCCGAACTCAACATCGAGGCTCAGCTCTTTTTCGATGTCTTTGATGGTGAGCAGGCCAGTGAGGCGATAGTTTTCATCGTCGAGGCGGACAAATTCCGTGCCCTTGAAACGAAGCTTCGGAAAATTGCCGGCATCGAAAAAATCAGCACTGCGCAGGTGATTGTCGCGGTCGGTATTGTTGGTGAAAATAGAAGCCGCATCAATACTTGCTTCCACCGAAGCACGTCCGAAGTCGGAACCATGCGAAGTGATGACAGCATCGAACTGACGAAATTCACCTTTAACATTTGTGATCATGAGGTGTTTAACTTTAAAAACAAGCTCGCTGTGCGAGGGGTCTAAAACCCATTGAACTTTTTCTGACATTGTGTAGTGTATTGAATGAATGAATTGTTGAATTTGACGCAGCAAAATTGCAACCATTCAACGGCAGATTTCGTTCACATAGGTTAATTTCGTATTCGGGTACCTGATTCTTTCAGGCAGAATACCGTCAGCGCACCTGATAATAACTGCGTATCCTGCTGAGTGATTGAGGTTTAATCCCCAGATAAGATGCAATAAGATATTGAGGTACCCGTTGCACCAATTGCGGATTTTCCTTCACAAATACTTCGTAGCAAACCGAAGCCTCTTCGCTGTTCGACTTCACAAAGCGATATTTGAGGTCGACATAAGCCTCCTGCATCATTTTTCGGAAGAAACGCTCGATGAGGTGAAGGTTGCAGGCTTCCTCAAAGCGCTCGCGGTTGAGCATCAATACCTCCATTGGTTCGAGTGCCTGAATCATATAAATGCCCGGCTTGGCCGAAAAGAAGCTGTAAAGATCAGAAATCCAATTGCCTTCAAGGGCAAACTGAATCACGTTTTTATCACCCTTGTCGTTGACAGCATAAGAGACACAGGCTCCTTTTTCAACGAAATAAACATAATTACACAGCTTGCCGGCTTCTGCTAACATGGCCTTTTTGTCAAAGTGTTTCCTGAACATCAGCTTGCTGAAAGTATCAAACACCTCATCTCCAATGGGCTGACCCACAAAGCGATCCAAATTTTGTTGCAAGAGACATTTTTCCATGTTGATGAAAGATTAATCCGTTTATGCAAAATTATAGAATTGGTTACGAACCAAAACAAAACTCAACCGGTAAAAGTTCAGCTTTAAAAGTTTGCGTATTTACGGTAAAGCTTTGCCGCTTCTCTGTAATTCGCCCAAAGGTTTAAGGTCTTCTCCATGTCGCAAACCAACTCCTGCCGGCTAAATTCGGCGAGTCTGAAATGCCCGTACTGACGAAAAAGTTGCTCAAACTGTTTGAGACAAACTTCACCTCTTGCTATCACAGGCATCATCAGCCTGAGGGCATTTTTGATGTTCTTTTTCGGGTAAGAAAGCCGTGCAAAAGCAGCAGTCATCTCACCTACCAAACTGTCGAACAGATACCTGAGTTCTTTTGGATTTTCACAACTTGTGGCCAGCGTGAGGTTTCCGGCTAAATAATCACTTCTTGTGTCGAACAAATCATTGATCAGCTGCATGAGTTTTCCCAGCAGAAAAATTGCTTTTTCCTCACCGTCAATCATAGGATTGGCAAGAATCTGCCGGTAAAGCAGGGTCGCGTTGCCACCTTTTTGTCCCATCACATCTTCCAGTTGGCCGGTAGTCAGGCTTTCGCCACTCTGCTGCTGATGGCTTTGGGTTTGCCCGGCTACAGTAAGCAAATAGAAATGATCATACGCTTCCTTTTGGGCGATACTTTGGTAAGTTTCCGGAATGAGATAAGCTGACAGTTGAATCAGGTTGCTGCTTTCAGCAATGCCGTTAAACTTTCCGCCAACAATTTCGTCATGAGTATAGCCAAACAAATCCATCAGATCGTCATAAACCGGTGTTACAGCGCCAAGCAAGAGGCCGCTCAGGTGTTCCGATTCCTTCGTCTGATCCCCACGTAAGGTGGAAAACCAAAGGTTGGTTACAGCCGCAATGGCTGTACCTGTTTTAATTCGCTTCCCGGTTCGGATATCAAGCTCAAAGCCTTTCTGTTTCAAATGCCTGACAAATATTTCTGACCGCTTCGGGTGTAGCACGAAAACTTCTCTGGAGAGCGTAAGAAAGGCAGCGGTATTGTTCATGTATTTTTTGAAAAGCATTTTGCTCAGCTGCTTTCAATGAAAATTCAATGAAGCTCTGAATGTTTTCTTGCAAAGAAAGCTGAATTTCCTTTTCATTTCAACAAGATATGGTTAAAAAATGGAATTAATAGTCCGCTCCGAAAAGCACAATCGTTTAAAAATATAATCAACAGACAATAACCGGCTGACAAAAGTTTTTTACCTGAATTGCCATTAGCATTATCGGTCTGTTATACCAATATTTATGAATAGAAAATCAGGAAAAGTCAAACAATTATATGTATTTAGGGCCTGCTGAAAAACTCCCCGAGCCTAATAAAGCAAAATTTCGTCCACATTTCACAAAGTGAGAAGATGGTTTATTCGCATTAATTTGTGCCAAAATCAGTTTAACCGCAGAGGGCACAAAGCAGGCGCAAAGGGCACAAAGAGCTGACGCATTGTGATTTAAGGAAGGCGAAAGAAGCGATTAGAATTCATCAATTTCTCTGCGTTCTCTGCGCCTACTTGGCAGTCTCTGCGGTAAAAAAAAAAAAGAATATTACCGAAGTCTTTTCATTCAATCCGAGCTTCGTATTTAGATCGGGATGCAGGCTTTTCGAGCTGAACAGATTCAAATGCGTGTCAAAAAACATATAAGTCAAACTTTATTTATTTATAATGATGAACTTTAAAGTTTTTCAGCAAACTTTATCCAAAAGCTGTTTGCAATTGGGCTGAAAAAAAGCAGACGAATGTCAGCTTACACCGGTGACCTTTGTTATATTTTATGTCCGTTGCCGGGTTTAAAAGATCCAAAGCACGGAAAAATTCGATGCGGGATTCTTAGACCAATGTTTCTCAAATCGGGGCATAAAAACGCAGTTAATCTTGAATTTGCAGTATCACAAGCGAATTGCATAATTCTTTACGATGGTAACAACAGCTTTCTGTTGAAAAAATTTACTTTTGGCAGCAGATAAAGAAATTTACCTGAACCGATGTGAGTTTATAAACCATTTATAGCGACTTTTTCCAATGAATGGATTCGAAATGTGTTTTTGTTAGTCAGTTATTTTTCAAAATGAAAAAGGCAATTTCATTATTCTGCTTTCTTAGCATCTTTCTGGGTGTAACTGCTCAAAAACATGAGACGAATCCAGTGTTTACAGGCTTGGAAAAGGAAATAATCAATGCTAAATTTCAAAAAATCCTGGATTTATCCTCCTTTTATACCAATAAAAACCTTGATTCAGCATTATTTTATGCCTTAAAGGCACAAAATATGCTGGCATCGTCCAAAGCTGATACCTCAACGATTGCACTGTATTTGAATTTGGGAGACATTTACAATGCTACAGGAAATTTTGAAACTTCCCTGAAATACTATTTCGATGCCAAAAACATTACTGACAGCCTTCTGTTATTACATCCAGACTCTAAATCATTGATGTCAAAGCAAATAAATCATTTAATTAAAATCGGCAATTCCTTTTTTTCTCAAAGGAATTTCGAACAGTCGATGACATATTATGAAGCGGCATTCCAAAAGATTGTATTAGAGAAACCCGGAGAGAATCAGGAAAGTGATAAAACCCGACTTCGGTTGCTCAATAATATGGCGGCAGTTCACATTCAGTTCAAAAACTACGATAAAGCGCTTTTATCTTACCAGTCGGCTTTAGTAATTATTGAAAATCAACATGATGACATGTTAGAGTCTTCCATTTTTAATAATATGGGTATCTGTTATTTGGAAAACGGACAGTTTAACCTGGCTGATTTCTATTTCAACAAAGCATTGAAGATCAGAGAGGAAATAAATGACAAAAGGGGTATAGCACAGTGTTTTAATAACATAGCCAAAAACGCTGTTCAACAAAAAAACTATGCATTAGCAAGAGAATACTATGAAAAAGCGCTTAATCTGGGGAGAGAAATCGGTAACAAGGAATCTATTCTCAACTCACTGCAATCATTATCAACTCTTTATCACGAAACACAAAACGATCGGCAGGCCTATTTGACATTTATCGAATACAGCATCCTCAAAGACAGTCTGTACAACGTTCAGAATATGAACCGGATCGCCCAGATCGAAATGAAATATAAGTTCGATCAACAACAAAATCTATTTGATATGGAGTTGAAGAGGCGTGAAAACGAGCGCCAAAAAGCAGAACTCCTCTACCTGATTATTGGCGGTTCGCTCTTTTTCTTCCTGCTGATATCTGTACTTCTTATTTTTTTACAACGTGGCCGAATCAGAAATGATCGCTTATTCAAAGACAAACTTGAACTTGAGCATAAAAATACCCTGCTCGAAAAGCAAAAACTCAAGGAAGAACTTGAGTTTAAAAACAGAGAGCTTACCACGAACGTGATGTACCTTTTAAAAAAGAATGAGCTTATCACTGGTATCTCCGAAAAACTTATCAAGGCAAAACCCTCTTTCAAAACCGAAAACCAAAAGATAATTTCGGAAATCATTCAACAACTGAAATCAGGAAGTGAAAACGATATTTGGAGTGAATTTGAAGCGCACTTTACAAATGTCCACCATGGTTTTTATGATCGGTTGGCAGATTTGTGTCCGACTTTAAGTTCGAATGAAAAAAAATTGTGTGCGTTTTTACGACTCAACCTTTCCACCAAAGATATCTCCACAATCACCACGCAATCTGTCAACAGTATTACTGTTGCCCGGAGCAGATTGCGAAAAAAACTCCAGATTCAAGGTGAAGATGTGAATCTTATCAACTTCCTTATGCAATTATAAAAATTGCTTATATCCCTGTATATTAATAGCTTAAAGTCCATTGTACTGTTTTTGTAAGTGCATTTTCAGGCCTTGTATTGTTGATGTAAGCCCGTTTTGACGGATTGAATGATTCGCTGTATTCATCTTTGCCAAAAATTGACCTATGGCAATGAAGCGAACACAGCAACAGGAGGATGTTATCAAAGAACTGGAAGACTTTTTTGAACGAAAGAAAGCCGAACAGCAAGCGCTGCGAAAATTGCTCGAAGAACTCAATAAGCCATTTAACCAAGAATTGAATCTCGAAAACAGGGATAGTCATCTTAACCGTAAATCTAAATAAAATGAAGAAAATTACTTTTGAAACAATGATGCTGTTTACTTTTTTGTTGCTTTCCACGGCTGCAATGAGTCAATATGTGGTTAAGCCCACATTTTTCGAAACGAATGGTGTTTCCAACCAGGGGATTGTATCAGGATATGAAAGCCAGGCCGGCCCCTATTCACTTTGGAACCCTGCCGACAATAGTTTTCAGGTCATTGGTGGCCTTTCACCCGGAAACGGGATTGGAGGACGGGCACATTTTTCCGGCGATGGCAATCGTATTTCGGGGAGTAGCCTGACAACCTTACCGGTATCAACTGCCTGGGAGCGCCGAATCCTGGCTGATTACAATTACATCTTCAAGGCAATGGAATTTCCTGCTGCGGGTGATGGTTTGTTTGGATATGCTGTTGGTCAGTCTCTTACCTATAACGGCGATGGCATTGTTCTGCGAACCACCAACGGAGGTGCCAGCTGGGGAGCCATGTGGGTGGATACCGAAAACAGAGGCCTCGAAGCAATGAGTTTTCCCAGTCCGTATATTGGATACGTGGGTGGCTGGAACCAATATTTTGCAAAGACCCAAAACACAGGTTGGGATTGGGAAATTCTTGATCCTGCCGGCGATGATGATGTCTATATTTACACAGCCATTGAATTTAAAGATGAATTGAATGGGGTCGTAGCGGCACAGCTCAACGATGGTTTGGGAGTGTACATCACTTCTGATGGCGGATTAAGCTGGACAAAAGGCTCTGGTTTACTTGCTGTTGCATCAAAAATAAAATACACGGGAAATAACACCTATTTTCTCACTACAAATGGAGGTCATGTACAAAAATCAACCGACAACGGGCTTAGCTGGACCAATGTTTACGCTATCCCGGGAGCGCTTTTTCTGGGCTTAAATTTCTTTGATGAACAGACCGGCTATGTCCTTGGTGAAACCTACATCCATAAAACCACTGACGGAGGCAATACCTGGACTGAGCTTGCGGTTTCTCCCGGATTGACCGACGGTGTGTTGTGGAGAGATATACAATGGATTGATGCTCAAAACCTGGTAATCACCGGTACGCCTGATGTCGTATTTGAATCCGGCAATGGCGGGCAAAGCTGGACCTGGGCCAATCAGGCTATTTTTAATGGTGATCCGGCTCTTTATGAAATCGCAGTAACTCCCACTTCGGTTCAAATTTGTGGGTCTCAGGGAAATTTTTATTTCAAATCAAGACTTTCAAGTATCGATGTTGCTGAAATGTCCGTGTATGATGTCAGCAGTGAGCAATGGACGCCGCTTGGCAGCCTGGGTATCATCGTGGATAACACAACAAGTGCCGGTTACAGTATTTCCGGAGATGGATTGACAGTGGTTGGAAATTCCTGGGCCGATCCCGCCAATGGTAACGGAACCACTTCGTATGCACACGCTTTTGCCTGGAATCAGGCGGAAGGGTTGATAGATCTCGGCAGTATGTATGCCTATCTTAACCGAAGCGCAAGAGCAGAAGCAGTGAGTGCCGATGGGAATGTTGTTGTTGGTTACCAGGACTTTAACGGGCCATGGAAATCAGCAGTCTGGAGAAAGAATCCTGCTGGTGGCTATTTCCCGAATGAATATTTGCTAGTCGATCCGGATGGAAATCCTAACAATGAATTCAATCAACTTGGGATGGCAAGTGCTGTTTCAGCTGATGGAAACTGGATCGGAGGCTACGGTGATTATGCGTTTCCGAATGCCTGGTTATGGAGTCAAAACACTGGTGTGGTTGACCTTGGGAATCTTGGTCTGCCTGAAGGTACTACCGGCAACGTAGCTGGCATGAGTGCGGATGGCAGCATTGTTGTTGGTTGGTATGTGTATGCCCCTGACCCTTGGACTCAAAACTATACTCCTTTCATTTGGACAGCAGCAATGGGGGCCATGGATTTAAATACCTTTATCACCGATTATCTGGGTTATACGATGGAAATCGGACCCATTTGGAGTGCCAATACCATTTCACCCAATGGTAAATTTATTGCCGGATGGGGTTTAGATCCCACCATAGGCTCCTGGGGTGAGCTCTTTACTTTCCGTCTTGAACTACCCGATGGCTGGGTTAAAACTACTGAGAATAAGCTGTCAGTTCATGTTTCAGTCTATCCAAATCCGGTTTGTGATAAGCTTACCATTCAGGCCGGTGAAAAAATCGAAAAAGTTGAGCTGTTTGATGCCAACGGGCTTCTGGTGACAAAGGAGATCGCGAACCAATCCAAATTTACGATGAATACTGAAAAGTTGGCTTCCGGAATTTATTTTGCCAAAGTGACGACCAAAGAGCTGTCAAAAACAGTTAAAATAGTAAAGAATTAGTAGCAAAATAAATCAAACCAAGCATCTGATTTGATCTTATCTGGTATGGAGATTTAAATCCTGAAGAGGGCTACACCGGCAATTACCCCCGGATTCATCCGGGGGTCTGTCGCCGCTTCAGCCTCAATAACTCCGTAGGAGTTTCCCCTTCCATCAAGGCAAAACGATCCCCACTCAATCGTCGATCTTACACCGGCAAGCTGCCGCCTGACCTCCTAAGGCCGTAGGCCTTTCCCACTCATAACCCCCGGATTCATCCGGGGGTCTGTCGCTGCGTCAGCCTCAATAACTCCGTAGGAGTTTCCCCTTCCAACCATCTGATAAGTCAATCCCTGCGTAGCAGATCCAAAACCGGGAATCCTTTCCTGGTCACTGATGGGAAAGCCTTACAGGCTTATTTCAGGCATTATCATACCCTATCCCCCGGATGAATCCGGGGGCTATGGCTGGTGTAGCCCTACAGGCTACTGCTTTGAATACCTTCTATGACTGTTAAGTGAACCTCGGACATTTTGGTACCTCAG
>JANJXG010000138.1 GCA_024709145.1 Bacteroidales bacterium | reverse complement strand
TTCCCAGTAGAAACTCTATTTAATGTGTACCAGTTTTTGATTCCTGATATAAGATTTGCCATTTGACTTCACATGCATTCTTACCGAATACACACCCATGTCTAGATTGAGGTGGGTAGCGTTGAAACGGAAGGTGTAAGTTCCGGTCATTTGCTCATTTTCAATCAATTCCGAAACAACTACACCCATCAGATCAACCAATACAATTTTTACCTCTGAATGGGCAGGCAAATTGTAGTTTACAGTTACCCAGTCTTTTGCAGGATTAGGATATAAACTCAAGGCCAGTTTCTCCTCGTCAAAACCTATCAAACCAGTCAGGTTGTTTTCGATAGGTTGGGCAATGATTTCAACACCTGGAATCATCTCAGCAAGCAAGTCGCCAAACACTGGGTTGCCATTGAGATAAAGCACTTGATCTGTCCAGCTTACCGGTGCTATGGTGCGCATATTGAGTGTTACCAACACATCATCGGCGTCCATATCAACAGAGGTTAAACTTGTCCACACTACCCTGATTTGATTTCCTTCAAGCACATACTCAAGGTCAGGCAAGGATGAGCTCAGGCTTTCAACTTCAATTTTACTGTCATCGAAATAGAGCGTCATCGAGGTAGCAGCATACTTCAGACCATTCCTGAGTCGGATATCAAGATCGAAATTCTCACCGTTGTTTACAATCAAGGCTTCTCCTTCTTGAATCGGGATCAACTCTTTGGATGGATTGGGGTTATAATCACCGTCAGCATCACCAACCACTCGAGCGTAAATGTTTGGATAGTAGTTGTTTCCGTCAAGAAGAGGATTTGCCAGTGATGCACTGTTGTTTGATTCAAAAGTCAGCGGTGTAAAGGTACTGCCTTCTGCATAGAACCTCCAGTTGCCGGCAGGGAACTGATAGCTTGACGGGTTGAGAATGCGGTATTTTGCACCCAAAACATCTTGAATTGAAAGCGTCGAACTGTTGTTGATGTCGGCTAAATAATTCATGAAATCAACATTGTATGTTGGAGATTGCCAGTAAGTTGGGGGCGACTGAACAATTTTCAGCTGCATGGCGAGTGCATCGTTGGCCGATACACTGCCCCATGGCAGGCTTGATCCAACTTCAATCTTAGAAACAGTGGCCGGATCAATCAGGTTAAACTGATAAATACCCTGATCATTGGTTAAAGTCGTAGCAGGACTTCCGGAACCGCTGTGATAAAGTTTCACCTCAACGCCTTCCATTGGTTCATTAACACGTGTACCATTTCCAATATTAAACCTCTTATAGTAATAAACCTTACCAAGTATGGTTAATGGATCAATCACGTTTAAGGTGCCATCAACAAGGCTGACGGAATAATTGGTCAGCAAAGTTCCAACACCTGCCACAGGATTACTGATTACGATCGGGTAATTATTGATAGCAGCTGCTGCATCAGCGCCGGCGCTCACGAGGGTTGCCGATGCAACTGACTCGCCTGCAACCATTTGCGTGGTAGTAAATTCGGTTCCGGTGAAGGCGTATGTGTTTCCAAAATACTTGGTAAAACTATTGGCCGTGATGGTCAGCGGCTTCTGCGAAATACTGCGGTTTGCAGCAGTCTTCCAGTGACTGGTTTCAGATTCCAGCACGTAATTATTTTGATCGGCACCTCCGGAGATGATGACACTGGTGTAGGTAACAGTTTTTCCACTACCGGCACTGGCATTTTCAAACACTGCGGTGCGGGTAAACGACAGGTTATCATTGTTCACACGGTCGTCGAAGAATCCGAGACCTGAGGCAGTGGTGTTGCCGTCATACACTTTGTTGTCGGCAGCAAAATTGCTCAGATGGAGAGTTCTGGGTGTAATTGACAAAGAGCCGCTCAAATAACTGATGTCGTAATTTGATTTGAGGAAGCCACCTGATTCCGTTTCGCTGCCGGCATTGATGGCAATAGAGTAGCTGCCGGTGTTGGCATCCCTTGGCTCACCACTGGAGGTGAATCCAACACCACCGATGGTTTCACTGTAAGCCATGCCGTCACCTGCAGTTGAGCTGACTGTAAAGGCCGTACTTCCCAAAGTCCAGTAATTTGCATCTCCACTCCCCCATTCCGGCCCAAATCCATAGGTCTTGGTCTGGTCAGAAGCCACAAGAGTCAGCAACCTTTCATGGATGGTAAAGTTGCTTCCGGCAAAGGTAATTTGATAGTTGTCGTCCAGCGAGGTCGTATTGTTGTTGGCATCGCTAATATTCAGCGTACCGCGGCTGATGGCATAGGTACCAACGGGGCTGGTACTTACACCGGTGCGTACAAGTGCCCCTGTGAAATCACCGCTGAATGGCAGCGGATCGACGGAGCTGACAAATTCAAATGCCCTGAAGTACGTTGGAGCTGCTGGGCTTGAAGTAGGATCTGCAAAGCCATAACGTTTGTTCTGTCCTGCCACCACGGTGATGGTAATCGGCTTCTTTGTAATTGCAAAGTTGGCCGGAACAAAAGTCATATTGTAATTTGCATCCAGGGAAGTAGCATTGTTGTCGTCAACAACCTGCAATGTACCACGGTCAATAGCATAATTTGTTGCCACGTTTTCTCCTGAGGCACGGCTGAGTGCGCCTGTGAAACTACCATTATAGTGTAGAGGATCAACAGAAGAGCTGTAAGTGAAAACTGGATCGCTGTCGGCATACACTTTGTTTTGTCCGGCAGTGACAGTGACAGTAATACTACGTTTATTGATCGTAAGATTATCACCCTCAAAAGTGACAGCATAGTTTTGAGCCAATGAAGCTGTACCATTGTTATTGTCAGTCAATTCCAGGCTTCCTTGTGTGATGGCATAAGCATTCACATTGTTATTGCCGTTGAGTCTGACAAGGTTTCCTGTCCAGGCGGCATTAAACGGTAGACTCGACAGTGCCGGACTGGAAGTAAATGTAAATGCAGGATCGTTGTCGCCATAGGTTTTGGCAATACCTGCATTAACGGTGATCGTAATTGGCTTACGTGTGATGGCAAAGTCGGCTGTGTTAAAGGTCACTGTGTAGTTGGTGGCCAATGAGCCGCCTAAGGCATTTTGTCCGTCAACGAGTTCCAGTGAACCTTGCGTTATGGTATATTCAGTTCCAACCACTTCGCCTGTTTCACGTACCAAAGCGCCTGTCCAGCTTGCTGCCTGGAAGGGCAGGCTTGCAAGAGAAGGAACTGTTGTGAAAGCGAAAAGCTGTCCGCCAGATGGGTCATTCTCACCATAAACCTTTTGCTGTGCAGGTGTAACTGTAATAGCAATAGGTTTGCGTGTGATTGCGTAATCTGCTGAATTGAAGGTAACATTGTAATTCTGAGCCAGCGATGTTGCTGCATTGTTAGCATCACCAAGTTCGAGTGAACCCTGGGTGATGGTGTAATCTGTTGCAACATTTTCACCTGTTTCACGCACCAAAGCACCAACGAATGCTGCACCAAATGGCAGATCGCCCACAGCAGGTATAGTAGAATAGGTGTAAGTTGGATTGGCATCACCATATTCCTTGTTCTGACCGGCTGTAACGTTGATCGTGATATCCTTGCGTTCGATTTCAAACTTCACATTGCTGGTATAGCTGATGTTGTAGTTTTCATTGGTAGTATTGGTTATTGTTCCCTGAAGAATGTCATAGAATCCAACCACATGGCCTGCAACGCGCGTCAGATCGCCAGTCAAAGTAACACTGTGTCCGTTTGCAAGCGTAGTGCCGATTGCCGGAACGGTGGCATAGGCAAACGTTAGCGGATCGTCAGCACCGTAGGTTTTCTTCTGTCCTGCGTTTGGCGTGAGTGCAATAGGCAGGCGGGTGATTTCGAAATTCTTAGTTACGAAAGTCACATCATAGTTCGGGTTTGTGGTGTTGGTGATTGTATTCTGTTGAATAGCAAACAAACCAACATCTTCACCACTCGCGCGTGAAAGCGCACCATCCAGTGAAACCAACAGACCATTTGCCAGCTCGTGACCTATTGCAGGATTGGCAGTATAACCAAATGGCAGCGGGTCGAGCGATCCATAAATCTTGGTTTGTCCGGTATTGGCTGTCACCGTGATTGGCAAGCGGTTGATGGTGAACAAAACATCTTCAGTGAATGAGACTGCATAATTTGTATTCTCCGAATTGTCAATATTTCCCTGAAGGATCTTGTAGGTTCCAACGTTCTCACCACTTTCACGCGTTAGAGCACCGGTCAAAGCAACGCTGTGACCGTTTGCCAGCAATGTATTAATTGCAGGATTCGTGGTATAGGTATATACAGGGTTCACATCACCATAAATCTTGCTTTGGGAAGCAACAGGTGTGAGCGTGATGGGTTTACGCGTAATCTCAAACTGATTGGTGTTCACAAAGCTGATGTCATAGTTCGCTGCTTTGTTGATCGAAGGGTTGGCGGTTTCAACAATTGTTAATGATGAACCGTTGATCAGCATATTATACAAACCAACATTTTCACCTGAAGCTCTGGTCAAGACACCCGACCATTGATCCCATGCCGTGAGTCCCAAGGCAGAGGTAACACTAAATCCATAACTTCCCGGATCGGCATCGCCGTATGTTTTGCTTTGGCTTCCGCTTGTTGCTATGGTAATCGGTCTTGGCTCAACTGTCAGCGTTCCGTTGACATAGGTAATCGTGTAATACAAGGGGTTGAAACTATTGATACCAGTAGCATTGCTGGGTATGATATTATAGTTGCCGACCGTAGCTGTATTGACGGTTCCGGAACTTGTAAGTGTCACAGCAGTTACAGATTGATTGTATGCATAGATGTTTGCAAGATTACTGGTGACAGTAAAGGAAGTTGTGCCTAAACTATGAGTATCACCATAGTAGTTCTTGGTTTGATTGTGTGCGGTGATTGTTATTGGACGTGCAAGCACTCTTATTTTAACCTGTGAACCATATTTTGCAGGTTGGGCTTTGTCAATAGCAGTAACCCACCATTCGTTTACAGCAGGATAGCTTGGATGTTCGAAGCTTGGACGTGTAAAGAGGATAGCATTGTTGAATGTATGGATACCATTGTCAAATCCTGCTCCTTCACCAGCCGTAAAGGTATAGTCAGACGGATAATTCGTTCCTGCAACTGCGAGATTGTCAGTTAGGTTGAATGTGATGGTTCCGCTGTAGTTGGTTTTACGGTTACCTAAAATGTCGATAGCCTCCACCGTTACACTTTGTACATCGCCGTAGTAATGTTCAGTGAATCCACCTCCAACCGATGTCCCAACACCTGTGACGATGAAGTGACTAAGGGCAGCAGGACGCACTTCCAGGGTGTTATGGACTGCATTAAGGACGGTAGCATCCGGGTTATCAAGTGGTGTTACATCTGCTCCTGTGATAAGATGCTCACCGGCAACATTGGAGAAATACCAGAAATTGGCCGAGGTGGCATTGTTGGCAATGTCAACATAAGTAATCACTGTTCCGTTGGCAAGTGTGCTGTGGAATGTACCGGCTACTGCTGAACCATTCATTGTTGTATACAGGTAAACCCTTTCGGCTGTTGTGTTGTCAGAGCCGTCGCCATTCACCACATTGTTGACAAGGTTGTCGTAGGCATCATAGCGTTTCACTGTGTAGGCACCACGTTGTCCGCCGGCAATGATAAAGTCTGGCACTGCAGTGAACAGGAATTTATAGGTAGCATTGTGGTCCACTACAACGGCATTGGATGTTCGGGCTGTGAGTGCCGGACTGGAAGTAAAGCCAATGGTGATGGTTTCCATCAGTCTGTAGTTCAACCCGCTGAAGTTTACAACACCGTCAACGGCTGTGAGTGTTCGGGCGCCTGTAAGTTCGCTGTTTCCATTGGCAGAGGCAGTGATTTGAGTTGCATCATCATTTACAAGGTTGCCATAAGCATCCCGGATACTGATTACGGGCTGCTGTGCAAGAGCATCACCGGCACGCACATAAGCCGATGGTTGTGTGTCGATACGCAGGTTGGTAGCAATGTTGTGACCAACATCCACCGTGAGACCCAAACCTGCGGCCGTATTGATGCCATCACCCGAAACGGTAACGGTAGTGCTTACTGCATTGGTTAAAATCATGGATGCTGAAGGTGCTGCACTGGCAACGCCATTTGCAAACACAACACTCGTTGCAGAACCAAAATCGGTGCTATTCACAGTTGGGGTATTTCCATACAAAGAGGCTGCTGCACCGCTGAAAAGCAATGATTTTGTGCCATCGTAGGATGTTGCAATATTATTGTATGCATCATACATGGTAACCGTAATGGTTTGAGCCACACCGGCTGTTTGCACACTGCTTCCTGTTACTGCAAAATAATTATTTGCAGCATGATTAACAACCACATGCAGGTCGTAATCATCTGAAGTTGCAATTGAACCTTCACTAACTTTGATGTATGCTGTTTCGACTTTAGTAAGAATCATCGATCCTGTTGCAACACCACTTGTAAAGCTCAGACTTGTGCTTGTTCCAAAAGCAGTTGCCGCAACAGTTGGAGAAACTGCAGCCTTGGGCGAACCGGGTGAATTGGATGCCCCGCTGAATGTCAGGTTCTTTGATCCAACATATCCCAAGGCCACGTTGTTCCAGTAGTCATAAGCTGTAACTGTAATCGTTTGGGCATCGCCTGCAGTTTGTGTTCCTGTACCAGTTACGGCAAAGTAATAGGCATTGTTAGGATCAACATCCACTGATAGTCTGTAAACATGTGCGCCAATATTTGCAGGTGTTGTAATGCCTGCTGTGCCATCCGTATTTCCGGCGGTACCTCCATTGATTTCGGTGGCGATAATCACGGCTACTTCGTCCTTGTATAAAGCCATATCCATTGTTGCAACGCCATTGGTGAAGGTCAAAGCAGTATTGTTACCAAAGGCAGTTGCACTTACCGTAGGATTGGTTGATGGTGACGGCGATTGATTAGCCCCACTGAAACGCAGCATTTTACCACCGGTGTAATCGGTAGCCAGATTGTTAAAGCCATCATAAGCCCTCACGGTTATTTCCTGCGTCGTTCCGGCTGTTTGCGTGGCACTGCCACTGATAGCAAAATATGCAGGGGCAGCCTGGCTGACAACAACTTCCAATCCATTTGGATTGGCAGCGGCTATTGAAAGATTAGCTGCACCGGTATAACTGTCGTTGAAAGCAGCATCAGCATGTGTTGCACCAACATATGCAGTTTCTTCCTTATAAAGGATCATGCTTCCTGTTGCAACACCATCTGTGAAGCTAAGTGAGGTTGCACTACCGAAAGCAGTTGCTGCCACGCTGGGACTTGTTGAAGGTGCTGGTGATACATTCGCACCGTTAAAAGTGAGCGATTTACTGCCATCGAAACGCAGCGCAAGATTGTGGTATGCGTCGAAGGCCCTCAGTGTAATTGTTTGAGCAACACCGGCTGTCTGGGTTGAGGCACCACTGATAGTCAAATAGCTTGGTACATTATGAACTACCGTCAGGGTGTTGGACGTAACTGTTTGCAAACTACCTGAGCTGAAGAGTATATTCATATCTTCAGCCTTTTGATAATTGAGTCCGGCAAAACTTGCGATACCACCTGTGGCTGTTGCTATGAGTGTTCCAAACAAGTTTGCTGATCCGGTGCTTCCGGTTGCTGCTGTTATTTCTGTCGTGTTATCTGAAACAACAAGATTACCATACACGTCCCTGATTCTTACAACAGGCTGCGTGCTGAAGGCAATACCGGCAATAGCTTCTGTTGTGCTGTGGGCAGGCTGCGTGGTTATTGCAAGGTTGTGCGCCACATTTGGATTTACTGTCACTTCCAGATCAAAGCTGTTGGAGGTGTTTTGTGAACCGTTGCTCACCTTGATTGCTGCGTTTTCAGCCTTATAAAGGAACATAGTGCCGGAGGCAATACCGTCAGCAAAGGTTAAAGTTGTCTGGGTACCAAATACTTCAGATACAACTGTTGGTGCGTTGCTCAGTTCTGAAACATTTGCACCACTGAAGGATAACAACTTATCACCATCATAGGTAGTTGCAACATTGTTAAATTGGTCATACAAGGTTACCGTGATTGTTTGACTGGTACCTGCTGTCATTGTAGCACTTGTGCCTGTCACAGCAAAATAATTGGCTGCGGCATGGCCTACGTTTACGGCAAGTCGGTAGTCATATCCGGTAATGACCGGGGTTGTAATACTGCCTTGGGTTGCCGTGATATGGATATCTTGTTCTTTATAAAGGGCCATCGTTCCTGTGGCAGCACCCGATGTGAAAGTCATCGTGGTTGCATTGCCAAAAGCAATAGCGCTGGAGGCATTATTGGTTACAGTTGGTGCTGAACCAAGCGCCGGCGCATTGTCAGGAGAAGGTGTAGCACCTGAGAATACAATGGCCTTAGCACCGGTATAACCGGTAGCAAGATTGTTCCACGTATCATAAGCGCTGACGGTAACCGTTTGCGTTGTACCTGCTGTCATTGCACCAGGAGTACCAGTAACAGCAAAGTAATTTGCTGCACCATGATTCACATCCAGTTCAAGTTCGTAACCCACGCGGGTTTCAACTCCACCTGAAGCACTTTCGGCAGCAGTGATGCTAATATCGGTTTCTGCTTTGTACAATACCATCGTAGCTGTGGCCTGGCCATTGCTGTTAAAGTTCAGTACAACATCATCGCCTAAAACAATACCACCAATTGTTGGACTTGTTGAAGGTGCAGGTGAGATGGCTGCGCCGTTAAATTTCAGGGTTTTGTTTCCTGTATAGAATGTAGCCGGATTGTTGTAATGGTCAAAAGCACTTACAGTAACAGTATATGACTGTCCTGCAATTACTTCTGTTAGATTTCCAGCAATCGTAACGCTGAAGTAAGCGGGTGTATTTTGCTCAACATGAACAGGCAATCTGTTATCAGCAGCCGCATTGATATTGATATTTCCGTTGACATACGAATCTGTGTAGGCAGCTGTGTGATTTGCTGCAATCATCGCATCTTCTTCTTTGTAAAGTGTAAGTGCAGCAGTCACTTCACCATTCACAAAATTCAATGTTGTTGCATTGGGGAAATTGGTGCTGTTTACTTTTGGTACCTCTCCCGGATTGGGTGATGGATTGGCTCCGCTAAATGTGAGAACCCTGTTGCCCGTGAATCGATTGGCAAGGTTGCCGTAAGTATCGTAGGCAGTGACTTTTATATTCTGTGGAATACCTGCCGTGAAGTCATATTTTCCATTAAGATTTGGTAAAACACCCGGATTTGCCATGTTAATTACGAAATAATCAGGAATGTTGTGAACTACCATAAAGGATGCCGAAACGATATCCGTTACACCGGTTGCCGAAAATCTCAGACTTACACCGGATTCAGCAAGTTCATAGTTTAGATTTCCAAAGGTAGCCACACCGGCAGCTGCTGTAGCTGTGAGTGTTCCTTTCAGCGTTGAATTGCCTGTTTCTTTGACAGCACCTACAACAAGGGTACTTCCTGCACCAGTTGTGACATGGTTACCCCATTGGTCATTGATATGAATCACAGGTTGTCTGTCAAATGCAATACCGGCAACAGCATTTCCTAAGGAAGAAGGCTGCGTATTGACAGCCAACTGTGTTGCCACACCGTGTGTAACTACCACATCTGCATTATCCACAATACTTCCGTTCACAGCTCCGCCGTCATTGAAAGCTCCCACGATGGTAGCCGTTCCGAGACCGATGCCATTCATCCTGAAGGTGGCAACATATTTGCCCCCGCTGGTGTATGCAGCTTCAATGCTGGATGAGCCGGTTGTTACACCAACGATAATACCATTGGCAAGATTGGTAACGCCTAGTGTAACAGTGCCATCATCAGTGCTGCGGTTGTTAAGAAACTGGTCTCTTAATTGTACCGTAACCAACGAAGACTCATCTGCTGTTATTGCTGTTGGATCAGCAGTGATGGCGGTCGTTGCCAAAGAGGCAGTATGAGGTTGGTTCACAACCACATTGAGCTGATCGGTAAGTACAGTGCCATTCACGCTGGCGGTAATTACATTCGTTACAGACATATCTGTTACGCGTACAGAAGCCGAGTAAGTTCCATCATGGTTGTCAACAACCGGGATGGAAACCAAAGCAGGCACACCCGATTCCAATACCCCATTGCGGTGTGTTGTCTGTCCGTTGAGCATTACCGAAACCGTTTGACAGTCGCACAGCAGGTTGTTGCCTGCATCACGTGGCCGGATGGTGACGTTGATGAAATCACCGGCTACCACTTCCGGTGTGCTCGGGTAGGTTGTGAGCGAAGGATGCGATGTAAAGAAAAGCTCTGAGTTTCCTGCATTCTGCACATTGGGTCCTACCACAATGTTTTGAAGTTCACCGGTTTTGAATGCATCGGGTGAATCGGCAACACGCAACCAGTAGCTACCGGTTGTTGGGATAGAAATGGCATTGCTAAATGTGCGGATACCGACGTCGGTGGGAATAAACTGTTGAAGCCCGTCGGGGTAATCAACGATGGCATCATTGGATGATTTGAAATTGATGTGACCCACATAATCTCTTTTGATGTTGTTGTATTCATCGCGTGCAGTCACTTTAACAGTGAAATTTTCGTTGGCGGTAACACGAACCCCCCCAATACCATGGCTTTGCAGGGGCTGTTCTTCAACGAGGAAGTTGTCCAAAACCTCGGGCCACACTGTGATGGCTGTTGTGGTACCTGCGCTTCCGGTAAGTGTTTCAGTAATGGTGATCGTAGGGGTTTCCTGAGCATTGAAAAAAGTAAATCCGCCGATGGTGCAGCTGCCGCTTGTAAATGTTTGGTTACCGGCAGATTGAATAACAGGTGGATTGCCCAGTGGCGAAGGATTGGCTGTGGTTGTAAAGGTAACACCAAGGCTTCCGGTAAAATCGAGCTTGTGGTTGCCAAATTCGTCAAAAAGTTTTGCAAGAACGGTGAATTCAGTACCGGCTAATACTCCCTGTTGATTTCCACCACCATCAGCATTGGCGACGATGGTATAAAAATTCAAAGGTGCCGAAGTTACCTGAATGCCCGTTTGCTCTCCCTGAGCAGCACCATCGTTCACTCTAATGTAATAGCCAGTGCCATATTGCTTCATATTCAGTTGGTTAGTGAAGGTCTTCACACCATTGTCGGAACTTGCAAAGGTATAGGCTGCAGGCAATACAGTTGCTTTGGCAGGAATTACGCTCACATTGTTTGAACTGAAGGTGACGGTTCCGGTATAATTGGTCTTGAGGTTGTTGTAAATGTCATAAGCTGTCACCCTGGGAGAAGTAAACTGCCCGGCCTCGTGCGGTGTTGTTACATTATCAACGGTAAAATAGCTTAAAGCTGCCGGAATGATTGTAAAACTTGAAGATGTTGCAGATGTTAAACCTGTTGCAGAAACAGTAACAGTGTAAACACCTGTTTTTTGAATATAAGGTAAACTGAAAGTTGCCACTCCATTTACAGATGTTGCTGTGAGTGTTCCTGCAAGAGTTCCACCGGCGGGATTCGATGCCAAAGCCACCGTAATGACACGGTCACTATTAGTCATTGTATTGGAGTATGAATCACGGATACGCACGGTGAAACTGATTCCCTGACCTGCAACGGTATTTCCTGGTTGTGAGGTGAATTCCAGACTGTTCACTTCAAAAGTGGCTGAACGTGAGAAGCTGCTTGTCACGCTTGCGTCGGTTCTTGGATTTGAGGTGCTGTTATCGCTCCACCGCAGAAAATGATATCCTGAGTTTGGAACGGCTGTAACGGCTGATGTGCTTCCGTTATGATCAACGTATTGGGTAGTGGATCCCGAAATGGAACCATTTGCATTGGCGCTGTATGTAATTGTATGATCGGTGTAAAAACTGGTTGAACCACCATAAGTGGTACCACCATTGTTGGTAGCCCAGGCTCTCACGTAATAGAGTGTTGAACCGGCAAGGCCCGTGTAAGCGTAAGAGAAGTTTCCCGTACTCATCGAGTTGGTCGAAGTAACACTTACTGCTCCTGAGAAGGATGAATTGGTGCTCACCTGGAAACCTGCCGATACATTTTGACCGCCAGTGCTGCTCACATTGCCATTCAAAGTGGCGGTGGTTCGTTCGATGCTCGTGGTGCTGCTGGTCGAAACGCTCGGGGGGGTAAAGTTTTGAGTTGTAAACGAAACCTGTGGGCCGTAATTGGTACCAACACTATTGGTTGCATATGCTCTGGCATAATAGAGCGTTCCCGGAGTCAATCCTGAAATGGAAGAACTGAAACTACCTGTTCCTGAACCTATTGAGATACCCGAAGTTGGATTCGACGAAGTTCCGTAAGCAACGCCCCTGGCTGTGACTGTTGCACCGCCATCGGCAGTTACATTTCCACCAACAGTTGCTGAGCTTGAAGAAACAGAACTTGCTGTGCTCGTTGTTACCGTGGGCATAACTGTCGTGGTTCCTGCTCCTGAAATCGAAAAGTTCACAGTTCCGGAGGTTGTGGTTGAGCTATAAGCTGTTACAACAATGGTATAAGTTCCGGCATTGAAATAATTCCCGCAACCACCAATTTTCGATAGCAAGCCTGAACCACTGTCATCATCTCCTACCTTGAAATTGCTATTCGGACTCGAAGGGCTAAAACTGGTATAAATATACAACATCGGGTCACTGGCTGTGCTGCTGGTGACTTCAATGGTATAATTACCGGCTGTTGCAACTGTAAACGATTGGGTTGCATAAGAAAACAATGTACTGCTGGCAGTGATACTCGTGAACGATCCATAAGTACCACCACAGGCATAACTCGCTGGAAGAGGTTTTTGAAACTTCTGATTACTCGATAGTGTTGCGGAGAAGGTTTGAGCATAGAGCTCCTGGTTTAATCCGCCAAACAGCATCACAGTCAGCAAAACCATGAAAACCCTAATGACGGTAGCATTGCGGCTGGATTGGCCTGAACGGCGGTTGTCAGCCGGATCAGGTACTCTGTTTGCAATGAAAAGATGAAGTAAAAAATGTGCATTCATATGACTCGTTTTTTCAATTTTCACCGGTTAGTTACTAAAGGGTTGAACAGACTTACTCATTTCAACAGTGCATCCGGTCAAGGCCTCAAGCTTGCTTTTTAACAAGGCTCCCTCCTGTCCGTTGAACACATCGGTACTGTGAATGATAATACTTCCTTTTACTATTGACGACCAATCATTTAACACTTCGGCATAGTCGTCAATGTTTGAACTCGTGATTGAACCTCCACCATAATTCAAAACACCGGGCTGGGTTTGTACATAAATGACGAGGTTGTTCACCGTCTTGCCCATCAGCATCTGATTGAAGACATAAAGGGCGGGTTTCTGGCTTTCGTTAAAAAACACCTGTGGATTGTTAACATACTGCTCCTGAAGCAGGCTTTGGTTTGGTGCACTGTTATCAACGATAACGTAATCAGTGAGATTTTGTGCCACTAATGACTGGCTGATAAGTATGAGTAGCAAACCGAAGTAAAGGCTGAATCGTGTTATATTACTTTTCATTTTCTTTTGTTTTATGGCAGGGCTTTCGCCCTGCCGTTGGTTAATTCTTCTTGTTGTCTAATTGCCTAAAATCATTAATGGACTTACTGATCCTGTGATTGTCACACTTGCATGCGGAACCAGTGTTACTGAGGTATATGAAGCTGATCCTGTGCCACTTGAATTTAATGTAGCAGAGGAGGTCTCCGAGGTATTTGCGTAAATATGTACCGTGATCACTCCCTGATGGGTTCCATTGTTAATGGCTGTATATGCTGCTGCAAGGGTGCTGTAACCTGAGCGGGCCGTTCCGGCAGTAGCTTCAACGATCACGTTCACTATGGTCAGCGTTCCATTGGCTGCAGTGAAATTATAATTAGTGGCTGTCAGTGCCGAAACAACAGGCGTAATGGTATAAGTGCCTGCTGCGGTGGATCCTGCTGTGTTGTCAGTGAACGATACAGCTCCGCTTAAAGCTGAAGCCGTGCGCAATCCCGCTTCCGTTTCGCTGTTTACAAAACCCGACATTGTATAGGAATATGCCGGTGTTGTTTCTCCAACTCCCCTGATGATGTTGTCAGCTGTAACTGTAATTGTCACCGCCGTAATGTCTCCCGAGGTGATATAATCAGCCATGCTGTAATTTGTTGCAGCACCGCCATTGGTTCCGGCTGCCAAGGCATAACTGATGGTGGTGGCTTTGGCTGTCCCCACATTGGCATTGGCAAAATTGCTTGCCGTCGGCGTTATTGCCAAGGTTTCTGAACCAACATATCCTGTCACAGCACCAAGCGTTACAGCACCTGTCACTGCCGAACCATTGTAAGCCTTAGAAGCCACGGTTGTAGTGGCTGTCAGCGGAGCTGCAGTGATTACGCCTGTATTCACGACATAGTCAACAGGCTTTGTATAGTTGCCGGCTGCTGTTCCTGTAATCGTATAAACAACAGTAATCGTCTTTCCGGTACCAACATCTTTTGTATCATAATTGGCTATGGCCGTATTGATTGTCACATCATCGCTACCCACCTTATTGGTGAAGGCGTTTGCTGTTACTGCTGCAGTAGTGTTCCCATCGTATACTTTCGATAAGGTTAATGTTGGATTTGCAATCGTCAGCAACAAGGGGTTAATATCACCTGTTGCAGCAATGCTGGCCATACTGTAATTTGCAGCAAGACCTCCGGTGCCATTAGCTAAAGCATAAGAGATGGTAGTCGCTTTTCCGTCAGCCACATTGGCATTGGCAAAGTTGGCTGCTGTTGGTGTAATATTGAGACTTTCTCCTGAAACGAGGTTACTTACTGTTCCAAGATTTACTGTACCTGTAGCTGCTGAGCCATCATATATTTTATCCGAAATGGTACTGCTTGCTGTCAGGGGTCGTTGGGTGATATTTCCGGAAGTTGTCAGGTCTGCCATGCTGTAATTCGTGGCCAGCCCACCGTTTGTTCCATCATCTAGTGAATATGAGATCGTAGTGCTCTTGCCGTCTGCAACATTTGCATCTGCATAATCGGTTGCTGAAACAGCTATCGTTAAGGTTTCCGGGTCAACCAGGCCTGTAACAGCACCCAAAGTAATGGTTCCTGCGGTGGCAGTCCCGTCATACACCTTTGAAGCAATTGTAGAGGCAGCAGTCAATGCTTTTTGTACGATATTGCCGATAAGCGTTGGTTGAGTAAGGTAATAGTTAGCCACATCGGTGCCCGAAATGGTCATGATTGTTGTAACAGCGATTCCTGTTCCCACATTCTTGCTTGCAAAAGTGCCGGATGTTTCGCCACCGATTGTCACAACATCTGTACTAACGATGCCGCTGAGCTGAGCGCCTGTGATGGCGGCTACGGTAGTTCCGTTGTAAGCTCTTTCTGTTACGACAGCATTGACAACTGTAAGCTCTTTTTTATTGATGGTTAATGTAACAAGCGTCCTGGCAGTGCTGATACAACCGGTTGAAGCATAGCGTGCTTGAGCATAAGCGGTATAAGTTCCATAATCAGTGCCTGTTGGTGCTGTGGTTGCATCGCCTCCTGTTGCAGCTGTGTACCAGTCTATTACGGCAACTTCACTGGTGGCGGTGATGGTACTTGATGTCGCACTTGCCGTATGCGAAGCACCATCATAGGTAACAGTCAGGTCAGCTGCAGTTGGAATGGCCGGGCGTGGATTCACAGTCACAACAACCGGAACTGGCACTCCGGCTCCGCAACTGCCTCCTGTAGGTGTTACCATATATGTAACTGTTCCGGCAGCTGTATTGCTCGGGTTGGTAAGTGTTTGGGCAATGGTTCCTCCGGAACCGGCACTTGAACCTGTGATTCCTCCCGTTACTTCCGAAATCGTCCAGGCGTAAGTTGTGCCGTCTATGTCAGCCGAATGTGTAATAGAGGTAGTCTCTCCGCTGCAAATCACATAAGCTCGCTGGCCTGTGTAATTTGGCGCTGCGTTGATGGTGATTTCTGTTGAAGCACTTACTACAGCACAACCATTGGCTGCCTGCACCGTATTGGCGATGGTATAGGTTCCGGCAGGCGTGAAAACAGCATCAATGGTACCGGCATCTGCTCCTTCTGCAAAAATCACCTCTGGTGCGCTGGCAGTAAAGATACCTAAATCATTGGTAACTGAAGGTGATACATTGCCTGCAACCGGACAATAGGATGAATTGGCATAACTAAAGGTGGCTACAGGCAAGCGTGTGATTACAATCATTGCCGAAGAAGTATATCCATTCAATGTCTGCACCACTGTGTAGGTTCCGGCTGTGCTGCTTGCCAGGGTGACTTCACCTGTGGTGGGGTTCAGCGTTAAACCTGTTCCTGTATAGGAAAATGCTCCCAGCACACTGCCTGTTGGAGTGGCTGTTCCTGAATTGGTACAATAAGGAGAGCCGGCATACACAAAATCAATGTTGGGAGTTTCAAGGATTGTAATCACTACGGATTGGCCTGTGATAGGCGTTTCACAGCCATTCGCATCTTCAACCGAAACCAACACATAAGTATACACTCCTGTTACTTCGGTTGATTGTTCCACACTGGCTGTGGCTGTTGAAGCATTCGCAGTTGTCAGTGAAGTAAGTGCACCTTCAATTGTATTGACTCCTGTTCCCAAATCCAGTCTGTATGTAAATGTGTAGGGGGCTGGTCCTGTTGAACCTGTGAAGGTTACG
>JANJXG010000079.1 GCA_024709145.1 Bacteroidales bacterium | reverse complement strand
TTTGCATGTTGTAATCCACATCAAAGGCATAGCCAAAACGGTATGGTAAATCTAAGGTTTTATTTAATTCATCTTCTGCCAAGAGTTGACTTACATTAAACGAAGGCATTGTAACTATATCAATACTTGATTTATCTGCAAGTTTAATACTTTCGTCTATTGTTTCTGAATTAACTTTTTGCGTTAATACTTGTGCCGATAGGTTTGCACCGATTATAAAAAATATCAGGCTTATTATATACTTCTTCATGACTTATTGTATAGTAAAATTAATTTCAAAATGTTTTTCTTCTGTTTGGATGTCACCAATTTTGAATGATTGGGAAAATTCGGTGTAATAATCTCCGTTAGGTAAATCTTCATTTCTACTTTCGCTTGATAAAATCGGATATTCCTCATTCCAGAACATCCCTCCCTCCCATGGGTATTCTATATTTAAAATGCCATTAGCAGGTATTTTAAAACTACCAATCTTAATATACGATTCATAGGGAATCCCATAATTTAGAGTTCCTCCATAAGTATTTGGTTGATAAACTCTAAAAAACTCATCGTTTGGCAAAAAATTTTCAAGATATAAATCCTCCGAGCTGTTGTTTATCACCTGAAAACTGAAAATGATGTTTTCTCCTTGGTTAAAAACGGTTTTCTCATTGCCAAGTGTGTCAAGCAATACAAATTTGAATTCGACAGGTAATTCGGTTTTGTCTTTTTCGCAACTTGCAAATAGTAATAACTCCGTTGCAATTACTGTTAATAAAATTTTAAATGGTCTCATTTTTTCAACTTTAAGTTAAACACTAAATTTATTTTTCAATATCTTTTTTCGGAAATGTTCCTACAACAAGTTGGATTTTCATATTTCATTTTACTCATTGATAAGTGGTTTCTTTATTCAGTCAATTTCTTCAGCTTGCAGCCAACTTGTCGCTAACCGCAACTCCATTACGCATATCTCGCCATATTCTTCTATATAACCACAAGTAAGCATATCCAACGTTCGGTTTTTCTTTTTATTAACCAACTTCTTCATATCAATATCATTTTAAAACCTCAACCACAAAAACCACAAAAGAGCCATACGAACACCTCATCAGCATCCATCATAGCCCTTTATCTTTCTTTAACCTCATTGGATAACGGCGCAAGCAGCAGGCCGTTAAACAAGGCACTAAAGATAAGTGAAGTATGCGTTCGATAAAATACCAGCGATAAATTTAGAATGAATCTAAGGAAATGGAAACAAAGGAAGCGTCCATTGGTGATCGCAAAGATGCTTGAATGGTTTTGTTTGCCACGAAGTAATAATAGTCGTTTTTCATTCCTGAAGCTGTTTATGTTGGTCACTAATGCACGAATATTCGTTTTTCATTCGCGTATTTGTGGCATCATTTTTTGTTGCACCTTCGTGAATAAAGCATGCAGTCACCTTCATCAAGCGTGCACAAGCGTTCTCCAAGCACGCTGACGCGTTCTCCAATTGCGCTGACGCGTTGTCCAAGTGTGCTGGCGCATTCTTTATGTACGCTGACGCAATGTTCAAATGCGCCGGAGCATTCTTTTTGTTTGCTGATGCATTGTCCAAGTGAGCCGGAGCATTCTTTTTGTGCGCTGATGCATTGTCCAAGTTTGCCGGAGCATTCTTTTTGTACACTGATGCATTGTTCAAGTGTGCCGGAGCATTCTTTTTGTGCGCTGATGTATTATCCAACTACGCTGATGCATTAATTAAGAATGCTGTCGCTTCCTGAAATCGCTTGACAGTTTTACGATAAAAAACTGTTATTAGATGTAAAAATAAATCATTTTTCTGAGATTTGGATCATTGACGTATTATTTCCGCTTCATCTGAAGCGTTGATCCCTATTTACGGTTTTGATTATGAGTTGTTTTCAATTTACTGATTTAGGTTTGAATTGATTTTTAATTCCTGAATTGTTGCTATGAATTGATGGACTTTCCTAACATTCTTTTTCTTTGGAATCAATCTTCCGTAATGCAATTATCAATCCTTATGGTCATGGGATGTCAAGGATTTTGAGAAAAAAATACTACCCCTTGGGGTGGAGATTTTTTTCTCAAAACCCGCAGGGCTTGTCCTTGACATCCCATGACCATTGATTAACTTTGCATTACAGAAGAATGATTCCGCTTTTTGTGCCTGTCCTTTTTCCACATCCTGCGCTGACTTCCCTGCATTTGATGCGCTTGATCAGGTGTTAGTAAGCCAAGACTCAAATGTGGTCGTAAGCTGTTATATGCTTCAATGGCGAGTTGAGTCTCTTGTTTAGCCTGATTGAAACTATCAAATGTCTGCTCCAGCTCATACTCAACTTTAAAGGTTTCATTCATGCGTTCAGCAAGTGCATTTTCGTATGGGTCACCCCTTTCGGTCATTGATATTTTGATGCCATTCTGCTGTAATTCATGCACATAGTCATTGCAACAATACTGAATGCCACGGTCTGAATGATGGATCAGCGCATGGCAAGCTTGTTGGCGATGGATTGCCATTTGTAGGGCTGTTAATGGTCCCTGACTGTTTAATGTAGGCCACAATGCCCAGCCAACTACTTTTCTGGAATAAGCATCTGTAACCAAAGAGAGATAGGCAAACCTGTTTCTTAAACGCAGATACGTAATGTCGCTCACCCATAACTGCCCACTTTTTTCCAGGACGAGTTCTTTAGCTATGTTAGGGTATTTAATGTAGGGGTGATCAGAATCTGTCGTGCGTGTGCGCCTACGTTGCAGCTTGATTAACAGCTGATGATTTCTGAGCAGCTCATAAAACCTGTCTCTGCCTATCTTTATATCATGCTCAGTCAGCAACTTATTGATAAGTAAGCGAAGTTTGATTGCTCCCATTCTTTTATGGATTTTCCGATGTTTTAATACCTGCGTTAGTATAAATAGCTCCTCTGCATGACGATCTCTTTTTCGGTATTTTTCGTCATACCATCCCTGACGGGTCTTTCCAAACAGTGCACAGAGCCGGCCTTTGGAGATGTCCGGTTCCATCTGTGCCAGAATGGTTACTGCTTGGCCCCAGCTTTTTTTCTTATTGGCAGATTATAGGCTTTCTCGGCTACATCAATTAAAACATTGAGCGCCTTAACTTTTAACTGGGATTCTTCCAGCGCTTGCTCCAGCTTACGGATGCGATCTTCCTGGGCTTTGAAATCAGTCTTTTCTTTTGCGGTCATATGTCGCAAAGATAGCACTATCTCATCGGAATACTTCCTCTGCCATTGCTTATAAACATTATCAAAACGGAATGGCAGCTTGAAACGCTCTTTGGCTTCGAGAAAACTCATTTGCCCTGATTCAATTTGCTCAACCAGCCAGCGCCTGAAACTGCTCTCGTAAAGCTTTAGATCGACCTCGTGGTTTGGAATTCCTTCCAAATTGTCCGTTATCAACGAACGTCTAATTAATTTGTCCTCTTTTTCCATTTTACTTGACTTTTTTGTGTCAAGCTATTTCAGGAGAAGACAACCACAACCGATCACCCATCACCTGTCACCTGTCA
>JANJXG010000060.1 GCA_024709145.1 Bacteroidales bacterium | reverse complement strand
GTGAGACATATTGGCAAGAAAGATCGTTTTTAGCCGGTCGTTTTCTTCTGGTTTTTTAAGCACCAAATGCGATTACTCCAATTGTTTACAATGAGCGGTGTTGTCTGTGAGTTGAAACACAAAATAATAAATAATGCCCAGTGGAAAAGTCTGTAACTGATAGCAAAGCTTTCCCCTTGAAGAATCACGAAAAAGCTCTGCATGGATCGTATCCCGACTCAACTGCTTAGGTATATTGTTCAAAAATTGATCATTTACCAGAAAACCCATTTCCTGCCAGAGGGTATTAAAATGATAGTCTCCGGAGTTCAGTTTTATGGGCAAAGCCAGAATTGATGCTCTATCATTGTATTCCAATAACTTGCCTTGAAAACTAAAAATAAATACAGCTGAAGGCAAATAATTGATGATACGGGTAAAAGCTTCATAATCTGAATTAAGGGAGTCAGTCAGTTTTTTTTTCTGGCTTAAAAATCCGGTATCCATATCCTGTGGTTTGCTGCCCATGGCAATTGGTGTTGATCAAAGCAGTCCTGCGCTGCGATGGCGCCGGAAAACTCGTGTAAAAATACATTTATCTTTAACGAAAGTCGGTAATCGAGGATAATTTATTCCATTAAATGCCGATTTCCTTTGATATGCGGGGGATTGTAGGGACAATGTCGACATCCATTTCCGCAACAATAGCCTCTTTTAATCAAATAACTCTTTGTCATCACCCTGAAACCATTTTCCAGGTAGAAGTCTTCATTTTCTTTTAACTGAGAATTGAAGCGGTAAAACCGATCATCATGTGGTACATTCATCGTTTAACAGGGTAAATATTCACATCAAAATCATCGATTTGAAACAAGCCTTGTTGCCTGTTCCAAATATAAACTTTCACCTGCCTGATTTCTTTGTCCCACGCTGGAACTTTGAAACCAAAAATAGCATTGCGCCATTGATTTGTAACGGCATCGGGCACCTGCTTCATTTTAAATGTCTTATAAAACACCAGATCATTCTGCAAGTCTGATGCCGCATATACAAGTAAGGCCTCAGCACTGGCCTGAACAGATAGCTCTTTGTACATTAGACTAATCGAAACATAGAGCTCTTCATTTTTTGGGACCAGACTTTCACCGGTCAAGACCAAGGTCGGGCTATAGATATTCGACTGATTTAACTCAGCAACATAACTGCCGCTATAGGCCATCGGTGATTTTACTACACCGTTAGAGGTCCAGTAAGCTGATTGACCCTCCATTTCGTTCAGAAAGGTACGGCTGGATTCCTCCTTAACCGGACCAAATACAGCCTCAGGATAGCTCCCGAAAACATGGCGGTACTCATCAGATGTTTTGAAAAAAACAAACCAATATTTCTCTTTCGACATGCTGTCGGGGTGTAAAATTCCTGCATAATACTGATAAGTTTGTACCAAATTCAGGATTATAACGCCTCCCAGAAAGAGGCTTATGATAGCAGTTGTTACTTTTCTGCCTGAAAGCTGCCGAATCAGTTCGGCTATTGGCAAAACAAGCACCGGATAATGATCAATCATCGCCCTCATTCCATAGCTATCCCCAAAAAACCAATTCCACCATGATGATAGCATAAAAACAAGAGAAAGAAAGTAGGAAATAAATGTAATAAACTGATATAGTGAACGTTGCCATAAGGTAACCATGGCAGGAACGATTAAAAGCATCAGTGGTGTATAAACAAAAAATCCTTTCCGGTAGCTAAATAAAAACGACAACAGGGCTGGTTTTTGAAAAATGAAGCCCTCGTTCCGATATGACCATAATGTTATTTCACCCGATTGGATGAGGTTAAAAACTGGTTGCAACATAAAAACGGAAAGGAAAACCAGTATAATAAAAAGAAGGAGGACTTTCGACTGCAACAGCTGTTTAATCCGTTGCTTAAAGACCTCGCTATCAGATGCTATAAACGGGATCGACAACAAAATGAGGATATTAGTTGGTCTGATCAAAACAATAACACCCAACATCATGGCTGAAAGCATCAGGTATTTATTACCTCCGGTTCGGAAAAACAATGAAGTAAACAACAAAAAAACAGCAATTGCAGCGAACGAATAAACGTGCGAATGGGAAGGGTGAAGAAAAGCGTAATAAAACAAATTGGTACCAAACAGCAGCACGATTAAAACCGCTACCTGTATTGGTTTGCTGAATCCTTTCAGATCGAAAATTCGCTTAAGGGCCAGCAAGCCAACCGCAAGATAAACTGCTGCAGCGAGTGACACACTGTATTGAAAAAGAATGTTGTAACCATCAGCAGGCATTCCGGTAATAACTGAGTAAAGCCAGGCCAGGAGGAAAAAGGGCAACATCAGCAAAGCTGTTCCCAGGTAATACTTGTTAATCATCCCCTTCTCAGTTTTGTGAAAATAATGAGCCATGTAATCAAGACCCCTTCTTTCCTTTTCAACCTTGTATACGACTGTAAAATCGGTTGTTTGATGAATTAACACAGCAGTTAGATAGGCATAATAGCCGCTTCCGTCGCCATCAATTGTTCGTCTGGCCTCGCCGCCACGCCATAATTGAATAAAGATGAAAAGGATAATAACTCCTGCAGCAATAAAGGTACGCATCTTCGAAACAATCTGATTACAAAATTACTCTAAAGGTCGAATGCTAAACTACAGGTAATTCTCTTTCAAAACCCGCTTCGAGGGAAATAAATGTCTCTGTAAATGAGATTTCGGGTATTGCCTGAATTTTTTCAACAATCACTTGCTTCAAGTGCTCATTGTTACGGGTATAAATCTTTACAAGCAGCGAATATTTACCACTGATGTGATGACATTCTATTATTTCGGGTATTTGCTGAATTTTTCCGAATACCTCATTATGAGTGCTGGTTGATGTGAGATTAACTTGTATTCCAATAAATGCGCAAGTCATAAAGCCGAGCGCTTTCGGGTTAAGGCTAAAATGTGAACCATCGATCACTCCGGCTTCAGTAAGTTTTGAAATTCGCTGATGAACCGCGGCTCCTGAAACCTTGCACCTGCGAGCTACTTCGATAAAAGGCATCCTGGCATCCTTAAGCAATAAAGCCAAAATACGTCGGTCGAGGGTGTCAATATGAAAGTTATTCGACATAAATATTGATTAAAAATGAAAGAATTGTCAAAATTAAAATAAAAAAGTTACATATTTTAAAAATAATCATGATTTTACTTTTAGATTATTCCTTCATATTGAATTTTTGATAGCTGTTTGTAACTTTGCCTAAACAAAAATCACGATAAAAGATGAAAAAAGATCCTTCAGGCAGAATTTTTGAACTCAAACAATTTGGTGAATATGGTGATGTAAATCCATCAGTTACTGATTCAGCCACCTACACTTTTATGCAGGCCAAAACCATGACCGATACTTTTCATGGTGAAACAGAAGGCTGTTTTCTTTATAGCAGGCATTGGAATCCCAGCAACAAATATCTTGCTGATGCGTTGGCAGCAATGGAGGGAACCGAGGCCGGCTGGGTAACAGCAAGCGGCATGGGTGCCATCACAACTGCTTTACTCCAGCTTTGCAAAAGTGGGGATCACATCATTTCAAGCATGACAACGTATGGCGGAACCTATGCCTTTATGCAAAACTGGCTTCCCCGCTACAACATCGCGGTTACTTTTATTGATATCACTGATCTACAGGCTGTGAAGGCTGCTATCCGACCGGAAACAAAAGTTATCTACACAGAAACAATGACAAACCCACTGCTTCAAATCAGTGATTTACCAGCTTTATCTGCTATCTGTAAACAGCATCAGATCAAGCTTGTAGTTGATAATACCTTTACTCCGATGATGGTTGCTCCTGTCCAACATGGTGCTGATGTGGTCGTTTACAGCATGACAAAATTCATTAACGGTAAAAACGATTGTGTTGCCGGTGCCATCTGCGGATCCAATGCTTTTATCAACGAACTGATCGATGTAAATAACGGTACTGCGATGTTGTTGGGTCCTGTACTCGACCCCCTTAGAAGTTCCAATATCCTGAAAAACCTCCATACGCTTCATATCCGTATGAAGCAACACAGTTATAATGCTATGTATCTGGCTGAAAAGTTCAAAGAAACTGGTCTGAAATTCAATTACCCGGGTCTTCCTGAACACAAAGGCCATCTCACCCTTAAAAAAATGCTGAATGCTCAATTCGGCTTTGGAGGGATGATATCAATAGATTTGGGTACAGCCGACAAAGCCAACGAACTCATGGAAAAAATGGAACTTGCTGACGTTGGCTATCTCGCTGTAAGCCTGGGATATTTTAAAACATTGTTTAGTAACAGCGGTAAAAGCACTTCATCAGAAGTGCCTGAGGAAATTCAACGCGAGATGGGGCTTTCAGAAGGGTTGGTTCGCTTTAGTGTCGGACTCGATAATGATATTGAAGATACCTGGCAGCGTATTAAAGCATGTCTGATTGAAACAAAGCTGATCTAATTCTTATCCCAGAAATGAGTCAGGCCTTAGCGGCCTGACTTTTTTTTATTTCGTGCGGTCTGCTGCATAACAGGCAGCCCCAATAATACCTGCCTGATTGCGTAAAGTTGCCGGAACCACTTTGGCATTCACTGTGATGGCCTCCTGAAATAAATCCATCTTTTTGCTTACACCACCTCCAATAATAAACATAGAAGGAGAAAAAAGTTTCTCCATGTAGAGAAGGTACTTGTTGAACCTTTTACCCCATTTTTCCCAACTCATCTGTTGTCTTTCCCTGGCAGCATCCGAACAATACCTCTCAGCAATATCACCCTTGAATTCGATGTGTCCAAATTCAGTTGATGGTAATAAAACACCATCATTTAACAAGGCTGAACCGATACCGGTGCCAATCGTTAAAAGCAGAACAACACCGGGTGCTCCATTGCCGGCACCAAACCTCAATTCAGCAATGCCGGCAGCATCGGCGTCATTAACAACAAAAACCGGCATGCCGGTTGTTGCAGAAAATAACTGCTCAGCATTCACCTGAATCCAGGATTTGTCAATGTTTGATGCACTCATTGCAACACCGTTGTTGATCAGTGCTGGGAAACCACATCCAATCGGTCCTTCATAGTTGAAGTGCTTTACCAATTGTTGAATAGTATCAGCAACTGACTGAGGCGTAGCTGGTTGTGGCGTAATAATCCGGTGTCTTTCAGTGAGCATTTTTCCTGTATCGGTATCAACAATTGCACCCTTGATGCCGCTTCCGCCAAAATCAATTCCTAAAACTTTCATATTTTTTTTTGCCTCAAATATAATCAGTTCAGTTACATCAGCAAAAAAAAAGATCCGGTGAGAGGCCGGATCTTTTCTGAATTCTTATCTGTCTTACATATAATCTGTTATTGGAGCACAGGTGCAAACAAGGTTCCTGTCTCCATAGGCGTCGTCGATTCGGGTAACCGGAGTAAAATACTTATCGTTTTGAAGAGCAGCAACCGGAAAAGCAGCTTTCTCCCTGCTGTAGGGGTAATTCCAGTCAGAATTGACCACCATCCCAACGGTGTGTGGAGCATTGTGCAACAGGTTATTTGATTTGTCAGCGATTCCATTTTCAATGTCTCTGATTTCTTCCCTGATTGAGATCATGGCATCAACAAACCGGTCAAGCTCAGCCAGAGGTTCACTTTCTGTTGGCTCTACCATTAGGGTACCATGAACGGGGAAAGCAACAGTTGGTGCATGAAAACCATAATCCATCAACCGTTTTGCAATGTCGATTACGGCAACATCAGCAGTTTTGCTGAAAAGATTGCAATCGAGAATCATTTCGTGTGCAACAGTACCCTGGTTGCCGGTGTATAAAATGGGATAATGATTCTTTAATTTCTCCTTGAGGTAATTGGCATTGAGAATAGCCATAATTGTAGAATAGGTAAGACCCTCACCTCCAAGCATTTTAATATACCCATAAGAGATTGGCAAAATCATGGCACTTCCAAAAGGTGCAGCAGAAACAGGAGTGATGGCTTTTCTTCCACCGGTTTTTACAAATTGATGGCCGGGTAAAAAATCTACGAGATGTTCAGCAACACCTATTGGACCTACTCCGGGACCACCGCCACCATGTGGAATTGCAAAAGTTTTGTGTAAATTAAGGTGACAGACATCGGCTCCAATGAAACCCGGGCTTGTAAGTCCCACCTGGGCATTCATATTTGCGCCGTCCATATAAACCTGTCCGCCATTTTGATGGACAATTTCGATTAATTCGGTAATTCCTTTCTCATAAACCCCATGAGTTGACGGGTAGGTGACCATGATGGCAGCAAGTGTATCTTTGTGGGCCTCAGCTTTTTGTTTCAGGTCATCAAGATCAACATTTCCCATTTCATCACATTTTACAACAAGCACTTCCATGCCAGCCATCACGGCGCTGGCGGGGTTGGTACCATGCGCAGAACTGGGTATCAGGCAGATGTTGCGGTGGCCTTCACCTTTGCTCAACAGAAACTCTCTAATCACAAGCAAACCGGCATATTCACCGCTGGCTCCCGAGTTGGGTTGAAACGATAATCCGGCAAATCCGGTAATTTCACACAAATCACGTTCGAGGTTTTCGATCAATTCCATGTAACCTGCCGCCTGATCTGCTGGTACGAAAGGATGAATGTTGGCAAACTCAGGCCAGCTGAGTGAGAACATTTCAGCAGCAGCGTTGAGTTTCATCGTACATGAGCCAAGTGGAATCATTGTCCGGTTTAAAGCCAGATCACGGTTCTCCAGCATTTTAAGGTAGCGAAGCATATCTGTTTCAGAGTGATAGGAATTGAAGACCGGATGAGTAAGGAAAAGTGATTGCCTTCTGAAACTGGCAGGAAAAGTTTCGAGCAGTCCACAAAATTCAGGGTCGCACACATAATCCTGATGCTGTTCTCCTGTAATTGAGGCCATCACAGCTATAATTTTGTTTACATCAGCAAGGGTGGTCGTTTCGTCCAGACTAATTGCAAAGTGAGATTCATCAATCAAACGGAAGTTCATTTCCTCTTTTACTGCTGCAGCACACACCTCAGCAGCCTTATCCTTCAATTCGAAATGAAGCGTATCAAACCAGGCTTTGTTCAACTGCCTGACACCGGCTTTCTCGGCCTCAATAACCAGCACTGCAGAAAGAATATTTATATGTCTGGCAATTTCCTTCAGGCCGTCAGGACCGTGATATGTGGCATAAAACCCTGCCATTGAGGCAAGTAAAGCCTGAGCGGTACAAATATTTGAAGTTGCTTTTTCCCGCTTGATGTGTTGTTCACGGGTTTGAAGCGCCATCCTTAAGGCTCTGTTGCCTTGAGCATCTTTTGAAACACCAATGATACGACCCGGGATACTGCGCTTGTATTTATCAGTTGTAGAGAAGAACCCGGCATGTGGTCCACCAAATCCCATCGGTACACCGAAGCGCTGGGTGGAACCTACTACTGCATCAGCACCCCATTCACCTGGGGGTGTGATCAGTGTCAGACTTAGCAAATCGGCGGCCACTACTACCTGTATTTCCTTTGCTTTCAGGCTTTCCAACAAAGGTTTGTTTTCGTGAATATTTCCAAACTGATCGGGATACTGAAGCAAGGCACCAAAATAATTGTCATCCAATTGACCAGCATCAAGCGAACCTGATACAACTTCGATTCCGAGTGGTAAGGCCCTGGTTTTAACCACATCCAGGGTGTGAGGAAATACCCCGTCCGAAACAAAAAACTTAATGACACCACTTTTTACTTGTTGTCTGCTTCTGCTGTTAAAAAACATAATCATTGCTTCGGCAGCAGCCGTTGCCTCATCCAACAAGGAAGCATTTGCAATCGGAAGTGCAGTCAGGTCGCTGATCATCGTTTGGAAATTCAGCAAAGCCTCTAATCTTCCCTGAGAAATTTCGGCCTGGTAGGGTGTATATGCTGTATACCAACCTGGATTTTCCAAAACATTTCTGGTGATTACTGCAGGTGTAATCGTATGATAGTACCCCAAACCAATGAATGTCTTAAACAATTTATTCTTACTGCCAAGGTCTTTGAGATGTTGAATATATTCATATTCATTCATTCCGGCTCCAATTTTGAGTGCCTCGGGCAACCTGATATTATCGGGTAAAATCTGATAAAGCATTTCATCAATTGAACCAACACCAATTACCTGAAGCATTTTATCAACCTCATTTTTTGATGGTCCAATGTGACGTTTTACGAAATTATTGGTAATCATAATGTTATAAAGAATTATTTTGAAGATTTACAAACATTGATTGTGATTTACAATCCAGGAAAAACGTTGCAAAGGTAGGAATTGTTCAGAAATTAACACGATAATTTTCAAACTACTGTTAATAAAATAACACAAAATAATCGTATTTAAATCGATTGCGATTACATTGTCAAAAGGCAATCGAGGACAAGCAATTCGCTGCAAAAGAGAGAAATATAACCATCCCCTGGATTGATGAGGAAATGAGAGATAAGCTTGAGATCCGAAAAAAAAAGAGGCCTAAGTTCTAAAACGGCAATTCCATTTGCAAGGGACCCTCTGGTCTTGGTCTTCCTTTTATTTCCTGATCAGAAGGCACAATGGTAACGTTTTCATTTTGCTGCGTTGCACTTTCTTCCACCTCCTCCTGACCAACAACCATGGCAGATTCCTCCGTCTGATCTTCACCACCATTGGTTTCAGGTTCATCATCAGCTGGTTCAGGCTCATCCGGATCAAGTAAAACAATTTCCTCAATCTGATGCGTAGAAATACGTTTTCCTTTGGCTTTGATACCTTTCACACCAATAAACTCAGATATCTTAATCTCTTCATCTTCAGGCTTTTTTCCTTTCTCATTCGGGCTATACCGAACCAGGATTTTTGGAAGTTCATCAAAAATAAGCTGCACTAACTTTGATCCGGGATGGTCGCCTGTCATGAGCATGCGCTTGTTCATCGGACTATCTTCTTCAATCTGGAAACGCTTAATGTAATAGGCACCTGTTTCTCCCTCGATGTAAATGACAGAGAAAACATCTTCTGGCTCAAATTTTCTCAACTGAATCATATCATCCTCAAAATGAGTTGATAAATCATAACCACTAAGCTTAATCTCCCCATTACTCATGATGGCAAGCAGTTTGTCATCGCTCATAAATTCACCAAGGAAAACACCACGCGAATCAGTATTAAGTCTTTTAACTGTTTCGTCATACCATATTGGCCTGGCTCCGAGCGTTGAAACTCCATCTTCACGTTTGGTTATTTGCTTAACAGGGTTTTTTGTAAGTGTATTTCCTTTGGATGACCTGCCCTTGATGGTAAGTGAGGCAAAATCAAATTCAAAGCTTGTCTTTTTTAATTTTGGTTTTGGTCTCAAAAGCACCTTCACTGTTTCTGCCTCACCGTTTGGGTTTGCAGTGAAATACACCACTTTGGAATCCTGTGTTCCGGCAGTGAGATCATATTCTTTGTCACGTGTGACACCCATCACAGCAAATCGTTTGACAAACCAGGGTCCTTTCCGGCCATCTCTGTATACCATATTGTAAATGGTACGGTCATCATTTTTACGAAAAACATCGATGTGAATGATGTTTTCACCAACAAAGGATTTACTGCTGACCTTGGTTACCAAAACTGTACCATTCTCCCGGAAGACGATGATGTCATCAATATCTGAACACTCACAAACAAACTCATCTTTCTTTAAGGCAGTTCCTGCAAAACCCTCCAACCTGTTTACATAAAGCTTCTCATTGTTGGCGGCTACAGCAGCAGCCTGAATAACATCGAAATTTCTCAATTCAGTTTTTCGCTCCCTACCCGTAGCATACTTTTTACGGATTTGTTCAAAAAATTGAATCGTGTATTCGGTTAGATGAGCCAAATGATGATTTACCTCATTCATTTCGTCCTCCAGTGCCTTGATGTGCTCGTCTGCTTTGAAGCTGTTGAATTTCGAAATTCGTTTAATCTTTATTTCAGTGAGCTTTACGATGTCATCTGTGGTGAGGTCGCGCCTGAGAAATTTCCTAAATGGTTCCAGGCCTTTAAAAATTGCTTCGATCACCTCTCCCCATGATTCACACTGTTCGATGTCGTGATAAATCCTGTTTTCGATAAAAATTTTTTCAAGTGAAGAAGCATGCCAATCGTAGTCAAGTTCATCCAGCCTGATAAGCAATTCATTTCGAAGAAGTTCCTTCGTACGATTGGTATTGTGTTTCAGGATCTGACTAACTCCCCAGAAAGCGGGTTTACCATCAACAATGACACAGGAATTGGGCGAAACCGAAACCTCACACTGAGTGAATGCATACAAAGCGTCAATAGTTTGATCTGGTGATGTGCCTGGATTAAGGTGAATCACTATTTCAACCTGCTGAGCGGTGTTGTCATCAATTTTTCGGATCTTAATTTTGCCCTTATCGTTGGCGGCAATAATTGAATCAATCAGGCTTCCTGTAGTTGTTGAAAAAGGTATTTCATTGATTACCAATGTTTTCTTATCTAATTGTGAAATCCGGGCACGAATTCTAACCCTCCCTCCTCTCAGTCCGTCGTTGTATTTGGATACATCTGCCAGACCACCGGTTAAGAAATCGGGAAACAACTCAAATGATTCGTCAAGCAGGTGAGCGATTGAAGCATCGATTAATTCAACAAAATTATGCGGCAATATTTTTGAAGCCAACCCGACAGCAATGCCTTCAACACCTTGTGCCAGTAGCAGCGGAAACTTCACAGGCAAAGTTACCGGCTCACGATTTCGACCGTCGTAGGATAGTTTCCAGGTTGTCGTTTTGGGATTGTAAAGCACATCCTGTGCAAATTTCGATAGCCTGGCTTCGATATACCTTGATGCTGCAGCACTGTCACCAGTGAGAATATTGCCCCAGTTTCCCTGCATATCAATGCAAAGTTCCTTTTGTCCCAACTGTACGAGTGCATCACCTATCGAGGCATCACCATGCGGATGGTATTGCATGGTGTGTCCGATGATATTGGCGACTTTGTTGTATCTGCCATCGTCAAGCTGTTTCATGGCATGAAGCAGGCGGCGCTGAACCGGTTTCAGGCCATCGTTGATATCGGGCACAGCACGCTCCAATATCACATACGACGCATAATCCAGGAACCAATTTTCGTACATTCCATTGAGGTGAATGGTCTTATACTGCTCCTTATTTCCTGATGATGAAGGATTTAAGCTATCATTTGTTTCAAATTCGTTAGCCATGCAGGCGAAGTATTTGCTAGGTAATTAATTCCAAAATCTGATGATTAACACTTCGGCCAGCAAAAATAGCAATACCAGCCAAATCAAGGCCAAGGAACCATTTTTATCCGAAACCGCGTCTGTAATCGGTAAAGAAACATCATTCTGATAGCTATCAACAAGCCGAACCTGCCGAAAACCAGCGGGGGTAAAGAATCCAAGAATTTCTTCATCTGTTAAAAAATCGAGCGAGGATTCACCTCGGTTTGGGTTTAGTGAAAAAATGCCGGCCACACTATCATTCACATGAATTTCAAAATGTGCAGGCGATTTCAAAGTTTGCTTCACCTCAAGAATGGTTTTCCCATCTTTAAAATCAATTGCCGGAATCACTTCAAAGCCGGATCCGGTTTCTTTTACCCTGATTTTGATTTCATTGGTTATCTCGACCCCTTCGAGAGGAATTTGAATACCGGCACCCGAAATGTAATAATACTGAGCCAAGCCGGTACTCATAAGAAGTATCCTGTAAAGAATCGGTGCAAACAATGCATTTCGGGTAAAAGTCGTATAATCAGGGTCGAACGGACTACAGAATGCATAAACTGTGCCTGCTCTTTCTTCATTACTGACAAGCAGAAAAGGATTACCATTTACCAATCGTGCAACTGTAAAGGCGTTGGAACTGCCGGTTACAGTCATTGGAAAGTGTTTCTTTACAATCGGAAAGTCAGCATTTTCCGGAATTGAAATAAAAACCTGATTGAGCAAAGGGTGAGCTGTTTCAAGATTAAAGACACGACTTTTTGCTGTATCTTCAGTCGCGTATGTAAAACCATGGCTAAAAGTCAGGCTGTTAAAGTCGTTTAACCCTTTGGAAGAAGGTAAAACTATTAAACTTCCACCACCCCTAACATATTCATTAATAGTTTGTTGCAATCCAGTAGGAATACTTTCTAGTTGATTCAGAATAACCAGATCATACTTTCTGATCGATAGTACATCAAATTGAAGCCTTTGAATGGCAGTATAATGCACATTCGGATCGTTTTCCCAAAGTATTGAAAGAGAATTTTCAGGCTTGGCATCAAATAATTCAACAACCTTCATTTGGTCTTCAATTTTAAAAGAGAAAAACATCTCATCATCAAAGACAACCGGATAATCCTGAATTGAAACGACACCTTGCTGATGGCCGGACTGAAAATTGATAAACTGCATCCTGGCTAAAGCAGATGCTTTGCTTGCGATATCGACATTGGTAACGGCCAATTGTTTGCCATTGATTTCGAGTTTTAGAGGAACGCTGCTGACAGCCTCGTCGCCCGCGTTAACCACTCTGACATTTAAATAAGATTCCATACCTGCTTGCTGAACAGGACTTTCGGTCCATATGCTGTCGATAAATATATTTTTCTTTACTTTAGATTTTAGAGGAACAAGAAAAACAGACAAGGAGGTATCAGCAGGAAGGTCATCCCACTGTGTTGAGGTTCGCTGAAAATCTGATAAGAAAAACATCAGTCTGTCATTACCGACTATAGATTCACGGGTTTGATTTCGACGAATAACCTGCCCAAAATCGACGGTTTGCTGCGATGGTTGAAGAAGAGACAGTTCATTCATAAATTCTTCCTGACTGAGAGACCTGTTATGACGTGGTTCAAAATCATTGGTAATCAAGGTGAATCTGGTATTCAAAACAGAATATTTGGCCAGAAGAAGTGCTTTTTGCCTTGCTTCTTCGAGCAAGGTCATTTCACTTCCCCGTAATTGCATACTGGCAGAGTTGTCGATGTAAACTGTAATATCTTTTTGAAGTTTACCCTGAACCGTATCATCATCCTTTATATAGGGCCCGGCAAATGCGAGAACAAGAAAAAAAATGGCCAGCAACCTGCTCATGAGAATCAATAAATGCTTGAGCTTTTTTGTTCTGTTGGATTCTTGTTGAAGGTTTTTCAACAATTCAACATTACTGAAAAGCATCACTTTATGCCTTCTGAAATTAAACAGATGAATAAACAAAGGAATCAGTAAAGCCAATAACCACCATAAAACAGACGGATGCTGAAAACCCATATCAAAAATTTAAAGTCAGCAAAGGTAGCATTTTAGGGCAAACGAGCAGTTGACAGATCATTAGAATTCCAATAAAAAAGCCACCCGGTAAAGGTGGCTTTTCTGTTTTGATTGATGAATGTTTTAAATAACACCTTGATCCATCATGGCATTTGCTACTTTCAGGAAACCAGCAATGTTGGCACCTTTTACGTAATCGATGTAACCATCTTCACGAGTACCATGTTTAACGCAGGCTGCATGTATGTTCCGCATGATTGTATGGAGTTTCTCGTCCACTTCTTCGCGGCTCCATCCATATTTCAAAGAGTTTTGTGACATTTCCAAACCTGAGGTAGCAACACCACCTGCATTGACAGCTTTTCCAGGTCCAAATAACAGTTTGTTGTGAATAAACACTTCAACGGCTTCGGGTGTTGAGGGCATGTTGGCACCTTCGGCTACACAAACGCAGCCATGAGCCACGAGTGCTTCTGCATCGGCTTTTCCGAGTTCATTTTGCGTTGCACAAGGTAAAGCAACATCGCATTTAACTTCCCACGGGCGTTTTCCAGCAACGAACTGAGCGCCTGGAAACTCGAGTGAATAAGGTTTAACGATGTCCTGATTTGAGGCACGCAATTCGAGCATATAATTGATTTTCTCGCCAGAAATACCATCCGGATCATAGATATATCCATCAGGTCCCGAAATAGTTACAACTTTTCCGCCTAATTCATTTACTTTGGTTACAGCCCCCCAGGCAACGTTACCAAAGCCTGAAATTGCAACGGTTTTGCCTTTGAAAGTTTCGCCACGGGTGGCCAGCATTTCCTGAGCAAAATAAACTGCACCAAATCCTGTAGCTTCAGGACGAATCAACGAACCGCCCCAGTTAAGGCCTTTACCTGTGAGAACGCCAACATGTTCCAGGGTGAGTTTTTTGTACATGCCGTACATATAACCGATTTCTTTGCCACCAACGCCGATGTCACCGGCCGGCACGTCGGTTTCAGGGCCAATCATACGCCAGAGTTCCAGCATAAAGGACTGGCAGAAACGCATGATTTCTGCGTCTGATTTGCCTTTAGGATCAAAGTCAGATCCACCTTTACCACCGCCCATGGGCAATGTTGTCAGGCTGTTCTTGAAAATTTGTTCAAAACCTAAAAATTTCAGGATGCTGAGGTTAACGCTGGGGTGGAAACGCAAACCGCCTTTGTAAGGCCCGATTGCATTGTTAAACTGAACCCTGTAACCAAGGTTTACATGCACCTTACCGTTGTCGTCAACCCACGGCACCTTGAAAGTCAATACCCTGTCAGGTTCAACAATGCGTTCAATGATGCCCTTAGCTTCAAACTGCGGGTTCTGGTTGACAACTTCTTCAATCGATTCCAGCACTTCGCGAACAGCTTGTAAGTACTCTAATTCACCTGGGTGTTTTTTCTCCAGGTCGTTCATAATTTTTTCAAGATTCATGGTCTTGGATTTAAAGGTTATGTGTCAATGTCTGTGAACTTTTAACATTGTTAATTTCTTAACAGCGCAAAATTAGTACTTTTAAACCGAACTAAACAAATAAAAGTCAGGAATTTTTGACCTTTCAACTAAAGTGTATTCAGTCTAAATAAAAAAAATGCAATCGTTTGCTTTGAAATAGTGGACAATATCGGACACTTCCTGCTAAAAGAACTTCCTGAACATCTTATCCAATTGCGGGAAAAGGGACAAAGCTGAAAAAAAAAATCATCAGAAAATGTTTTGTTGGAAAATAAAATTATTTTTGCAACCAGAACTGCTTATCAAAGCCTGCAAAAAATGAAACATTTATCAAATAATTGGTGGTGGCATTGTTTATCAACTTCACAGAGCTGATGAAATGATGTGACTATTTATACAATCTAAAAAAGGTCTGTCGTTCGCGGCAGGCCTTTTTTGTTTAAAATTTATGCTATGAAATATCAGATTTACAAAAAAACAGTTTCCGGTGATTTGCACACGGCGGTTGGACTGTACCTAAACCTGCGCGACCTATATCCGGGTGCCTTGCTACTCGAAAGTTCTGATTATCACGATTCGGGAAACAGCTCCTCCTTTATTTGTCTCCAGCCAATCAACTCATTTACAGTCAACGGTCTGAAAATTGAAATAAACGAAAATAGCAACAGGAATCAAATCATTGCCAGTGATAATTCCGAAGTTCTGCCTCTTTTCAGGAAATACCTTGAAACCCTAAAACAAAATGATGACAACTCAGCAGACGGGGTTTTTGGTTTTTTCAGTTATGATGCAATCAGGTATTTCGAGGACATAGATTTGGATAAAAGAATGACAGAGGAATTTTCACATCCCGATATAATCTTCGGACTATATCGTTTTGTAATTCAGCTTAACCACCACAACGATAGCATGTTACTGACAGAGCATTGTCCCGATGGTGAGCCAAGCAGGCTAAATTTGCTTCAGGCACAAATCGACAATCAGCATTATCCACAGTTTTCGTTTTCGACGGAAGGTTCGACTCTTTCCAATATGGAAGACGAAGATTTTCTTGAAATTGTCAGGAAGGCTAAAACCCATTGCCGGCGCGGTGATGTTTTTCAGGTTGTTTTGTCGCGTCGTTACAGTATTGGTTTCAAAGGCGACGACTTAAACGTTTACAGGGCATTACGCAGGATCAATCCTTCACCCTATCTTTACTTTTTCGACTTCGGTGATTTCCGGATTTTTGGATCTTCTCCAGAAAGTCAACTAAAAATCAATCATTCAGTGGCAACTCTCAACCCAATTGCCGGCACCTATCGCCGGACAGGAAACGACGCCGCTGACAAGCAACTGGCAGAGCAGCTTGCCCTCGATCCCAAAGAGAATGCCGAGCATGCCATGTTGGTTGATCTGGCTCGCAACGACCTCAGCCGACATTGCTTTCAGGTGGAAGTTAACACTTACAAAGAGGTGCAATATTTCAGTCATGTTATTCACCTTGTTTCCAAGGTGAATGGAAAAATGAAAAAGGATGCTGAACAGTTACATATTATCGCAGATACTTTTCCAGCGGGCACTCTTTCAGGAGCACCCAAATACCGAGCCATGCAGATAATTGATGGTCTTGAACCCCAAAGCCGTGGCTTTTACGGAGGTGCGGTGGGATTTGTTGGTTTGAACGGTGATGTAAATCTTGCCATTTTAATCCGTTCTTTTTTGAGTAAAAATAACCGCCTGTATTTTCAGGCTGGAGCCGGTATCGTTGATGCCTCTGACATTCACAGTGAGCTTCAAGAAGTAAACAACAAACTCGAAGCGCTTAGAAAGGCCATAACAGAAGCAGAGCAAAATCTAAAATAAACCAGGCCATGAAAATTCTTGTATTTGATAACTATGACTCTTTCACCTATAACCTGGTTCACATCCTGGAGGAAATCAGTGGAGTCACCGTTGACGTGAGGCGAAACGACAAAATTACTTTGCCGGAAATCGCTCCGTATGACAAAATCGTATTGTCACCAGGTCCGGGATTGCCATCCGAATCCGGGATTCTGATCGAACTGATTAAAACCTGGTCAGCCGGGAAAAGTATTTTTGGGGTCTGTCTGGGGCTTCAGGCTATGGTAGAAGCATTTGGCGGACAACTCAAAAACCTTCCACAGGTGTTTCATGGTGTTGCTACGGACGTATTCATTGAAGATCCAACTGAAAAAATTTTCGAAGGTATTCCGGCAGTTTTTCAGGCAGGAAGATACCATTCCTGGGTAGCCGACCGACAGTTCTTACCATCTTGCTTCCTGATTACCGCAACAAGTCCTGACGGCCACATTATGGCTGTCAGACACAAAGATTTTGATCTATCAGCCGTACAGTTTCATCCTGAATCGATTCTGACCACCCATGGAAAAATGATGTTAAAAAATTGGTTAAAATATTGATGATGAAAAAGATATTAGATTCACTTTACAAAAAACAAGTGCTTGGTTATCAGGATGCCCGTGAAATTTTAACCAAAATCGCACTCGGTCATTACAATGCATCACAAATTGCATCCTTTATGACTGTATTTATGATGCGTGGCGTGACAATCGATGAACTCACTGGCTTTAGAGATGCCTTGATGGACCTTTGCATTCCGGTTAATCTTGACGGAAGGCCAACCATAGATCTTTGCGGAACGGGAGGCGATGAGAAAAACACCTTTAATATTTCAACCCTTGCTTCGTTTGTGGTTGCCGCAGCAGGCGTGCCTGTTGCCAAACACGGCAATTACGGCGTTTCAAGTGTAAGTGGCTCGTCCAATGTTTTGGAAACCCTTGGCTATAAGTTCAAGAACAATTCGGACAATCTGCAAGCAGAACTTGACGAATGCGGAATCTGTTTCATGCACGCACCACTTTTTCATCCGGCGATGAAAACAGTAGCCCCCATCAGGAAAGAATTAGGCGTTAAAACCTTTTTTAATATGTTGGGGCCTATGGTCAATCCATCCCGGCCGCCTATGCAAATGATTGGTGTGTTTAGTCTGGAATTGGCTCGAATGTACCATTACATATACCAGCAGTCGGCTAAAAAATACGCGATTGTTTATAACCTTGATGGCTATGATGAATGTTCATTAACGAATGATACGCGGGTATTGACGCATCAGAAAGAAAAACTTTTGTCGACCAGTGATTTTGGCTACCAGCGGCTCGACCCAATCCAAATTCAGGGTGCAGACAGCGTAACCGAAAATGCCAGACTATTTCTAGGCATTCTTAAACTCGAAGGCAGCAGGGCCCATGAAGAAGTAGTGATTGCAAATGCTGCCCTTGCACTTCAAACCAGTTTTGATGAAAGCCTGACCGACAGTTTGTTGCGAGCTACGGAATCATTACGCTCAGGCAAAGCTTATCAAACATTTAAACACTTAATATCAATTCAGCAATGACACCCATACTCGAAAAAATAGTTGCAGAAAAAAGGCGGGAAGTACAGGATCGTAAAGAGCTCTATCCTGTGAAACTCCTTCAGAAAAGCATTTACTTCGAAACGCCTTGTGTTTCGTTGAAGAAATACCTGGTTCGCAGCGACCTCAACGGAATCATTGCAGAATTCAAGCGCAAATCACCCAGCAAGGGTACCATCAATGAATTTGCCAGTGCCGGAACAACGACACTTGGCTATATGCAGGCCGGCGCTTCTGCATTGTCTGTACTTACCGACCAAAAGTTTTTCGGAGGGACAAATGAAGACCTGATTGCGGCCCGTAAGTTTAACTTTTGTCCCATTTTGCGGAAAGATTTTATCATTGATCCATACCAAATCACTGAAGCAAAATCGATTGGAGCAGATACTATTTTACTCATTGCAGCGATTCTCACAAATGAAGAAATAAAAGTTTATTCCCGGCAAGCCATGGATCTAGGAATGGAGGTGATTTTTGAAGTGCATGACGCAGCTGAACTTGAAAAAATTCCTGATGATAATGTGATTGTCGGCGTCAACAACCGAAATCTTAAAACGATGAAGACCGATATAGAAACCTCTCATCGTCTTTTGTCTCAATTGCCATCAGGACAGATCAAAGTAGCTGAAAGCGGTATCAACAGAGCCGATATTATCTGCGAACTAAAACAAGCAGGTTACCATGGTTTTCTGATTGGAGAATTTTTTATGCAGCATTCCCGCCCGGAGCATGCCTGCCGGCAGCTCATCCAAAATCTGAAAACCATCAAATCATGTTAAGCATCAAAGTTTGTGGTCTTCGCGACAACAGGAACATCGAAGAGGTGGCAGCCTTAAGTCCGGATATCCTTGGCTTTATCTATCATGAGGCCTCACCACGGTTTGTGGGCAATAATTTTCGTTGCAAATCATATGAAAAAATTCATAAAGCAGGGGTTTTCGTTAATCCATCGATAGATTATATTCAACTGGTTATTAGGTTTAACCCATTGGATATTATTCAATTGCATGGGGACGAAACGCCCGAATTCTGTGAATCAATCAAAAGACTAGGTGCCAGAGTTTGGAAGGCATTTCAATTGGATGGACATTTCGACTTCGAGAAATTAAGACCTTTTCTCGACAGTTGCGATGTATTTCTATTTGATACTAAAAGTGAGCACTATGGCGGAAGCGGGCTAAAATTCGACTGGAAAATTCTGGAATCATATCCATTTCAGAAAGATTATTTCCTAAGCGGTGGATTGAGCCTTGAGGATCTTCCTGCGCTAAAGACACTGAATATGAAACACCTGTCCGGATTAGATTTGAACAGCAAATTCGAAATCGAGCCCGGAATAAAAGACATTAAAAAAATCAAAACATTCCTGCATGAAATCAGAAAACACACAATTCAGTCCTGATCCTGACGGATTTTATGGTGAATATGGAGGTGCATTTATACCAGAGATGCTGTATTCAAATGTAAAACAACTTCAGGATGAATATCTTAAAATAATCGAATCGGTAGAATTTCAAGAGAAGTATCATCAATTGCTGAAAGATTACGTAGGCAGACCCAGCCCGTTGTACGAAGCAACAAACCTATCGAAGAAATATGGCGCCAGAATTTTTCTCAAAAGAGAAGACCTGAATCACACCGGTGCACATAAAATTAACAATACGATCGGTCAGATACTGCTTGCAAAAAAGCTTGGAAAAAAGCGGATAATCGCCGAAACCGGAGCAGGCCAGCATGGAGTGGCAACAGCAACAGTTTGTGCTTTGATGCAGCTTCAATGTGTTGTATATATGGGTTCTACCGACATCATTCGACAGGCACCTAACGTGGCCAGAATGAAAATGTTAGGGGCAGAGGTAAGATCAGCCGAAAGTGGAAGTAAGACCTTGAAAGACGCCACTAATGAAGCCATCCGCGATTGGATCAATCATCCGGCTGATACGCATTATATTATTGGTTCGGTGGTGGGACCTCATCCCTACCCAGATCTGGTGGCCCGGCTACAGGCAGTAATTTCTGCAGAAATAAAGGATCAGCTTTTGTTAAAAACCGGTAAAAGTCTGCCCGATTTTGTTCTTGCCTGTGTGGGTGGCGGAAGCAATGCAGCGGGAGCTTTTTATCATTTTCTCAACGAAGCTGCCGTATGCCTGATTGGAGCAGAAGCTGGCGGAGAGGGCATCAAAACCAGCAAAACAGCAGCTTCGCTTCAGGTTGGAAAAAAAGGAATCATCCATGGTTGCATGACTTCATTGATGCAAACAGCTGACGGGCAAATCACCGAACCTCATTCTATATCGGCCGGCCTTGATTATCCTGGAATCGGACCTTTACATGCCTGGCTTTATAAATCGGAAAGAGCTACCTATGAAAGCGTCACAGATGATGAAGCCCTGAACGCTGCCTTTGAGTTGGCTTCACTTGAAGGCATCATTCCTGCCTTGGAAAGTGCCCACGCCCTTGCCTTACTTGCAAAAAGAAGCTGGAAAAAAAATGATATCGTAGTCGTCAATTTGTCCGGCAGAGGCGACAAAGACCTTGCCACGTACATGAAAAAATTGGAGAAAAATGAATAGGATCATTACGCATTTTCATGAAAAACCCCAGGAAAATCTGGCGGTATATTTTACAGCAGGCTACCCTGAAATCAACAGTACATTATCTGTGATCAGTCAGCTCGATCAATCCGGAGCAGATTTGATCGAAATAGGCCTGCCCTTTTCTGATCCACTGGCTGACGGCCCTGTGATTCAGCATAGCGGAAAAATTGCACTTGACAACGGCCTTACCTCAGCTGTACTTTTTGAGCAATTGAAATCCGTTCGCACTCTCTCCGGTAAACCTTTACTGATCATGGGTTACCTGAATCCCTTTTTGCAGTTTGGACCCGAAGCCTTTTTGCAACATATGGAAAGCTGCGGACTCGATGGTTTAATCTTGCCAGACCTTCCTCCTGAAATCTTTGAGAAGACCTTCCAAAAAATGTTTCAACGGTATAATATCTGTCCAGTCTTTTTGGTAACGCCAGAAACTTCTGAAAGTCGTATCCGCTATATTGACAGTCTGAGTAAGGGCTTTATTTATGCCGTTTCGTCTTCATCAACAACAGGTTCCACAGGTGGAATCGGGCAGGTTGCACTCTCCTACCTGGGCAAATTGAAAGCACTGTCATTGAATAATCCCGTTTTGACCGGCTTTGGCATTTCGACTTTTAATGACCTTCAGCAGATCTGGGCTCAATGCCAGGGTGGAATCGTTGGTTCAGCATTGATTAATAATATCGACAAAAAAAAGGCCGATTTTGGTATTCCGGCATTTATTCAAAAACTAACACAACAAAGCAATGATACTTCAACTCAGTAAAACGATCACCGGACAGGAAAAAGCTCAAGCAATTAATACGATAGAAAGCATTGGTTATCAAGTAAATGAAGTCAGGACTCAATTTGGTCATTACCTGATTGCAGTGGGCAAAAAGGAATTCGACATCCGAAAAATCGGTCATTTAAAAGGAGTTCACGATCTTCACCGGGTGACTGATCCATTCAAACTTGTTTCGAAAAAATGGCGTGTGCACGACACTGACATCAATCTTGGTGACGGAGTGCACATCAACCGTCAGTCGTTCTCGATTATTGCCGGGCCTTGTTCAATAGAAAGCGAAGCACAAACAGCCGTCACAATTGAACACCTGAAAACCAACAACATCCGGATGATGCGCGGTGGTGTTTTTAAACCCCGAACTTCCCCTTACGCCTTTAGAGGTGTTGGTTTGGAAGGGTTAAAGCAGTTTTCTGCCCAATGCAGGGAAGCAGGTATAAAGGTGGTTACCGAAGTGATGCAGGTATCTCAAGTGGCTGAAATGCACGATTATGTTGATATTTTTCAAGTTGGGACACGCAATGCACAGAACTTTAATCTTCTGGATGAATTGGGAAAAACCGACAAAGCTGTCATGCTCAAAAGAGGATTTTCAGGAACGATAGAAGAATTGCTTCAGGCTGCTGAGTATGTGTTTTCTGCCGGCAACGAGAAAATTATTCTCTGTGAGCGCGGAATCCGGACTTTTGAAACAGCCTACCGAAACACACTCGATTTAAATGCAGTGCCCATACTAAAAGAAAAATCTCACCTTCCCGTCATTGTTGACCCCTCACATGGCGTTGGCTTGCGCAATTACATCGAACCAATGGCTTTGGCAGCTACGATGGCCGGTGCCGATGGTATCATCGTTGAAGTTCACAACTGCCCTGAAAAAGCACTTTCTGATGGACAACAAACACTTAACTACAGCGAGGCTCAACAACTATATCATCGCCTGAGACAAACATTTTCTTTAAGACGTAGCTTTAGTATTCATCATTAAAGATTTTTTATCATTCATATTCAGTACTTTATAAAATTTAAATCAAAGGAAAACTTGTATAGGACAATTTCTCTAAAACTTGGCACGGCATTTGGATTTTTGTGATCTGAAAATCATAAAAAAATAAAGCCATGAAAAAGCTTCTTTCACTCCCGATGCTGGCGCTTTTAACAACGCTATTTTTTCCGGCTCTGGCCGACAACGAACCAAAAGAATACCTGGGATTACCAGGCGACAATCTCAACCTTTTTGCCGTGATGGATGTGTTCCAGAATTCGGAAACGCTAGAAGGGTTTGAACGCAGCCTCAACGACCCCGAAACAATTGTGAACAACCTCGATCTGAATGGTGATAACCAGGTGGATTATATCATGGTTGAAGACTATCCTGAAGACAATATTCACAACATTGTGATGCGCGTGGCCCTGAGTAAAACCGAAACCCAGGATGTTGCAGTTTTTGTAGTAGAAAAAATCAAAGATGGCTCTGTGCAGATTCAACTCATTGGCGATGAAGCACTCTATGGAAAAGACTATATCATTGAGCCAAATTACGACGAAACACCAAATCCCGGTTATATAGGAAATGTAAACCAAACAAATCAAGTGGTTGAAGAGGTCACTGTCGTCAGGACTACCTATTATGAAGTTGCTACCTGGCCTCTTATAGTCTACATCAGTGCACCGGTTTACAGACCCTGGCGATCCTCATGGGGCTGGGGTTATTATCCAAGCTATTGGCATCCCTGGACACCTTATTATTACCATTATTACTATGGCTACCATTACAACTCTTACAGACATTATTATGCCCATTATCGCCCTTGGCACCATCACCGTTGTCACCGCTACAACCACTATTACAGCCACATCAGACATCAATCACCCACTGTTATAGTAAATGTTAATAATGGCCGATACAGGGATACCTACAGTCGTCCAGAAAAAAGATCTGAAGGTGAACGTCTTTATGGCCAGAGAGTTACTGAAGGGAAAACCATTCCACAACAACGCAGGGTGAATCCAGCCAAAGCTGATGATAAAAGACCACAAAATTCACGACCTGGCTCTGACAGAGGTCAGCGGGAAGAGAGGCCGTCGCCTGAAACCAAAAACAAGGCGAACACTGATAACAGGCGGCCAGCTGCACGACCTGATGACAGCCGCGACAGCCGTCCAACACGGGCCGAACGTCCGGTCAGGAACGACGACGCAAGGCAAAGCAAAAAAGACCGCGTTCAGGAAAGCAAAGAGCGTCCGACAAATCAAAGGGACAATGAGAACCGTCAGGTTAGACAGGAAAGACCCTCCGGAAATCAGGGAGGAAATCAAAGCAGGGAAGTTCGCTCCAAACCCGCTGAAAGACCTTCGCAACATCAAAATGTAGCACCGAGCCGGGAAGATCGCTCTAAACCTGCTGAAAGATCGGTTGCCAGACCCGCGCCAAAATCTGAAAACAAGGCCCCCAAAACGGAGAGAGCCGCTGCAAAAGAAAAAAGCAGAGACAATGGTAATCAAAAAGAAAGCCGCTCAGCCAGTAAGAGCAGCGACAAAGCAAAAGAATCCAGAAAATAAGATTTTTTGAAATGACTTAAACAGCTGCTTTCCTGAAATGGGGAAGCAGCTGTTTTATTTTGATGTCTCGCCTAACAAAAAATGGAAGGCCAGATTTGCCAAAAATCCATGATACCCTGCAGCCTCATGAGGAACCTGAACCCAGGCCTTCATGGGCCGGTTTGATCCTGACGGATCAAAAAGTTTTCCTCCTGTCAGAACCATCTCATGATTTACCTGATCCTCATGAAGCTTAAAAACAAGTTCCTGTTCAAATTGACATACGAAAGCCTTGCCATTTACCTTATAACAAGGTTTGCCAAACATCTGCATTTCTGTGCCAACGGAAACCCGCTGCTAATCAGCGCATCTTGCACATCGGTGTTTTCAGCTGTTTTCATTATGAGTCACAGTTAATTAAACTTGCCTTACTGAACTGATGGAAAATAATCTTCCTTCAAGGGAAGAATGATAAGCTGATCAGCTGAAAGCGAAATAAGTTTCCATTGATATTCAGCCTCTCCACCCCAATAGGCGACACGAATATTGATCGTGGAATCGCGTAAAGTCCAACTACCTGAAAAATCACCATAGGTAATTGGTGGTGTACCACACCAGCCGGCGTTTTTTCGTTCAATGAAACTATGATCAGATCTAAAACTGATTCCATAATCATTTCCGGGAAGTGTATTCACTTTTTGATAAGTGATAACTGAATTATCTACAGATCGTTGTGTCCAGCTGCCCATCAAGCCCACCGAAGTACCTTCCTCCAGGTCGTAATCCTTTGAACAGGAAGTGAATATGAGAATAAAAATCAGTAACCAGAAAAATTTATTGTGAGTCATACCTTGTATTTTTACTGATGCGAGATGCAATCCTGTTGCTTTAGGTTGCTTTTGCGTTTAAATTGTATCAAATCAAGTACAATGAAGTTTAAAAAATGTCAAATTATGCCTAATTCAACAACCGAAAGCTGATAGAAACTACATTTGCAGGCAAAAAAAAATCATGTCGAAACTCACCCATACCGATGATAAAGGAAATGCCATCATGGTGGATGTAAGCTCCAAACCGCCGGTTCAGCGTTATGCTAAAGCTGAAGGTTTCATCAGGCTTCAGGAATCAACTTGTGCACTTATCAAAGAAAATGAAATCAAAAAGGGAGACGTACTAACAGTAGCTGAAATAGCAGGCATTCAGGCTGCCAAGCACACAGCCAATCTAATCCCGCTCTGCCACCCACTTCAGCTAAATATGATTTCGGTCAAAGCCAACCTGCAACATGATGGGGTTTTGATAACTGCAATGGTGAAATGCAATGGAAACACCGGGGTTGAAATGGAGGCTTTAACTGCCGTTAATGTTGCTTTGCTAACTGTTTACGATATGTGTAAAGCAGTTGATAAGGAAATGGAAATGAGTAGGATACATCTACTTGAGAAAACGAAGCAACCCCTTTAATCAACTTCACATGAAAAAACACCTGTCGGCTGTGCTGTTCTTTCTGATATTGGTAATAAACCTCCAATCGCAGGTCAATTACCGGTATTTTGTTAATGCAGGACGGATCGAACTATCCGAAGACAGGAATACTGAAGCGATCAGGAATTTTAACATAGCTATTCAGGCAAAACCAGAACAATTCGAGGCATGGTTTTTCAGGGGTATTGCAAAGTTTAACCTTAATGATTATGCAGGTTCGCTGATCGATTTCTCCGAAACCATACGGCTACACCCATTGTACGCCCGGGCCTATCACTACAGAGGCATTGTCAATGACAGACTTTCGAACTACTATGATGCAAAAGCTGATTTCAGCAAGGCCCTTGAAATCGATCCATACAATGCTGATTTGTATGTGGCTGCCGGCGCAACCGATATGCACCTCAACAATTTTGATGCTGCGATCAGGAATTATGACATGGCATTGCTGATTTATCCCAAATACTCCAGTGCATGGCTCAACCGGGGCATTGCAAAGCGGATGCTCAATCAAAATGAGGAGGCTCTTCATGATTTGAACAAAGCAGTATTTCACGATCATTTTGATGTTGAAGCATGGGTTAAAAGGGGAATTTTAAAATCAGAGTTAAATGACTTTTCGGGTGCCCTTGAAGATCTGGGACAAGCATTAAAACTTGACAAACACAACCCGGCGATTTATTTCCAAAGAGCTCATATATATCTGCAACAAGGCGATACAATTACGGCTTTAAAGGATTTTGAACAGGTAAATATCCTTGAACCAAGAAATGCCCTTACCTATTACAACAGGGCACTTCTTCACGCTATTCGAAAAGAATTACCTGAAGCTCAAGCACTTTACAAAGAAGTTATTCTAATAAATCCTAGTAATATTTATTCTTATTTCAACCTTGGAGTAATCGAATTTGAATTGGAACAATACCGTGAAGCAGAACAAAACTTTTCGAAAGCCATCGAATTGTTTCCGGGTTTTGTTGGTGCAATCATTAATCGTTCTCTTGTGAGGCAAAAAATGAATGACCGTAAAGGTGCCGACTCCGACCATCAAAACGCCATGGCGATTGTAGAAGGGCTCACACAACGCGGCGAAGACCCCGAACAACTGTTAACTAAATATGCCGATTCCGGCTATTTTAAAAAAATTATTGCATTGGAGGCAGATTTCGTCAGTGGTAATTTGGCAAATCAACGACCACAGTTTAGATCAATTGACATTAAACCATTTGGCATGATGGTTCTGGCTTTCCAACCAGAAAAATCTCCTGCCATCAAAAGCAAGAAAAACCAATACTCCGACCTGATGACCGGTTTGGTAAACGGTGTTCTGCCAGATGGATTACAAATTGTTTGGCAATGTGAGCCATTGGATATCATTGACTTTCAAACGATCTCGGAAAGCAAAGCCGAAGTCATGCAAAAACTGCCTTATGAATACCAACAATTGACACAAGGAGTTTTAGAGCTAACACGGGATAACCACAGCAGGGCATACGGTTTTTTCAAATCGATACCTCTGGCTGATGCCATTGGCTGCGCTGCCAAGGTCAATGAAGCTGCAGTACTTTATGCCATTGAGGAAAACAGGCTGCTCGAGGAGCAATATGTACGTTCTGTCACAATCAGCCAGGGTGGTCCGGGCAAGGAGCAGAACAGCAGAACAAATTCTGTGAACATGAATTTAAACCAGGCCTTTGAAGCAATCAGACAGTCGATTGAAAAGAATCCAAAGCAACCATTTGCCCATTACAACCACGGAAACCTTTTGTTGCAGTCAGGTGTTTTTCATCCGGCCATCGATGCTTATTCCGAAGCCATTGCCCTGGAGCCATCCTTTGGAGAAGGCTATTATAACCGCGCCCTGATATTGCTTTTTCTTGGAGAAAATCAACTGGCCTGCAGCGATTTATCAAAAGCCGGTGAGAATGGCATCGAGGAGGCTTATGTCGTAATAAGAAAATACTGTTCTCCACAACAGCCCTAGCAGCAGCACCCATTAAAAAAGCCGTTCGATCATTTGAACGGCTTTTTTGGCTCTGATTAACATTTTGGAAAGCACTTTTTACCAGGCGAAAAGTGGAAAATCACCCATCAATTTGTTGACTTTTACTTTTACCTCGTTAATAACAGTTTCGTTGTCAACATTACTGATCACTTCATCGATTAAATCAACAATGGGTTCCATGTGTTTTTCTTTAAGTCCGCGTGTGGTTATGGCAGGTGTCCCAACACGCAATCCAGAGGTTTGGAAAGGAGAACGGCTGTCGAACGGAACCATATTTTTATTGATGGTAATGTCGGCCTTTACCAATGTATTTTCGACAACCTTGCCCGTCAATTGAGGAAATTTACTTCTTAGATCGATAAGCATCAGATGGTTATCTGTTCCACCGGAAATCACATGATAACCCCTTTTGATGAAGGCAGCAGCCATTACTTCAGCATTTTGTTTTACCTGTAGCATATATTTGAAATAGCCATCAGTCAAGGCCTCACCAAAAGCCACAGCTTTGCTGGCAATTACATGTTCGAGTGGCCCCCCCTGGATTCCCGGAAAAACGGCTGAATTCAGCAGTGCTGACATCATTTTAATTTCTCCCTTTGGAGTAGCCAGACCCCATGGGTTTTCAAAATCTTCACCCATCAGGATAAGACCTCCACGCGGACCACGAAGGGTTTTGTGGGTTGTGGTGGTAACAATGTGGCAAAACTCAATTGGATCGTTAAGCAATCCTTTGGCAATTAATCCACTGGGATGTGAAATATCGGCCATCAGAATTGCACCTACCGCATCCGCAATGTCGCGCATGCGTTCATAATCCCAATCTCTGGAGTAGGCAGATGCACCGGCAATGATCATTTTTGGTTTTTCCTTCATGGCCAGTTCTTCCATTTTCTCATAATTTATCAATCCTGTTTCTTCGTCAACACCATAAGCTACAGGGCGATAAAGAATTCCGGAACTGTTAACCGGTGATCCGTGAGAAAGGTGACCACCGTGTGATAGGTCGAGGCCCATAAAAGTGTCACCGGGCTGCAAACAGGTAAGAAACACAGCCATATTTGCCTGAGCACCTGAGTGAGGTTGAACGTTGGCATATTCAGCATCGAAAAGCTCACAGGCCCTGTCGATGGCAAGCTGTTCGGTTTGATCAACCACTTCGCAACCACCATAATACCTTTTGCCCGGATAGCCTTCGGCATATTTATTTGTCAAAACCGAACCCATGGCCTCAAGAACCTGATCACTTACAAAGTTTTCAGAGGCAATCAATTCAATGCCATGCATTTGCCGTTCTTTCTCCTGACGTATCAAGTCAAAAATCTTTTCATCTCTTTCCATAAATGAGGAATTTACATTTCATCAAAAGTAATTTATTGCGGCAAAGTTAGCTAAAAATAGCCATCTCAAATCGAAAAATCGACGAATAGGAAAGGCATCTGCCCAAAAATCAGGCTCAGCTTTAGGGGTCGTCACATTGAGTCGAAATAACTACTTTTGCAGCTTATCACAATCTATGATCAAGTTTAAGACCTTCACCCTGGAAAACGGCCTGAGGTTTGTCGTTCACCAGGATTCCTCAACCCCAATCGTAGCCATGAACATTTTATATGATGTGGGTGCACGGGATGAACATCCTGACAAAACAGGATTTGCCCATCTTTTTGAACACCTGATGTTTGGAGGCTCGGCGAACATTCCGAAATATGACGAACCCTTGCAAATCGCAGGTGGAGAGAACAATGCCTTTACCAACAGCGACTATACGAATTATTACCTGACACTGCCAAAAGACAACCTCGAAACAGCCTTTTGGCTTGAATCGGATCGAATGCTTAATCTGGCATTTTCTCCTAAAAGTCTGGAAGTACAGCGGCAAGTCGTCACCGAAGAGTTCAGACAGAACTACCTGAATCAACCCTATGGTGATGTGTGGCTTTTGCTAAAGCCACTCGTCTATCATCATCACCCCTATCAGTGGAATACGATAGGCAAAGAAATCGCACACATTGAACAAGCTGAATTGGACGATGTAAAAGAATTTTACGCCCGTTTTTACAACCCCAACAATGCCATTGTTGCCATTGCAGGTGATGTAAAGATAAGTGAGATTAGGTCGCTGGCTGTGAAATGGTTTGCCCCTATTCCCAAAGGTCCGGAAAACATCAGATCCCTTACTGTTGAACCACCACAGCAAGAGGAAAGGAGGCTCATAGTGAGGCGGGCTGTACCGGCCAACGCTATTTATAAAGCCTGGCGCATGTGTGGCAAAATGGAGCCAGACTACGAAGCATGCGATCTGATATCTGACTTGCTTGGGACCGGACAATCTTCGCGTTTGCATAAAGAACTTGTGATCAGACAAGGTCTTTTCACCGAAATTTCTGCCTTTATCACAGGAGATCATGATCCGGGCTTACTGGTTATCCATGGCAAAATAAAAGAAGGCATTGATCCTCAACACGCTGATGCAGCAATCGAAACGGTAATAACAGCATTTAAGTCACGACCGCCGTCGGAAACTGAACTTAGAAAAGTAAAAAACAGGATCGTTTCAGGTCAGGTTTTCTCCGATATCACCGTGCTAAGCAAAGCAATGAACCTGGCATATTACACCTACCTTGGGGATACAAAACTCGTGAATACTGCCATCAAAAATTATCGCAAGATAAGTTCAGCCGGCATTGTAGAGGTCGCCAACAGGATTCTGATTCCAAACAACTGCAGTACACTCTTTTACCTCAAAGACAATGAATAGCATAAAAAACATTCAGCGTAAGATAGCTCCCAAAGTAAACAACCGGTCCACACTTAAACTGAAAGAACCCGGAAGGTATTCGTTCTCCAATGGTCTCGAGGTTTTCCTGTTTGAAGACAAAAGCCAGGAGGCTGTTCGCTTTGATCTGATGTTTAAAACAGGTAGTGCCTGTCAGGAGAAGGCACTTGTGGCCGGAGCTGCCAACCGTCTCCTCAAGGAAGGCAGTGAAAAATACAAAGCAGCTGCCGTTCATTCCAAAGTTGACTATCATGGCGCTTATCTTGACCTTCAAACGACCAAAGATTATGGATTTCTTTCATTGTATTCTTTGTCAAAATCGTTGAAGGCGTTGTTGCCATTGGTTAGCGACATGGTGAAAAAACCTGTTTTTGACAAAAAGCATTTTGATCTTTACATGCAGCGGCAGAAGCAGGATTTTTTGATCAGTAGTGAAAAGACTAAACATTTGGCCAACCGAATTTTTACCGCAAAACTCTATGGCGAACAAACACCTTATGGTAAAGTAGCTCAATTATCTGATTTTGATCATCTTAATACCAAAGACTTACATCATTTTCATCAAAAAAACTGCAATCCGGCAACCTCGAAAATGTTAATCAGCGGACCTGTGGGTGAAAAGATTTTGCCGATGCTGGAATCACTTTTTGGTCCATGCTGGGAAAGTAAGGAAATTGCAGCAGATTTTGATCAAAAGACTTCCTTTTCGCCCGATTACTTTTTTCAATCCAAAGGTGGCGCTTTGCAATCAACTGTCATGATGGGACGTCCTGTTATGGAACGCTCTCATCCCGATTACCCCGGATTTCTGTTGCTGAACACCATACTTGGGGGTTATTTTGGTTCAAGGTTGATGGCCAATATCAGGGAGGAGAAGGGCTATACTTATGGCATTCACTCGATGGTTTCACCCATGCGCAAGGCGACAGGGTTAACAATCGCTACCGAAGTTGGAACAAAGTTTACCCAATCAACCATCAAAGAGATAAAAAAAGAATTAGTAAAATTACAACAAGAAAAAGTTAAAGAAACTGAACTTCAGCTTGTGAAAAATTATCTGACAGGAACTTATCTTAGATCTCTTGATGGTGTTTACAATCAGGCTGATAAGTATCGTGTTACTATTGAGCACAATACCGGCTTAAAATACTTCAGTCAAAGCCTGGAAGCCATCAACGCAGTAAACAGCAGCGAGTTGCTTGCCCTGGCTCAAAAATACCTGAGTCCGGAAGAAATGTTGGTGGTCGTTGCAGGAGCTGAAGG